>CADAHL010000030.1 GCA_902787755.1 Oscillospiraceae bacterium
ATCTACGAACACCACCGATTCGTCTACCAGTCCCGCTTCCATGCACTCTTTCAGTATCTTCTGGAAGATCTGCTCAAACAGATCGCTGTCCTTGAACCGCCGCATGTAATTTTTCCCGAAGGTGCTGAAATGCGGCACAGGGTCGCGCAGCCCAAGGCCGAGAAACCAACGGTAAGCTGTGTTCACCTTGATCTCCTGGATCGTCTGACGCATGCTCCGGATTCCGAACATATATTGCACCACCGGCAGCTTGATCAGTATGACGGGGTCAAGGCTGGGGCGTCCGTTGTCCTCGCAGTAGCTGTCCGCCACCATCTCGTAGATGAAACTCCAGTCGATGGCGTTCTCCAGTTTGCGTACAAGATGATCTTCCGGCCGTACAAGATGATCTTCCGGCACCAGCTCGTCCAGACTCGTGAACTCGATCTGATCCCGATTCTTGCCTCCATCTCGTGTCATCATGCGCCTCGCCCCCCTTATCCCTATTCTACCACAACAAGGTACCCATAGAAAGTGCTTTCGCACTCCCTATGGGTACTTTGTCTACAGTCTGAAACTTGCCAGGAGCAAGTTTCGCCTCGTCTGTCAAAAATGAATTTGTGTCCTTCGGCACCTTGTTGAGGTTTGCGCACTCCTCCCCCCTTTTGTCCGCTGCGCGGACATTTCCCCCGCCGGGGGAATCTTCCAATCCCGCGCGGTTCGATTTCATCTCACAGTTTTGCAGAAAAATCTGCAAAGGTTTTCTTCAAAAATGATGATGGCACGGATGATTTGTCCGTGCCGTCTTTTTTAGCTTTTTGAAATTAGAAGTGTCAAAAATTTTTGACAGAAGAGCCTGCGGTTGGTCTTGTTTATATTGAAAGAGAAAGATCACTCTGGTAAAATGTTTGTGGTAAAAGTCGGAACCGAGAATGAGAAAATGGAAACGACGAAGAACCTGCGGGCGCTGTATCTCGCAAAAATCTTATACGAGCAGACAGACGAGGATCATCCGCCGAGTACCAATCAGTTGATCGAGGCGCTGCAAAAAGAGTTCGGCATCTCCGCCCATCGCGTCACGATTTACGAGGACATGGAGCAGCTGCGCTCCTTCGGGCTGGACATCTACACGGTCAAGTCCACGCAGAACAAATACTATCTGGCCGAGCGGCTGTTCGATCTGCCGGAGCTGAAGCTTTTGATCGACGCGGTGGAATCCTCCAAGTTTATTACCGCGAAAAAAAGCCAGGAGCTGGTCGGAAAGATCACGCAGCTTTCAAGCCGGAACAAAGCTGACGAACTGAAACGGACGCTCTACGCCGAGGGACGCATCAAGCCGGAAAACGAAAAGATCTACTACATCGTCGATCGCTTTGGAGAAGACGTCGAGACCTTTCCCGTGGACGGCAAAACGTTTCAGGCCAGCGTGCTGGTGACTGCGAGCAAACCTTTCTTCGGCTGGGTCTTTGGTTTTGACGGAAAGGTTCGCATCACCGCTCCGGCGAAAGTGAAGCGGGAATATGAAAAGATGCTGGAGAGAGCAGTCGAGAGCAAATGACAAGGAGGCGCTATTATGCTATATCCTCTGTTACTTGTGTGCGGCACGGTGCTGCTGTTCCTGTACATTTGGGAGAAGATCAAGGCTTATTCGGTTAAGGCGGTGCTGCTAAAGTCCGTCGTGTCAATGCTGTTCATCATGGTTGGCGTATACGGGGCCTGGCTCTCCGCTTCGAAGGGTAACGCCAGTCCGCTTTGCCCATTTGTGGTGCTCGGCCTCGTGTGTGGCCTGCTGGGGGATATCTGGCTGGATCTCAAATATGTATTCCCCGAAAAAGATGAGCCTTTCACATACGCCGGCTTTTGCGTATTCGGTGTCGGGCACATCTTGTATATCATCGGAATGCTGATGACTTACTATCCCTCAGGCAAGCCCATGACGGTATTCGTTCCGATCCTGCTCGCCCTTGTACTGAGCATCGGAAATGCGGTTCTGGAGAAACCGATGAAGCTGAGCTACGGGAAGTTCAAGTCGGTTGTGATCGCTTACGGTGTGATCTTGTTCGCCATGGTGCTGATCTCCGGAAGCTTTGCCCTCTATTACGGCTGGGAGAAAACATCTCTGAATCTCATCTTTGTCGGTGGTGTTTTCTTTGCGATCTCCGATCTGATCCTCAGCGGCACTTACTTTGGCACAGGCAAAGAACGTCCGATCGACCTTGCGCTGAACTACATCACTTATTATGCCGGG
Organism: Oscillospiraceae bacterium; assembly: GCA_902787755.1. GTDB lineage: Bacteria > Bacillota > Clostridia > Oscillospirales > Oscillospiraceae > Limivicinus. The sequence continues at coordinate 2,228 of CADAHL010000030.1, forward strand.
CAGTTTTTGATTGCTTCCGCATTGGTGTTCATCGGATAACAGGACGAAAGAAAGTGGGTTACGCACTTCGTTGAAAGTGCGTAACCCACTATGACACTTTCAGCCTTCATCTGCAAAGTGCCGTGGGAATTGCGGGCCGCCGCTGCCGGGGGCAGATGCAGGCGGCACGCAATTTCCGCAGCCGCGCGATTTGCGGCCCCAGGCGAATGCGGGGCCGGAAATCGCAAATTGCGGCAAGGCGGACAGGGGACGAGGTGCTTCCCCTGAACCTCTTCGTCGGATCGCCGCAGCATCCGCGCCGTCGATCCATGCTTGCAATTTGAAAGCATGGCCACCATAACAATGCTTTCATTTTGCAAGCATCGTGTCTGTGCACCCACAGCCACCACCGCAGGAGATTCCTGCAGCCTTTCAGGGATTGGGTGTTCCCAAGCTGCTGCCGATGTCCCCAATCGGCGATGCTTACCCCATTTTTTTGGGATATCCGCCTGGTCGTTAGGGTCGCGGTATGGGTCAGTTTTTCACTTGCATCACTTTTGAAAGCGAAATCCGGCCGAAGAGAAAAGAAAATCGGCTTGAATCGTAACGATTCAAGCCGATATCTGGCAGCGGGAGAAGGATTCGAACCCTCACATACGGAGTCAGAGTCCGCTGTGCTACCTTTACACAATCCCGCTAAACGCGTCAAGAAAAAAATGCGGCCGAAGACAAAATTCTTCGACCGCGTTTTCACGGGCGGGAGGAGCGCAGGGCTCAATCCCGGGCCTCCGCCTCCAGTTTGTCCCGCAGGGCGTGCAGGGCCTTGGAGCGGTGGCTGATGGCGTTCTTCTGCTCCGGGGAAAGCTCGGCGTTGGTGCAGCCCCGGTCCGGGAGATAGAACAGGGAGTCGTAGCCGAAGCCGTTGCTGCCCTTCTCCTCAAAGGCGATCACTCCGTCCATCCGGCCCTCGGCGGTGACCACGCTGCCGTCGGGCCGGGTCAGGGCCATGGCGCAGGCGAAATGAGCCCGGCGATCCTCCACCCCCTCCAGCTTCTCCAGCAGCAGACGGCGGTTGGCCGCGTCGTCCCCGTGCTCCCCGGCAAAGCGGGCCGAATAGATCCCCGGCGCGCCGCCCAGAGCCTCCACGCACAGGCCGCTGTCGTCCGCCAGGGCGCAGCAGCCGCTGAGGTCCGTGATCTCCCGGGCCTTCTTCAGCGCGTTTTCCAGGAAGGTCTGGCCGTCCTCGATGGTCTCGTGGTCGATGCCCGCCTCCTTCAGCGACAGGATCTGACCGAAGGAGGAGCCGAGGATGGCCCGGATCTCCACGATTTTGTGGGCGTTGTTGGTGGCAAGAATGAGCTTCATGGCGGTCTCCTTATTTCTTCTTTTTCTTCTTTTTCTTTTTGGACCCCTGCCTGGGGGCTGGGGTGACCTTCACCGGCGGGGCGGCCTTGACGGGCGCGGCGGCCTTGGGGGCGGCTTCCGTCCCAGCCGCAGGCCGGACGTTGCTGGCCTTGAGCGGCTTCGCGCCGTGTCCCTTCTGCGCCAGGGCTTTGGCGGAGGCCAGCTTCTCCTTCAGGCTCAGTACCGTGGAGTACAGCAGCACCGGCAGACTCAGCAGATTCACCAGCGCCAGGATGCGCCCGGCCAGGGGCGGCAGAGGGATGGCCGCAAAGCCCGTCACCGTCACCACCAGGGAGGTGATGCTGATGAGCGACAGGCTGACGGCGAAGAGTTTGTCGATGAGCTTCATGGTGGCTTCCTCCGTTTGACAGCTTCCGACCCAGTATAATGCTTTTCGACGGACCGCGCAAGAGGGCTTTTGCCCCGGAACCGAAAATCCGCCGGGAGAAACGGCGGCGCCGCCCGCGGGATCGGGCCCACAGGCGGCGCGGTATCTTACCTATAAGAGAAGAAGCCCTCTTCGGTGACCAGAGCGTGCATGCGCAGATCGTGCGCGTCCGTCTCCACCAGGGCCAGGCGTTGGGCCTCGAAGCCCACGCAGATCAGACGGGCCCGGGGGCAGAGCGGCAGATAGCGGTCGTAATAGCCCGCGCCGTGGCCCAGCCGGTTTCCGTATCCGTCAAAGGCCACGCAGGGGACCAGCACCGCGCCGATCTCCTCCGGCGGCAGAAGCTCCGAAACCGCCGGGTCCGGCTCCCGGATCCCGTAGGGTCCCGGGCGCAGAGGACCCCGGGGCAGCCGGGCCTCCATGACGCCCTTTCCCACGCACAGGGGCAGGGCCACGGCGACGCCGCGCCGGGCAAGGGCCCGGTGCAGCCCGGACAGATCCGGCTCCTCCGGCATGGCCATATAGCTCAGGACCGGGCCGGTCAGGCCCAGCTCCTCCAGGATGCGGCAGATGGCGGCGCTCTTCTCCGCCCGCTCCTCCGGGGACAGCGCTCTGCGGGCCGCCAGAGCCAGGGCCCGCTGTTCCCGCTTGCTCATGTCTCCAGCATCCTCCTGGCTCTGCCAATCAGATCTCCGGGCAGAGCGGCCAGGGCGCGGATCACCGCCACCTGTACCGCGAACAGAAGCGCGCACTGGGGGACCCGGGTCAGCAGCAAGGGGCCGTAGGGCGCGCCGTTCATCACCGCCAGCCACAGGGTGTTCAGCAGCAGGCTCAGCAGCAGCTGATGCACCGCCGAGGCCAGCAGGATCCGGGGGAGGGAGAGACTGTCCCGAAGGAAAAAGCCGTAGCAAAGGCCCATGAGGAAGGCCGTCAGGGTGAAGCCGGGGAAGTAGGCCCCGATGGGGAACAGCACTGCCCCCAGAAAGTCCGCCAGCGCGGCCACCAGGGCGGCGGGCAGAGGCCCCAGCAGCACGGCCGCGATCACCACCGGCACGAAGGCGAAGCCGATCTTGGTCACCGGCGTGGAGATGGACAGAAAGCGGGACAGCACGATCTCCAGGGCGATGAGCAGGCCCATAACGGTAAGACGGCGGGTGGAAAACTTCATAAAAAAGACTCCTTTCGTGTCGGTTGCCACGAAGGGAGCGCCCAGGTGGCAGCGGAAGGGGAGCGGACACCGTACGTCCTGCGTTTCGTCCGCGGGCGTCTTCCCAGCCCGCGGCACTCCAGGTCCGGGCCTTGCCCGGGACCAACGCGCCGCTCCTGCTCTGTCAGTTCTACGAGGGCATTGTACGGGAAAGGCCGGCGCTTGTCAAGGGATATCGGGGGCCTTGATTTTATTTCCGGTCCTATGCTATCATATCATGAGAAAGAACGAGCGGAGAGGTGGGACGTATGAGATTTTTCCATCTGGCGGATCTGCACTTCGGCAAATCCATCCACGGCGTGTCCCTGCTGGAGAACGGGGATCAGGGCCATTGGGTGACGGAATTTCTGAAGCTGGCGGAGGAGAAAAAGCCCGACGCGGTGGTGATCGCGGGGGACGTATACGACCGGAGCGCGCCTTCCGGCGAGGCGGTCCGGCTTCTCAGCCGGATGCTGACGGCGCTGTCCGAGCTGCGGATCCCGGTGATGCTGGTCGCCGGCAACCACGATTCCGCCCAGCGCCTGTCCTTCGCCGGCCCGGTGCTGGCCCGGCAGGGGCTGCACATCTCCGGCCTGCTGTCGGATTCGCCCATCCTCACCCACGTGACCCTGGAGGATGAGGCGGGGCCGGTGACCTTCTGGCTCATGCCCTACGTCTATCCGGCGCTGATCGCCCAGAGCCTGGGTGAGGAGAGCCTGGGGGACAACGACCGGGCGGTGCGGAGGCTGCTGGAGGTCCAGCCGGTGGACTTTTCCCGGCGCAACGTGCTTATCGCCCATCAGTTCGTCACCGCCGGCGGCGAGGAGGGCATCCGGGGCGGCTCCGAGTCCATGGTGTGCGGCGTGGGCCAGATCGACGTGAGCGCCTTCGACGGCTTCGACTACGTGGCCCTGGGCCATATCCACGCGGCCTACCCCGTGGGCCGGGACACGGTGCGCTATGCCGGCTCGCCCCTGTGCTACCACTTCGACGAGCTGCGCCAGGCGAAGAAGGGCCCGGTGCTGGTGGAGCTGGGGCCCAAGGGTCAGGTGAGCACCGAGACCTTCGTGATCCCGCCGCTGCACCCCATGCGGGAGCTGCGGGGCGCGTATGAGGAGCTCCGGGACCGGGAGCTGGCCGAGACCCGGACCGGGGAATATCTGCGCCTGGTGCTGACGGACCGGCGCATGTCCCCGGAGATCGGGGCCTTTTTCGAGGATCTGTGCCGCGCAAGAGGCAGCATCCTGATGGAGCGCTGTTCGGAATACGACCCCTTTGCAGGCCGGGCCGCGGCCCTCAGCGCCCGGGCGGTGGAGCAGAAGAGCGTGCCGGAGCTGTTTTCGGAGTTTTACGCCGCCCGCTCCGGCGGGGACGAGCTCTCCGAGGCTGACAGAGAGCTGCTGGAACGGGCCCTGCAGCTGATGGAGCAGAGCGATATCCATGAGGCGCCTGCGCCCCGGGATATGGACCGGCTGCTGGAGTTTATCCTGGAACAGGAGGGGAGAGCATGAGACCCTTATGCCTGGAGATGACCGCCTTCGGCTCCTACGCGGAGCACACCCTGCTGTCCTTCGAGGACATGAAGAGCGGGCTGTATCTGATCACCGGCGACACCGGCGCGGGCAAGACCACCATCTTCGACGCCATCATGTTTTCCCTCTACGGCAAGGCCAGCGGCGCCGACCGGCAGGTGGATATGCTCCACTGCGACCACGTGAAGAAGTCGGTGGATACGGTGGTGCGTCTGCGCTTCCGGCAGACCGGGAAGGAATACACCGTCACCCGGACGATCCACTTCAGCAAAAGGCGGGGTGCCGGGGAGGAATACGGCCCGGGAAAGATCACGGCCCTGCTGGAGGAGCCGGACCGGGTCACCGACGGCGCCGGCGAGGTCACCCGCAGATGCACCGAGCTGCTGGGCCTGAACGACGAGCAGTTCCGGAAGATCATCATGCTGGCCCAGGGGGAATTCAAGGAATTCCTGAAGGCCGACAGCGGCAAGAAAAACGAGATCCTGGGCAAGCTCTTTGACAATTCCGCCTACCTGTGGTACCAGAACCTGTTCAAGGGCGCCCGGGATGCCCTCAGGGGCCGGCGGGAGCAGTCCCAGCGGCAGCTGGAGCTGCTGATGCGGGAGTCCTTCCGGCCCCCGGAGGACTGGGACCCGGCACGGCTGGAGGATTTTGTCCCCGGTCACCCCCGTCTGGTGGAGAACCTGCGGGAGCTGATCGCCGGGGAGGAACAGATGCTGGACGAGCGGCAGCAGGCCCGGCAGCAGGCCCACCTTGCCCTGCAGGAGGATGCCGCCCGGACAGGCGCGGCGGAGGCCGTGAACCGGGATCTGCTGGAGCTGGACAGGCAGAAGGCCCAGCTCGCAGGCCTGGAGGCGCGGACGGAAGAGATGGACCGGAAGCGCCGGACCCTGGAACGCACCGAGGCCGCTCTGCACCGCGCCGGGCCCGCGGTGGAGAACGAGAGAAAGGCCTGGAGCAGCCTGGAGGAGACCGAAAGGACGCTGACGGCAACCCGACAGCGCCTGGCGGTGCTGGACGAGGACGGCGCGCAGGCCCGAGCCCGGGTGAATGCGGACGAGCCGGTACGGCAGCGGCGGGAAAAGACCCTGGGGCGGATCAGCCAGCTGGAGAAGGAGCTGCCCCTCTACGGGGATCTGTCCCGGCTGGAGGAGCAGAGAAGGAGCGCTTCCCTGGCTGAGGAGCGGCTTCACCGGCAGGTCCTGGAGGATCAGGCCCGGCTGGAGCGGGACAGCGCCGGATTTCAAGCTCTGCGGCAGCGGCTGGATGAGCTGGCCGACGCCGACGCTCTGGAACTGCAGGCCCGGCAGGAGCTGAAAAAGGCCCGGGAGACCCTGGCGCTTCTGGACGGGGACCGGGGCCTTCGCCCGGAATGCCGGGCCATCCGGCAGGCGGAAAACCGGTGGGAGCAGGACCGGCGTCGGCTGCGGGTACTGGAGGAACAGGCGCTGGCCGCCTCCCGGGAGCATCAGCGGCTGTACGAGCGCTTCATTGCCGGTCAGGCCGGCCTGCTGGCGGAGGATCTGCGGGAGAGGCTGATCTCGGAGGGACAGGCCCCCTGCCCGGTGTGCAACAGTCGGCTGAGCCGGGAACAGCTGGGCCAGCTGGCCCGGCGGCAGACAGAGACCCCGGACGAGGCCCAGGTGGACCGGGCCAAGCAGACCTTCGACGAGCTGGAGGAGCAGCGCCGCCGCCTGGACCTGAAGCTGAAGACCGATCAGACGGCCCTGGAGCTGAGAAAGCGGACCGCCGTGGAGAAGGCCGCCGCCGTGCTGCCCGAGTGCGGCAGCTGGGAGCTGATCAGCGAGGAGAAGCTGGAGGCGGCCGCGTGCAGGGCGGGAGAAGAAGAGCAGAGCGCCCTCCGGGCGCTGGACCGGGCCGGAGCCCGGGTCCGGGAGCGGGATCGGATCCGGCAGGAGCTTCCCCGGCAGGAGAAGGCCCTGGCGGAGCTGAAGCAGCGCATCGAGGACCGGCAGGAGGAGCTGAAGGAGCAGGAGTCCCGAAAGGCGAGGGCGGAAGCCGCCGGCGCGGAGCTGGCAAGGCAGCTGTCCCACCCGGACGCGGCCTCCGCGCAGAGAGAGAAGGCCGAGCTGGAGCGGCGCCTGGGGGAGGACGACCGGGTGCTGAAGGAGCATCAGGAGTCCCTGGATCGGGTGACCTCCGCCCGAAACAGCGCGGAAGGAAGTCTCCGAACGCTGGAGAACAGCCTGGAGCGGCAGCGGCAGGAACACGGCGAAAGCCTGGAGCGGAGAGACGCCGTTCTGGCGGAGCTGGGCTTCGAGGGCCCGGAGGCGGTGGCCCTGCTCCTGGCGCCCCTGGAGGGCCTGGACGGCGAGGGCTGGCTCCAGCGGGAGCGGCAGGCCCTGAGCGACTACGAGAACGACAAAAAGAGCGCCGCCCGGCGCATCGCCGAGCTCATCGGGCGGACCCGGGACAGCGTCTATACGGATCTGGAGGAGCTGGCGGCCCGGCAGGCGGAGCATCAGCGGGTCTATGACAGCCTGAACCGGGACTGCGGCGAGCTGGAGGCCCGGCTGAATCAGCATCGGGAGGTGGCCGGACGGGCGGCGAGCGCTCGACGGGAGCTGGAGAAGACCGAAGGGGCCTGGCTGCGGCTGGATCGGCTGGCCAGCCTGGCCGTGGGCGGCGAGAACAGCGAAGGCGGACGGCTCAGCTTCGACCGCTATGTGATGGGCGCGGTGTTCCGGGAGATCCTGGAGGCGGCCAACCGGCGCATGGAGCTGATGAGCGGCGGCCGCTACGAGCTGGTGCACAAGGCGGAGGCCGAGCGGCGCAACGCCGTGGCGGGCCTGGAGATCGAGGTGCTGGACAACAACACCGGACTGCAGCGCCCCTCCGGGTCCCTCTCCGGCGGCGAGAGCTTCTTTACCTCCCTGGCCCTGGCCCTGGGCCTGAGCGACGTGGTCCAGAGCCACGCCGGCGGCCGGCAGCTGGACGCCCTGTTCATCGACGAGGGCTTCGGCACCCTCTCCGACGACGTGCTGGACAAGGCCCTGGACGTGCTGAACCAGCTGTCCGAGGGGCGCAGGCTGGTGGGCGTCATCTCCCACGTGGACAAGCTGGACGAGTCCATCCCCCAGAAAGTCCGGGTGAAGAACTCCGAACGGGGCAGCAGCCTGAGACTGGAATTGAGCTGATATGGATTGGAGAACGCTATGGAGCAATGGAACGTATGTCTGATCAATGATTCCTTTCCCCCGGCCATCGACGGGGTGGCCAACGCCGTGGTCAACTACGGCACCTATCTGAGCAAAAACCACGGGCGGGCCACGGTGGTCACGCCCTATTACCCCGACGCCGACGACTCGGCCTTTCCCTTCCCGGTGCTGCGCTATCCCAGCGTGGACGTGACCCGGCTGGTGGGCTACCGGGCGGGCATGCCCTTCTCCCCGGAGCTGATGGGGAAGCTGGAGGACAGCCGCTTCGACCTGATCCACAGCCACTGCCCCATCACCTCCACCATGGTGGCCCGGTCTCTGCGGGACCGGATCCATGTGCCGGTGGTGTTCACCTACCACACCAAGTTCGACATCGACATCGCCAACGCCGTGCGCTCCAAGCTCCTGCAGGAGCAGGCCGCCCGGGTGCTGGTGGAGAACATCTCCGCCTGCGACGAGGTCTGGACCGTGAGCCGGGGCGCGGGAGACAATCTGCGCAAGCTGGGCTATCAGGGCGAGTACCGCGTCATGCCCAACGGGGTGGATTTCCCCCGGGGCCGGGTGCCGGACAGCCTGATCGCGGAGGTCACCGGAGACTTCGATCTGCCCGGGGGAGTGCCGGTATTCCTGTTCGTGGGCCGGATGATGTGGTACAAAGGGATCCGGATCATTCTGGACGCGCTGAAGGGTCTTTTGGATCAGGGCCGGGACTTCCGCATGGTCTTTGTGGGAGGCGGCGGCGACAAGGAGGAGATCGTGGCCTATTCCCGAAGCCTGGGCCTGGAGGGGAAGGTGCTGTTCTCCGAGCCCATCCGGGACCGGGAGAGGATCCGGGCCTGGTACTGCCGGGCGGATCTGTTCCTCTTCCCCTCCACCTTCGACACCAACGGCCTGGTGGTCCGGGAGGCGGCGGCCTGCGCGCTGCCCAGCGTGCTGGTGGCGGGCAGCTGTGCCGCCGAGGACGTGACCGACGGGCGCAGCGGCTTTCTTATCGAGGAGAACGCCGAATCCATGGCCCAGACCCTGCTGGAACTCATGGATCGCCGGGAGCAGATGGCCCAGGTGGGCGAGGGGGCCCAGCGGGAGCTGTATCTGTCCTGGGAGGACGCGGTGGCCCAGGCCTATGAACGCTACGGCGTTGTGGTGGAGAACTACCGGGCCGGACGCTATCCCGCCCATGAGAAGCTGAGCGATGAGTTCTTCCACGGCATGGCCCTGACCATGGACGCCCTCAACCGCTCCCGGAGCCGCCAGCTCCAGCTCCTGCAGGGCATCCGCAGCGGCGTGGACGAACTGCGGGGCGGCGTGGGCGAGCTGAAGACCGGCGTGGACGGACTGCGGGCCGATCTGGGCGAGCTCCGGTCGGATCTGAACCAGGGGCGCAGAAAACTGGAGGGCCGGCTGGAGGAACGCCTGGAGGAGTTCTATCATCGGATCGACCGCTTCCTCTGAGCGCGAGAGAAGCGAAAAAAGAAGGATCCCGGACCATCCGCAAACCCGCGGACGGTCCGGGATGTTGTTTTATGCTGTGCCGGAACTCAGCCCAGGCGGATCACCGACAGGGCGGCGCTGCGGTAGCGCAGTTCGTTTCCGGTGCTGTTGACCACGGTCAGGACGGCGCCGGCGGTGACCGTTACCAGAACGGCCAGACTCAGATGCTCCGAGGCCGGACCGGTGACCGGGATGGCTGTCTGGGCAGAGGCCAGCGGCGCCCCGCCCAGACTCAGTCCTGCCCCCAGAACGCCGGCGGCGTCAATGTCCGCGTCGGCGGAGAACAGGACCAGATAGCGGCCGGGACTCAGCGTAAGGCCGGTGCTGCCCTCCGGGAGAATGGTCCCCTCCGGGGAGGGGTCCGCCGCGGGCAGCTCCAGGGCCGCTCCCGGCGCCGCGGTCTGCGGGGCGGGATCGTAGCGGATGGCGTTATCGGCCGTGAAGGCCGCGCCTGCGGGGCCGGGCTCGCCCTGGGGCCCGGCGGGTCCGGGCTGGCCCTGAGGTCCGGTCCGGCCAATGGGACCCTGGGGTCCGGAGGGCCCGATGGGCCCCTGAGGTCCCACCGGCCCCTGGGGCCCGGGAGCGCCGCAGCAGCAGCGGCAAAGGGATTGATCTTCCAGCATGGGATTGCCTCCTTCCGGGGAGCTCGTGCGGAAGCTCCCGGAGCATTCTATGCAGTATGATAAATTTTTGCCAAAATCGAAAGAAAGCGGTAGCTTTTTCATAGACGCTTGTGTTATACTGTAAACAGGAAAAGTTGGCGAATTCACAGCCATACATTTGGGAGGAGAGCCTATGAAGAAAGTACAGTTTACCGAGACGGTTCTGCGGGACGCCAGCCAGTCGCTGGTGGCCACCCGGCTGGCCTATGATCAGTTTGAGCCCATTCTCAAGACCATCGACCGGGCCGGGTATTATTCTGTGGAATGCTGGGGCGGGGCCACCTTCGACGTGTGCCTGCGTTTCCTGAACGAGGACCCCTGGGAACGGCTGAGAAAGATCAAAGCCGCCATGCCCAACACCAAGCTGCAGATGCTGCTCCGGGGTCAGAACATCCTGGGCTACAAGCACTACTCCGACGATATCGTCCGCCGCTTCGTCCGGGCCTCCGTGCGCAACGGCATCGACATCATCCGGATCTTCGATGCGCTCAACGACACCAACAACCTGAAGGTGGCCGTGGAGGAGACCGTGAAGTCCGGGGCCATCGCCTCCGGCGCCATCTCCTATACCACCAGCCCCGTCCACACCCTGGAAAAGTACGTCCAGATCGTAAAGGAACTGAAGGAGATGGGCGTGTCCACGGTGTGCATCAAGGATATGGCCGGCATCATGTCCCCCAAGTCGGCCTATGATCTGGTCTCCGCCATCAAGGACGCGGTGGACCTGCCGGTGGTGGTCCACACCCACTGCACCACGGGCCTGGCCTTCATGACCTGCCTGAAGGCGGTGGAGGCCGGCGCCGACGTGATCGACACCGCCATCTCTCCCTTGTCCGGCGGCACCAGCCAGCCCGCCACCGAGACCCTGAACTACACCCTGCGGGAGATGGGCTACGACACCGGCCTGGACGCCGACGCCCTGCTGGAGATGGCCAATTTCTTCAAGCCCATCCGGGCCGATTTCCTGGCCAAGGGTATCCTGAACCCCATCTCCATGGCCACCGATACCCAGTGCCTGACCTATCAGATCCCCGGCGGCATGCTCTCCAACCTGCTCAGCCAGCTGAAGATGATGAACGCCCTGGACAAGTTCGACCAGGCCCTGCTGGAGACCCCCAAGGTCCGGGCGGACATGGGCTATCCGCCGCTGGTCACCCCCACCAGCCAGATCATCGGCACCCAGGCGGTGCAGAACGTGCTGGCAGGGGAGCGGTACAAGAACGTGGGCGCCGAGCTGAAGGCCTATTGCCGGGGCGAGTACGGACGCACTCCCGCCCCCATCGATCCGGAGATCCGGGCCAAGATCCTGGCCGGAGAGAAGCCCATCGAGGGCCGCTATGCCGACAGCCTGCCCACCGACGTGTTCGAGAAGGCCGCCGCGCAGCTGGGCGACACCGCCAGATGCGAGGAAGATGTGCTCAGCTACATCTCCTTCCCCCAGGTGGCGGAGAAGTTCTTTGCCGAGCGCGCCGCCCGGGAGGAAAAACGGGCGCGCTACAGCATTGAGAAGCTGGAGGATTGAGCATGAGCGATCTAATCCATATTTCCATCGGCGCGGCCGGGGCTACGGCCCTGCTGGGCTACGCGGTGGTGTTCTTCGCGCTGGTGCTGCTCCTGGGCGTCGTCTCGCTGATGGGGCTGTTCACCGCGCCGAAGAAGCCGGCGGAGAAGGCCGTGGGCGGCATCCCGGCCCCCGAGCGCTCAGCCCCGGTGCTGGTCACCGAGAATCTGGCGCCGCTGGCTCCCGGCACCGCCGGCGAGGTCAAGCTCTATGACACTGATCCCCGCACCGCCGCCATGCTCATGGCCATCGTGGCCGACGAGCTGCAGACCCCGCTCAATGAGCTGCGCTTCATTTCCATCAGAGAGATCAAGGAGGAAGACCAATGAAATATAAGATCACGCTGAAGGGCAAGACCTACGAGGTCCAGGTGGAAAAGGGCGAGGCCATGGTTCTGGCCGAGTACGCCGCCAACGCGCCTGTGGCTCCCGCCGCGCCGGCGCCGGCGCCGGCCGCCGCCCCCGCTCCCGCGGCCGCCGCTCCCGCTCCCGCCCCGGCCCCGGCAGGCGCTCTGGCCGCCGGCGAGGTGGTGAAGAGCCCCATGCCCGGCAATATCCTGAAGATCAACGTATCCCAGGGCCAGCAGGTGAAGGAGGGCGACGTGCTCCTGATCCTGGAGGCCATGAAGATGGAGAACGAGGTGGTTTCCACCAAGACCGGCACTGTGGCCCAGATCGTGGTGAGCAAGGGGGCCGTGGTGGAGACAGGCGCACCGCTGGTCGTCATCGCATAAGGGAGGGCAGCCATGAACATCACAGGCGTCCTTCTGAAGCTGGCTTCCCAGTCCGGCTTCGCCGCCTTCTTCCTGACGGAGGGAGGCTGGAAAAACCTGATCATGATCGCGATCGCCTTCGTGCTGCTGTACCTGGGCATCGTGAAGAAGTTCGAGCCCCTGCTGCTGTGCGGCATCGCCTTCGGCTGCCTGCTGTCCAACCTCAGCTACTTCATCGGCATGGGCGAGAACGCCATGTACCACCCGGAGCTCTGGACGGAGTTTCTGGACGCGGCCAGCCCCTACTATCACAGCTATGGCCACATCCTCTCCAACGCCGGGCTTCTGGACTTCTTCTATATCGGCGTGAAGGCGGGCATCTACCCCTCGCTCATCTTCCTGGGCGTGGGCGCCATGACCGACTTTGGCCCGCTTCTGGCCAATCCCAAGAGCCTGCTGCTGGGCGCCGCGGCCCAGCTGGGCGTGTTCATCGCCTTTTTCGGCGCGGTGCTGCTGGGCTTCACCGGCCCTGAGGCCGCCTCCATCGGCATCATCGGCGGCGCCGACGGCCCCACCGCCATCTTCCTGACCACAAAGCTGGCGCCCCATCTGCTGGGACCCATCGCCATCGCGGCCTACTCCTACATGGCGCTGATCCCCCTGATCCAGCCGCCCATCATGAAGGCCATGACCACCGAGAAGATGCGCCAGGTGAAGATGGTCCAGGCCAGGGAAGTGACCAAGACCGAGAAGATCCTCTTCCCCGTCGTGGTCGCCACCTTCGTCATCCTGCTCCTGCCCTCCACCGCTCCGCTGATCGGCTGCCTGATGCTGGGCAACCTCTTCCGGGAGTGCGGCGTCACCGACCGTCTGTCCGATACGGCCCAGAACGCGCTGATGAACATCGTCACCATCTTCCTGGCCACCTCTGTGGGCGCCACCATGGTGGCCCAGAACTTCCTGAGCTGGGATACCATCAAGATCATCTTCCTGGGTCTGGTGGCCTTCGGCATCTCCACCGCCGGCGGCCTGCTGGGCGGCATCGTGATGTACAAGACCTCCGGCGGCCGCATCAATCCCCTGATCGGCTCCGCCGGCGTGTCTGCGGTACCGATGGCGGCCCGGGTCAGCCAGGACGTGGGCAGAAAGTACAACAAGAACAACTACCTGCTGATGCACGCCATGGGCCCCAACGTGGCCGGCGTGATCGGCTCGGCTGTGGCGGCCGGCTTCCTGCTGGCGGTCTTTGGCGGCTGATCGGCCCGCTGATAGGGAAAAACAGCACAAAAAACGCGGAAGGTTTTTGTACCTTCCGCGCTTTTTTGCGCCAGGAGGCAGTTTAAGGGGAAGAAAGAGTGTTCAAGGGCAAAAGGCTATGATATATTATAGGAAGGAAAGAGGGGCGGTGTCAGTGAGCGAGATCATTCTTCAGACCGGCTGCGGACCGGTCAGAGGACGGCAGGAGCAGGGGTACCGGATCTTCCGGGGCATCCCCTATGCCATCACCGAGCGCTTCACCATGCCCAAGGCGGTGCCCGCCTGGACCGAGGTGCTGGACGCCACCGGGCCGGAGACCGACTGCTGGCAGTATTCCAGCTTCAACGACGAGTCCAGGGACGACAATCCCTTCTATTACCAGGAGTTCCGGCCCGGCCGGGATTTCCACTACGCCGAAAGCCCCATGACCCTGAACATCATCACCCCCGAGCACCCGGAGAACTGCCCGGTGCTGGTGTTCATCCACGGCGGCGGCCACGAGACCGGCACCGTGGGCGAGCTGCCCTACGGCACCAGCACGGAGTACGCCCGGCGGGGGATCATCCTGGTCTCCGTGGGCTACCGGCTGAACGTGCTGCATCTGTACCGCTCCCGGAACTACGGCCTGCACGATCAGGTCTTTGCGCTGCGCTGGGTCCGGGATCACATCGGCGACTTCGGCGGAGACGCCGGGAGGATCACCATGATGGGCCAGTCCGCCGGGGCCATGAGCGTGATGGATCTGTGCTATTCCGACGCCCTCAAGGGGATCGTACAGGGCGCGGTGATGATGTCCGGCGGCGGCTTGGTTCCCTCCTTCACCAAGGGCTGGACGCCGGAGGAGAGCCGGGAATTCTGGGACAACGTGGAGCGCCGGGCCGGCGTCAGCGGGGAAGAGGAGCTGAAGAAGGTCCCCATCGAGACCCTGTGGCGGGCCTGGTACGCTGAGAGCCGGGAGAACTGGAGCTATGCCGCCGTGCAGCCCGGCATCGACGGCGTCATCATCCCGGAGCTGCCCCAGAAACGGCAGCGCCAGGGGAAGATCCTGGATATCCCCATGATCCTGGGGATCACGTCCCAGGACTTCATGCCTTACATTATATATGAAATGGCCTACTCCTTCGCCCTCTGGAGCGCGGGCAGAAAGCGCAGCCCCGTCTACGGCTATCTCTTCGACCGCACGCCGCCCGGCAATCTCTACAAGGCCTATCACGCCTGCGACCTGTGGTACATGTTCGGCAATATGGAACAGAACTGGCGGCCCTGGGAGGAGCCGGACTTCCGGCTGAAGGATCAGATGATCGATTACGTGGCGAATTTCGTCCGCTCCGGCGATCCCAACGGCGCGGGTCTGCCCGCCTGGCCGGCGGTGGGCGTCTGGCAGCGGGGCTTCCGGCACTTCGACGGCGTCTCCGACGCTCTGGCGAGCCCCGGGTATTGCAGGAGGAAGATGCGTCTGACGACCCTGAAGGACAAGGGACCGCTGTAGAAACGGCCCGGGAGCCTTCCGGGCGGACAGGGGAAAGACGCCTTGGCCTCGGAGAAACGAGACTTTTTGGCAGTAATATACAAATTCCACAGACTTTTTTAGGGTGAAGCGCCGAGTTTCAGCGTTATTTTCCTTGAAATCCTGAAAGGTCTATGCTATAATCGTTGCAAGCATGGGCGTTTGTCCTTACATGAGAGACAAACGAGCGCAATCCGCGGACTGGTGAGAGATCGGATATGGCGAGGAATCGTTACCTAAAGGATTATCGGATCGTTGAGACCGTGGATGAGCGGGGCCGGATCCACAGCAGCTATGAATACATCGGCGAGGATTGGTTTTTCCGGGCCGATGCGAAGACCCTGGACCGGACGAAGAAACGGATCCTGGGGCTGACGGCTGTGAGCCTGATCCTCTGGCTCTGCGCCATGCTTCCCAATTCCCAGGCCATGCGGACCTGGTACACGTCCTTTCCCTTCGCCTTCCTGGTGCTCCCCCTGGCGATGCTTCTGGGGCAGAGCCGGTCTCTTTATCGATGTAAAGAGCCAATGGAGCACCGCCTGGCCGATCAGCTGGAAAACCTCTATCCCCCCAGATGCCTAGCCGCTGCGATTTTGGCCGGCGCGGTGCTTCTCGGGCAGGCGGTGAGCCTGTTCCGGGGCCTCGGGATGACCGAGGGCGATCTGATCTTCAGCCTGTGCGACGGAGTGATCCTGACCTCCGGGCTGCTGCTGTTCCGGGAAAGGAAAAACCTGACTACCCGAAAAGGGTGAGATGTGCTTATTATGCGCAGGGAAAAACCCGGCGCCTAATAAAGAATAAATAGGAGGAATTTGAAAAGATGAGCAACCTCAAGAAGATCCTGGCTCTGGTTCTGGCTCTTGTGATGGTCTTCGCTCTGGCCGCCTGCGGCGAATCCAGCGCTCCCGCTGAGACCCCCGCTGAGGCCCCTGCCGAAACCCCCGCCGAAGCCCCCGCCGAGCAGGAAGCCCCTGCGGAAGAGCCCGCACCTGAGACCCCTGCGAACAACACCCTGGTGTTCGCCACTTCCACCTTCGGTCAGAAGTTCAGCCCCTTCTTCTCCACCACTGCTTACGACATGGACGTCGTCAACCTGACCCAGATCGGTCTGCTGGCGGCTGACCGTGGCGGCGCTGTGATCGAGAACGGCATCGACGGCACTGACGTTGACTACAACGGCACCGCTTACAACTACAAGGGCGCCGGTAATGTCGAGATCGTTCAGAACGACGACGGCACTGTGGATTACAACCTGACCATGCGTGACGACATCGTCTTCTCCGACGGTGTGCCCGCCACCATCGACGACGTGATCTTCGGCATCTACGTCCTGTCCGATCCTACTTATGATGGCTCCAGCACCATCTACGCCCTGCCCATCGAGGGTATGGCCGAGTACCGCGGCGGTATGGACGCCCGCGGCAACGTGATCTTCGCCGACGGCGAGGGTGACGGCTACGTCGAGAACGATCTGTACACCCAGGAGCAGTATGACGCTTTCTGGAAGTACTACAACGAGGAGTCCGGCGCTGACTTCGCTCAGGAAATCGTTGACTACTGCATTGGCAAGGGCTACAACGCTCCCGACGACTCCGTGGCTGCCTGCGCTGCCAACTGGGGCTTCGAGCTGCCCGAGGACGCCACCAAGTATGACTTCTGGAACACCATTCTCGAAGCCTACGGCGGCGACACCGATGAGGCCGAGTCCGTTGAGTCTGCCGGCTCCACCCGTCTGCAGCTGACCATCGCTGCTCTGGGCGCCGAGTTCCAGGCGGGCGTTTCCACTGGCGAGAGCGCTCCCAACATCGCTGGTATCATCAAGACCGGCGACTACAGCATGACCGTTCACATGACCAGCTACGACGCCACCGCTATCTACAACATGAGCTTCACCGTCGCTCCTATGCACTACTACGGCGATGAGTCCCTGTACGACTACGAGAACAACTCCTTCGGCTTTGTCAAGGGCGACCTGTCCGGCGTCAAGGCCAAGAACTCCGAGCCTCTTGGCGCTGGTGCTTACTCCTTCGAAGGCTACGCCAACGGCGTTGTCACCCTGAAGGCCAATCCCACCTACTTCCTGGGCGCTCCCGCCACTGAGATCCTGCTGATGCAGGAGGCTGTTGACTCCGACTACGTTCCCGGCATCGTGACCGGTACCTTCGACGTGGCTCAGCCCTCCATCAACGACGCTACCGTCGCCGCCATCAAGGACGCCAACTCCAATGGCGAGCTGCAGGGTGAGACCCTCCACACCGTTCTGGTCGACTACCGTGGCTACGGCTACCTGGGCATCAACGCCGACCTGGTCAACATCGACGGCGACCCCGCCTCCGATGCTTCCAAGGCTCTGCGTAAGGGCTTCATGACCCTGTTCTCCGTGTACCGTGACACCGTGATCAACTCCTACTACGGCGACCGCGCCGCTGTTATCCAGTACCCCATCTCCAACACCTCCTGGGCTGCTCCCAAGCCGGCTGACGAGGGCTACAAGAATGCCTACTCCGTCGACGTGGACGGCAATCCCATCTACGATGCTTCCATGAGCGCTGAGCAGCGCTACGAGGCCGCCAAGAACGCCGCTATCGGTTACTTCAAGGCTGCCGGCTTCACCTTCGACGAGGCTACCGGTGCTTTCACCGACGCCACCGAGACCTACGAGGTCATGATCCCCGGCCAGGGCCAGCAGGACCACCCCGCCTATGGTGTGGCTGTTGCCGCTTCCGAGGTTCTCGAGAGCCTGGGCATCAAGCTGCAGGTCAATGACGTTGGCACCTCCGTGTGGAACAACGCTCTGGAGTCCAACACCGCCATGATGTGGGCCGCCGCCTGGCAGTCCACTGTCGACCCCGACATGACTCAGGTCTACTCCAGCGCCAACGCTCACGGCAACGGCACCAACTCCAACCACTACTCTGTTGATGATCCCGCTCTGGACGATCTGATCGCCCGCGGCCGCGCCAGCGCCGACACCGAGGAGCGTAAGTCCATCTACAAGGATGCCATGGAAATCATCCTTGACTGGGGCTGCGAGCTGCCTCTGTACCAGCGCAAGGACTGCACCGTCTTCTCCAGTGAGCGCGTTGTCATCGACTCCATCCCCGGCGACATGACTCCTTACTGGGGCTGGTACGCCGAGATCGAGACCCTGGCTGTCAAGTAATTGACTTCCGAGTCTGACCCAACTGAATCAAACAAGTAGCATTTGATTCCCGGCACGGAAGGGGAGTTGATCCCCTTCCGTGTTGTTGGCTATTTCAGGCACCCCCGTAAAGGGGAGAGGCTTGTCGCTGAAATCAATGAGAAAGTAGGAAATGATATGCTGAAGTACACGACCAAACGTTTGCTGTACAGCGTTTTGATTCTGTTCTTCGTGATGTTCATTATCTATGTGCTGATGTACAACATGCCCATGGGTTATGTTGAAACAAAGGCGAGGGAGCTCGCTTCCCGCCCAGGCGCCACCAAGAGCTATGCGGAGTGGCTTGCCGATCTGAACGCGCAATATGGTATGGACAAAGGCGTGGTTCAGGGTTATTTCACATGGTTGGGACATGCGGTGAAGGGCGAATGGGGCGACAGCTGGGCCTGGACCATTCCCGTCACGCAGGAGTTCCACAATACCGTATGGTACAGCTTTGCTCTCGGACTTGTCGCGTGGATCTTTGAGATCATTATTGCTATCCCTCTCGGCATTACAGCTGCGAAAAAGCAGTACAGCTTTGTGGATTACTTCACCACTGTGGTGGCCATGATCTGTATCTCTATGCCCACCTTCTTCCTGGCAACTCTGCTCAAGTATATTTTCTCTGTCAAGCTGGGCTGGTTCGACTTGTCCGGTATGCAGGGACGTAATTATATCAATCTGTCTGACTTTGGTAAGTTCCTGGATGTCGCTAAGCACTTTGTTCTGCCGTCCATCACGCTGATCATCATCAGCATCGGCGGCCTTATGCGTTACACCCGTACCAATATGCTGGAAGTGCTGAATTCCGACTATATCCGTACCGCCCGGGCCAAGGGCGTGCCGGAAAAGAAGGTCATCAACTATCACGCCTTCCGCAACACCCTGGTCCCCCTGGTCACCATGCTGGGCGGCATGCTGCCGGGTCTGTTCTCCGGTGCTCTGATCACCGAGACCCTGTTCGCCATCCGCGGCATCGGCTACGCATCCTACACCTCCATGACCCAGGCGGATATCCCCTTTATCATGTTCTACCTGGCCTTTATTTCCATCCTCACGCTGCTGGGCAACCTGATCTCAGACCTCCTGTATGCTGTGGTTGACCCGCGCGTGCGGCTGAGTTAAGGAGGTGCGATCATGGCTAAGACTTATTTGAACGACGCTCTGAAGGCCAGAGCCGCCTCCCAGGTCAAGGAACAGAAATCCGACGAGATCGCACTGGACGACGTGTCCCGTGTCAAGGTCCTGTCTCCCGGACGTCAGGTGTTCAAGCGCTTTATCCGCAACCGGCTGGCCGTGTTCGGCTCGATCCTGCTGATCACCATGTTCGTCTTCTCCTTCATCGGACCCATCTTCTACCCCTACGGCCAGAAGACCATCTTCTACAAGTACGACAATCAGGTGGTCAACTACGCCATGGCCAAAGAGAATACGGCCTACAACAGCTACGACGTGGATTCCTCCGTGGAGGTTGAGCGTACGGTCTCCAACGTGATGAACTCTACCATCAAGAGAATGATCGCCAATGACGATCAGGAGGAAGAGCTCATCTTCGACGACAGCGGCATCTACGTGGTGCAGAAGCTGGCCGACGAGATCTACACCCTGTCCGCTGTGAAGGCCACCGAGGTGGCAACCACCGGCGAGGGCACCGTCACCATCGGTACCTATCATCAGGTCGGCAAGACCCTGGACTTCAAGGGTGCCGCGGTGGAGGGCCTGGAAGAGGCCCTGCAGGCCAACCTCAAGGGCAGCAGCGGCAGCGTGACCGTGGACGGCGTGACCTACAATTACAAGAAGGCCCAGGCCAAGGATTTCACCGTGACCACCACCCTCAGCGGCATCCACTATGTGGGTGAGGCCAAGGAGGAAGCCTTTGAGTCTGCGCTGGACAAGGCCATCAAGGCCGGTGAAATCGATTTCCAGGATGGCGGCACCCGCTACCTGCTGAAGGCTGACGGGAAGCTGTACACCGTTTACCAGATGGATTCAGTGGAGACCGCCAAGGTTTACACCCGCCTGATGGTCGACACCTATGAAATCGGCGCTCCTGTTAGCCAGGAGCTGCGCGTGGGCGCTCTGATGAACGCCGCCAAGGGCGGTACCTTCACCGCCGACGGCCAGACCTACAGCGTTGCGACGGAGGATGATACCCTCGTGGTTCGCAATGCCGACGGTCAGGAATACATGGAGTTCACCCTCTTCGCCGTCCGCCGCTACAGCGGTGAGGACACCATGGCCTACGATCTCAAGCGCGCCGTGGAAGAGAAGATCACGGACATGATCGAAAAGGGCGAGAAGGAAGGCCACTTTGAGTACGACCTGCCTCAGCAGAGCGAGAACGGCGAGTACGTCTATGACGAGGCCGGCAACCTGCAGTATCAGACCAGCGAGCTGAACATCACCCGCCGGGATATGAGCGGCAGCGAGAAGGGCGAGTACGTCATCACCGCCGAGCAGATCATCTACGTCATCGATATGTTCGCCAAGCCCTCCGCCAAGCACATCCTGGGCACCGACGGCGACGGCTTCGACGTTATGTCCCGTATCATGTACGGTGGCCGCGTGTCTCTGATGGTCGGCTTTGTGGTCGTGTTCCTGGAATGCTTCCTGGGCATCATCATGGGCGGTCTGGCCGGCTACTACGGCGGCTGGGTCGATATGCTGATCATGCGATTGGTGGATATCTTCTACTGTCTGCCCTCCATGCCTATTATGATCATTCTGGGCGCCATGATGGACGCCCTGCGAATGGACACCTACGTGCGTCTGCTGATCATGATGGCCGCTCTCGGTATCATGGGCTGGGCCGGCGTGGCCCGTCTGGTCCGTGGTCAGATCCTGTCCCTGCGTGAGCAGGAGTTCATGGTCGCCACCGAGGCTACCGGTATCAAGGTCAAGGATCGTATCTTCCATCACCTGGTTCCCAACGTCATGCCTCAGCTGATCGTTACCGCCACCATGGGTATGGGCGGCGTTATCATCACCGAGTCTACCCTGTCCTACCTGGGCCTGGGCGTCAAGCACCCGCTGGCTACCTGGGGCACCATCATCAACTCTGTGTCCTCGGCCTCCGCTATGGCCCATTACGCACACATCTGGATCCCCGTGGGTCTGCTGATCTGCCTGACGGTTATCGCCTTCAACTTCGTGGGCGACGGTCTACGCGATGCTTACGACCCCAAGGCCAAGCGTTAAGGAAGGAGGAGGAACAATGGCTGATAAAGAAAAGAAGAAATCCTCCTATATATCCGGTAAGGAATCCCGGAGAATCACCCGCTTTAACCGCCGGGTGACCAAGAAGCTGGAAAAGGAACGGGCGGACGCCAATAAGGATCCCGCCCTGTACACCACCCGCATGGCCGACCCCAACAATGTTGTGGAGTTCGACAACGTCTGCACCTACTTCTTCAGCGACGTGGGTGTGGTCAAGGCTGTGGACGGCGTCAAGTTCGAGGTCCCCAAGTGCTCCACCGTGGGCGTGGTGGGTGAGTCCGGCTGCGGCAAGTCCGTGACCAGCCTTTCCCTGATGCAGCTGCTGCAGAGGCCTCAGGGCCAGGTGGTGGGCGGCGAGATCCGCTTCAACCTGGGCGACGGTACCGCCTACAACATCGTCAATACCCCCAACGCCATCATGGAAACCATACGCGGCAACAAGATCTCCATGATCTTCCAGGAGCCCATGACGGCGCTGAACCCGGTCTTCCGGATCGGCGAGCAGGTGGACGAGGTCACCCTGCTGCACAATCCCGGAATGAGCAAGGAAGACGCCAAGGCCCGTACCCTGGAGATGCTGGAACTGGTCGGCATCGCCAATAAGGAAGGCGTCTACAAGATGTATCCCCATGAGCTGTCCGGTGGTATGCGTCAGCGTATCTGCATCGCCATCGCACTGGCCTGCAACCCCACGCTGATCATCGCCGACGAGCCCACCACGGCTCTGGACGTGACCATTCAGGCCCAGATCCTGGACCTGCTGCAGAACCTGAAGGATAAGCTCAATTCCTCCATTATGCTGATCACCCATGACCTGGGCGTGGTGGCCGGCATGGCCGACTACGTGGTGGTCATGTACGCCGGCCGTGTGGTGGAGAAGGGCACCGCCGATGATATTTTCCATCATCCCGCCCATCCCTACACCATCGGTTTGATGCGCTCCAAGCCCGTGGTCGGCAAGAAGGTGGAGGAGCTGTACAACATCCCCGGCAGCGTGCCCAACCCGGTGGAGATGCCCAACTACTGCTACTTCCGCGATCGCTGCGAAATGCGCTGCGAGCATTGCGACGGCAAGTATCCTCCCGAGATCCGGATCAGCGACACCCACGTGGTCTCCTGCTACCGCTACCTGGAGGAAGGCAAGGTGCTGGGCTATCCCGAATCTGTGAACGTGGAGGAGCTTTAAGATGGAAGAGATCAAAAAGAATCCCGCCACAGAGAGCGAATACCTGCTAGAGGTCAAGAACCTTTACAAGTGGTTCCCGATCAAGTCCAGCTTCTTCAAGATGACCGTGGGCAACGTCAAGGCCGTGGACGGCGTCAGCTTCAAGATCAAGCGCGGCGAGACCATGGGTCTGGTGGGCGAGTCCGGCTGCGGAAAGTCCACCTGCGGGCGCACCATCCTGCGTCTACTGGAAAAGACCAAGGGCGAAGTGATCTTCGACGGTCAGGATATCTCCGAGCTGAGCAAGGAAGAGCTGCGGAAGATGCGTCCCAGAATGCAGATCGTGTTCCAGGACCCCTATTCCAGCCTTTCTCCCAGACTTCCCGTGGGTGAGATCATCGGTGAGGCGGTCCGTGAGCATGAGATCGTTCCTCCCGAGGAGTACGACGAGTACATCACCCGGGTCATGGAGGTCTGCGGACTTCCCGAGTACGCCAAGGAGCGCTATCCCCACGAGTTCTCCGGTGGCCAGCGGCAGCGTATCTGCATTGCCAGAGCTCTGGCTCTGTCCCCGGACTTCATCGTCTGCGATGAGCCGGTCTCCGCTCTGGACGTGTCCATTCAGGCCCAGATCATCAACCTGCTCAAGCAGCTGCAGAAAGACTTCGGCCTGACCTATCTGTTCATTTCCCATGACCTTTCCGTGGTGGAGCATATCTCCGACACCGTAGGCGTCATGTATCTGGGCAGCATGGTGGAGTACGCGGAGACGGAGAAGATCTTCGCCAATCCGCTGAACCCCTACACCAAGGCTCTGTTCTCCGCCATCCCCATCCCCGATCCGGATGCGAAGATCAACCGTATCATCCTGAAGGGCAGCATTCCCAGCCCGGCCAATCCGCCCAAGGGCTGCAAGTTCCACACCCGCTGCGACCACTGCATGGAAGTGTGCAAGTACGCCCAGCCCGAGTGGCTTGAGGTGGAGGAAGGCCACTTCTGCGCCTGCCATCTGTACAATACCCCCGAGGCGCAGCAGCGCGCGGAGGCCGCCATGGCTGAGGCCAAGGCCGGCGAGACCGGACCTGTGCAGGAGCAGGAGGTCCTCTGATGGCTCCCCGGCCCCGTCGGGAAGATCCGGAGGATGATGGGCGGACCATCGTCAACATGAACGTGGAGGGGATGCCCTGGTACGACCGGGCGGCTGCCGAGCGGCAGCAGCAGGAGGAGTCCGGGGGACCTCATTACCAGATGACCAAAGAGGAACAGAGGATGTACACCTGGGCGGCCGTCAAATCCGGGCTGCTGGTGGTGCTGATCTTCGCCCTGGTCTTCGGCGCGTTCATCGCCTTCTGTGATTTTATCTGGTTTCAATAAAAAATGACCCTCGCCGATGCGTGAACCGAACCAGTAAAAACGGACAATAGACAAGAACCCCCTTGATGTAGGAAAATAGGAGTACTACATCAAGGGGGAATTATTATGGCAAGGATATA
>CADAHL010000031.1 GCA_902787755.1 Oscillospiraceae bacterium
GCCGGACGCAGCAGAGCCTCCCCTTAGCAAGGGGAGGTGGGCGCGAAACGCCCGGAGGGGATTGCTGCCGCCGGGGCTGACTCGGCTTATCCCCTCAGTTGCTTCGCGACAGCTCCCCTTTCCAAAAGGGGAGCCATGAAAACGTCCCTTCCCGCGCAGAGGGCGAACCACTCGGGCAGTTCGGAATTCAGAGTTCGGAATTGAGCGGAAACGTACCCTTATGCCGTAGGGGCGGGGCTGGTCCCCGCCCGGCGGAGATGACCCGAATGCAGATGCAATCTTGGGCGAATCCGAAAAAACGCCCGTCCCCTCCAAATTATGATCCATGCCGCGAAGCGGCATACCACAACTCTTCACTTTTCACTATTCACTCTACACTATCCGCTCTCACAGGAGGTATCTGCCATGAAAAAACTGTATTCCAGCTTTGCCGCCAAAACCATTGCGGTGATTTTGCTGTGCGGGATGGTGCTGGCTTTCGGGGCCTCGGCTGTGGGCGCCATGGCGCTGAACGACTGGGACGCCTATCGCGCCGGCCGGGAGCAGGCCCTGTCTCGGGCCCTGGAGAGCCAGGCTTTGAGCCTGCTGAATACCTTGGGCCGGGAGTATCTGCAGGGCGGCGACCCGGAGACCCTGCTCTACCGGGGCTCCAACCTGCGCTTCGCCATCCTGGACGGTCAGGGCGAGGAGATCTTCTCCAACTATCAGGGCGAGAAGACCCTGTGGGAGGGTTCGGTGGCGGTCATGCCCGACTACGACCTGAACGTCATCGCCGAGCCTGTGGTGACCCAGGCCCCCGTCCCGGTGGTCACCCCCACCCCCGCGCCGGTGAGGGACGGAGAGCCTGCCTTCACCGTGGAATACCGGCCGGAGGAGACCGGACAGGAGTATCGGGTCACCTATCCCGACGGGAGCGTGGGCTTGTTCTCTGCGGAGGGTTTTGACCTCTGGCAGGAGGGCTGGATGGACAGCCACAGCCAGGGGACCGTGCCGGCCCCGGTCCCTACAGAGGCGGTGAGTGAGCCCGCAACCACGGTGCTCGGGGAGATCTTCGAGGTGCGCTTCTACAACGGCGACGAGCCCCTGAGCTTCGAGGGCCGCGAGGCCTACGAGACCTGGCGCCGGAGCTGGCAGCGGGAGAATCAGATCACGGTGAAGGGCTGGATCCCCAGCGCCCTGGAGGGCAGCGACGGCTTCAGCTACACTGCCGGGACCTTCGACCTGCTCTACAGCCTGCGCTGGACCCTCCTCTGGGTCCTGGGCCTGAGCTTCCTGCTGGGCGTGGTGCTGTACGTCTTCCTGCTCCGGGCCGCGGGGCACCGGCCCGGGACCGACGCCGTGACCGCCGGCCCGCTGGAGAAGATCCCCTTCGACGTGTTCACCCTGCTCATTCTCACGGCCCAGGGCTCCGTCCTGGCGATGCTGTTCGGGATGGAACCGGATTACGACGCGTTGGGCATCGCGGCGGCCAGCCTGGCCATGCTGCTGATCGGCCTGCTGTTCCTGCTCTGGAGTATGAGCGCCGCCGTCCGGCTGAAACTGGGCGGGGATCTGGACAAATGCTGGACCGTGCGCCTGGTCCACTGGTGCTGGGGTCTGGTCAAGGCCCTGTGGCGGGGCCTGAAAAAGCTGGTCCATGCCCTGCCCATCCTGTGGAAATGGGTGCTCGGCCTGGGCGGCCTGGCCTTCGTGGACCTCTTCTGGCGCATGGGCTTGCGCCACGAGGGCGGGGCCATGGCGCTGGGCTGGCTCCTGTTCTGGTTGCTGGCCGGGGCGGCCACCCTCTACGCTGCGCTGGCCTTCCGGCGGCTGCGCACAGGCGCCTCCCGGCTGGCCGCCGGGGATCTGAGCACCCAGGTGGAGGAAAAGCACCTGATCGGCGACTTCCGGGACCAGGCCCGGGATCTGAACCACATCCGGGACGGGGTCAGCGCCGCGGTGGAGGAGCGCATGAAGTCCGAGCGGCTGCGCACGGAGCTGATCACCAACGTGTCCCACGACATCAAGACGCCCCTGACCTCCATCGTCAGCTACGTGGATCTCTTGAGCAAGCTGGAGCCGGAGAGCGAGACCATGCGGGAGTACATCAACGTGCTCTCCCGACAGGCGGCCCGGCTCAAGAAGCTCATCGAGGATCTGATCGAGGCCTCCAAGGCCTCCACCGGCAATCTCCCGGTGAACTGGGAGACGGTGGAGCTGGGGGTGCTGCTGGATCAGACCCTGGGCGAATACGCCGAGCGGCTGGAGCAGGCGGGGCTGGAGCCGGTGCTCACCAAGCCCGCGGAGCCGGTGGAGATCTCCGCCGACGGACGGCACATGTGGCGGGTGCTGGATAATCTGATGAACAACGTTGTCAAGTACGCCATGCCCGGCACCCGGGTCTATCTGGATCTGGAGAGGCAGGGGGATCAGGCGGTACTCACCCTGCGCAACATCTCCGCCCGGAAGCTGGGAAGCCGCTCGGAGGAACTGCTGGAGCGCTTCGTCCGGGGGGACGATGCCCGGAGCACCGAGGGCAGCGGTCTGGGTCTGAGCATCGCCATGAGTCTGGTGAAGCTCCAGCGCGGGACCATGACCCTGACCGTGGACGGGGATCTGTTCAAGGTCAGCCTGTCGATGCCGCTGCGCGGGGAGTAGGTTTTCGTTTTCGGTTTTTAGTTTCAGGACAGAGACCGGGGCGGTGCGGGATTTTCGTATCGTCCCGGTTTCTATCGTAGGGGACGACGCTCCCGGCGGCCCTTGCTTCCCCCTCTGGGGGAAGTGGCCGAAGGCTGATAGGGGCGTCTTCCGCTTTGCTTTGCCCCGGCGGCCCACAGGCCAATTCGGAGTTCGGAATTCGGAGTTCGGAATTGTATGACAACGTACCGTTCATTTCGTAGGGGCGGGGCTTGCCCCCGCCCGCGCGGTACGACCCTGGGTTTCTTGGTGTGCTTCGGCGAATGCGAGGAGACTATATTCTTTCTCTTTGCTTGTCCAAAGAGAAAGAACCAAAGAGAAACGACACTCGGGAGGGGAAGATTGCGTTTTCTTCCCCTCCCGAGACCCACCCTAGATCCCCTCTTGGAACACCCCCGGGCGAACCGGATTTGCCCGGGGCTTCTGTATCTCCCAGGTTCCCCCGCCGGGCGGGGACAAGCCCCGCCCCTACATGGGGACAGAATGGTTACGGTTCTCCGTAGGGGCGATTCACGAATCGCCCGGCGGTCCCGGTCATGCCCCAGGGACCCGCGGCCGGGCCACTGCGGGCAAAAGACCGGGACGGTACGAACCAACGTACCGCCCCGGTCTTTCCCTGAGCACTGCGCATGAATTCCTGCACACTATTTGTACAAAATCAGTGCGATGGCCTCCAGGGGTTCGTCGCCGACGGCCTTCAGGCTGTGGCCCTCGCCGTCGTCCGTGAAGGTCACGTCTCCGGACTCAACGGTCGTGAGCCTGCCGTTGTCGCTGTACTCTCCCCGGCCCCGGAGGATGTAGTAGGTCTCGCCGTCACCGTGGTGGACGTGCCAGCCGATCTCGGCGCCGGGAGCCAGGAACAGGTGGTTGAACACCCGGCCCTTGCCGTACATCTCCCCGTCGCCATTGAGCAGCTGGCGCATGACAGCCTCGCCCGCCCCGCCGAACATCTGCTTGCGCACCACCGTGGCCTCGTCTTTTCTGCGGATCATGGATCTGCCCTCCTCTTCGTTCTTGGTGGCACCATCATAACACAGGGGAAAGAAAGAGGGAAGAGAGAAGAGTGAATAGTTGTGGTATCCCCCTACGGAAAACCGGAAACCTTCCGTCCTCATGTAGGGGCGGGGCTTGTCCCCGCCCGGCGGGGTAGCGCCCCCACCGTCTGCTGCGCAGACACCTCCCCCTGAGGGGGAGGCACGGATGCCCGGCGGGAGAACCTGGGAGACGCAGAAGCCCCGGGCGAATCCGCACCGTGCGGGGGGAGATCCAAGAGGGGATCGCCCCTCTTGGGCGTTTGAATTAGGGTGGGTCTCGGGAGGGGAAGAAAACGCAATCTTCCCCTCCCGAGTGTCGTTTCTCTTTGGCACGTTTTCGATCAATTGAGACGGGCCGCCGGGGAGCGGGCCGCCGAGGGCGTCGGCCCCTACGACATAACGGTACGTTCTTGCATAATTCCGAACTCCGAACTCCGAATTCCGAACTGTCAAGGGCGTCGGCCCCTACGGAGAACCGGGGTCGGCGGGCGATTCGTGAATCGCCCCTACGATAATTCTTTCGTTTTCATCGCCTCGTCCCCCTGCTCCAAGGCGCGGATCACGTCCCCCAGGGACAGGGCCAGGGAACGGGCAAACTCCGGCTCCGGGGCGGCGGCCTCCAGGCGCAGGGCGCTCTCCGCCGAATCCGGACGGACCCGAAGCTCCCAGCCCGACCGCCGCAGCAGGATCCCGTCGGAATACTCTGCGTCCAGCTCCAGCATTAGCTCCGACAGCTGACCCATGAGCCTGGCCCGGTCCCGACAGGGTATGCGCAGCTGCGTGGGGGCTTCCGGCTCCCGGGCCGACGCCTCCGGCCGGGGCGGGGAAGGCTCGGCGGAGAGAGCGGAGACAAACGCCGGCCCCGGCTCCAGACGCAGCCGCCCCTCCAGCGCGTCCACACAGCAGCGATAATAGCTCAGAGGCGTACCAAGGTCGCACCAGTAACCCTCCATGGGCAGGCCCAGCAGCGTCTCCCCGGCTTCCAGCAGGGCGGGAAACAGATCCTTCCCGAAGTCCCAGGCCCGGCCCTCGGGGATGGCTGCCAGGGCCCGGGGGGAGAGGGCGTAGATCCCGGTGTTCACCAGATCCGTCACCACCCGGGGCCAGTCGGGCTTCTCGATAAAGGCCCGGATCCGGTCCTCCGGGTCCGTCACCGCCAGGCCGAAGCGCAAAGGCGCCGGATCCCGGACCAGGGCCAGGGCGGCCGCGGCCCCGCGCTCCCGATGGCGCTCCATGAGCCTCGCCAGCGCAAAATCACAGGCCACGTCCCCGCTGATGACCAGCACGTCCTCCTGGCCGATGAAGTCCCGGCAGGCCCTCACCGCGCCGGCGGTGCCCAGCGGCTCCTGTTCCTCCCGGAAGCACAGCTCCAGCCCGGGATAGCCCCCGGCGAAGCGACGCCGGATCTCCCCGGCCCCGTAGCCCAGGGCCAGACAGACCCGGGTAAAGCCCTGCTCCCGCAGCAGCCGGAGGATATGCTCCAGAATGGGCCGCCCCAGCAGCGGCGCCAGAGGCTTCGGGGTCGGGCCGGTCACCGGCCGCAGCCGCGTCCCCAGTCCGCCCGCCAGGACGATCGCGTTCATTTTTCTTCCTCCCCAAGCGTACTCGGCTTTCTGCGTACTATTATTTCTCCCGTCGGGAAAAATATCAGTTGTAAACACAGGGGATTTTTGGTATAATGCCATATTGATTTAATGGCGCTTTATGCTTTGCCTGATCCTTTCTCGATACGGATCCATCCGGAGGTGGAGAAATGCGGAATAAAAACAATCTGCAGAAGCTGTCGGAACCGGGGGTGGGGA
Organism: Oscillospiraceae bacterium; assembly: GCA_902787755.1. GTDB lineage: Bacteria > Bacillota > Clostridia > Oscillospirales > Oscillospiraceae > Limivicinus. The sequence continues at coordinate 5,513 of CADAHL010000031.1, forward strand.
TCCACCTGCTGTTCCTGGTGGTCTTCGCCCTGGCCACCCTGTACTTCAAGATGTACTATCTGGCGGCGGCGGAGGGCGCGGTGATCCTGATCCTGGTGGTCTACGCCCTGATCGCCCGGCGGGTGAAGGAAAAGCAGCTGGCGGCCTACATCGAGTCGGTGACCTACGACGCCGAGAACGCCAAGAACAACACCCTGATGAACTTCCCCCTGCCCATCGCCGTCTTCCGTCTGGACGACTCCAGCGTGGTCTGGGGCAACGAGGCCTTTTTCGAGGCCTGTTCCGTCTCCGGCAGCCGGCTGAACGTGTCCATGGCCGGGGTGGTGCCGGGCTTCACCGGCAAATGGCTGCTGGAGGGCAAGACCCAGTATCCCGAGCTGATCCGGGTCAACGAGCGCAAGTATCAGCTCTACGGCAAGCTCATCCGCTCCGACAAGGACGGGGAGGAGGCCGCCTTCATGGGCATCGTCTATTGGGTGGACGTGACCGAGTACGACGATATCCGTCTGGAGCACGAGGCCAGCCGCCCGGTGCCCGGAGTGGTGGTCTTCGACAATCTGGACGAGCTGTGCCGCAACCAGCCCGACCGGGTGAAGAACGACATCCGGGACAGCGTGGAGGACCTGCTGCACCAGTGGGCCGAGAGCTATCACGGCATCTTCCGCCGCTACGACCGGGACCGCTTCCTGGTGGTGTTCCAGCGGCAGGATCTGGACGCCATGCGCCGGGAGCAGTTTGCCGTCACCCGTCAGGTCCACCAGGTCGTATCTCCCAACGGGGTGGAGGCCTCGATCTCCATCGGCCTGGGCGAGGACGGCGCCGACCTGGGCGAATGCCTGCAGTTTGCAGATATGGCCGTGGAGCTGGCCCTGTCCCGGGGCGGCGACCAGGCCGTGATCAAGAACCGGCTGAACTTCGAGTTCTTCGGCGGCCGGGGCATGGAAGTGGAAAAGCGCACCAAGGTCAAGTCCCGGGTCATGGCCAATACCCTGGCCGAGCTCATGCGGGACTCCTCCCGGGTGCTGGCCATGGGCCACCGTTTTGCCGATCTGGACGCGGTGGGCGCCGCGGTGGGCGTGTGCTGCATGGCCCGAAAGTGCGGCGTGAAGGCCCAGATCGTCATCGACCGGGAGCACAACGCCTCCCAGAGCCTGCTGGAGCGCCTGAGCAAGGCGCCGGAGTTCAAGGATCTGTTTCTCAGCCCCCAGGAGGCCATGCTGGCCGCCGACGGCAAGACCCTGCTGGTGGTCGTGGATACCAACCGGCCCGACCGGGTCGAGGACGCGGATCTGCTGGCCGCCTGCAACCGGGTGGCGGTCATCGACCATCACCGGGTGGCGGCCACCTATATCCAGAACGCAGCCCTGGGCTTTATCGAACCCTATGCCTCCTCCGCCTGTGAGCTGCTGGCGGAGCTGCTGCAGGAGCTGACCGATCCGGGCGACGTGACCAAGGCCGAGGCCGAGGCGCTGCTGGCCGGGATCGTGCTGGATACCAAGAGCTTCTCCCTGCGCACCGGCGAGCGGACCTTCGACGCGGCCGCCTGGCTGCGGCGCATCGGCGCCGATCCCACGGAGGTCAAGCGCATGTTCCAGACGGACATGGAGTCCACCGTGGCCAAGTTCAAGATCCTCCAGTCCGTGGAGCTGTACCGGGCAGTGGCCATCGCCGCCCCGGAGGAGGTCCAGGGCCGGGTGGTGGCCGCCCAGGCGGCGGACGAGCTGCTGAACATCTCCGGGGTGGAGGCCTCGGTGGTGCTGGCGCCCGACGGCAAGGGCAACGTCTTTGCCTCGGCCCGGAGCATCGGCGAGATGAACGTGCAGATCCTGATGGAGAAGCTGGGCGGCGGCGGCAACCGCTCCGCCGCGGCGGTTCAGTTTACCGACTGCGACTCGAAGCAGGCCATGGAGCGCATCAAGGCCGCCATCGACGAGTATTTGAAGTGAGTGAATAGTGAATAGTGAATAGTTGTGGTGTCGTCCCTAAAGGGACTAGGCGCATAAAGGACTCGGACTAACGCCCTCGGCAATGCGCCGTCGCTTCGCCGACGGATTATAATTCATGCCGCAAGGCGGCACACCATATCTTTTCACTTTTCACTCTTCATTCTTCACTCGCAAAACCGGCGGCCCGGGTTCCAAGACAAGTGAAGCGCGCGGGGCCGTCTGAATAGAACGATAAAAAATGAGACAAATAGAGAGGAAGGAACCGATATGAAGGTCATTTTCAATCAGGACGTGAAGGGCCAGGGCAAGAAGGGCGAGATGAAGGAGGTCTCCCAGGGCTACGCCAGAAACTATCTGCTGCCCAGGGGCCTGGCCACCGAGGCCACCGCCGACAATATCAACGCCATGAAGCAGAAGGAGAAGGCCAAGGCCGCCCAGGCCGCCCGGGAGAAGGCCCAGGCCGAGGAGAACGCCAAGAAGCTGGGCGCGGTGCAGGTGGTGATCCGGGCCAAGGCCGGCGGCGCCGGCAAGCTCTTCGGCGCGGTGACCAGCGAGGCCATCAGCAAGGCCCTGAAGGAGCAGCACGGCATCGACATCGAGAAGAACAAGATCGTCCAGGGCGAGCCTATCAAGACCTTCGGCAGCTTCACCGTCAAGGCCAAGCTGGGCTATGAGGTCTCCGGGACCATCAATCTGCTGGTGATCGAGGAATGATCCCAAAGCCCGGAGGACGGGAAACCAAACACGTAAGAGGAACGAACCATGGATGAATTGCTGGGAAAATCCGTCCCGCATTCCGCTCCGGCGGAACAGGCGGTGCTGGGCAGTATGCTCATCGACGCCAGATGTATCCCGGAGGTGCTGGAGCACCTGAAGGCCGATGAGTTTTACAACAAGCTCAACCGGGATATGTTCGACACCATCAACCATATGTTCTCCTACGGCATGACCATCGACCCGGTGACCGTGCTGGACCAGATGCGCGCCCGGGGAGTCTATCAGGAAAACTGCGAGAGCTATATGGCCCAGCTCATGTCGGTCACCCCCACGGCGACCAACGTGCTGGACTATGCCGCCATCGTCCGGGACCGGGCGCTGCTGCGCCGTCTGGGCGAGACCGCCGATGAGATCAACCGCATGGTCTACGAGGGCAGCGGCCAGGCCGACACCACCCTGGAGGCCGCCGAGCGGAAGATCTACGCTCTGCGCCAGGGACGGAACGTGGGGGGCCTGACCCCCATCTCCCAGGTGGTGCAGCAGGTCTTCGATACGCTCAACGAGGCCGCCGACTCCGGCAACAAGTTTCCCGGCATCCCCACGGGTCTGGCGGATCTGGACCGGACCATCCTGGGCCTGAACAGGACCGAGCTCATTCTGATCGCGGCCCGGCCCGGCATGGGCAAGACCAGTATCGCCCTGAACATGGCCCTGCACGCGGCCATGAACGAGGGCAAGACCGTGGCCATCTTCTCCCTGGAGATGGGCCGGGAGCAGCTAGTTACCCGTCTGCTCTCCAAGGTCTCCTCCGTGCCCAGCCAGAATCTGCTCACCGGCCAGCTCAGCGACTCCCAGTGGCAGAGCATCACCGACGCGGCCCAGATCCTGTCAGCCACGGACATCCGCATCGACGACAATCCCAGCCTGACCGTGGCGGATATGAACGCCCAGTGCCGCCGGCTCAAGAAGCTGGATCTGGTGGTCATCGACTACCTGCAGCTGATGCAGTCCGCCGGCAGCGGCCACAGCTGGTCCAACGAGAGCCGCACCCAGGCGGTCAGCGATATCAGCCGTATGCTGAAGATCATGGCCAAGGAGCTGAACGTGCCGGTCATCTGCCTGAGCCAGCTCAGCCGTGCCAACGAGTCCCGGCAGGACAAGCGCCCCCAGCTGTCCGACCTGAGAGAATCCGGCGCCATCGAGCAGGACGCGGACGTGGTCATGGCCCTGTACCGGGATGGGTATTATAATAAGCAGAGCGAAAATCCCAACCTGGCCGAGTGCATCATTTTGAAGAACCGCAAGGGCGCCACCGGCACCATCGAGCTGCTGTGGCTGCCGGAGTTCACCTCCTTCCAGTCTGTGGAGCGGCGGTATGAGGAATCTTGACCGGAGCCTGCTGCCTCCGGGCAGCCGGGTCCTGTGCGCCGTGTCCGGCGGGGCGGACTCCATGTGCCTGCTGTGGCTGCTCTGGTCTCAGCGGGAGGAGCTGGACGTCTCGGTGACCGCCGCCCACTTCGAGCACGGCATCCGGGGCGAGGAAGCCCTGGAGGACGCCCGCTTCGTGGAGGACTTCTGCCGGCAGCGGGGCATCCCCTTCGTCCTGGGACGGGGCGACGTGCCCGGAAGGGCGAAGGAGCTGGGCCTGGGCCTGGAGGACTGCGCCCGACAGCTGCGCTACGCTTTCCTGGCCGAGACCGCCCGGAAGCTCGACTGCGACCGCATCGCCACCGCCCACAACGCCGACGATCAGGCGGAGACCCTGCTGCTGCGTCTTGCGCGGGGGACCGGGACCGCCGGGCTGCGGGGCATCCCCCGGCAGAGGGGAAATATCGTCCGGCCCCTGCTGGACTGGACCCGGCAGGAGATCCTGGAGTATCTGTCCGCGGAGCGGATCCCCCATGTGGAGGACAGCTCCAATGCCGACGAACGCTATGCCCGCAACCGGATCCGCCGTCAGGTCATGCCGGTGCTGCTTGGACTGAACCCGGGCTTTTCCCGGGCCGCCCTGCGCACCGCCCGGCTGTTGGAGCGGGATGAGGACTGCCTGGAACAAATGGCGGCGGATTTCGTCCGGAAGCATGCAGGGGAGGAGTCCCTGTCCTGCTCAGAGCTGCTGGCGCTGCATCCGGCGGTATCCTCCCGGGTGCTGCGGCGGCTGTGCCCCAGGGCGCTGAGCTGTGAGCAGAGCGAGGAGCTCCTGCGCTTTGCCGGGGGCTCCGGCCCGGGCTGGCTGGATCTGCCGGGCCTGCGCCTTCGCCGGGACGGGGGAAGGCTGTGGTTTCACCCCGAGACCCCGGCGCCAGTCCCCGACCGGGAGCTGAAGCCCGGCGGGAGCCTGGCGATCCCGGAGCGCGGTCTGGTGCTCCGAAGCGCGTATAAAGAGGCCGGGGAAGAAATTTACGACTTGTTCAAAACTAATTGCTTCAAATCTGATTCCATCTGTGGTAAGATAACTGTCACCGGCCGCAGACCGGGAGACCGGATGCACCCCGCCGGCCGGGGCTGCGGCAAGAGCCTGAAGGCGCTGTTTCAGGAGGCCGGATGGACCCAGGCCCAGCGGGAGAGCTGTCTTGTCCTCCGGGACGAGGCGGGGATCCTGGCGGTTTTGGGCCTGTGCGCCGACGAGAGGACCCGCCCCGCCCCCGGCGGGAGGGTATTGGAAATCAGAATCGAAATAGAGGAGGACTCCTGTGAATAGAGCCGTTGAGAGAATTTTGATCACCGAAGAGGAGATCCGGGAGAAGGTGCGGCAGGTCGGCTGGCAGATCTCCAGAGATTACGAGGGGAAGGACCCCATTTTCGTAGGCGTGCTGAAGGGCTGCTTCATCTTCATGGCGGACCTGATGCGCTATGTGGACATTGACTGCTCCATGGACTTCATGGCCGTCTCCTCCTACCGGGGCACCACCTCCACCGGCGCTGTGAGCATCAACAAGGACCTGAGCCAGATCATTGAGGGCAGGCATATCATCCTGGTGGAGGATATCCTGGACTCCGGCGTGACGCTCAATTACCTGAAGAACTATCTCATGGTGCGCAAGCCCGCCTCCATCGCGGTGGCCACTCTGATGGATAAGCCCTCCCGGCGCAAGGCGGAGATCTACGCCGACTATTCCTGCTTCGAGGTGCCCGACGCCTTCGTGGTGGGCTACGGCCTGGACTACAACGAGAGATACCGGAATCTGCCCTATATCGGGGTGCTGAAGCCGGAGATCTACGAGAACGAGTAATCATTGCCCGCCGGGTCTCCCGGCAGTAAGGATGTGAACGACCCTTGAAATCGAACCGCAACAGAGCCCGCGACTTAGGCTTCTACGTTCTGCTCCTGGTCATTATGGTGGCCGTGATCTTCGCCATGACCCGGACGGAGAGCCCCGAGCAGGTTCACAACTATTCCGACCTGGTGGATCTGTTCCAGCAGGAGAAGGTCAAGTCCTTCGAATATACCTCCACCGCCTCCGGCAGCGCCATCATTCTCCAAGTGCGCACCGGGGAGACGGAGACCGACGAGAAGGGCGAGACCGTGGAAGTCACCGAGCAGATGAGCTACGACGTGTACAGCTTCTCGGTGTTCTACGAGGACTTTCATGAGCTCATCGCTCAGCAGCATGAGGCGGGGATCATCGAAGAGTACAACTACCGGGGCGTGCCCACTCCCTGGTGGGTCAGTATCCTGCCCTATCTGCTGCTGATGGGCGGCGCCATGGTCCTGTGGTATATCATGATGAACCGCATGGGCGGCGGCGCCGGCGGAAGCGTGGCCCGCTTCAGCAAGGCCCGCACCCGCCTGGGCAGCGAGGAGAAGAACAAGAAGACCTTCAAGGATGTGGCCGGCTGCGACGAGGAAAAGGAAGAGCTGGCCGAGATCGTGGACTTTTTGAAGGATCCCAAGGCCTACACCGCCATGGGCGCCCGGATCCCCAAGGGCGTGCTGCTGGTGGGACCTCCGGGCACCGGCAAGACCCTGCTGGCCAAGGCCGTGGCCGGCGAGGCCGACGTGCAGTTCCTGTCCATCTCCGGCTCCGATTTCGTGGAGCTGTATGTGGGCGTGGGCGCCGGGCGTGTCCGTGACCTGTTCGATCAGGCCAAGAAGGTGGCCCCCGCCATCATCTTCATCGACGAGATCGACGCCGTGGGCCGCCAGAGAGGCAGCGGCCTGGGCGGCGGCCACGACGAGCGCGAGCAGACCCTGAACCAGCTGCTGGTGGAGATGGACGGCTTCGGCAGCAACGAGGGCGTCATCGTCATGGCGGCCACCAACCGGGCGGATATCCTGGACAACGCCCTGCTGCGTCCCGGCCGCTTCGACCGCCAGGTCTACGTGGGCCTGCCCGATATCAAGGGCCGCGAGGCCATCCTGCGCATCCATTCCCGGGATAAGCAGCTGGCTGACGACGTGGATCTCAACAGCATCGCCAAGGGTACCCCCGGCTTTGCCGGCGCGGACCTGGAGAATCTGATGAACGAGGCGGCTCTGCTGGCCGTTCGGCGCCGGCACCGCTTCATCACCATGGAGGACGTGGACGAGGCCATTCTCAAGGTTCAGATGGGCCCGGAGAAGAAGAGCCGGAAGATGAGCGACAAGGCCCGCCGCCTGACCGCCTATCACGAGTCCGGCCACGCCGTGGCCGCCCGCTTCTGCGAGCACGTGGACCCGGTGCACTATATCACCATCATTCCCAGAGGCCCCGCCGGCGGCTTCACCCTGTTCCGGCCCCAGGAGGATGTGGAGAACTTCACCTCCCGCACGGAGATGTACGAGAACCTGGTGGTCTCCCTGGGCGGACGGACGGCGGAGCGGCTGTTCCTGGAGGACATCTCCACCGGCGCCTCCGGCGATATCCAGCAGGCCAGCTCCCTGGCCCGGGATATGGTTATGAAGTACGGCATGTCCGAGCGCCTGGGACCCATCAGCTACGACAGCTCCGGCCACTCCATCTTCATCGGCCGGGACTTCGGCCAGACCAAGAGCTATTCCGAGGAGACCGCCGCCGCCATCGACGAGGAGGTCAAGGCCCTGTTCGACCGGGCCGCCAAGGACTGCGAGCGGATCCTGACCGAGCATGCCGACCAGCTTCGGGCCATTGCCGAGTATCTGCTGGAGCATGAGACCATGGAGGCCGAGGAGTTCAACTACTTCTTCGAGCACGGCGAGTTTATGCCCGACAGTCAGAAGCAGGCCAGAAAGGCCCGGAACGACACTACCATCGAGCGCCCGGCCCGGAAGATCTCCATGCAGTCCGGTGTGGAGCCCCAGACCCTGCCCGGAACCGAAGCCGAGGCACAGACCGGCTCCGGCGAGGTCGAGTCCCAGGCCCCGGAGACGGAGCCTCCCTCCGAGCCGAAGGCCTGAGCCCAATCCACAGAAATAGAAAATGTTGGGTGGATTCCCGTCCGCCCAACATTTTATCTTCTTTTTTCAGAAAGGAACAGCACCTATGAAACAGGGGAAGAAGCCGGGCAAGGCGGCGATCGTGCTGATCGTGGTTCTGGCGGTATTGCTGGCCCTTCTGGCCGCGGGATGGATCGTCTACAGCCGCACCGTCTCCAAGCTCAACTACCAGCAGCGGGACGCGGTCTCCGCCGTCAGCTCTGAGACGCCTCCGCCCCTGGTGGATGAGACCGCCAGCGAGGAGCAGCGCCGGCAGGCGGAAGAGATCAACAGTCAGCTGGCGGAGAATCTCCGGGACCCGGGGAACGCGGACGAGTCCGGGGCCCAGGTGACCAATATTCTGCTGATCGGCGTGGACAATGACAACCTGCCCGGGCTGGATGAGCTGGGCAACGCCGACGGACTGGTGATCCTCTCCATCAACAAAACCACCCGTCAGGTGGTCATGACCTCCCTGATGCGGGATATCTACGTTTCCGTTCCCAATCAGTTCAACACCAAGCTGACCCTGTCCTATCACTACGGCGGGGTCCCGATGCTCATCGACACCATCGAGGCCAACTTCGGCGTGCCCATCGACAACTATGCCCTGGTCAACTACATCGACGTGGTGAATATCGTGGACGCCTTCGGCGGCGTGGAGATCGATCTGCGGGAGGATGAAATTTACGCCATGGAGGGCAAGATCGCCAACGTGAACGTGCTGATGGGCCTGGATCCCTCCGCCAACGCCATCAGCCAGTCCCAGGCCGGCCGTATCACCCTCAACGGGGTGCAGACCGCCGCCTATCTGCGGGTCCGCATGGCGGGCCACGGCGACTATGAGCGCACCGAGCGGGCCCGCCGTGTCCTGGGCCAGCTGGTGGAGAAGGCCCGGGGCATGAACGCTGCGGAGCTGAGCGAAATGGCGGACGTGGTGCTGCCCTGCATCACTACCGACCTGACCGAGGGACAGATCCTTTCCCTTCTGGTCAACGCCCCCCAGTATATGAAGTACGAGATGGTCTCCAGCCGCATCCCCATCGAGGGCAGCTCCTACGGCGCGGATATGAACGGCTACTACCTGATCGTGGACTACGAGGTGAACCGGGAGTATCTCTACAACTCCATCTACAACGGCGTCCATTGACGCGCCAGCGCCCCGCCCCGCGAAGCCCGGCTCCTCTGCCCCTTCGCCGGACGGGGCCTTTGCCTGCAATCGGCTATTGAGAATCCGAAACCGGCGTGATATAATGCCCTCGTATGCAATCGGAAAAGGAGAGCGAGAGAATGAAATTAGGTATCGTGGGCCTGCCCAACGTGGGCAAGACGACCCTGTTCAACGCGCTGACCGGCGCCCGGGCGGAGACCGGCGGCTATACCCGGGCCGGCGGCAAGGCCAATATCGGCACCGCCAAGGTGCCCGACCCCAGGCTTGACTGGCTGGCCGAGTACTATCACCCGAAGAAGTACAGCCCGGCCACCATCGAATTCGTGGACGTGCCCGGCGTCGGCGCCGGCAGCGGCAAGGCCAACGAGGTCTTCCAGGCCATCCGCCAGGTGGACGCGCTGGTGCAGGTGGTGCGCTGCTTCGATAACGACGAGCTGTTCCTGGAGCCCGCCGACGCGGTGCGGGACGCGGAGAGCTTTGAGCTGGATCTGATCCTGGCGGACGTGGAGCTGGTGGAGCGCCGGCTGGAGCGGGCGAAGAAGAACGCCAAGGGCGGCGATAAGAAGTACAAGCGGGAGGCCGAGATGTGCCAGGCTCTGCTGCAGCATCTGACCGAGGAGAAGCCCGCCCGGGACTTCCCCTTCACCGACGAGGATCAGGACATCCTTATCGATGGCGGCCTGCTGACTGTCAAGCCCGTCATCTACGCCGCCAATCTGGACGAGGACGCCATGGCCCATTATGAAGAGAACCCCCAGTTCACGGCCCTGCGGGATTATGCCAGGGCCCGGGGCGCGGCGGTGCTGCCGGTGGCGGCCAAGTTCGAGGAGGACATCTCCGAGCTGGACGAGGAGGACGCCAAAATGTTCATGGAGGACATGGGCCTCACCGAGACCGGCCTGGACCGGCTGATCCGCACCTCCTACGACCTGCTGGGCTATATCTCCTTCCTGACCGCCGGGGAGGACGACGTGCACGCCTGGACCATCGTCAAGGGGACCAAGGCTCCCAAGGCCGCGGGCAAGATCCACACGGATATCGAGCGGGGCTTCATCCGGGCGGAGATCGTGGCCTTTGAGGACCTGAAGGCCTGCGGCAGCATGGCCGCGGCCAAGGAGAAGGGCCTGTTCCGGCTGGAGGGCAAGGACTACGTGATGCGGGACGGCGATGTGACCATGTTCCGCTTCAACGTCTGAGAGAGACCGAACGGCGCGGAGGGAACAAATTCCCGGCCGCGCCGTCCAACTGCGTACCAACAGATCCAAGAGGAGAGCCATGAAACATTATTGCGAAGAAACCGAAGCCGTTCTGCGGGAGCTGGAGAGCTCCGAGCAGGGCCTGAGCGCCGCAGAAGCCGGGGCAAGGCTGGAGAAGAACGGCCCCAACAAACTCAAGGAAGGCAAATCCAAGTCCCTGCTGCGGCGTTTTCTGGAGCAGCTGGCCGACCCCATGATCCTGATCCTGCTGGCCGCCGCCGCGGTCAGCGCCGTCCTGTCCTGGGCGGAAGGGGACAGCTTCGTGGACGTGTTCATCATCCTGGCCGTGGTGCTCGTGAACGCCGTTCTGGGCGTGGTGCAGGAGAGCAAGGCGGAAAAGGCCATCGAGGCCCTGCAGAACATGTCCGCCGCCCATTGCAAGGTGATCCGGGACGGGCAGATGCGCGTGATCCCGGCGGAAGAGCTGGTGGTGGGCGACGTGATCGAGCTGGAGGCCGGCGACGCGGTCCCGGCGGACGCCAGACTTCTCCAGGCCGCCAGCCTGAAGCTGGAGGAGGCGGCCCTCACCGGCGAGTCCGTTCCCGTGATCAAGGACGTCCGGGCCATCCCGGCCCCCGAGCAGGGGGACGTGCCCCTGGGCGACCGGCACAATATGATCTATACCGGCAGCAGCGTGGTCTACGGCCGGGGCGTGGCGGTGGTCACCGCCACCGGCATGGAGACCGAAATGGGCAAGATCGCCCACGCTCTGTCCAATGCCCTGGATGGCCAGACGCCGCTTCAGCGCAAGCTGAGCCAGCTGAGCAAGGTTCTGACCTGGGTGGTCCTGGCGGTAAGCGTCGTGGTCTTCGCCTTCCGCCTGCTCCGGGCCGGAAGCCTGAACCTGGGCGTGGTGGTGGATTCGCTGATGATCGCCGTGTCTCTGGCGGTGGCGGCCATCCCCGAGGGCCTGGCGGCGGTGGTGACGGTAGTGCTGAGCATCGGCGTGACCAATATGGCCAAGCGCAGCGCCATCATCCGCAAGCTCACCGCGGTGGAGACCCTGGGCTGCGCCCAGATCATCTGCACCGACAAGACCGGCACCCTGACCCAGAACCGGATGACCGTGGTGGAGCACTTCGGCAGCGACGAGGAGAAGACCGCCGTGGCCATGGCCCTGTGCTCCGACGCGGAGATCGACGAGGCCGGCGAGGTCACCGGCGAGCCCACCGAGGCCGCGCTGGTGGCCTGGGCCAGGAAGCTGGGCCGGGACAAGAACGAGCTCAAGCGCGGCTGTCCCCGCTGCGGCGAGGCACCCTTTGATTCCCAGCGGAAGATGATGAGCACCCTGCACCGGCAGGAAGCCGGCTGCATTCAGTTTACCAAGGGCGCGCCCGACATGGTGCTGGATCTGTGCACCTGCTATTGGGAGAACGGACAGGCCCTGCCCATGACCGAGGAGAAGCGCCGGGAGATCCTGCAGGCCAACAAGGCCATGGCCGACCGGGCCCTGCGGGTCCTGGCCTGCGCCCAGCGGATCTGGCCCGAAGAGCCCCGGGACACCGAGCCCGGGACCCTGGAGCGGGAGCTGTGCTTCCTGGGCCTGGCGGGCATGATCGACCCGGTCCGGCCCGAGGTCATCGAGGCCATGAAGCAGTGCCGCCAGGCGGGAATCCGGCCCATTATGATCACTGGCGACCATGTGGACACCGCCTCCGCCATCGCCCGGCAGCTGGGCATCCTGGAGGACGGGGCCCGGGCGGTCACCGGTACTCAGCTGGACGCCATGGACGACGAGACCTTCGAGAAGGCCTTCCGGAACATCAGCGTCTACGCCCGGGTCCAGCCCGAGCACAAGACCCGGATCGTCTCGGCCTGGCAGAAGGCGGGCTACGTCACCGCCATGACCGGCGACGGCGTCAACGACGCGCCCAGCATCAAGACCGCCGATATCGGCGTGGGCATGGGCATCACCGGCACCGACGTGACCAAGAGCGCCGCGGATATGGTCTTGGCCGACGACAACTTCGCCACCATCGTCTCGGCGGTGGAGGAGGGCCGGCGGATCTACGACAACATCCGCAAGGCCATCCAATTCCTGCTGTCGGCCAATATGAGCGAGGTAGCGGCGGTGTTCACCGCGGGCATGCTGGGCTTTACGATCCTGCAGCCGGTGCAGCTGCTGTGGGTCAACCTCATTACCGACACCTTCCCGGCCCTGGCTCTGGGCGTGGAGAAGGCCGAGGCGGACGTGATGCGCCGGGCGCCCCGGGAGGCCAGAGCCGGGATCTTCGCCGGCGGTATGGGCGTGGATATCCTGTACCAGGGCCTGCTGGTGGCGGCGCTGAGCCTTGCCTCCTACCTGCTGGGCTGCCATGCCGAATCCGGCGCCTGGAGCTTCTTCCAGAGCGGCCTGGGCACCACCATGGCTTTCGTCACCATGTCCCTGGCCGAGATCGCCCACGCCTTCAACATGCGCTCCCAGCGGGGCAGCATCTTCACCCTGGAGAACCGGAACGGCCTGCTGTGGCTGGCGGCGCTGGGCTCCCTGATCCTCACGGCCCTGGTGACCGAGGTCCCGGTCCTGGCCTCCGCCTTCGGCTTTGTGCCGCTGAGCCTCACCCAGTTCGGCCTGGCCCTGGCCCTGGCCCTGATCGTGATCCCGGTGGTGGAGCTGGTAAAGCTCCTGCAGAGAGCGGGCAAAAAGGGAAAAGTGAAGAGATAAGAGCGAAAAGTGAAAAGATAAGAATGCCCCGGGCGAATCCGCCCGGGGCATCAGACTGTAGACAAACCCACTATCAAAGAAAGCCTCGCAGAGTTTTTCGCGTCGCAACGCGAAAAATAAAGGTAGATCCGTTTTTTCCGGGGGCGTGTACCTCGGAAAAAACACTTCTCAGCCTGCAAGTGTGCGAGCATCACCCCGTATGCGAGTGCGCGAAGCAGGCTGCGATCCCTTCTGTCGGCAAAGCCTTTCGGCTTTGTCGACAGCTTGATGCCCCGGGCGAATCCGCCCGGGGCATTTCTACGCACGAAGCACTGCGCACTGTTTCACTTCCGCCTTGCCAGTCCCGCGTTCTTGTACTCCGGCTCTCCGGTGACCTCCCGCAGGATCTCCAGACCTTCAGGCAGGGCGGGCCGGGCCTCGGCGTCCCCGTGCTCCAGACGCATCAGGGCCTGATCCTCCCAGAAGGGGAACAGGTCGATCTCCAGGGGCCGGCCCTCCCAGTTCAGGCTGTACCGGGTCTTGCGGACCGGGCGCTTGGCCGGATCGGCCTGCATCAGCAGGTTCAGGTACTCGTCCTGGGTCAGACGCTCCTCCACGATGATCTTCTGTTCGCCCTCCGGCTCCCGGGTGGCGATCCGGGAATAGCTGAAGCTGCCGTTCTCGCCCCGCTGGCGCACCCGGACCTCTTCGCCCCGGGGACCCATCAGGTAGGTGGACAGGATCTCCGACTTCCGGCAGTCCGGCAGATTCTCCAGCCAGAGCGCGTCCGGGCGGCGGATCAGATACTTCCGGGGCCGGGCCGGGGGCTCCGGCTCGCCCAGAAAGGCCCGGATCTCGCCGATGAGCTTCTGCAGCTTCTTGTGAAAATCTATGGAGTTGTCGATGACCCGGAAATGCCGATGGCCGGTCCAGGAGGCGATCAGACGATCGTCCAGGGCGCAGGCCTCCTGCACGCTCTCGTACCGGGCGGCGTTGTTCTCAAAGGTGTAGAACTGCTCGGCGCCCTTGGCGGCGGTGACCATGTGGAACACCGCGTCGTAGCCGTCCCGCAGCTCCTGCTCGGTCTTGCCCACGTCGGCCAGCACCGCGGCGAACTCCTCATCGTTCATGTAGGCCTTGTTGTCGATGGCGCCTCGGTCGCAGACGATCAGGATCCGCTCGGCCTTCATGGTCCGAGCCGCCTGCTCGAACAGCCGCTCCTTCTCCAGCTGCAGCCGCATCTGACACTTCTGATACTCCAGGTTGGTGCCGCAGGTCCAGGGGCAGACCCCGCCGGAGATGAGCTCGGTGGCGGTCTCCGGCACGAAGAGCACCGTGTAGCCCAGCTTGGTGAAGGCGTTCTGGATCCAGCTCATGCCGGTGGTCTTGCCCGCGCTGGGGCCGCCGGTGATCACGATCTTGGTGATGGTCATGGTGGGTCTCTCCTTATTCAAAATAGAATTTCAAGATTCTTGAAATGGCCAGGTCCATGATCTTCGGGTCCTGGAAGCGGTGGTCGGCGTTCTCCACCGGCTCAAACTCCATGAGCTGCTCGTCGGCGAAGCTCTCCACCGAGCCGATGGGTACGATCTCGTCCTTGGTGCCGTGGAGGATCAAAATCTGCTCGGCCCAGGGCAGAAAGTCCATCCGCCGCAGGTCGTTCTCCCGAAGCTCCGCCAGAAACTCCGGCGTGATGCGGATGAGCCGGTCAAAGCCCGCCTCCGCCGGCTTGCCTTTTTCCAGCTTTTCCAGCTCCTGGGGCGTCAGGATGGTACCGGTCAGCAGCGTGTACATGTCGATGGCCGGACACCGGAGGGCGATGCGCCCGAAGGGACAGCCGTACCGGACCAGGTAGTTCAGAAGGCAGTAGGCCCCGAAGCTGGTGGCGCAGGCCAGAAGCTCCTCCGGCTGCCACAGCGCCCGGGCCTTGCGCACCACGATGTCCAGATACTGCAGACAGTCGCTGAGACTCAGCTTCTTGCGGCCGTCCTGACCGTGGCAGGGCCAGTCGAAGACCAGCAGGCCCCAGTCCTTCTTCTTGGCCATCAGGGCCCGGGCCATGCGCTGGGCCGCCTTCGTCTCCTTGTGCCCGGCAAAGCCGTGGCAGTAGATCACCAGGCCCCGGAGGCTCCGGGCGTTGGAAGCGTAGAGCCTGCAGCGCACGCTGCAGCCGTCTTCATTGAAGTCCAAAGACTTGGCGGGCACCTCCGCCGCGGGCTGGGCCATGTTCCTCGCCGCCTTTCGTCTTTTCCTGCGCCCATTATATCGCCGGCAGGGAAGAATTGCAAGGAGCGGAAGGGGAAAGCCGCGCTCCCGTGAAAAAGCCCCTGCAAATCAACGTCTACCGCTGATTTGCAGGGGCTGAGGGACCCGATGATCCTTCTCTTGAAAATGTGGGACGGTTACTCCTTGTCTTCCGCGTCGTCCTCGCCGTTCTTTTCATTCCCGCGACCAAAGGCATAGCCCAGACCCAGCCCAAGGCTCAGGCCGATCGGCATCCAGAGCCCAAGGTTATGCGTCGCGGCTCCGACGGCTGAGCCGATCCCAAGGCCGATGCACATGCCGATGGCCATCCCTGAGGGGCTGTTTTTCTTGTTGTCCTTCATGTCTCATATCCTCCCAAAATCCTTACAGTGAACGCCGCTCCATGGAAAGTTCTGCCGCTTGAGCATCGGCGGCTGTCCTGCTGGCTACTCGTGGAGTCTCCGCTCCTTTTCCAACGCTTCCTTCTTTCCCTGGATCCGGCCCAGGCCGTACATCAGCAGGGTGGCGCAGAGAAGATTGATCCAGCTGGGCCAGAAGCCGGGATTCAGGCTGTTGGCCAGACCGATGAGCAGATTTGCCAGCCCCGCGATCCACAGCACCCGGCAGATCCGCTGCAGATGGGCGATCTTGGAGTCGATGTCCGAGAACAGGTCGAAGGGTCCGTACTCGGCTTTCCTCCGGCAGTAGATCCATAGAAACACCCGGCCGATCAGCTCCGCGCCGGTCTCCCGCAGAAAATCCTCGTAGTCCTGGTCCTTGCTGCGCATCTCCAAGCGGATGATGTACTCGCCCGGCTCACAGCGCCGGAAGGTATAGGTGCAAAAGCCCACCGACTCCAGCGCCCAGCCCTCCTGGGCCATCTCGTTGAGCCAGTCCTCCTCCTTGTCAAAGTCCCAGACCCAGAGCCATTTATGTACGGTTTTGGTCTCCATCTCCGTTCTCCTTTCCGAGAATCGCTTCTCCGTTGTCCGCCAGCTCCCGCAGGCGGGCCACCTCATTCTTCAAAATTTCCATGCCCTTGTCCGTTAGGCAGTATTCCTTTCGCCGCCCCGCATCCTCCGCGGACAGGGGCCGGATCCATCCCTTGTCGCACAGGGCGCTCAGTGCGCCGTACAGGGTCCCCGCCGCCAGCCTTACCCGGCCCAGGGACAGGGCCTCGGTTTGCTGCATGATGCCGTAGCCATGCTGGGGCGTGACCAGAGAGAGCAGAATGTAATAGGTCGCCTCGGTCAGCGCCGGGGTATCACGCATGGGAAGCACCTCCTCTGTATTGGACTCCGATACATCGCCATCCGATATATCGTGAGACAAATATATCGCAAGCCGATATATTTGTCAAGAGCTTTTTCGGAAAATTTTCCTCTTTTTCCGGGACTTGCGATTGACAGGCGGGGCGGGGCGGTGTATGATACCTGCGTCAAAAGGCTTTGACGGAGAACGGAAACGGAGAGAACCCGCACAGAGAGGGCAGCCCTGGCTGGAAGCCGCCCCGGGGGACCGGATCCGACCGCTCCCGAGCCGGGAGGAGGAAATGCCTCCCCGCCAACCCGCGTTATGGGATCAATGAGTGAAATCGCAAGGTGGAACCGTGTATTTACTGCACCCTTGACGGCAAGACTGCCGTTGAGGGTGTTTTTTAATTGGAGGAGAGACTATGAAGATCATTTACAAGGACGGCACCGTGGCGGAATGCCCCCAGGAGGAAGAGCTGCACGTTCTGCGCCACACCGCGGCCCATATCATGGCCCAGGCCATCAAGCGCCTGTTTCCCGAAGCGGACTTCGCCTACGGCCCGGCTACCCAGAACGGCTTCTACTATGACGTGGACCTGGGCGACCGGAAGCTCACCGACGACGATCTGAAGGCCATCGAGGCCGAGATGAAGAAGATCGTCAAGGCGAACCTCCCCGTCAAGCCCTTCATCCTCAACCGGGAGGATTCCAAGAAGCTGATGGCCGAGCGGGGCGAGAAGTTCAAGCTGGAGCACATGGACGACCTGGCCGAGGAGAGCACCTTCAGCTTTTATCAGCAGGGCGAGTACGTGGATATGTGCCTGGGACCCCATCTGTGCTACACCAAGGCCCTGAAGGCCTTCAAGGTCACCCAGCAGTCCGGCGCCTACTGGAAGAACGATTCCTCCCGCCAGATGCTCACCCGCATCAATGGCGTGGCCTTCCGCTCCGCCGAGGAGCTGGCCGAGTGGGAGAAGCAGCAGCAGGAGGCCCGGGAGCGGGATCACCGCAAGATCGGCCGGGAGATGCAGCTGTTCATGACCGACGACCTGGTGGGCCGGGGCCTGCCCATGTTCCTGCCCAACGGCTACACCATCTGGCAGGAGCTGGAGCACTACATCGTGGCCAAGGAGCGCCGCCTGGGCTATCAGCACGTGATGACCCCCTGCGTGGGCACCGTGGAGCTGTACAAGACCTCCGGCCACTGGGATCACTACAAGGACAATATGTTCCCGCCCATGGAGATGGACAACGAGGCCTACGTGCTCCGTCCCATGAACTGCCCTCACCACATGCGCATCTACGCCAGCCGGCCCCGGTCCTACCGGAACCTGCCCCTGCGCATCGGCGAGATCGCCCACGACTTCCGCTATGAGTCCTCCGGCACCCTGAAGGGCATCGAGCGTGGCCGCCACTTCTGCCAGAACGACGCCCACCTGTTCTGCACCCCCGACCAGATCAAGGATGAGGTCAGCAAGGTCTGCGACCTGATCTTCGAGGCATACAAGGACTTCGGCATTACCGATTACCGCTGCGTCCTGTCCCTGCGGGATCCCGCGGACAAGAAGAAATACCACGACGACGACCAGATGTGGGAGACTGCCGAGTCCGCTCTGCGGGAGGTCCTGATCGAGCTGGGCATCCAGTTCACCGAGGAGATCGGCGAGGCCGCCTTCTACGGCCCCAAGCTGGACGTGAACGTGAAGCCCGCCGTGGGCGCCGAGTACACCCTGTCCACCTGCCAACTGGACTTCTGCCTGCCCGCCAAGTTCGATCTGCGCTACATCGACTCCGACGGCACCGAGAAGTGCCCCGTGGTGATCCACCGGGCCATCCTGGGCTCCCTGGACCGCTTCATGGCCTATCTGATCGAGGAGACCAAGGGCCGCTTCCCCCTGTGGCTGGCTCCCCTGCAGGTGAAGGTCCTGCCCGTCAGCGAGAAGACCCTGGACTACGCCCGGGATATTACCGAGAAGCTGGCTGACGCCGGCCTGCGGGTGGTGCTGGACGAGTCCAACGAGAAGATCGGCTACAAGATCCGCCTGGCCCAGCAGGAGGACCGGGCGCCCTACATGCTCATCATCGGCGCCAAGGAGGCCGAGGCCGGCAATATCTCCGTGCGCACCCGTTCCGGTGAGGACCTGGGCGCCATGGATCTGGACGCCTTCATCGCCAAGGCCCTGGAGGAGATCCGGACCAAAGCCCGGTAAGCAAATATAAAAACCGCATAAAAATCATTCCCCCTCACAAACTAAGGAAAAGTTTGCGAGGGGGATTTTTTCATGTCTGCAGATCGGAAGAAGCTGGTTCTGCTGGTGGCGGTGCTGTTCGCCGTGAATATTTTCATCATCGCCCTGGCCCAGGAGGCCGCGGCGGATCTATACAAGAGAGGTTCCGCCGGGGACGTGGTCCGGGAGGTCCAGACAAGGCTCAAAAACTGGGGCTATTATACCGCCGAGGTGGACGGGGTCTACGGCTCCCGGACCGAGGAGGCGGTGCGCCGGTTCCAGCGGCAGAACGGCCTGTCCGTGGACGGCCAGGTGGGGGATCAGACCCTGGCGGCTCTGGGCATCAGCCCCACCGGCGGCAGCGGGGGCGGCTCCAACGGGGATCTGGATCTGCTGGCCCGGCTCATTTCCGCCGAGGCCCGGGGCGAGCCCTATATCGGCCAGGTGGCGGTGGGGGCGGTGGTGCTCAACCGGGTGGAGCATCCGTCCTTCCCCAACAGCATTTCCGGGGTCATCTATCAGCCCGGGGCCTTCTCCTGCCTGGACGACGGCCAGTTTGATCAGCCTGTGGCCGAAAGCGCCTATCGCGCCGCCCAGGAGGCTCTGAACGGCTACGACCCCAGCTACGGGGCCATCTACTATTTTAATCCCGTCACCGCCACCAGCAAGTGGATCTGGTCCCGGCCCCTGATCGTGGAGATCGGAAAACACCGGTTCTGCGCGTAAAACAGTTGAAAACCGCCGCCGAGTACGATATAATCATATTTACGACACACATCAGCTATGGAGGTGGCGGTATGGCATACTGCAAGAGCTGCGGAGCCTATATTCCCGACGGACAGACCAAATGCCTGGCCTGCGGTTACGACGAGGCCGCCCAGGCGGCACAGGAGCAGGCGCGGCCGGACAATACGTCCGGACAGACCGACGGTGCTGCTGCCGGGGCGTATCAGAATGCGTTTGCGTATCGGGACAACCACGAGGATCTGAAGCACCGCCTGGAGGAGCAGCGCCGCGCCCAGCAGGAGGCCCAGCGCCGCCTGGCGGAGCAGGAGTATGCCCGCCGGAAAAAGCAGGAGGAGGACCGCCGCTGGGCCCAGCAGGAGTATGAGCGCCGCCAGGAGGAGAAGCGCCGGCAGGAACAGGAAAACGCCAACCGCTTCGCCCAGGACGCCGCCCGCTATACCTACCGGAGCCAGACCAGCGCCCAGCCCAACAAGATGCTGGCCGCGCTGAGCTATCTGGGCGTGCTGTGCATCCTGCCTTACCTCTTCACGGAGAACGACAGCTTCGCCAAATTCCACGCCGGCCAGGGCGTCCGGCTGCTGATCTTCGGCCTGGTGGGAACCGTCGTCGGCAGCATTATCGGTCTGGGCTGGCTCTTCACTCTGGCGAGTCTGTACTTCGTCTACAAGGGAATGAGCAACGCGCTCAACGGCAAAATGGAGCCCCTGCCCTGGATCGGGACCATTGGGAGCAAATAAGGGGCGCTATTTTGGGGCTGTTACCCTTTGGGTACCGCTACATGTTGAATTTGAAAAAAGTTTGGGAAAATCTGAAAAAAACTGTTGACAAACCCGGGGTACCGGTGCTATATTATCAATCACCGCAAGGCGATCGGCCATGTCGGAGCTAAAAAATCTCAAAAAAAGATAAAAAAGTTCTTGACAAACGGTTTCGCGAGTGGTAATATAAACAAGCTGTCGCCGAGAGGCGGCGGCGGGATGCACCTTGAAAATTGAACAATGTAAGAAAAAGCTTATGCTAAATAAGCACCAGAAAAGGGTTCTTACAACGACGAAAAGTCGTTAAAAATTCCTAACACATGCAAGTCGAACGGAGTGTTGAGAGCTTGCTTTTGACACTTAGTGGCGGACGGGTGAGTAATGTATGAGCAACCTGCCTTTCAGAGGGGGACAACAGTTGGAAACGACTGCTAATACCGCATAATGTGCCATGGGGGCATCCCCGAGGTACCAAAGGAGCAATCCGCTGAAAGATGGGCTCATATCTGATTAGCTAGTTGGTGGGGTAACGGCTCACCAAGGCTGCGATCAGTAGCCGGACTGAGAGGTTGAACGGCCACATTGGGACTGAGATACGGCCCAGACTCCTACGGGAGGCAGCAG
>CADAHL010000032.1 GCA_902787755.1 Oscillospiraceae bacterium
GTTCAGCGCCACGGAGACATACTGACTGGCCCGGAAGTAGGCCATCTCCTTGGTGCCCTTTGCCGCGTCCGGAACCAGCGTGAAGCTCTTGGCGTCGCCGTGATCCTCGACCTTTTGAATCAGGCAGTGCTGCACCGCCGGATGCAGGCGCTTTGCCAGAATGTTCGGGTTGTAAACGGATTTGGGAAGTGTGGCCGGGGCAGCCTCGATGGCGGCAGTCCGTGTCTTTACCTCGCCAAGAAAGGGGAACGGCGTCAAGCCCTTCAGGGCCTTCTTGTCATAGTTGTATTTCGCCATCTTACTTGCCCTCCTTCTTCATGTCCAGCAGCATGTATCTGGCCTGCTCCGCGCCGGACAGGTAGGCCTGGGAGTAGCCGTCCATCTGGGTCCCGTGGCCCCCGGCAAAGCGCAGACCGTGGATCGTGTAATCTTCATGATGGCCGCTCTGGACCCGGGGGAACATGCCGTCCCAGCCTGCCGGCTCGTAGCCGTAGACGTCGCCCTTCGGAGTGCCCAGATAACGCGCCCAGGTCATGGGAGAGGCGACCACGATCTCCTCGATATGGCCCTGCAGACGGCAGCCGGTGACCTCCTCGTAACGCTCCACACAATCCCGTGCGATCCGGTCCTTGACCTTGAAGTATTCCTCCTCGGTGATCTTTTCGAAGGCGTCGCCGGTGTAGAACTTGGAAAACTGGATAAATGCCCTGTTCTTTCCCGCCGCGTCCGGCAGCGCATTGGTCAGCACGGTGCAGGTAATATCCCGGTGAGTCTCGATGCTGTCGGAGGAGAGGTACTGCTTGCGGTTGTCGGGCGTATAGCGCATGAAGGTGTCGTAGTTCTTCAGGCCCAGCTCTTCCGCGGAGGCGTCCAGGCCGAGATAGACCGTGAAGGCGGCCTGGGCCAGCTTCTGCGCGTTCATCATTTTCAGGTTGCGCTCCGGGATCTCCTTCGGATCGACCATGCGGTCAATGACCACATGGGGCATGAGGTTGGAGATGACCCACTCGCAGGGGATATAGCTGCCGTCGTCCAGCTCCACGCCATGGACTTTGTTGTCCCGGATGTCGATCTTTTTGACCTCGGTATTGTACCAGATGTCCCCGCCCAGCTCTCGGATCCGCGCGTCGAAGGCCATGGAGATCTCATGGCTGCGGTTCTTGGCAAACCAGGGCAGGTGCGTCAGATACACATAGGTCATATAGGTGTAGACGGCAAAGCTCATGTTGGTGGAATCAGCTGATACATAGGTCCAGTAGGATTCAAAGATCCTCTTGGCCTTTTCCGGCACGCCGATCCGATCCAGCATTTCCTCCGTGGACACAGGCACCACGCGCATCAGATCGTAGTATTTGAGCAGCATCTCCACCTTGGCGGGCGGGGAGGGCTCATTGTCGTGGGCGGCCAGCCAGTCCACACCGTCATGCAGCATCCGGCCCAGCTCCAGCACCGTGGTCATGGATTCCCGGCTGCCGGGCACCTGGCGCTCCATCTCGTCGATAAACTCCTGTACCCCGGCGGGCATGGAGACGTTGAAGCCGTCCGGATCCGTGGCTACCGAGGCAAAGGATTCGTGGGCGGCACACCACTCCACATCCAGCTTGTACTGATCCTCCAGCAGCTTGCGCACCGCGCCGCGGGGCCGCCCCTCTTTGCCGTCGCCCATCTGGCACAGCTCGTGCAAGGTCGCCTCGAACTCATACGCGCCGCGTCGGAAGCTGGTGGCGCAGCCGCCGGGAAGGTTGTGCTTCTCCAGTACAAGCACCTTTTTCCCCGCCGTTGCCAGGTAAGTCGCCGCAGACAGGCCTCCGTTGCCTGCGCCGACGACAATGACATCGTACTTTTGCATGCTTTTCCTCCTTACGGTTCCGGATTTTCCGGTACTAAAATCTCCCGAACGGTAAAGTCCTTTCCGCTCAGGACGGTTTTCTCAAAGCTGCCGCAGTTGGGGCAGTAGCCCTTGTGCTGCACCACGTTGAAGATCTCGTCGCACTCCTCGCACTCGGCCAGGCCAGGGACGATGTTCACCGTGAGCTTTGCTTGCTCCAGGATGCTGCCTTTGACCACCGGCGGATACAGCTCCTGCACATATTCCGGGATCACCAGGGACAGCTCCCCACAGTCCACGACGACCTCGCGGATCTCTTTGATCCCATTTTCCTCCGCAAAGGCGGTGACCGTCCGCAGAAGCTGGCGGACGATGCCGATCTCGTGCATCTCAGCCTCCGTATTTCCCGATGTGCTTCCTGACGACGCCGACGCCGATCTTCGGGACGTTCTTCACGATCCGGCCCAGGGTGTGGAAATACTCCTGGTTGTCCGCGTCGTAGACCTTCTCCAGATGGATGGCGTCAAACTTGCACTTGGTGGTGCAGATGCCGCACCCGACGCACATGAACTGGTCCACCACCGCAGTGCCGCATCCGAGGCAACGGGCGCACTCGGTTTTGATCTGCTCTTCCGTAAAGGTTGCGCGCAGATCGTTGAAGCTGGACTTTGCCGCCGCGCCCTCCGCCTTGGCGGGCTTCTGCCGAGGCGCGCTGTCAAAGCCGCCCAGACCGATCTGTACCCCAGACCGATCTGTACCGTGGCCTTGTCGAAGGCGCGGTAGTCCCGATGGTCGCGGCCAAGGGTCAAGGTCTGGCCCGCGTGGACAAAGCGGTGGATGGAGACCGCCGCCTCCTTGCCCGCCGCAATGGCGTCGATAACGAACTGGGGTCCGGTGACCACATCCCCGCCGGCAAACACATCCGGCACCGCCGTCTGACAGGTGACGGGGTCGGCCTCCACAGTTCCCCGCTTGCCGGTCGCAAGGCCGATGCCGCCCAGGTCCACTCGCTGACCCGTGGCGGAAAGCACCGCCGTGACAGGGACAGCCTCAAATTCTCCGCTGCCCGTCACGCTGCGGCGACCCTTCCCATCAGGCTCGCTCAGCTCCATTTTCTCCAGCTTCAGGGCAGTGGCAGCGCCTTCGCCCAGGATCTCAGCAGGCGCCTCCAGGAAGCGGAAGGCAACGCCCTCTTCTCTGGCCTCAGCCAATTCATCCCGGTCGGCGGGCATCTCCGTCTCACTCCGGCGGTAGTAGACTGTAACCTCCGCTCCCAGGCGGAGGGCGGCTCTCGCCACGTCCATGGCTACGTTGCCGCCGCCAATAACAGCGACCTTATCCCCGATCTCCGGGCGCTGCCCCTGATTGATTCTGCGCAGGAAGTCGACGCCGCTCATGACGCCGTCCAACTCCTCGCCGGGAATCGAGAGCTTTGCGCCTTTCGACGCGCCGACAGCCAGATAGAAGGCTTTGAAGCCGAGGCCGCGGAGAGAATCCAGCGTCACGTCCTTCCCGACCTCGATGCCGGTTTTGAATTCCACGCCCAGTTCGCGCAGTACGTCGATCTCTGCGTTGATGACGTCCTTTTCCAGGCGGAAGGAGGGGATGCCCAGCGTGAGCATGCCGCCCAGCACCTGTTCTTTTTCAAAGACCGTAACAGGATAGCCTTTGGCCGCCAGATAATAGGCGCAGCTCAGACCCGCGGGGCCCGCGCCGATGACGGCAATTTTCTCGGGATAGGGTTTGCCCAGTTGGTTGATCATGGGCGGAACATAACGGGTGGCGCTGTTGAGCTCCCGCTCCGCAATAAACTTCTTGATCTCGTCAATTGCCACGGGGGCGTCCATCTCGCCGCGTGTGCAGGCCTCCTCGCACTTCTTGTTGCAGATCCGGCCGCAGACCGCCGGGAAAGGGATCTCTTTCTTGATAAGCTCCAGCGCCTCACCGTAGCGGCCCTGGGCGGCCAGCCTGATGTAGCCCTGCACCGGCACATGGGCAGGACATGCAGCCTTACAGGGGGCCGTGCCCTCCGGCATGACGTCGGTGCGGTTAGAACGGAAGTCTGGGTTGTAGCGCTTGCTGCTCCAGAGCGTGTTGCGCGCCGTCTCCTCCGGCCGCTCCTCGTTGGCCGGACGGGGACACAGCTTCTGCCCCAACTTCACCGCGTTGAGCTGGCAGTTTTCCACACACTGGCCGCAGGCCACACACTTGTCCTTGTCCACCCGGGCGACGTAGTTGGTGCGGATGGCATCGGGGGTGCGAAAGTACTCCGCGATGCGCAGGGCAAAGCAGGAACAGCCGCAGCAGTTGCAGATCGCGGTGGTGTCGTCATAGCCCGGGGTCACGTTCAGCTCGTGCACCAGGCCGTTGTCCTCGGCGCGCTTGAGGATCTCGTAGGCCTCCTCTTTGCTGATCAGGCGATGCGCGCCGGTCTCGGAATAGTTCTTGGCGTTGTCGTTGAGGTACATGCACATGTCCTCTTCCAGGTGGCCGCAGCCCTCGCCCATGAGCCTGCGGGCTCGCCGGCAGGAGCAGGGACCGACCGAGACGGCCCAGGCGTCCTCAATGAGCTTGTGCACCTCGTCGTAGCTTGCTTTGCGGGAATTGTTCTCGATGGCACTCTGCACCGGGATGACGCGCATCAGGTTCATACCAACGTCCATAAAAGGCGCCAGCATGGACACCCGTTCGCGGGTATAGCGCTCAAAGCACTCGCCCAGCACGGGATACTTGTCGCACTGCTCCCGGTTGGAGAGCACGCCCTCCATAATTCCCGGCACCCAGATGGGGTAGTACCAGCAGAGTCTGCCATCCACCACGCGGCTGCGGATGACGCCAGCGATCTTGAGCTTATCCAGCTGCTGCTGCGTAAAGGCCAGATCCTTCTTGGCGCGATGGGCGATCTCCTCTGCCGTGCGGTTGGCCTCCAGGCGCATGTGCATCATGATCGTACACATGTCGTCATCCACAATGGGCTCCAGCAGCTTATATTCCGGGTCGTCGTAAGTGATGCCGGTGTATGTCAGGCTTTCCAGACTGATCTTGGTCGCAAGCTTTAAAATGTTTGGTCTGTGCGCCATGTTGTCCTCCCTTCTGTCACACGGGCCGAGGGTGTCAAGCCCTCGGCCCTGAATGGATTAAAAGAATTCTCCCGGAATCTCTATCGTGAGGTCGCTGGTGGGGAAGCTGCAGCAGGGATGAATGTATCCGTAATGAACATCCGCCCACCGGCGCATTTCATTCTCCTGCGGGATGAACACAGTGCCCACAAGCAGGCGGGAGCGGCACCAGCCGCATTCGCCCGCGCGGCAGCGGGACGGCGCTTTGATCCCGGCACGCTCGATCGCCACCAATACGGGCTCGTCCGCATTGGCGGGAATACTGCATTCCTGCGGGCCCTGACGTACCGTGATCGTAAACTGTTTACCCTTGACTTCCTGAGGATAGCCCTCGCACTCCCAGGGGGTCTTGGTCACGTCGATGAGCTTGCGGCGGAACAGGCGCTCCGGCAGGCCCAGCTTTTCAATCTCCGGCTTTAAGAACTTATACATGGCCTCCGGCCCGCAGAGGAACACGGAGTATTCTCCCGGGGCGTACTTTCCGATCAGCTCAGCCGTGATAAAGCCGTGCTCAAAGCCTTCCTTTTCCTCGTCAGAGAGCACATGCACCACCTTGAATTTCGGGCAGACGCGGGCAATCTCGTCCAGCTCTCCGCGGAACAGGATATCCGCTTCCGTGCGGGAGCCGTAGAGCAGCGTCAGCTCAAAATCCTCGATCCCGTCGCAGATCGCTCTGGCCATGGAGAGGAAGGGCGTGATGCCGGAACCGCCTGCCAGACCGATGACCTGCTTTTTATCCCGCAGATCCTCATAGTAGAAGAAGCCCTGTGGAGCGGAAGCAATGATTCTGTCTCCTATCTTCTTTTCACTCAGCAGCCGATCCGCCACAAATCCGCCGGGATTGGCGCGCACCGTGATCGCGTATTTACCCGATAAGGCCTCCTTAGGGGAGGAGCAAAGGGAGTAGGAGCGCGTGACAAGACTGCCGTCCATAGGGAGCTTCAAAGAGATATACTGTCCGGCACGGAAATAGGGCAGGGGCTTGCCGTTAACGCCTTTGAGCACAAAGGTCTTGGCGGCATTCCGCTCGATGATGCTCTCAATCTCCAGCTCCAGGAAATCCGGGTGAAGGGCTTTCGCGTTCTCGTTTATCGGGAACACGCCGCTGATTTCCTTGGCCGGCGCAGCTTGGATCGCTTTTTCGCGGACCTTGCTCATGTTTTTAAACTTGAGCATGTCGAATTTGCCGATCAGGCCGACTTTTACATTCAGATCAGACATTATTTGTTCCCTCCTTCCCACTCTTTCAGATCTTTGAGGGCGTTTGCTGCCATCAGCTGGCCACAGATGATGGTGGCGGAATAACCGTCGCCGCGCGGACCGGCCGCACCGATGGGCCGCAGGCCTTTGATGGGATAGTCTGCTCCCAGCATCATCATGCGGGCCATCATGCCGTCCCAGTCTCTCGTCTCATAGCCGTAGACGGAGCCCTCGGGCACACCCAGGAAGCGGGCGAAGGTCCAGGGCGAGGCGATTTCCATCTCTTCGATGTGGCCGACCAGGTCGATGCCGGTCTTGTCTTTGAGGTTTTTGAGGATCTTTTTAGCAAAGTCTGTCTTGAATTTGAAGTAGTCTGCCTGCTTCAGTTCGCCCCATTCATCCGGCGCGCCAAAGGTGGTGAAGGAGCAGACACAGGTGCCCTCCGGCGAAAACTCAGGATTCGCGATGTTGTAGCAGAGGAAGATAGAGTACTCATTGGATTTAGTACCCTTGAGGATGTTCTGATACTCCACGGCCGAGTCTGCTGTGCCGGAGAGGAAGATACTATAGTCCTTGATCCCCAGCTCCTCGGGAGACACATCCAAGCAGAAGTATGCCGTGAACATGCGGCCGCCCATGATGCGTCCACGGGCAGCGGAAAGCTTCTTTTCACGCTCGGGGATCAGGTCCTTCGGCATCATCTTTCCGTAGATGATATCCGGGTTGATGTTGGCCAGCACGTAATTGCACTCGATGTCGCCCAGGTTTGTGCGTACGCCGCAGAGCCTGTCGCCGTTAAAGAGGAATTCCTCCGCGCGGCAGTTGAACCAGACGTCGCCTCCCAGTTCCCGGAAGCGCTCCACCATGGCGGTGGACAACTGATGGGAGGTATGAGCCGGGATATAGGCGCTGCGGGAGATGTACTTATGCACCATGGCTGCATAGTGGATAAAGGCCAGATGCTCCATGTCCACGCCCAGATAGCTCCAGTAGGTGGACAGAATGTCCTGACATTTCTGGGGCAGCTTCAGCGCGTCAAACACCTTTTTCGTGCTGTAAGCGCCGGTGCGGAGCATGTTGGGATAATCCGCCTGCAGCACCTTGGAGTCCGCGTGACCCTTGGAGGCTGTGATGTAGGCGATGCCGTCCAGCACCTCCTGGAACAGGTCAAAGAGCGTCGTCATTTTCTCCCGGGAGCCGGGTACATACTCCTCCATCTTGTTGATGAAGTTTTCGATTCCCGAGGGCATCGTCACATCCATGGGACTGCCATCGGAATACTTGGATACGATGCGGAAACAGTCCTTACACTCATACCAGTCCAGTTTTACGCCGTATCCGTCCAGAATGTTGCGAACATCGCCGGGGTTGTCCTCGGGACCGAAGTCGCACAGCTCGTGCAGAGAGGGCTCAATCTCAAAGCGTCCGCGTACAAAGCTCGTCGCCGCACCACCCGGCACATTGTGCTTTTCAATCAGCAGAGTCTTCCTGCCGGCGAGCTGACATTGCAGGGCCGCAGACAAACCGGCGTTGCCAGCGCCTACGACCACAACATCATATTTGGGCATTCGTCATTCCTCCTTCGTTGATCATTCACTCGGCTTGTTGGTGGTTATACCAGCTTATGAATATTTTAACACAGCGCGTCCTCTCATTCAATTGCCTGCCCAGCCTCCGGATCACAAAAATGAGAGAGAAAACTTGGTAAAAATAACGAAAGCACCGGAAAACCGGTGCTTTTCTGGCATTATCTATCTTGTTTGTATTTTCTCTCCAGCACATTCACACCCTGGGCAAGGATCCGCTCCACACAGTTTGCAGCTGCATCTTCATCCTTTGCTTCGATATGATCCAGCAGCTCCTTGTGCATGGCAGCAGCCTCTTGAAGATCCACGGCCTGGAGGCTGTAATGCCGTGTGATCAACACCATCAGTACCGGCTCGAAAGCGCGGAACATCATGGCGAAAATACTGTTTCCCGACGCCTGTGTCAGCATGTAATGATATCTGTAAATGAGCTGCGGGACGCCCGCGTTTTCTGTAGCCAGGCGATCGGCGATCTCCCGCATTTCTCTGAGCGTGCTCTCATAGATGTTGGTGCAGGCTCTGCGGGCGCTTTCAACTTCGACCCAGCGGCGGATGTCCATCAAATCGTGAAACAGGGGCTCGTCCAGCTCTTCTGAGCCATAGGTCATAATTGCGGACAAGGATTGGGGCGTAGGCTTTTTTCGATAATCAGCAACCTGTGTGCCCCTTCGCGGCAGAACATATACGAAGCCGTCTCTTTCTAATTGAAGAACTGCGTGGTGAAGGGAACTGCGGCTGACACCCATCTGCTCGGCAATATCTCTTTCAGCGGGAAACCAGTCGCCGGGCTTCCACTCACCGGAGAGTATTTTCCCAAGAAGACTTTTATAGATAGTATCTGTAAGTGATGTCGCTCCGATTTTTTCAAATTCCATATAGTACTCCCGAAATGTTTCACTCTTGCAGAAATGAAATTCGATAGGCTTCACATATTGGGCGCTGGATGCAGCATGCCTCCGCCGTTATAAGAAATTGATTTATTTAGTAGGGTGCAAAGGCCTCAACCTCAGTTTATCCTACGAGAAGAATAGCGCAGATTTCAACAAATCGCAAGTGTTATGCTATTTCTATTGAAAAAAGGTTTTCAGGAGCGCGACAAGCGGGAGCGACGAATCGCTCCCGCTTGTGCTTTAGCTTCAGCCCAGGCGAAAGCGGCAGCGGAAATAGAACTCTGGTCAAGCTTCTACTGGGCCTACTGCCGGACGATCAGTCCCGACCTGCAGGATGATTTGTTTAGCGGGAATTACTCTCTGTCAGCAATAACGAAGGAATAACGCGTACAAATATATTGCTATTCTTTTCACGGGTTAGGATAAAACGAAGGCCTGGCGATTTGTCATGGGTTCAAACGATAAAATCAGCAGTACTCCTTCTTGACAAGGCTGTATTTGTGTGACATCCTTGTAATGGTCAACAGGATAATCCAGGCTCCTTCAGATGTACGTTCTGCAGCGATTGCGGTTGATGGTGAGAAAGGAGAAAAAATGGGTATTTTGTGCGCGATCTTATCTCTTCCGATTTCTATTCTTCTGGTCAGATGGCTGATGAAAAAGAAAACGGAGAATCCCTTTGAGAAGGGTGAGGTCTTCAAGCTGGTTCTCGTCGGTATGCTCAGCATGGTGGCGGCCGCGGCGGTTTCCCTGCTGATCCTTTGCGTTCGGGCATATCGGGTGA
Organism: Oscillospiraceae bacterium; assembly: GCA_902787755.1. Lineage (GTDB taxonomy): Bacteria > Bacillota > Clostridia > Oscillospirales > Oscillospiraceae > Limivicinus. The sequence continues at coordinate 9,408 of CADAHL010000032.1, forward strand.
TCGGAATTGATACGCTGAAGCTGTGGATGAACAATCCGGATCCGGAAACGATCAAGAACAGTCTGGAAGAAATTCGCTCAAGAAGTTCCAACCGAACATACTGGTCAACCTTTGCCGGTACTTTCCTGTCGATCGGAGCGGTGGAGGAACTGAGCCGGTTTCTGTTCATTCAGCTCGCTACCAGAAAGAAAAGATTCGCGAAAACATGGCTGGATCTGGTGATCTGCGGCGGGATCATAGGCGTCGGTTTTCAGCTGCTGGAAGATATCACCTACGTCAACGGTGACCTGCTCACGGCAATATTCCGGGCCGTTACTCCTTTCCACTTTACCTTTGGCGCTATCATGGGGTTCTTCATCGGAAAGGCGCTGGAATCGGGACAGAAAGGCTACTACCTTCCGGCCGTCATGATTCCCGCACTTCTGCATACGCTGTTTGACAGTTCCATTTCCGCCCTCACGATGGATGATCTGTTTTTTGTGCTTGTCCTCGCTTCCGCGCTGTTGCTGATCGGGCTTACCATATTCATGATCGTAAAAATCAACAAGTGGGCAAAACGGCAGCCGATTCAGGAACCGAAGATGGAAGATTCTGCGGCCGACTGAGGACGGCAACAGCTTTATCATTGGATCAATCATAAAGGAAATATATCTATGAGCTATTACTTATTGAAAGAGACCATACAGCCTTGTGAAAAGCCGGATATTCTCGGAAAACCGGCCGCGCAGTTCGTTGCCGTGCTGACGACGCCTGAATGGGAGCGGGAGCGGGAGAGCTTCGATATGGGGATCGATCTGGAGCTGGATACCCGGGATATCCACAACACCAAAGCGGAGGTCAACTATGACTCGCTGACCGGATCTTTTCAGATCCCCGACCGGGAAGATCTGAGAGGGAAAGAATTCTGCTTTGCCTTCGCCCTGGATGAAAAAGGCATCGTTTTTATTGATGACAGCGGCAAAGCGGAACAGATGATCGATTCCATCCGCCGCACCAAGCGATGGAGGGAGCCAAGCCTGGAACGCTTCCTGCATGATTTTCTGGAACAGATCGTTGTACGTGACTTGTCGATCCTGGAGCGCTATGAATCTGAGCTGAATCAAATCGAAGACGAGGTCCTAACCCCCGACGGGCAGGGGAATCTGGCGCGGGTCAACGAGATTTGCAGCGATATCCGCAGACTGCTTGTGCACTATGAGCAGCTCATCGATATGACGCAGGAACTGGAGGAGAATGAAAACGGCTTCTTTACGGAGGAAAATCTGCGCTATATCCACCTTTTCATGAATTATATGATCAGGCGGCACAGCACGGCAACGTCCCTGCGCGATTATACGATCCAGGTACGGGATCTTCACAATACCCAGCTGGAAGTTCGTCAGAACAAGACCATGACGCTGCTTACCGTCATTACGACCATCTTTATGCCGCTGACGCTCATCGCGGGATGGTACGGAATGAATTTTCGATACATGCCCGAGCTGGAATGGCGTTTTGGTTACCTGGCCGTTCTTGTGTTGAGCGTTGCGGTAATCGTCTGCTGCCTGATCCTTTTCAAAAGAAAAAAGTGGCTGTGAGAGAATGGAGCAAGGATCATAACAGCGTCAGTCAAACGGGCTGACGCTGTTTTCACGCCCGGCGTGATCCGGTTTTTCCATGATCGGAGGGAGGCAACGCGCATCTCCTGCAGGCAGAGGCGGCTATCAGATGGGGAAACGCCATAAGGCGCGGCGCCATAGAGTCATGAGAAAGCGTCTTCCGAAAGCCTGAGATTTATGGTATACTTCATCTTGACAGCTCGAAATTTGCGGGAGGCAAACACATGAAACGGTTCAGAAAACGAGATGAAGATGAAAAGGATATAAGGGATCTCAATCTGGTTTCCCGTTATGGGCTGGTCAAACCGGGATATAGACAGGATTTGAGCAGGAAAAGGCTCCTTGAGTTCGCATATCTGCCGGATGACGAAACGCTGGTTTTGCTTGGCAGTATGGACGGCTCCTATCCGTATTGGATCTCAGAAACCAAGATTGGTGACATAGAGACGAACACAGCCGTCGTGGAAAGCATACTTCACAAGGACTTTTCCGCTTTTACCGGAATGAGCGGGGAAATATTCCGGAAACTGAAGAACTGTTACAGGCGCAGGATCCTGGTATCGGGCAATGATGTAAACACACCGTTTGATCACGGATATGCGAAAGAACAGCCGCAATACTGGAGCAGGTTTATCGCCGGGGACATTTGTTCTTATTATCAACGTCTCAGAAAGCTTTGTCAGGAAAGAGAACTGGACGGAAGATACCTGGAATTTTTACGAGCTTATCTAGAAAAGATAGAAACAGAAACGGTTTCCGACCCGGTCAAAGAATACGAAAGCAAGAAGAGCTTGATGGATCTGATCAGATCCGAGGATTATCTTCTTCTGTCGGATCACAGAGATATCAGAGACACCTATATCCGGATCCGGGACGCTATCAGCGAACTGTATAACACCTACATGAGCATCGTGAGGTAAGAGAAAACGGGTCAGGCGCACGGAAGCGGCTGTCATGTATGAAATTCTATCTGAGCGCGGTGTGACGGAAGATCGGATGATTCTTGAGGATCAGGCGGAGAGCGCCAAAGACAATTTCCAAAACACAGCGCAGATCATCGAGTCCGATAAACCGGTCGTGCTGATCAGCAGCAATTACCATACGGACAGGGCTGTTCAGACAGCGGAGAGCGTCGGCGTTTCCCGGATCCCGCGCCTGCCGTCGTTCTTCCTCGGGTATGGTGCCGATGTCATGTGCGAAATCGTCCTGGAATTGAATGATTTGACCTTCAAGCGCTAAGGAAAGCAAGCAGATTCCGCTTTTTTGGAAGAACCCATGGAGGAATCATAAAAATATGCTGCTATGGAGGAGAAACGATTGATGTTTATGAAAAAGGAAAAAACAGTAGTACTGACCATTTTATGCCTGGCCATGCTCTTAACCGCATGCGGCCAAGGGAACACGGCGGAGCCAAGCGCGCCGGCCGAGACGATGGGAGCGGAGACGACAATATCGCCGGAAGTGTCAAATCAGGCCGGGCAGATGAACGAGAGTTCTCCTTCTGAGCAGGAGCCTTCTGCGCCGGTTGAATATGAAACGGCAGACGGCTTTATGAGCGCGTTCCTCCTGGCCTCTGACAGGGATCTGATCGACACCACAAACGAGTATGGCGTTTTCTACAGAATCGTCTATGAGGCGTCCCTGGAAGGGGATGAACTGAGAGCGTGCGGCTCCATGGATTACAGGAACTTTAAGGGCCAGGATTCGATCACCATCTCCTCTGACCTGACGCATATTTTTAAAGTGGATGAGCAAACCGAGTATCGGAAGGGCACGGAAGTCGGAGATCAAATCATTTCGAAGGAAGAATTTGCAGAACTTCTGGAGAGCAGAAAAGATTCCGGCATGTTCTTTGAAGTGGAGATCAGCGACGGAGTCGTCAAGACGGCCTACCTTACTGCGCAATAAAAACCCGCGGATCATGCGCTGCGGTTTCGCTGGATCCAGAGCTTCATCGGCATAGGCAGGTGAGTTCGAGGCGGCGGATTAGCCATTCGGCCTGTGATAGGATAAGCAGCGGGCGTATCCGTACTTCAGACAACTCCCGGCTTGCCGGGCAGACGGCGGGCAGCGATAAACAAGGCAAGCGTATCTGCAAGAGCATAGGACCGTCGGGCTTTTGGCCATCAGGCATTGCCTGTCATATTGAGGTGAGTGGAGGAACGATATGAACGAACCCATTTCCAAAACCGCGGAAAGCACCGTGCGCGAAAAAATACAGGAAGGCGCCCGCATCGAAATGCCGCTTTACCGGCGCTGCAAGGGAAAGGCGTTCCACGCCTCGGGCAGCTGGCAGACGACAAAGAGCGAAAAACGCCTGATAGAGACCTTCGGCTATCTGTTCTTCTTCGGCGTCTTTCTTGGACTCATACTGCTTATGATCCATCCGGGAACGCTGGCCGCGGTCCTGCTGGGGATCGGTGTTACAGGCGCTGTCGGGACCTTTATCTCCCTGTTTGCAGTCGCATTTCACAAACATAGGCAGAAGCCCATGGAAGGGCACTACTACGACACCGACTATAAATACAATGCCCTTACCGGAGAGGAGACGGACAATACCCGGGAGATCACAAAAGATGAGTTTTTCGGGGAAAAGGAATGAGAGAGGCGCAGGATGATAAAGCTCCGATACGGCAACACCAATACGTTTTACATCCCGGGAGCAGACGGCGGTCTGCTGGTGGACACGGACTGGGCCGGGACGCTGCCGCAGTTTTTCAAGGCGATCAAAGCGGCCGGGATCGAGTTGAAGGCGATCACGGCCCTGCTGGTGACCCATTATCATCCGGATCACATGGGCCTGGCCGGCGAGCTCCAGCAGCTCGGCGTGAAGCTGCTGATCGTGGACGTGCAGCGTCCGTTCGTGCACGTCCCGGACGGGATCTTTGCCCGGGACAGGCGGCTGTCTTACCGGGCGGCGGATGAAAACGCGGCGACGGTCATCTCCTGCGAAAGGAGCCGGGAGGTCCTGAAGGCGCTTGGCATCGACGGCGAGATCCTCCCCACGCCGAGCCACAGCGAGGACAGCGTTTCCCTGATCCTTGACGATGGGAGCTGCCTTGTGGGCGACCTGGAGCCGCTTGCGTACCTGGAGGCTTATGACGCAAACCCCGGGCTGAAAAGCGACTGGGAGCAGATCCTGAGCCGACACCCGAAACGGATCCTGTACGCCCACGCCAATGAACAGAGACTGTGAAGGTCGGAAGGGAAGGAAACACGATGATCAGACCCATTATGAAAGACCCGATCTTTCTTTCGCAGAGATCCGCGCCGGCCACAGCGGCGGATCTGCCGGTCGCGCAGGATCTGCGGGACACGCTTGAGGCGCACCGGGACGGCTGCGTGGGCATGGCGGCCAATATGATCGGCGTGGCCAGGAGGATCATTATCTTTGACGACAACGGCGGCGCGACCGTGATGTTCAATCCGGAGATCCTCAAGTGTTCCGGGGCTTTTGAGGCCGAAGAGGGCTGTCTGTCCCTGCCCGGAACGCGCAGGGCCAAGCGATACCGTTCCATCAAGGTGCGGTACCGGAACGAGCGGTTTGAGACCCGGCTCAAGACCTACACGGGCTTTACGGCACAGATCATCCAGCACGAGATCGACCACTGCGACGGGATCCTGATTTGAGCAAGGGGGTAAACGCCATGACCATCCGGGAATACATTGACAGCCGGGACGAGAGCATCCGGCCCAGGCTGAACGCGGTCTACGATACGATCCGCGCCGCGATCCCCGAGGCGGAGGAGCGCCTGTCCTGGGGGATGCCTACCTTCTGGAAGGGCCGCAACCTCATTCACTTTGCCCCGGCGAAGGCCCACATCGGGTTGTATCCCGGCGCGGAGGCTGTAGAGTTTTTCGCGCCGCTTCTGACAGAATACAAGACCAGCAAGGGCGCGATCCAGCTCCCCAACAACCGCGAGCTGCCCCTGGGGCTGATCGCCGAGATCGCCCGCTGGAGCTGGGAGCGGAACAGAAAATGAGCGAGATGAAATACGAATACGACGCCGTACTGCAGGTCGAGCCCGACAGCGGCGGGGCCTGGGTGGCCTTCCCCTGGGACCTCCGACGGGAGTTCGGCAAGGGGAGGATGAAGGTACACGCCGGCTTTGACGGCATTCCCTATGACGGCAGCATCGTCAACATGGGCGTGAAAAACCCGGATGGCTCGGTCTGTTATGTGATCGGCGTACGGAAAGCGATCCGCCAGGCGCTGGGCAAGGGCGACACGCTCCACGTCGTGATCACGATCGGGAAAGAAGGAAGCAGTAGAGCATGAATCGCAATCGGGACAAAGAGGATCGGGCGGATCCGCGCCGCTATGACGATCTGGTGGAAGAACTTCTGGAGGGCCCCTGTTGGATCGTGGATATTCTGCCCGAGCAGGTGGGCGCGGACGCGGCCGGGCAGTATGCCGCCGTGGAGCGCTACTTCCGGCAGCGGCCGCGGATCGTCCCCCTGCGCCGCCGGTACGCCGAGCTGCTTCTGCGGCTGAACTGCTATTTTGACATGGCGGCGTCCTTCGATTTCGGCGCGTCCTGGGAGACGAATCCGGAGCCGGAGAACTTCGCGGAGCGGGTGGCCGGGCTCTCCGGAAAGAATTTCCTCCGGGCGGTATTTCCCCGGCAGAACGCGATGATCGACTACGACCACAACGACACCTACCTGACGGTCTATGATCCGGGTGCGGCGCTGCTGGACAAGGTCCGGGCGCTGGCCATGGCGGAGGGACTGTTCGTATGGAGTCCGCCCAGGAAGGAAGGGTGAATCAGCCGTGCAATTTCATGAATACGGCGCCCAACAGGAGCAGACGCTCCTGCTGCTCCACGGCGGGGGCCTGTCCTGGTGGAACTATCGAGAGGCCGCGGAAAAGCTGCAGGAAGAATACCGTGTGATCCTTCCGATCCTGGACGGCCACGCGGGAAGCAATCGCCCGTTTACGACGATCGAGGACAATGCCTCCGAGCTCCTTTCCTTCATCGACGAGCGGCTCGGCGGCTCCGTTCTGCTGATCGGGGGACTGTCGCTGGGCGGGCAGATCCTGCTGGAAATGCTGTCGCAGCGCGCGGAGCTTTGTTCCTATGCCCTGGTCGAAAGCGCGGCCGTGCTCCCGTCCGGGCTGACGAACGCACTGATCGGCCCGGCCTTCGGCAGCAGCTACGGACTGATTCAAAACAGGGCCTTTTCCAGGCTGCAGTTTCAGTCCCTGCACATCAAGCCGGAGCTTTTCGAGGACTACTACCGGGACACCTGCCGGATCCGGAAGGGGGACATGATCGCCTTTATGAAGGCGAACACCTCCTATGCATTGAAGACTTCTTTCCGGGATACCGGGGCGGAGGTGCATGTTGCTGTCGGAGAAAAGGAGACCGGCGAGATCCTGCGCTCCGCGGACGCGATCTGCCGCGCGCTTCCGTCGTGCAGGCTGCATCGTCTGTCGGGGCTGCGGCACGGAGAGTTTTCCATCAACCATGCGGACCGGTACGCGGACGCCATTCGGCAGATCGTCCGCAAAGAGAGGAAAATGATATGAAACACGAATGCAGGATCACGGTGCTGGACACCAAATGCTTCCCGGAATATCAGCAGGCCTATCTGGCCGATCCCGGGTCCGGCCCCTGCCCGTTTTTCAAAAAGGGCGATACCTTCCTGCTCAGACGCACGCCCCAGCAGGACGACTTCTATCATCTCATGAACGGCAAATTCTGCGGCGAGGCCTGGGATGCCGTCAGCCGTTATGTGTATGCGGCCCTGCAGGGCGGCTCCATTATGAAGGGCTGGACCAATGACGACCGCATGATGATCGCCTGCTGCAACGACGGCACCCGCCCGGTCATCTTCAAGATCGAGCGCATCGACATTCCGGAGACGGACGAGGAGCGGGAGTGGCTCTCCAGGCAGGACTTCCGCAATACAGCCGAGGACGCCTATATGGGCTGAGTCCCGGTCCGGGAACAGCGAACAGTGAAGAAGGGAGTCTCAAATCAGATGAAAAGCCTCGACAGCTTTCCCAGGGTGAGCCTGGGGATCTTCCCCACGCCGATCCGGAAGCTGGAATCGATCAGCCGGCTGCTGGGCCGGGAGGTGTATATCAAGCGGGATGATCTGACCGGGCTCGGGCTGGGCGGAAACAAGATCCGGAAGCTGGAATTCCTGCTGGCCCAGGCCAAAGCCCAGGGGGCCGAGATCGTGTTTACCACCGGAGGCGCCCAGTCCAATCACGCCATGCTGACCGCCGCGGCCGCGGGCAAGCTGGGGATGAAGGCGATCCTGGTGCTCAAACAGCGCGGCGTGACCGCGTGCGTGGGCAATCAGCTGCTGGAACGGCTGATGGGGACCGACGTGCGCTTCGTGGATACCGACGACTATGCCGACATCTACGAGGAGATGGATCGGATCGGCAGAGAGCTGGGCAGACCCTACTACAAGATCCCCTGCGGCGGCTCCAACGCCCTGGGAGCCCTGGGCTATGTGGACTGCGCCCGGGAGATCGCCGGACAGGGGCTGCACTTCGACCATATCGTGTGCGCGGAGGGCAGCGGCGGGACCATGGCGGGCCTGGCCCTGGGCGCCAAGCTCTTCCTGCCGGGGACGAAGGTCCACGGGATGATGGTGGACACCGATCCCTTCGATCAGATCACGCCGGAGCTGATGCGGCAGGCGGCGCAGCTGCTGGAGGCGCCCATCGAGATCACGCCCCGGGATTATGCCCTGCGGGACATGTGCGGGCCGGGCTATGCCATCCCTTCGCCGGCGGGAAACGCCGCGGTGGCGCTGATGGCGGAGCGGGAAGGAATTTTCCTGGATCCGGTCTATACGGGGAAGGCCTTCGCGGGACTGCTGGAGATGGCGGAGGAGGGCGCTTTCGCCGAAGGCGAGCGGGTGCTTTTCCTCCATTCGGGAGGGGCCGGAGGGCTCTTTGCCCTGGGTGGATGAGCGGGGTCTCCGACCGGAAGTACTACTGCTGTAAGAAAAGAGCGAAGCGATGAAAGCGATCTATCATCTCCCGGGCCTGTTCGAGTTCTGTGAGCTGTACCGCCGGTTTTTGCCGCTGTATCGGGAGCACCGGGAGTATTTCTACGACTGGTGTGAGATCGGCTCCATCTACGGGGCCCCTGCCGGCTGCCTCTGGGGCGGCGGCCGGGTAGGCTTCGGGGAGGATCGGCCGGAGGAGGCCGCGGCGCTGCTGCGGGATACCGGGATCTCCGCCCGGCTCACCTTTTCCAACTCCCTGCTCCGGAAGGAGCATCTGGCGGACCGGGAGTGCAACCGCCTCTGCGCCTTGTTCGAGCACAGCGGCGGGGTTCCCGGCGGCGTGATCCTGAGCTCGGACCTGCTGCTGGAATATCTGCGGCGGAACTATCCCGACTTCTACTTCGTCTCCTCCACCACCAAGGTGCTGACGGATTTCCGCCTTCTGGAGGCGGAGCTGGCCCGGCCGGAATTCCGCTTCGTGGTGCCGGATTTTCGGCTGAACAGGGCCTTTGACCGGCTGGATACTCTGCCGGAGAGCCAAAAAGAGAAGCTGGAATTTCTCTGCAACGAGTGCTGCTGGTTCGGCTGCCCGGACCGGAGGGCCTGCTACGAGAACGTCAGCCGGAAAAGCCTGGGGGAGGATTGCCCGGATCATATCTGCGCCTCGCCCACGGCGGCGAGAGGCTATCGCTTCTCCGACGCCATGGAAAACCCGGGCTTCATCGGAATCGGGGAGATCCGGAAGGACTACCTGCCCCGGGGCTTCAGCCAGTTTAAGCTCGAGGGCCGGAGCCTGGGCAGCGCCGTGGTTCTGGAGCTTCTGCTGTATTACCTGACCAGGCCGGAATATCAGCTGAAGGTCCGGGAGGAGATCTACCTGGACAGCAGCCTGGATCTGTTTTGAGGAGGGGATCGTGATGTTTGAAGACTGGCAGCTTGCCATGATGGAGGACTATGGCCTGATGGACACCAGCACCGGACTTGTGAACCGGGTGGCCCGGGTCCTGGCCCGGAGTCCCAACGATACCATCGATACGGCGGAGTTTCGCAGCGCTTGTTATTCCTACGGCGTGGATCCGGATTCCTTCACGCAAAGCGATCTGGACCAGCTGCAGCGCAAGCTCAACGAGATCACCTGATTTGCGGGGAAGGAGGGCCGAGGCGCTATGGACAATACGGACCTGGAGCCGCTACAGCTCCCGGACGGGCCTTCGGCGGCGCTGCCGCTGATCCTGGCCTTTGAGCAGCTGCTGTTCCGGCGCTTCCCGGAGACGCACAGGCGGGTCAAAAAGACGCAGATCAGCTATTCCGCCCGCTATGTGTTCGCCTGTGTCTCCTTTGCCCGGGTGAAGCGAAAGGCGGAACTGCCGGCGGCCTGGTTCACCCTGAGCCTGGGCCTGCCCGGGCCGCTGGATTCGCCCCGGGTCGCGGCCCAGAGCCAAATCCGTCCGGGGCGCTGGACCGTCCATCTGGTGATCGGCTCGGAGGAAGAGCTGGACGGAGAACTGCTGGGCTGGCTGGAACAGGCCCGGACGTTTGCAGAAAGGAACTGAAGAATGAGAGAGAAAAAAACCGTCCGCGGCAATACGGACGAACAGGAGAAAAACCGAAAGCTGTCCGAAGCGGAGCAGCGCCGCCTCCGGGTCTTTGAAGCGCTGTCCGAGACCATGCTCTCCCAGGGCTGGCGTCGGAAGGAGCTGACGGTGAGCATCGTCAAGGCGAACATTTTTGCCGTCGTACTGCTGATCCCACTGCTGATCCTGGGCTTCGGGCTGCTTCTGCTGTGCGGGCCCGACCGGGGAGAGAGCTTGCGCAGCCTCAACCCGCTGCTGTTTCTGGTGCTTTTCGTGGCCCTGATCGTAGCCCATGAGCTGATCCACGGGCTGAGCTGGTCGATCTTTACCCCGCGGCACTGGAAGGACATTGAATTCGGCTTTATGAAGCAGTACCTGACCCCCTACTGCACCTGCCGGGTGCCTCTGGCGAAGGGGCAGTATATCTTCGGCGCGCTGATGCCCCTGGTGCTGCTTGGGCTGATTCCCATGGTGGCGGGGATCCTGACGGGCTCCATAAGCCTGATGCTGCTGGGGGTCGTCATGACGGACTCGGCGGCGGGGGATATCCTGATCGTGTGGAAGATCCTGCGCTACCGGAGCGACGCCGGGGAGATCGTCTACGTGGACCATCCCACCCAGGCCGGCGGTGTGATCTTTGAGCGATGAGGGGAGAGAGAATGGCGGACCGGAGAGGCCCCAATGCGCCCGGAGCCGGCGCGGAGAGGAGCGAGGGAAATGAGATTTAAACACACCCATCGGCCCGGCTTTCTGTTGGGCTTCCTCGATTTCTTCACCGCGGGCCTGTTCTTCCTGGTCTATATGCAGCTGGGCCTTCAGGACGAGCTGGACGAGATCCTGGGCAGGCGGACCCAGCGCTACTGGGTGGCCTACCTGCTGGGCATCCCCACCCTGTTCGTCTATACCCTGGTTTGGATGGCCAGGATCGCCGAGGAATTGAAGGCCAGGGCGCTGGAACTGGGGATCGAAGGAAAGCTGACCTCCTTCCGGCACATGTTCGACTGGAACGTGTTCGGTTTGCTGCTGATGGGCCCGGCGGTGGCCACGCAGCGCTTCTTCGATACGCTCAACAAGGTGGAGGCCGAGCTGAACCGCCGGGAAGCGAGAGAGATATAAAACAAAACGGGAGCGCCCGGGGATCTGTCAAAGGACGGATCCCCGGGCGCTCGGTCTGTCCGGGCTTCAGCGGAACTTTTTCCGGTACTGGGCGGGGGTGTAGCCGGTGGTCTCCCGAAAGCTCTGGATGAAATAGTTGACGGTGTTGAAGGCCAGCTGCTCGGCGATCTCCCGGACGCTCAGCTCCGTGGACTCCAGCAGGACCTTGGCCCGCTCCACCTTGGCATAGCGGATATAGCTGCTGACGGACTGGCCGGTCTCCTTCTTGAATTTCTCCGTCAGATAGTATTCGGTATAACCCACCAGGGCTGCCAGCTCCGCGGTCCGAATCTTCCGGTCCAGGCTCAGCTCAATGTAATCGCAGCATTTCTGGATGGCGTGGGAGTAGTTGGGATTGGTGCGCAGGTGGTGGACCCGGTAGACAAAATCGTGGTACATGGTATAAGCCAGAGACGAGAGCTCTCCGGAATCCCGGCAGTCCTCCACGGACTGGATGTAGGAGTCCCCCAGGGAGTAGGCCACGTCCGGGCTCAGCCCGCCCTCCATGGCGGCGCGGCAGACCAGAGAGGTGAAGACGATGATGCTGGTCTTGGCCTGGCGCAGTGGGTCCTGACCCTGTACCGGCACTCCCGGGCTGCCGCTGACCACATTCTGGAAGATGTTCTGGTAGTTGATATCCCCGTTGCGCACCATCTGAAGCATGGCCCGCTCGGCCAGGTAGATCTTGTCCCGATCCCGCTGCGGGACTGGCCCCGACGATTCCCGTCCCCGTCCCCGCCACGAATCTCCGTCGTCCAGCGCGTCCAGCCCCAGCTGCTGCCCGGTGAGGGTGTTGTGCACCATCAGCACGTAGCGGGTAAAGACGGCATAGGACATCACCGGAAGCTCCGGTAGCAGGCGGAAGAGCTCCACCGACCAGGCGGCGTTTTCCCGGCTGTGGGTGTAGGGGCGCAGCGCCAGACGCAGCTGGCGCTCGGTGGGGGCGGTATAGAACACCGGACCGATCACGAAGATCAGCCGACGGCTGCGCTCAGACTCATAGCTGAGCGCCCACTGCATCCCGATGGGGGAGCCTATGATCCGGGGCCGGGCATTGTCCCGCTCCCCGGCGTACTGCAGCAGCTTCTCCATCCCGCCCAGGATCCCGAAGCCCTGGTCCAGGACCGCCCGTTCTCTCTCCGGGCAGGAGGTGGCGATGAAGCGCCCCTCCGCGTCGTAGCTCCAGACGTAGAGCTTCTCTCCGCTGGAGATGAAAGACTGCAGCAGCAGCAGGTTCTGTTCGGCCCGGGTCATCTGTTGATCCATGTGCATCCCCCCCTGGGATCCATTCTACCACAGTGCCGGGAGCAGCACAAGAAAGGTTCCCGAATTATTGTAATTTTCTCCGAGTTTTTGAGTTTACGGATCCCGTTCTCTCCTTTACAATGAACGCAGAAACAGGGGAGAAGTCCCTGAAAACTGAGAAAAGAGGAACGACTTATGGCAAAGGAAAAATTGACCCAGAGCGAGATCGACGGCGTGCAGTATCGCCGCGCAAAACTGTGGCAGATCATTCTGGTGGCCTGCAACGCCCTCAACGGCATGGCCATCTACTCCCCAGCATCGGCTTCGGCATCTCCACCCTGATCGTGGGCGGCCTGCTGACCTTCACCCGAATCTTTGACGCGATCACCGACCCCCTGCTGGCCTTCCTGTATGACCGGGTCAACACCAGATGGGGCAAGATCCGTCCCCTGATGCTCCTCGGCTGGGCGATCCAGTCCCTGGGCATCATGGCCATGTTCTCCTGGGCGGCCAGCAAGGGCTTCGGCATCCCCATGTTCCTGATCACCTACATGATCTACGTCATCGGCTACACCATCGTGAACATGACCGCCCAGACCCTGCCCGCCCTGCTGACCAACGATCCCAAGCAACGCCCCACCGTGGGCGTGTGGCAGACCGTGTTCAACTACCTGGTCCCCATGGCCTTCACCATCATCCTCAATACCGTGCTGCTGCCCAAGTACGGCCAGATCACCGTCACCGAAGCCGGCGGCTATGCCGTCAACTACAGCCAGGCCTACCTGACTGCCGCGGCCGCCTTTACCGTGATCGTCTCCCTGGTGGGGGTCATCCTGGTCTGCATCGGCATCTCCGCCTATGACAAGCCTGAGAACTTCGAGGGCACCAACAAGTCCGGCGAGCGGCTGAAATGGAAGGATATGTGGGCGGTGCTCTCCAAGAACAAGCCCCTGCAGGCCTACATCATCGCCGCCTCCTCCGACAAGATCGCCCAGCAGGCCGGCTCCGCCGCCATCGTGGGCACCATGCTCTCCGGTATCCTGATCGGCAACATGACCATCGCCACCTACCTGTCCGTGGGCGGCATGCTCCCCTCCATCATCTTTGCCATCATTGGCGCCCGCTACTGCGGCAAGCACGGCAACAAGGAATCCATTGTGAACTGGGCCAAGTACTGCATCTACGCAAACCTTGCCATCATCGCCTTCTTTACCGTCACCTGGTACACCGTTGGCACCCACACCATCGCAAACCTTGGCCTGACCATGGTCCTCTACATCCTGCTCACACTGATCTGCAACGGCTTCATGATGGCCGGCACCACCGCCAACACGGCCTTCATGGCGGACATCATCGACTACGAGCTGGACCGCTCCGGCAAGTACATCCCCGCGGTGGTTTCCGGCACCTACAGCCTGGTGGACAAGATCGTCTCCTCCTTCTCCGCTCTGATCGCCACCGGCTGCGTGGCCCTGATCGGCTACACCAACACCATGCCCCAGCCCGGCGACACGCCCACCGGCGCCATCTTCTGGGTCACCATGTTCCTGCGCTACGGCCTGGCCATTCTGGGCTGGCTGTGCACCCTGTGGGCCATGCGCACCTGCAATCTGGGCAAGGCCGAGATGGTAGAGGTCCAGAAGCGCATCGCCGACAAGAAGGCCGAAGCCAAGGCTGAGATGGCCGAATAATCCGAAAGGACACAAAGAATGATGCGTACGATTACCACGCTGACAGAGGGATGGCGGTTTCTCAAGGCCGCCGTCCCCGCGGAGACTGCTCTGAACTGGGCCGCCCGGGGCGAGGAAGTGACCCTGCCCCATACCTGGAACGCCGTCGACGGCCAGGACGGCGGCAACGACTACCACCGGGGCACCTGCTGGTACGTCCGGGAGCTGACGGAAGAGGAGTGTGCCGGGGAGAGGCTGTTCCTGGAAGTCAACGGCGCCGCCATGACAGCCGAGGTCTGGCTCAACGGCGAGAAGCTCGCCCGTCATGAAGGCGGCTATTCCACCTTCCGGGTGGAGCTCACCGGGAAGCTGCGGGAGAAAAATATCCTTGCCATTTCCGTCAATAACGAGGATAATACGGTTGTGTACCCCCAGAAGGCGGACTTCACCTTCTACGGCGGCCTGTACCGGACGGTGAATCTGATCTCGGTTCCCGCGGAGCACTTCGAGCTGCTCAAGGACGGCACCCCGGGCATCAAGGTCACGCCGGTGGTGGACCTGGAGAAGAAGACCGCCACGGTCACCGTGGAGACCTGGCACAACGGCAAATCGGTCGACATCACCGTAAACGGCGAGACCAGGACCGTGGAGAAGACGGCCGTGTTCACCATCGAGAACGTCCACCTCTGGGACGGCGCGGAGGACCCCTATCTCTACACCGCCGAGGCCAGACTTCCCTCCGGCGACGCCATCCGCACCCGCTTCGGCTGCCGGGTCTTTGCCTGCGATCCCGAGAAGGGCTTCTTCCTCAACGGCCGCAGCTATCCCCTCCGGGGCGTGAGCCGGCACCAGGATCTCAAGGGCAAGGGCAACGCCCTCAGCTATGAGGATCACGCGGCCGATATGGCCATCATCCGGGAGCTGGGCGCCAACACCCTGCGCCTGGCCCACTATCAGCACGCCCAGGAGTTCTACGATCTCTGCGACGAGAACGGCATCGTGGTCTGGGCGGAGATCCCGTACATCACCATGCACATGTCCGGCGGGCGGCAGAACACGCTCGACCAGATGCGGGAGCTGATCACCCAGTGCTATAACCACCCCTGCATCGCCGTCTGGGGCCTGTCCAATGAGATCACCGCGGCCAGCGCCGTGAACGAGGAGCTGCTGGAAAACCACCGGGCTCTCAACGAGCTGTGCCACCGGATGGATCCCACCAGGCTCACCACCATGGCCGACGTGTTCATGCTGGAGATCGACAGCCCCATCCTGGAGATCCCGGATATCAACAGCTACAACCTGTACTTCGGCTGGTACCTGGGCGAGCTGGAGCAGACCGACGAGTTCTTTGACGAGTACCACGACAAATACCCCGACCGGGTCATCGGCTTCTCGGAATACGGCGCCGACGCCAACCCCGCTTTCCACAGCAGCCGGCCCGAAAAGGGCGACTACACCGAGGAGTACCAGGCCCTGTACCACGAGCACATGCTCAAGATGATCCAGGCCCGGCCTTACCTCTGGGCCACCCATGTGTGGAACCTGTTCGACTTCGCCGCCGACGGCCGGGACGAGGGCGGCAAGCACGGCGAGAACCAGAAGGGTCTGGTGACCTTCGACCGTTCTCTGCGCAAGGACGCCTTCTATCTCTACAAGGCCGCCTGGAACAAAACGGAACCCTTCGCCCATCTCTGCGGCAAGCGTTATGTTAACCGCTGCGAGGAGGAGACCGAGATCAAGGTCTATTCCAACCAGCCGGAGGTTCGCCTCTACGTGGACGGCACCCTGATCGGAACGCAGCGCGGCGAGACCGTGTTCCGCTTCCGCATCCCCCTGCTGGGCGAGCATCTGATCCGGGCCGAGGCGGAGGGCTGCAGCGATACCATGTGCATCCGCCGGGGATCTGAGCCGGACGAGAGCTACATCTTCAACAAGGCCGCCGCCTCCGTCACCAACTGGTTCGACGCCGACGACGTGGATCCCAGCTGCTTCTCCGTGAGCGACACCCTGGGCGAGATCCGATCCAACCCCCAGGCCGGCGCCATCGTGGACGCCATGATGGCCAGGGGCGCCTCCGAGCGGGGCGACGTGGCCGACGCGGTGAAGGATAACCCCGCGCTGCAGCGGATGATGGGCCGCATGACCATGCTGAGCCTTCTCAAGCAGGGCGGTGCCGACGAGGAGAGCATCAAACAGCTCAACCGGATTCTGCAGGGGATCAAAAAATAAGAAGAAATAAGAGGAAACAGGACATGAAAAAGAAGAAAAAGGCCATGTGGATCATTGGAATCATCGTAGTTCTGCTCCTCCTGGAAAATCTCTTCATTGGCTATCGGTTCAGCTGGGGTCTGTTCAAAGGCCTGGGCGATATCCGGATGGGAAAGCTCCCCGGGAACGCCCCGGAGTATAGCATGGATCAGGTGGAGCCGCTTCCGGGAAATCCCCTGGAGGGCAAAAGCGTTCTGTTTCTCGGCTCTTCCGTGACCTACGGGGCGGCCTCCGTCCGGGAAGGGATACCGGAGTACTTCTCCGCCCGGCTGGGCTGTGAGGTCACCAAGGAAGCCGTCAGCGGGACCACCCTGGTGGACAACGGCAGCAGCTCCTATGTCCAGCGCCTGCTGAAGAATGTGGATCCCACCACGCCCTATTCCCTGGTGGTGTGCCAGTTGTCTACCAATGACGCAACCAAGAAGCTGCCGCTTGGCGAGATCAGCCAGGGCACCGACAGAGATTCCTTCGACACTGCTACCGTCACCGGGGCCATGGAGTTCATCATCGCCTACGCCCGGGAGACCTGGAATTGCCCGGTGGTGTTCTATACCAACGCTCGCTACGACAGCGCGGAATACGCTGCCATGGTCCAGCGCCTGTTCGAGCTGCAGGACAAATGGGGTCTGGGCGTGCTGGATCTGTGGACCGACGAGGTCTTCAACGCCATCGACGATGACGCCCGGGCCCTGTACATGAATGACGCGATCCATCCCACCAAGGCCGGCTATCGGGACTGGTGGTGCCCGGTCATGGAGCAGCAGCTTCTGGACTATCTGAACAGCATTGGGTGAGAACATGAAAAAAGCAGTACAGCAGATCATGCTGGGCACGGTGACGGGAAGCGAGTCACAGGCCCGGGAAACTTTACACAGAATCAAGGCCGCCGGTTACGACGGCCTTGAACTCAATCGCTTCATGATCCATCCCTCCTCGCTGATGGTGCGCCTGATGACCCGGGCCGCCGGGATGCCCACCGGCAACGGCGGCAAGCTGGACTGGCCCGGCCTTCTGAGGGACAGCGGCCTGGAGGTGCTGAGCCTCCACGCCGACCTGGGCTCCCTGGAACGGGAAGGGGAGGCGGTGGCCGCTGAGGCCGGTCGCTTCGGCACCGACACGGTAGTGATCACCGGCATGTACCGCTTCGATTACGGCGACGAGACCGCCGTCCGGGAGCTGGCCCGCCGCCTGAACACGGCGGGGGAGAAGCTGAAGGGGCAGGGGATCGAGCTGCTCTATCACAACCACAACGTGGAATTGCTCTCCGTAAAGCCCGGCCTCAGGGCCTATGAGGTGCTGCTGGAGGACACGGACCCGAGTTATGTAAACTTCGAGTTCGACAGCTTCTGGTTCACCGACGGCGGCGCCGACGCCAAGCTCTGGATGCGCAGGCTGGGGGAGCGGATGAAGCTCTGGCACGTGACCGACCGGGGCAGCCGCCAGGCCGGCCCGGCCATGACGCCGATCCTGAAGGCCGACAGCATGGAACTGGGCACCGGCAACATGGATCTGGAGGGCCTGCGGGAGATCGCGGCGGCCAACGGTGTCCGGGGTGTGGTGCTGGAGAGCCACCGGAACTGGATCGACAAAGACCCCCTGAAGAGCATCGAAGTGAGTGCAAACTGGCTGAAGGAGAGAATCTGAGATGAGCTTGATTCATGATCGGATGCCCGCCGCCTGGCAGGCCAGATGGATCGACCCGGAGCTGCCCCATGAGAAGACGGAGCGCCAGCCGGCCTCGGTCCTGCGCAGGCGCTTTTCGCTGGAGCGGACGGAGGACGCCGTCCTCTACATCACCTGTCACGGCCTGTATGAGGCGGTGCTGAACGGAAAACGGGTGGGCGACTTCGTTCTGGCCCCGGGCGTGGGGGATTACAACAAGCGCCTGACCGTGCAGGCCTACGCGGTCTCCGAGCTGCTGCGGGAAGGGGAGAACGAGCTGATCGTCACCCTGGGCGACGGCTGGTACCGCGGCAACAACGGCATCGACGGTCTGAGCTGCCTGTACGGCGAGGACCTGGCCCTGCTGTGCCAGCTGGAGATCGGCGGCGAGATCGCCCTGGTCAGCGACCTGAGCTGGCAGGCCAGCCAGGAGGGCCCCACCCGCCTGAACGACACCGAGCTGGGCGAGGAATACGACGCCCGGCGGGAGGAGATCCGGGACTGGCACAGCGTGTGGGTCCGGGATTTCGGCTTTGCCAACCTGGCCCCCACCGAGAGCGTGCCCATCCTGGAGCAGGAGCGCTTTGAGGGCAGGCTCCTGACCACCCCCAACGGGGAGACGGTCATCGACTTCGGCCAGAACCTGGCGGGCTATACCGAGCTGCGCCTGAGCGCCCGGGCCGGACAGAAAATCACCCTCTGGCACGGGGAGACCCTGGACGAAAACGGCAACTTCACCCAGAAGAACTTCGAGCCCGGGGATCGGAACAAAAACGGCGGCATCCCCCAGAAGCTGACTTATATCTGCAAAGAGGGGGAGAACGTCTGGAAGCCCCGCTTCACCATCTTCGGCTTCCGCTACGCCAAAGTGGAGACCGACGCGGACCTGTCCGGGGCCGGCTTCACCGCCATTGCCGTCTACTCTCAGATGCCTCAGACCGGCTTTTTTGAATGCGGCAATGAGGACGTGAATCAGCTGTTCCGCAACAGCCTGTGGAGCATGCGCTCCAACTTCTGCGATATCCCCACCGACTGCCCCACCCGGGAGCGGGCGGGCTGGACCGGCGACGCCGGGGCCTTCACCCCCACTGCGGTGTACCTGATGGACTGCTATCCGGTGCTGCGCAAGTGGCTGGGGGAGTGCCGCTTCCTCCAGGGGGAGGACGGCCTGGTCCATAACATCGCCCCGAAAAACGACGCGGGCGGCATGATCTCCAACATGCTCCAGGGCTCCGCCGGCTGGGGCGACGCCTGTGTGCTGGTGCCCTGGGCCCTATATCAGGCCTACGGACAGAAAGAGATCCTGGAGGAGAACTACGACATGATGTGCCGCTGGCTCTCCTTCTGCGAGAAGCGGGCGGCCAAGACCCGGCCCCAGAACCTGCTGAACCCCTACCATAAATACCTGGTGGACCAGGGCTTCCACTTCGGCGAGTGGTGCCAGCCCGACGTGGACAACGGCGCGGAAATGAAGAAGGTCATGCTCTCCGGCATGCCCGAGGTAGCCACGGCCTACTTCTTCCGCTCTGCCGCGCTGCTGAGCCGGATCGCCGGGATCCTGGGCAAGCCCGAGGAGGAAAAGAAGTACGCCGAGCTTGCGGAGAACGCCAGAAAAGCCTATCGCTGCTGCTGCGTGAAGAAGGGACGGATCGAATCCGCCCGGCAGTGCGAGTACGTCCGGCCCATCGCCTTCGGACTGCTGGACGGCGACGAGATCCCCGCGGCCGCCGACGCGCTCAACGAGCTGGTGGTGAAAAACGGATACCATCTGAACACCGGCTTCCTCTCCACCCCGGATCTGTGCCGGGTGCTGGCGGAAAACGGCCACAGCGACACGGCCTACCGGCTGCTTCTGCAGACCGGGTGCCCCTCCTGGCTCTATGCCGTAAAGAAGGGGGCCACCACCATCTGGGAGACCTGGGACGGCGTGCGGGAAGACGGCACGGTGCACGATTCCCTGAACCACTACTCCTACGGCGCCATCTCCGGCTGGCTCTTCGGCGGCGTCTGCGGCATCCGGCTGGAGGCCGGGAAGCTGACGATCCGGCCGTACCCGGACAAGGCGCTGGGCTGGGCGAAAGCTGAATGGCACTCCCCGGTGGGGATCATTCGCAGCGCCTGGGAATACCGGGACGGGAAGCTGCGCTTCGATTTCAGCCTGCCCGTTCCCGCGACCATCATTCTGCCCGACGGAAGAAGCTATGAGGCTAAAAAAGGAGAACATCACGATGAAGTACTTCTGTAATCCCCTGAACGTCAATTACCGCTATCAGTTCAATGCCGATCCCCGTCGTCACGGCCAGCTGCAGATCTGCCGGGAGGCGGCGGATCCGTCGATGATCTGCTTTGAGGGGCGCTACTACATCTTTGCCTCCATGACCCTGGGGGTCTGGGTCTCCGATGACCTGGTGAACTGGGAAAACCACCGGCTGCCGGAGGAGCTGCCCCTGTACGACTACGCCCCCGACGTGCGGGTGATGAACGGCTGGGTCTACTTCTGCGCCTCCAACCGGGATCACAACTGCGACCGCTGGCGCACCCGGGATATCCTGAACGGGCCCTATGAGAGGATCGAGGGGACTTTCCCCTACTGGGATCCCAACCTGTTCGTGGACGACGACGGCCGGGTGTACTTCTACTGGGGCTGCTCCAACATCACCCCCATCTACGGCGTGGAGCTGGATCCGGAGACCATGCTGCCCAAAACCGAGCCGAAAGCCCTGGTGGAGGGCCATCCCTTCGAGATCGGCTACGAGCGCGTCGGCGAGAATAACAGCCTGCTGCCCGCCACCGAGGAGGAGATCGACGCCAAGTACGCCGCCTTCCACAAGGCCCAGGGCATTCCCGAGAGCATGGTGCCCGAGGAGGTCAAGCCTCTGATCCGGGGCATGTTCTCCAACAAGCCCTATATCGAGGGCGCCTGGATGGACAAGCACTGCGGCAGATACTACCTCCAGTACGCCGCCCCCGGCACCCAGTTCAACAGCTACTCCGACGGCGTCTACGTGGGCGAGAGCCCCCTGGGGCCCTTCCGTCTGGCGGAGAACAACCCCTATTCCTACAAGCCCGGCGGCTTCCTGCCCGGCGCCGGTCACGGCTCCACCATGCAGGACGAGCAGGGCAACTGGTGGCACACCGCCACCATGCGCATCTCCAAAAACCACGACTTCGAGCGCCGTGTGGGCCTGTGGCCCGCGGGCTTCGACGCCGACGGGGAGCTCTTCTGCAACCAGCGCTACGGCGACTGGCCCCTGTCCGTCTCCGGCCTGCGGCAGGATCCCTGGCGGCAGCCGGAATGGATGCTGCTGAGCGCGGGCAAGGCCGCCACCGCCTCCTCCTACCTGCCCGGCCACGAGCCGGAGAAGGCCACCGAGGAGAACGTGCAGACCTGGTGGCAGGCCGCCTCCAACAGCCGGGACGAGTGGCTCTGCGTGGATCTGGGCGGGGTCTTTGACGTGCGCGCCGTGCAGGTGAACTTCGCCGACGATAAGATCGACATTCCCTGCCCCGGCGAGATCCGCCCCGGCTCCCAGGCCCGGTATATCGAGGAGGCCGAGGGCCTGACCCAGTGGAAGCTGGAGGGCTCCGTCGACGGAGAGAGCTGGTTTGGCATCGAGGACAAGTCCGCCGCGCAGACCGATCTGAGCCACGATCTGATCGTCCGGGAGGAGGGCTTTGCGGCTCGCTTCCTGCGCCTCGGCGACATGGCGGTGCCCTACGGACAGAAGCCCTGTGTCTCCGGCCTGCGGGTCTTCGGCCTGGGCCACGGCGAAAAGCCCGCCGCTCCGGCCTTCACCGCCCGCCGCTCCGGTGATCTGGATCTGCTGGTGGAGATCGCGCCTCAGGAGAACGCCCTGGGCTTCAACATCCTCTTCGGCAGCAGCCCGGAGAAGCTGTATCACAGCGCCATGGTTTTCGCCTCCGGGGAACACCGCATCGGCGCGCTGATCAAGGGGAGAAGCTATTTCGTCCGGGTGGACGCATTTAACGAAAACGGAATTACGGAAGGTGAGGTCATCGCCTTATGATTCCGCACATTGAGAGACAGAACGGCCATCCGGTGCTGGTAGTCCGGGACAAGCCCTTCATCCTCCTGGCCGGGGAGGTCCACAACTCCGATTCCTCGTCCCCCGGGTACATGGAGAAGATCTGGGACATCGCCGAAGAGCTGGGCATGAACACTCTGCTGCTGCCCGCCACCTGGGAGATGGTGGAGCCGGAGGAGGGGAGCTTCGACTTCTCCGTGCCTCAGGCGCTGATCGACCAGGCCAGGGAGCGGGATATGCACATCGTCTTCCTGTGGTTCGGCAGCTGGAAGAACGCCGAGTGCATGTATGCCCCCGCCTGGGTCAAGCGGGATCTGAAGCGCTTCCCCCGGGCCCAGATCGAAAAGGGGAAAAACAAGGCTGGCCGTCAGGTCTCGCCCACGATCCCGGTGAAGATCCCCTATACCAGCCTGTCCTACCTGGGACAGGAGACCATGCGGGCCGACGCGAAAGCCTTCGCCGCCTTTATGGGCTTCCTGAAGGACTATGACGAGGCGCATCAGACCGTGGTTGCCGTACAGGTGGAGAATGAGACCGGCCTGCTGGGCGCCGCCCGGGAGGTCTCCGACGAGGCCGACGCCCTCTTCGCCGGCCCGGTCCCGGCGGATTTCGCCGCGTATATGCGCACCCACACCGACACCATGACCGAAGAGATCCGCGGCGCCGTTCTCGCCGGAAAGCCCGAGGGCAGCTGGAGCGAGGTCTTCGGCGAAGCCGCCGAGGAGCTGTTCTCCGCCTATTACGTATCCCGCTTCGTCAATACCGTGGCCGCGGCGGGCAAGGCGGTGTACCCCCTGCCCATGTCCGCCAACTGCTGGCTGGACAAGGGCGGCAGGCCCGGCAGCTATCCCACCGGCGGCCCCGTATCCAAGGTCCACGAGGTCTGGAACTTCTGCGCTCCCAACGTCGACGTCTACTGCCCGGATATCTATGTGCCGCAGTTCAAGGCGGTCTGTGACGAGTACACCCGCCGGGGCGGCGCGCTGTTCATCCCGGAGAGCGCCACCCACAGCTACTGCGCCCCCCGCCTGGTCTACACCGTGGGCCATTATCACGCCATGTGCTATTCGCCCTTCGGCTTTGACGATATCGGCAAGCCCTTCACGGCCACCCAGGCCTTCCTCTTCGGCGTGGACGTGACGGATCCCGCCCTGAAAACGCCCCAGAACCTGGAGGAGTACGCCTTCTTCGGCCACGCGCTCCGGGAGATGATGCCCATGCTGGCCTCCGCCTACGGCACGAAGCGGCTCCAGGCCGTCTCCGCCGAGACCGATCCGGCCATCCCCGCCGCCAACGGCAATCCCTTCGGGGCGATCCCGCCCACTATGGACTTCGGTTCCTTCCGGCTCAGCGCCGCCTTCCAGAGCCCCATGAATCCCCGGAACGACGGCGTGTGCCTGTGCCTGGCCACCGGCGAGGACGAGTGCTGGATCCTGGGCAGCGCCTGCAGCGTGACCTTCTCCTCCGGCCGGGCCGACGCGCCTAACCTGGATCTGCTGCTTCTGGAGGAGGGCCGCTTCGAGAAGGGCCGGTGGATCCCCGGCCGCCGTCTCAACGGCGACGAGAGCGCCCACCTGTCCCTGGATGGCCCCGCGGTCCTGCATGCGAAGTTCTTTACCTACGAGTAAGCGGAAGCTCCGGCCAAAAGAAAAATAAGATCGCGGCAAGGATCCGCATAAGCCATAGGCTTTGCGTTTTCCTTGCCGCAATTCTGTTTGTATGAGAAAGATTGGAAGCGTGCGAAGACAGCACTGCCGGGACGGGAGATGCCCTAGCCCTTCTCCCCGGTCGGCTCCTCCCGCAGCACTTCGATCGCGTAGTCAGGCAGCAGGAGAACCCGCTCGGGGACGCCGTTTGTCAGCAGCACCTTGCACACATTCAGCCACACAGGGAACAGCACCTGGCAGAAAGGCCGGAACTCCGGCTCGTCCGGCAGGGCCCAGACGTTCCGGCATCTCAGCGAGATATGGCGCTCCCCGTCGGAGAAGCTGAAGCTTTCGGCGCTGCCGTCACAGACCCAGTAGGCGTCCTGATCCTCCAGAGAGAACAGGCGGGGCTCCCCGGCGATGATGCCGCGGATCTCCCGGATGGCCTCCGGCGGGAGAGTGAAGCGCTGCTCCGGCTCCAGCTCGGAAGCGAGCTTTCGGCAGCCAAAGATCACGTTGTCCTTCTCGGCGTCGGTAACGGTCAGATGCGCGTGTATCATGGAGAGCACGCCGGTCACGCCTTGCTCAAACAGTGTCATAGTCCATCGCCCCTTTTCTTTTACTGTACACCATATCGACGCGCAGGGGAAGCATTTGTTCCCCCGGAGGGAAACCCGAGCGGCGGAATGGGGGACAGGTGCCGGAGACACGCCGCGTTTTTGTCACCGGGGTCCCTTTTGTCGCTTGCGTGAGCGAGGGGGCTGTGATACACTGGAGCCATCGGCGAAACGAAACTACATTACATAAAAGGAGTGTATGCCATGAGCGAAAACGTGATCTTTTGCTACTCCGGCACCGGCAACTGCCTGGACATGGCCAGAAATATCGCCCGTTATCTGGGCGATACGGACATCATCATGATGCGCTCCGCCCCGGCGAAGACCGACGTGCGCGACGCCAAACGGGTGGGCTTTGTCTTTCCCTGCTTCGGCGGCGGCGCTCCGGCGGATGTGCTGACCTATGCCAGGACCATTCAGGTCTCCCCGGAGGCCTACACCTTCGGCGTCAGCCAGTCGGCCAGCTATCCCGGTGTGGGCCTGGCGGATCTGGACGCCATCATCCCCCTGAAGTACTGGCGCGCCGTCACCCATCAGTGCAGCTGCATCTGGCTCTTCCCTCACAATCTGATGGTCCCGCCCCTGAGCGCCGAGAAGGCCCAGGAGCGCAGCGAGGGCCTGGCCCACGTGATCGGCACGGAGCTGATGGCCGGGATCCTGACCGGGAAGAAGCCGCCCCGCAATCCCCTGAACGCGGCGGAGAACAAAGCCTGGCCCATGATCGCCCGGAAGAAAGCCGCCCAGTTCAAGGTCAGCGACGCCTGTATCGGCTGCGCCCAGTGCGTCAGGCTCTGCCCCAGGGGGAACATCCGCCTGGAGAATGGCCGGGCCGTCATCGGCACCGACTGTATCCAGTGCCTGGGCTGCCTGCAGTTCTGTCCCCAGAGCGCCATCTCCATCGGCAGCATCACCGACAAGCGGGAGCACTATCACAATCCCAACGTGAAGGCCGCCGATCTGATGGAGAAGATCATCCACATCGATTGAGACTGTTTTCGTGAAAAAGTACCGCGTTTCACAAAGATTTTACAAAGTCCAAATACGGAGGAAATACCCCTGAGGTATGATAACAATGAGCTGAGGGGATGGCGGGACCCGAAGCTTGCAAGAGTGAGTGCTTTTTCATTTTTCCTCTCTTTTCTCCCTTTTTCTTTTTGAAACGAGCCACGATCGGTTTCTCGATCGTGGCTCAACTTTTTGGCTGTCTATTTGACGCGCGCTCAGCACAGCAGCTTGAACAGCTCGCGCTGCTCCGCCATGGCGCAGAGATAAAAGGACACAAAGGTGCCTTCGTCCGACAGGGGAATATTGCTCCGCCCGCTCAGGCCCTGAAAACGGTGGCTGACCAGATCGGAGGAGAAGCTCGGCAGCTCGGAGGCCTGGATCAGCTCAAGCAGGGCTTCCAGGTCGTTCTGGACCAGATAGTGCGGATGAGGATCTTTTGCTAAAACGCGGTGCCAGATCCCCATATCCTGGTACTGAAGAACGCTCTGGTTTTCCAGCTCGGATAAGGAAATACTCGTTCGGCCGCTGAGGGGATGAGAAGGGGCCAGCGCGATGCATAGCTGTTCTTCCGTGTATTTTTTGCACAGGACGCCCTCCTGCTGCAGGGGACGGTCGATCAGGATCAGCTGATAATTGCCAAGCATCAGGCCGCCGATGAGTGTGTCCGTCTCTCCCAACTCGCTGGAGATGGTCTTGCCGGGGAAACGCTCGGCCAACTCCGAGGCCAGATCCCACATAGGGGCCGGACCGCAGGAGCCAACGGCAATCGTGGACAGACGGGCCTCGTAGAGCCGCAGTTCATCCGCCATTTCCCGGACGGAATCCAGAATGCCCCTGGCCTTTGCCACGGCCAGCAGCCGCGCCTATGCCAATGGCGGCGCCAACGGCATGGCCAAGTGGGAGGTCGTCAAGAACGTGATTCTGGCTGCTGTCCTGCTGCTGCTGGCTCTGTGGGAGTTCCTGCTGATCAAGAACTACCTCAAGCGGAAAAAAGCTGCGTAAGCAGATCCGCAAGCGGTCTTCGTGAAATGATTCCGGGGCTGTCACCGTTCTCCGTCCGGGGACAGTGACAGCCCCCTCTCTATTCTTCCCTTTCGCAAAAGGACGTTTTCCCGGCGTGACGGGGATTTACAAATCAGCCAAAGCCCTTTATAATAAAATCAGCTTAACGATACGCAGAATTCAGATAAAGGAGGAAGATGCAAGTTGAAACATCAGGATCTGATCTCCCAGATGACGCTGGAAGAGAAGTGCCACCTGCTCTCCGGCCGGGACTTCTGGCAGACCCAGAGCGTCAGACGTCTGGGGATCGAGAATATGACCCTGTCCGACGGCCCTCACGGGATCCGCAAGCAGGAAGGTGCCGGCGACCAGCTGGGCCTGAACGGCTCTGTCCCCGCCACCTGCTATCCCACCGCCGCCACCATGGCCAACTCCTGGGATCCCGCCCTGGGTGAGGAGCTGGGCCGTCATCTGGGGACCGAGGCCGCCGCCCAGGACGTGTGCGTGCTGCTGGGCCCGGGCCTGAACATCAAGCGCAGCCCCTTCTGCGGCAGAAACTTCGAGTACTTCGCCGAGGATCCCTACCTGGCGGGCAAGATGGCCGCCGGATACATCCGGGGCATTCAGGCCAACGGCGTTTCCGCCTGCCCCAAGCACTTTGCCGCCAACAATACGGAGCTGCGGCGCATGGCCTCCAACTCCGTCATGGACGAGCGGACCCTGCGGGAGATCTACCTCACCGGCTTTGAGATCGCGGTGAAGGAGGGCCACCCCCGGTCCATCATGTCCTCTTACAACATGGTAAACGGCGTCTACGCCAACGAGAACGCCCATCTGCTGCAGGAGATCCTGCGGGATACCTGGGGCTTCGACGGCTTCGTGGTCTCCGACTGGGGCGCCAACAACGACTTCGTCGAGGGCGTGCGGGCCGGCTCTCATCTGGAGATGCCCTCCACCGGCGGCGACGGTCCCCGGCAGCTGATGCAGGCCGTGGCGGACGGAAAGATCACCGAGGCGGAGGTGGATACCCGTGTGGACGAGCTGCTGGACGTGATGCTTGCCACCCGCAAGGCGGTGGATCCCCTCAAGGGCAAGGGCTTCGACAAGGACGCCCACCACGCCTTCGCCCAGAAGGCCAGCGAGCAGTCCATCGTCCTGCTGAAGAACGACGGCAATATCCTGCCCCTGAAGAAGGGCAGCAAGGTGGCCGTGATCGGCGAGTTTGCCCAGAAGGCAAGATACCAGGGCGCGGGCTCCTCCGTGGTCAACTGCACGAAGCTGGACCACACCATGGACGTGATCGGCAATTTCGATCTGGACGTGGTGGGCTTTGAGCCCGGCTATCCCCGGCACGGCGCCCCCGATGCCGCCATGATGGCGAAGGCCTCCGAGCTGGCGAAGAAGGCGGACTACGTGCTGCTGTATCTGGGCCTGGACGAGATCAGCGAGTCCGAGGGCCTGGACCGCTCCACCCTGGCCATCCCCCAGTGCCAGATCGACACCCTGAATCTGGTGTCCCAGTCCAACCCCAACGTGATCATCGTGCTGTCCGCGGGCTCCAGCGTGGAAATGCCCTGGATCGACCGGTGCAAGGCCATGGTCCACGGCTATCTCT
Organism: Oscillospiraceae bacterium; assembly: GCA_902787755.1. Taxonomy (GTDB): domain Bacteria; phylum Bacillota; class Clostridia; order Oscillospirales; family Oscillospiraceae; genus Limivicinus. Next base: position 37,486 of record CADAHL010000032.1, read on the forward strand.
GCGGCCAGGCCGGCGCCTCCGCGGTGCTGAAGGTCATCCTGGGCGAAGTGAACCCCTCCGGCAAGCTCTCCGAGAGCTATCCCTACCAGTACGAGGACTGCTCCACCGCCCCCTATTTCCCGGCCAAAGAGCGGAACGTGGAGTATCGCGAGGGCCTGTACGTGGGCTACCGCTACTACGATACCGCCCAGGTCCCCGTGCTGTTCCCCTTCGGCTTCGGCCTGAGCTATACGACCTTTGCCTACTCCGATCTGAAGCTCACCGACAAGGCCGCCACCTTCACTCTGACCAATACCGGCGACCGGGACGGCGCCGAGATCGCCCAACTCTATGTCCACGCGGTGGCCCCCACGGTCTACCGCCCGAACAAGGAGCTCAAGGGCTTCCAAAAGGTCTTCCTGAAGGCCGGGGAGAGCAAGGAAGTTACGATCCCGCTGGACGACAAGGCTTTCCGCTACTGGAACGACAAGACCGGCAGGTTTGAGATCGACGGCGGCGCCTATGAGATCCAGATCTGCGCCAATGTGGAGGACGTGAAGCTCTCCGGCATGGTCACCGTCAAGGGCACCGACGCCCCCGCCTGCGAGGATCTGACGAAGCTCCCCAGCTATGTCTCCGGCAGGATCAAGGCTGTGCCCGACGCGGAGTTCAAGGCCCTGCTGGGTCACGAGATTCCGGACGGCAAGTGGGCCGGCACCATCCAGCCCAACGACGCCATCGCCCAGCTCTACTACGCAAAGAGCCTGAAGGCCCGGCTGGTGTGGAAGGTCATGGACGCCCTGCTCCAGAAGAGCATCGACAAGGGCGAGCCGGATCTGAACATCACCTTCATCTACAATATGCCGGTACGTGCCATCGGCAAGATGGCCGGCGGCCTGTGCTCCCAGGAGATGTGCGACGGTATCCTGGACATCATCAACGGCCACGGCATCGCCTTCTGCAAGGGCCTGGGCAAGATCATTGGCGGCTTTGTCAAGCAGCTGGGTGTGAGCAAGAAGCAGAAAGCGCTGGAGTAAGGGAGGAGAGAACATGAAAAACGCGAACGGCATTTCTCCCATCGTCGCCATCATCCTGACCGCGCTGGCGGCGGTGCTGACGGTGGTGTTCTTCACCGGCGGGCACGTGTTCTGGGGCATCGTCTTTGCCCTCATTACCATTGATTTCTGCGCAGACCTTGTACTTTCTTTCAAGCGAACATAGAAGGGAGTCAACTGAAAAATGAGTGAAAAAGCAAATCCCCTGGGCAAGATCTTTGACAAGCTGCCCCCCAGCCTCATTAAGAAAAACAACGTGACCCTGATCCCCGAGGGCGCCATCGGCTATCTGGTGGGCCCCACCCTGGCGCTGCTGGCCAACTCCGTCCTGTCCAACTACTTCAACAAGTACATGTCCGACGTGCTGCACGTCAACACCTGGGCCAGCGCCTTCTTCACCTGGCTGCCCGTGGTCTCCGTGATCTTCGTGGTCCTGGGCAATATCCTGGTGGGCAAGCTGATGGACAACTGCAAGTCCAAAAACGGCAAGGCCCGTCCGCTGCTGCTGCTGAGCCTTCCGATCAGCCTGCTGGCGCTGCTGTTCCTGTTCGTGTTCTCCCCCTATAACGCCAACAGCGACAGCTGGCACGTGGGCGCGCTCATCTGCATCGCCATCGGCTATAACCTGTGGTTTGCCTTCGCTTATCCCATGTACTACACCCCCCACGCAGGCCTGGTGTCTCTCTCCACCCGCAACTCGAAGGACCGGGGCCTGCTGGCTACCATCTCCAACGCCACCATGCTGGCGGCCATGGGCATCAGCTCCATGTTCCTGCCCTTCTTCCTGAACCTGCTGTTCGTCTACGACATGAGCGGCAAGGGCAGCCCCGTCACCAACGACGCGGGCAAGATCCTCTACTATGTGGATGAGTCCGGCGCGGCCATCTACGACTCCGCCGCCTCCTATGCCCACTGGAAGATCTTCGTCATCGCCCTGCTCATCATCACCGCCGTCGGCGTTCTGATCGAGTACTTCTTCACCCGCGAGCGTGTCACCGAGGAGTCCCTGGGTCAGGAGACCGAGGCCAAGCCCACCCTGTCCACCGGCGCTCAGGCCAAGCTCTGCTTCAAGGACAAGTACTGGATCATCATGATGGTGTTCTTCTTCCTGTACCAGTTCGGCGGCATGATCAAGAACGTCTCCCAGAACTATTTCTGCACCGCCATGTTCCCCGACGCCATGGGCAACTACACCGTGGCCTACGGCGGTCAGCTCCAGGGCACCCTGGCCATCATCGGCGCCATCCCCACGGCCATCGGCATGGTCATCGCCCTGCCTCTGGCCAACATCCTGGGCAGCAAGTCCAAGGCCATCCTGGCCGGCGCGGCCCTGGCTGTGGTCGGCGGCGCGATCGGCATGCTGGCGCCCACCAACTTCATCATCGTCACCATCTCCTTCGTCATCAAGGCCCTGGGCTCCACCCCGGCCATGTACCTGTCCCTGGCCCTGCTGGCGGACATCTTTGACCACCAGGAGGCGGTCCACGGTGTGCGGACCGACGGCTTCTCCATGACCGTCTACGGCGCGATCATCGCCGGCATGACCGGCCTGACCACGGGCGTTCTGAACATGGTGCTGTCCGCCACCAACTATGACGTGGCCACCCTGCAGACCAACGAGGCCCTCCGGGCCGCCATGCCCTGGGTGTTCATCGGCGGCGAGACCCTGTGCTACCTGGGCATTTTCCTGATCTTCCTCTTCATGGGCGTGGAAAAGTTCTCTAAGATCGACCATCTGGCCATCGTTGCCGATCAGAAGGCAGCGGCCCAGGCCGAGGGCCGGGAGTACATCTCCGCCGAGGAGAAGATCCGCCGGGAGGAAGGCGAGGAGGCCTACCAGGCGGAGCTGAAGAAGCAGGCCGACGCCAAGGCGAAGGAAGAGGCCCGCGTCGCCAAGCTCTCCCCCGAAAAGAAGAAGGCCGAGGCCGAGCGTGAGGCCAGGATCGCAGAGGAGTTCAACACCCTGCGCAAGGCGGCCGGCAAGAAGGCCATCAAGCTCTGAGCAAGTCCATAATACCCTTCGCCGGATGGATCTGAGGATCCATCCGGCGTTTTTTTTGACGGAGGCCGATCGGGCAGCCCCGGGGAGATGGCGTGCCGGTCGGGGCCGGACTCCGCCGGGACTTCCCATCCCGGGACTTTCGTGCTATACTTACGCAGAAAACCGCCCGGAGGCTGGGCGGCTGGGGAGGGGACCATGACTGAGAAAGAAAAGATGCTGGCGGGCCGGCTCTACGATCCCTCGGATCCGGAGCTGCTCAAACTGCGGGTGGAGGCCCACGCTCTGAGCAAGGCCTATAACGACACCCTGGAGACCCAGGAGACGGAACGCGCGGAGATCCTGAAAAAGCTGCTGCCCGGACTGGGAGAGAACAGCTATATCCAGGGCCCCATCCAGTTTGACTACGGCTGCTTTACCACCATAGGGCCCAGGTCCTATGCCAACTTCAACTTCACCGTGTTGGACTGCGCGCCGGTGAAGATCGGAGAGAACGTGTTCATGGGCCCCAATGTGTCCCTGCTCACGCCGGTGCACCCCCTGCGCTGGCAGGAGCGAAACCTGTTCCCTAAGCCCGACGGCGGGCTGACCGACCTGGAATACGCCAGACCCATTACCATCGGCGACAACTGCTGGATCGCCGGGAACGTGACCGTCTGCGGGGGCGTGACCATCGGGGAGGGCAGCGTCATCGGCGCAGGCAGCGTGGTGACCCGGGACATCCCCGGGGGCGTCCTGGCCGCCGGGGTCCCCTGCCGGGTGATCCGGCCCATCACCGAGGAGGACCGGATGAGATAAAGTAAAAAACGAGGCAGCTTCCTTTCCTGTGAAGCTGCCTCGTGCTTTTTATGACGGTTCAGGCCTGATGGCCGTACATCCGCGCGTAATAGTCCAGATAGTCGCCGCTGACCACGTGCTCCACCCACTGGGGGTGATCCAGATACCATTGGATGGTCTCGTGCATGCCCTGCTGGAAGGTGTAGGCCGGAGCCCAGCCCAGCTGGGTGGTGATCTTGGTGTTGTCGATGGCGTAGCGCCGGTCGTGTCCGGGCCGGTCCTGGACATATGTGATCAGGCTCTCGGGCCGGTCCAGCTCCTGGAGGATCAGGCGGACGATCTCAATGTTGGCCCGCTCGTTGTTGCCGCCGATGTTGTACACCTCGCCCGGAACGCCCTTCTCCAGCACCGTCAGAATGGCGGCGCAGTGATCCTTCACATGCAGCCAGTCCCGGATCTGCATGCCGTCGCCGTAGACCGGCAGAGCCTTGCGGTTCCTGGCGTTGTGCAGCATCAGCGGGATCAGCTTCTCGGGAAACTGGTTGGGACCGTAGTTGTTGGAGCAGCGGGTGATGTTCACCGGCAGCCCGAAGGTCTGATGATAGGCCCGGACCACCATGTCCGCGCTGGCCTTGGAGGCCGAGTAGGGGCTGTTGGGGGAGATGGGGGTCTGCTCGGTGAAGAGCCCGGTCTTGCCCAGAGCGCCGTAGACCTCGTCGGTGGAGACCTGTAGATACCGGACGCCCTCCCGGTACTCCCGGGAGTACTTGTTGTCCGGCTCCAGCTTCCAATGGCGCTTGGCCGCGTCCAGCAGCACCTGGGTGCCGATGACGTTGGTGGTCAGGAAGATCTCCGGCTCCACGATGCTCCGGTCCACATGGGACTCGGCGGCAAAGTGAACCACCGTATCGAAGCGGTATCTGGCGAACAGCTCCTCCACCAGAGCCCGGTCCCGGATATCTCCCCGGACGAACACGTACCGGGGATCGTTCTGCACCTCCAGCAGATTTTCCAGATTGCCCGCGTAGGTCAGAGCGTCCAGGTTGACCAGCAGCTCCGTCTCGGGACGCTCCGCCAATAGATATTTGACAAAATTGGAGCCGATAAAGCCGGCCCCGCCGGTGACTAAAATCGTTTTCATCTCTCGCCCTCCGCAATGCGCAGCAGGTATTGTCCGTATTCCGTCTTCAGCAGAGGCTGGGCCAGCCGAACCAGCTGCTCGGTGCTGATATAGCCCATGCGCCAGGCGATCTCCTCGATGCAGGCCACGTAATTGCCCTGGCGCTTCTGGATGATGGAGACGAAGTTGGCCGCCTCCAGCAGACTTTCGTGGGTGCCGGTGTCCAGCCAGGCCAGGCCCCGGCCGAAGAGCTTCACGCTCAGGTCGCCCCGCCGGAGATAGGCGTTGTTCACAGACGTGATCTCCAACTCGCCCCGGGCCGAGGGCGTGATGGTTTTGGCGATCTGCACCACGTCGTTGTCGTAGAAATACAGGCCCGGTACCGCGTAATGGGACTTGGGCTTTTCGGGCTTTTCCTCGATGGACAGCACGTTCCCGTCCTTATCAAATTCCACCACGCCGAAGGCGCTGGGGTTGGGCACCGGGTAGCCGAAGATCACAGCCCCGTGCTCCAGCCTGGCCGCCTCCCGGACGCCGGGGGTGATGCCGCCGCCGTAGAACACGTTGTCGCCCAGGATGAGACAGACCTTGTCATTCCCGATGAAGTCCTCGCCGATCAGGAAGGCCTCGGCCAGGCCCCGGGGCTGCTTCTGCACCGCGTAGCTGAGCGCCAGACCCAGCTCCTCGCCGGTGCCCAGCAGCTCCTCGAAGGCGGCGATGTCCCGCTCGGTGGAGATGATCAGGATCTCCCGGATCCCGGCCAGCATCAGCACCGACAGGGGGTAGTAGATCATGGGCTTGTCGTAGATGGGCAGGATCTGCTTGGAGATGGAGCGGGTAATGGGGTAGAGCCTGGTCCCGGCGCCGCCGGCGAGAATGATGCCTTTCATACGCTGCCTCCCGAATCGTGGTGTTCTGATACTAAAACCTAACAGAAATCAGACAATCTTTGCGGCTGGATTTGCGCCATACTGCGTTGCCTTCCTTGACCATATATCTCCATTATGCTCTGCGGAAGGCGCCTTGTCTGGCACAAATCCATCTCGCAAATCTTTGTCTTCTTTAACCGAAACACACAGGCTTTGCAAGGCGCAAAAAGAGCGCTCCCGCCGGGAGCGCTCAAGCTGTCGACAAAGCCAAAAGGCTTTGCCGACAGAGGGGGATTCCGCCCTGCTGCGCGCACTCGCTCGCGGGGGACGCTCGCACACTTGCAGGGCGCAAAGTGTGTTTTCCGAGGTACACGCCCCCGGAAAACACGGATTCAATTTCTTTTTCGTGTTGTGACGCGAAAAACTCTGCGAGGCTTTTTTGCCCTAACGGAGCTTGCCTACCATCTCGGCGCCCCCGCCGGGAGCGCTCGGGCCGGTTCAGCAGAGCTTTCCGTTGTTGTCCACGTAGATCACGGGGGCCATCCCGGTGATGAGCAGGATCATGTCCTCATAATTGGTCTGGGCGCCCTCCCGGCTGATGACCCGCCGGGTCTGGAGCCGGCCGCTGAGATTTCCCACCGCGGCGGCGTTGGGCATCTGATTCAGGATGGACTGGCGCAGCCGTTCAAACAGCTCCCGGCCATCCTCCACCGTCCCCAGACGGGTGCCGTTGATGAGCACCTCGTCGGCCGGGCACAGGCCCGGCACGGACAGAAGCAGGGCCTTCGTCAGCGCGGCCTCGTCTCCCCGGGCCGGCTGAAAGCGAAGGGCCAGCTTCCGCTCCGCCCGCGGAAGCTCCGCCGGGCCGGAGAGCAGCTCCTCCGCTGCCTCCAGAGCCTTCTGCTCACAGCGGCGGAGCTGAGCGGGGGAGTAGAGCTCCTCCAGCTCCGCTCCGTCCACCTGCAGGGCATAGCAGGGACGCAGGTTGGCCGACAGCAGCATCACCAGGGCCAGGGCCAACAGCAGCAGTTTTTTCTTCAAGGGATACCACCTCCGGCGGTTAACATAACACCAGGCCGAAGGGGCGTCAAGGCCTTCGACAAAAGTAGTGCGGACTCCCGCAAAAGACCCGGGTTTCTCTGCGGCGGCTCAGTCCTCCAGCCGGAGCTGTCCCACGGAGACCTCATAGGCGGTCTTTTCCACCGGGCCCTCCTGGGTGAGCTTCACATAGGACCGACTCTGGAGTCTGCCCTCCAGCCGGACCCGGTCCCCGACCTGCCACTGTTCGGCCTGACGGGCCTGCCGCCCCCAGCAGATGCAGGGCAGATAGTCCGAGCGGGCATAAGCCCGGTTTACCGCCAGCATCAGATCGCAGATCTCCCGGCCAAGGGGTGTGCGGCGAAACTTGGGAGGTTTACATAACGTGCCGCACAGCAGGACCCGGTTTCGGTCCTCCTCCTCGCTGAAGCACAACTGCCGGACATAGACGCTCAGCACCAACCGGGCGCCCCGGCCGCTGCGGTTGTTGAAGCTCCGAAGCTGCCCCAGCACCTGCAGGCGGGAGGCGGTTTTCAGCTCCAGCTGGCCCAGAAGATCCCGCCGGACCAGCAGGGGGATCCGGTCCGGGGTGCCGGACAGGCGGCGGATCTCCAGAGGGAAGGTGTCAAAATCCAGGCCGCGGCTGCTGTGGGAATAGAGAGGCCGGCCCGCGAGGGTGCCGATCAGCTCCACAACATTGTTCTCCGAACAGATTTCCATGATGCTCGTTTCCCTTTCGCAGAAAGATATTCCAATCTATTCCGCAACCGTGCTTGAATATGCCGGGAAAAGAAGGTATAATGATGGCACAATCTATGTCAAAGGAGAACCAATATGGAAATTAAAGATATTCTGGAAAAATGCGACCACACGCTGCTGCGGGTGGACTGCACTTCCGAAGAGATCCGCAAGCTCTGCGATCAGGCCATCAAATACAACTGCGCCAGCGTCTGCATCCCGCCCTGCCACATCCCCGGCGCCAAGCGCTACGTGGGCGATAAGCTGACCCTCTGCACGGTCATCGGCTTCCCCAACGGCTACATGACCTCCGCCGCCAAGGCCTTCGAGGCCGCCGACGCGGTGAAGAACGGCGCGGATGAGATCGACATGGTCATCAACCTCTCCATGGTCAAGGACGGCGCCTGGGATCAGGTGGCCGCGGATATCGCCGCGGTGCGCAAGGCCACCGAGGGCAAGCTCCTGAAGGTCATCATCGAGTGCTGCCTGCTGACCGAGGAGGAGAAGCTCCGTCTGTGCCGCATTGTGTCCGACAGCGGCGCGGAGTACATCAAGACCTCCACCGGCTTCTCCAAGGGCGGCGCCACCCGGGAGGACGTAAAGCTCATGCGGGAAAACTGCGATAGCCATGTAAAGGTCAAGGCCGCCGGCGGCATCTCCTCCCTGCAGGACGCGGAGGACTTCATCAACCTGGGCGCCGAGCGTCTGGGCACCAGCCGGATCGTGAAGCTGGCCATGGAGCTGGAGAACGCCGAAGGCGCTCCCAACGAGAATTACTGAGAACCAGGACAGGCCCCGGAAGGGAAGCGTATTCCCCGCCGGGGCCTTTCTTTCCAACACAGACAAGCGGAGGAGTGCTATGCAACGCCACGACAGAGAGTACCGGCAGTATGTCTCCGTCCTGGAGGAGGAGCTGCTGCCCGCCATGGGCTGCACCGAGCCCATCGCCATCGCCTATGCCGCCGCCCTGGCCCGGAAGACGCTGGGCGCGCTGCCGGAAAAGCTCCTGGTGGAGGTCAGCGGGAACATCATCAAGAACGTGAAGAGCGTGGTGGTGCCCCACACCGGCGGGCTCCGGGGCATACCCGCGGCGGCTGCCGCCGGGGCTGTGGCCGGGGATCCGGACCGGGAGCTGGAGGTCCTGTCCCGGGTGACGGAGGAACAGATCCGGGCTGTGGGCCGATATTTGAACGAGCATGAGGTAAAGGTCCTGCACGCCGACACGCGGCATATCTTCGATATCGCGGTCAGCGCCTGGGCCGGAGAGGATCAGGCCAGGGTCCGGATCGTGGGGCATCACACCAACGTGGTGTTGATCGCCCGAAACGGCCGGAGCCTTCTGGAGCGGGAGATCCGGGAGCAGGAGAGCGGGGACGGGCAGCGGGACTTCATGAGCGTGGAGGGAATCGTGGCCTTCTGCCAGTGCCTGGATCCGGAGGACGTGCGAAAGGTGCTGGAGCGGCAGATCGAATATAATATGGCCATCGCCGAGGAGGGCCTCCGGGGCGATTACGGCGCCCGGATCGGCAAGACCCTGCTCCGGGGGCATGAGGACTGCCTGGACTACAAGCTCCGGGCCTGGGCCGCCGCGGCGAGCGACGCCCGGATGAACGGCTGCGAGCTGCCGGTGGTCATCAATTCCGGCAGCGGCAACCAGGGCATCACCACCAGCGTGCCGGTGATCGTCTATGCCCGGGAGAAGGGCCTGGGGCAGGAGGAGCTGCTGCGGGCCCTGGCCGCGGCCAATCTGGTGACCATCCATATGAAGACCGGCATCGGCCGGCTCTCCGCCTATTGCGGGGCGGTCAGCGCCGGCTGCGGCGCCGCGGCGGGCATCGCCTGGCTCCAGGGCGGCCGCTTCCACCACATCGCCCATGTGATCGTCAACGCCGCAGCCATCACCTCCGGCATCGTCTGCGACGGGGCCAAGGCCAGCTGCGCGGCCAAGATCGCCTCGGCGGTGGATGCGGGCCTGCTGGCCCTGGATATGTACCGGGACGGCAACCAGTTTTACGGCGGCGAGGGGATCGTGAAGAAGGGCGTGGAGAATACCATCGCCAACGTGGGAAGGCTGGCCCGCTTCGGCATGGAGCAGACCGACCGGGAGATCCTGCGCCTGATGCTGGACAGCGACGCGCCCGGAAAATAATGCCTGGAAAACCGGAATATTTTTCCGGAAAGAGCATATTTTCAGAGAGAAAACCCTTGACAGCGGGCGCAAAAGCTGATATATTATCCAAGCTAAAACAAAGAAGGTACGGCATCCCCGGCCTCACCCGGCGGCCTTGAGCCAGCCGAGGTCAATAAAGGCAGCGTCCCCGGAAGGGGATAACGGTGTTTTTATGCGTGGATGCTGTGCGTCCGCGCTTTTAATTTTTCGGAGGTGTTTCCTATCGCAAACGCGGTTCATCAGATCAATGAGGAGATCAGAGACAAGGAAGTTCGTCTGATCGGGGACCAGGGCGAGCAGCTGGGCATCATGTCCGCTGACGAGGCTCTGAAGATCGCCGAGGAGAAGGAACTGGATCTGGTCAAGATCGCTCCGGGCTCCAACCCTCCCGTCTGCCGGATCATGGATTACGGCAAGTACCGCTTCGAGCAGACCAAGAAGGAGAAGGAAGCCAAGAAGAATCAGCGAATCGTCGAGGTCAAGGAGATCCGCATGTCTCCCGGTATCGACACCAATGATTTCAACACCAAGCTGAAAAATGCCCAGAAGTTCCTGGCAGACGGGGACAGAGTGAAGGTGTCCGTGCGTTTCCGGGGCCGTGAGATGGCCCATACGGACATCGGCGTCACCCTGCTCAAGGACTTTGCCGAGCAGTGCGCGGAGATCGCCAATATGGACAAAGCCCCCAAGCTGGAGGGCCGGAACATGTCCATGTTCCTCTCTCCCAAACCCACCACGCCGGCCAAGAAGCCCGGCAAGCCCAAAGCGCCCAAGGCAGAGCCTGCCGAGGGTTAAAGAACGAGAGAACCCAACACGGAAGGAGAAAGTATCATGCCCAAACTGAAGACCCACAGCGGTGCTAAGAAGAGATTCAATCTCACCAAGACCGGTAAAGTCAAGCGCGCCCACGCGTATAAGAGCCATATCCTCACCAAGAAGGACACCAAGCGTTGCCGCCGTCTGCGCTCCGAGACCTATGCCGATGTGACCAACGCAGCTACGATCAAGAAAATGATCCCTTACAAATAAGGGCCGACGCGAAATAGGAGGATATATAAATGGCAAGAGTTAAAGGCGCAATGATGACCCGCAAGCACAGAAACAAGGTGCTTGGCCTGGCAAAGGGTTATTGGGGCAACAAGTCCCGTCACTATAAGATGGCCAACGAGCAGCTCATGAAGTCCGGGCGCTATGCCTACGTGGGCCGCAAGCAGAAGAAGAGAGATTTCCGTCAGCTGTGGATCACCCGTATTTCTGCCGGCTGCAAGGCCAACGGCATGAACTACTCCACCTTTATGCACGGCTTGAAGCTGGCCGGCGTGGACATGAACCGCAAGATGCTCTCCGAGACTGCGATCCATGACGCCGCTGCGTTCACCGCTCTGTGCGACCTGGCCAAGAAGGCCATCGGCTGATCAGAAGCAAGCAAAAACTCCGTCGAGTTTCTCGGCGGAGTTTTTTTAGGCCGTCAAAAAAGTCCTGCGGACTCTTTTGACGGAGGGGATTACAGCCCGGTGCGCGCACTTGCTGTCCGCCCAAAGCGGCCAGCTCGCACACTTCCGGGCTGAGAAGTATTATCTCCGACGTACACGCCGCCGGAGAAAATGAATTTTGACTATTTTGCGCCTGCGGGCGCAAACTCTGCGAGGCTTCTTTGATTAGCCGCGAAACTCCGTCGAGTTTCTCGGCGGAGTTTTTTTGAGCGGTCTTACAACCGACGGTTGGGAAATCTCCAACCAGGTTCATCTGGAAAAACGCAGGGGGATCGGTTATCCTGTAGACGAACCGGTTCACAGAATAGAAAAGGAGGATCAGAACATGGTCGGAGATAAAATCAAAAGCCTTCGGAAGGCGAAAAAACTGACGCAGGAGCAGCTGGCGGAATATCTGAACATCTCCTCCCAGACGGTCAGCAAGTGGGAGACGGGGGATTCATTTAGTTAAGGATACAAATAACCGAAACTCACGCTTACAATACTTCCAAATATTATTTTGGAGGTATATCCCATGAAAACGCAGAAATCC
>CADAHL010000033.1 GCA_902787755.1 Oscillospiraceae bacterium
GGAGATTTGTGGCAAGTTTTCCACAGATTCTCGGTTCCTTTTGCCCTTTAGAGCAGAAAGAGGGACCGCTGCAAAACTCTCATTTTGCAACGGCCCCTTCACGGTTTATATAAGCGTTCTGACTCTGACCGGGAGCCTCGGCGAGAACGCCGTGCGCTCCGGTGAGCCAATCGAACACCGTCGGTGCGCTATTCCGTGCCGACGGCGTTTGATACCTGGCGCCGCACGATGTCGATAAAATCGCGGGTGTAGCGGGAGACGTAGCTGCCCTTGCGTGTGGCGGCGACAAAATCGGTCACGACCCGCGGCTCGCCGAAGCTGTAGCAGTCGATGGGCCGCGTCTCGGCTCGATGCCGCAGATGGGCCTCGTGGACAAAGGACACGCCGTAACCCAGGGCGACAAGCTCCATGATGGCAGGGAGATTACCGGTACAGGTCACATTGTCATATTTGATTTTTTCTTCCTTCAAAATGGCGTCCAGGATCTGCCGGGTGCGCTGCTGAGGCCGCATCATGATGATCTGTTCGTTCTTGAGCAGGGACAGCTCCAGCTTCGGATAGCGGCTGGCGGGATTCGGCTTTGCGAAGCGGCCGAGCGGGTGACCCGCGCAGGTGCAGATCAGCAGCTCATCCTTGCCCAGTGTCTCGTATTGGATCTGCGGGTTCAGTTCGCTCGGCTTGGAATAAAAGGCCGCCTCCACCTGCCCGTCCAGCAGCCTCCGGTCGTTCTCATCGGAGTTGCCCTCGAACACGTTGACCTTCACGTTTGGGTGCGTCCGATGAAACTCCGGCAGCGTGCAGGGAAGCATATAGGTGCAGCGCATACTGGCGAAGGCTACGCTTACTTCGCCGACCTCGCGTTTGACGATGTCGGCCATCTCTGCGTCCAGATCTCCTTTGAGCGCGAGGATCTGCGACGCTTTCTCCATATAGCGCTCCCCGGCGTGGGTGAGTAGATAACGGTTGCCTACGCGGCGAAAGAGTTTCAGCCCAAACATGCCTTTATGTTGTCAAAACACAGGGAATTCCAGTGATTCACAAAAAATGCACCCTCGGAAAAAGAATTGCAGGGTGGCTTCTCCGGGATTGTCACGGAATCCAATGAACTGCAGATAGAAAAACAAAAAAGGTGTTGGTATAGTGAAGCCAGTTCAAAACCCCAGCCGTGAGAGGTCAAACTGTTAGGAGGTTGCTTATGCCAACACAAACTGTCGCTGTGGCAAAAAAGCCCAAGAGGGCGCTCCGGGGCAAACCGCAGAAGCCGTTCTTCGAGCGACTGGCCCTGGACTTCAAAAGAAACTGGATCCTGTACTTAATGGCGCTGCCGGCGCTGATCTATTTCATCGTCTACTGCTACGCGCCAATGGCCGGCCTGTACATCGCAGTCTCGGACTTCAAAATTTCCGGAGGACTATTCGACGGAAAGTTTGTCGGCCTCAAGTATCTGATGGACTTCTTCCACAGCTACTACTTTGGCCGCCTGCTCCGCAATACCCTGGTGCTTAGTCTGGAGACGCTCATCTTCGGTTTCCCGATCCCCATTCTGTTCGCGCTGGTACTCAACGAAATTCGCAGCCGCGGCTTCAAAAAACTGGCTCAGACCGTGACTTATATGCCGCACTTCATCAGCATCGTGGTCATCTGCGGCCTCGTGGTTAACTTCTTCAGCCTCAACGGTTTGGTCAACACGATTGTTCAGCTCTTTGGCGGCAAGCCCATTGCTTTTATGTCCGATCCCAAATGGTTCCGGACTGTCTACGTCGGGTCCGAGATATGGCAAAACTTTGGCTGGGACAGCGTGGTGTTTCTGGCGGCACTGGCAGGCATCGACCTTGCACAGTTTGAGGCAGCGAAGCTCGACGGAGCCTCCCGCTGGCAGACCATCTGGCATATCTCTCTCCCCAGCATCCTCCCCACAGTGGTCACCATGCTTCTGATGCGCCTGGGCCATGTGATGAGCCTTGGTTTTGAAAAGGTGTTCAACCTCTACAGCCCGGCCACCTATGAGACTGCTGATATCATTTCCACCTTTGTCTACCGGCAGGGCATTCTTGGTGCAAACTTCAGCTCCGCCGCAGCCATCGGTCTCTTCAACAGCGTGATCAACCTGATCCTGGTTGTTGTTATGAACAAGGTCAGCCGGAAACTGACTGAGTCCAGCCTCTGGTAAGAAAGGACGTGAATCAGCAATGAAGAATAATACGATTAAAACGTCGAAAGAAGACCTCATATTTGACATCGTCTCCTATGCGGTCATCGCCATTTTGGTTCTCGCCTGTTTCTACCCAATGTGGTATGTTTTCTGCGCCTCGCTCTCCGATCCGACTGTCGTCGCCGGATGCAAGGGTGTGCTGTTCTGGCCCCAAAAGCTTAATTTAGACGCCTATAGGCGCGTTTTCTCCAATCCGGATATCTGGACCGGCTTGAAAAACACAGTTCTCTATACCGTTGTCGGCACAACACTTAACGTCCTGCTGACTGCCATGTTGGCCTACGCCCTGTCCAGGAAGAACGTGATGCTGAAAAAGCCTCTGACCCTTCTGATCAGTTTTACCATGTTCTTTAATGGCGGCATGATCCCCACCTACCTGGTTATCCGCGACCTTGGTCTTCTGGATCACCGTTTTGCTGTGATTCTTCCCGGCCTTGTTTCCGTTTTCAACTTCATCATTATGCGCACCCACTTTGAGTCGATCCCGGATGCACTGGAAGAGTCGGCGAAGATTGACGGCGCCAACCAGTGGACGATTTTCTGGAAGATTTATATGCCTGTCAGCGCCACATCTCTTGCGGTCATGACCTTGTTTTACGGTGTGAGCCACTGGAACGGGTGGATGAATGCCATGCTCTATCTTCCCAACAGCCGTGAGCTCTTCCCCCTGGCGCTGATTACCCGCGAAATCGTCCTTTCCAGCGCCACCTCCGCGATGAACGATGGCGCTGCCCTCACCCAGGAGATGGCCGACGCTATCAAGTACGCCACCATTATTGTCTCCACACTGCCGATCCTCTGCCTGTATCCCTTCCTGCAGCAGTACTTCACCAAGGGCGTCATGGTCGGCTCTGTTAAGGGATAAAGCAAACCCTCATGATGTATCATACAGAATATGGAATTTGGGAAATTGCAACGGATTCCAAAAAACTGTAGATATACTTTCTCCCGGCAAGCGTTTATCATCACATTATAAGCGTGACATCACGCGGAAAAGGAGTCAAACAGAATGAAAAAAGCCACTCGTCTTCTCTCCCTGCTTCTGGCCGTCCTGATGGTGATGGCTCTGGCCGCCTGCGGCAACTCCGCCCCTGCGGCTTCCTCCTCGGAAACCTCGACCGCCAATACCGAAACCGCAGCTGACGACTCGCAGCCTGTCGAGCCTGTCGAGGCCACCTATCCTCTGACCACCGAAAACAAGAAGCTGACCATCTACATGCGCGATAATTCTGCCGGCGTCATTGGCGATTATGGCCGCGTGGCCGGTATCAAGGCCGCCGCAGAAAAGCTCGGCGTAGAACTGGAGTTCATTCACCCCACCACCGGCAGCGAGGCTGACCAGTTTAACCTCATGATCGGTTCCGGCAAATACCCCGATATCATTGTCTGGGAGTTCTCTACCGCTGCCATGGGTCTTTCCGAACTGGTTGACCAGGGCATTCTTATCGATATGGATCCGCTGATCCGCCAGTATGCTCCCAACTATCTGAAGGTTCTCGAGCGCAACGAGGCTTATCCGCGTGAGGTGCGCTCCGACGCGGGCAAGTATCAGGCCTTTTACACCTTTACCGTCAGCATCCCCGTTTCCTCCGGCCCGGTCTTCCGCCAGGACATTCTGGACAAATATGGTCTTTCTCTCCCCGAGACCGTTGATCAGTGGGAAGAAGTGATGAAGGCTGTCAAGGAGCAGGATCCTACCTGCAAGTATCCTCTCTCCACCAGTAAGAGCTACACCGGCGCTGTCTGGTTCAACGAGCTTCTGCCCGCTTACAACACCCGTACCGAGTTCTGCCTGGGTGAGAACGGTGAGGTCGTCTATGGCCCCATCACCGATAACTACAAGGCCTACCTCGCCAAGCTCAATGAGTGGTACAGTGCTGGCCTGATCGATCCCGAGTTTATGTCCAATGACGGCACTGCCCTCAACGGCAAGGTCGCCGACGGCTCCTGCCTTGTTGCCACGATGGCCATCAACAGCGGCATCCGTAATATTACCAACAATGTTCGCCCCAACAATCCCGACTTCCAGCTCACCGGCGTGGCATGGCCTGTTCTGAATGCCGGCGATCCCTCCAGCTATGTTCTGGCCGGCGGCGTTGCCCACACGGGCGTCCAGGCTGCTATCTCCAGCGCCTGCTCCGATCCCGTTCTGGCTACCCAGGTTCTGGACTTCTTCTACTCCGATGAGGGCAGCGATCTGATCTCCTGGGGCATTGAGGGCGAGAGCTACACCGTAGCCGCTGATGGCACCAAGGCCTTCACCGATAACATTATGAACGCTGCCGACGGCAAGGCTCCCACCGAGGCTATTCTGGACTACGCTCTGCCCATGTACGGTTTCGTCAATGCCATGGACAACGACGCTTACGTGCAGCTGGCTGTGAATATGCCCGAGCAGGGCGCCGCCCGCAGCCTGTGGCAGAGCCTGGATCAGGGGGCAAACCTGCCCAAGCTGACTGTCGACAAGGACCACGCCAACGACTACCGCATGATCATGAACGAGGTGCAGACCTACATCCAGGAAATGTACATCAAGTTCATTACCGGGCAGGCCAACCTTGATTCCGATTGGGACACCTATGTGAACACCATCAAGGGAATGGGCATTGAGAATGCTACCCAGTGGGTACAGGATGCTTACACTTCCTTCATGAACCGCTAAGCTTTCAGGAAACAATCCGATTTGGCCCGCAGTACAAGGTGCTGCGGGCCTTTGTAAAAAAGGAAGGAGCAAGCTATGAGAACAAAGGTCCTGCTGACTGACGGATGGCGCTATGGAGTCACAGAAGCCCCGAAGGGAAACGAACTGCCGTTTCTGCCGGAGATAATGGAAAGCGTCTGTGTTCCCCATGTGTGGAATGTGGAGAATCCCGGACAAGTGGGCTGCCGTGTCTATCAGCGGCATTTGCGTGCTGAGGAAATCGCCGGAGAGCGCGTGTTTCTGGAGTTCTGCGCCGTTGCCGGCGTGTGTCGCGTCTGGCTGAACGGGCAGTATATTGGCGAGCATCGCGGCGGTTACAGCTGCTTCCGTTTTGAACTGACCGAGGCTTTGAACGGGGGAGATAATCTTCTCACCGTCACAGCTGACAATTACAAATATCAGGATATCTGCCCGCTGGGCGGCGACTTCAACAATTACGGCGGTATCTACCGTGAGGTCTCACTGATCTCCACCGGCAAAAACCATTTTGATCTGCTCTACTATGGTTCCAGCGGACTTGAGATCGAAACACGGGCTGACGGCCTGGTGAAAGCGAACGCCCATGTCGTCGGCGAGGGTAAGATCATCTATCGCCTGATGGACGGCGAGACCACAGCAGCGCAGGCGGAGGCGACCCCGGAGGAAAGCGCCGTGCAGCTGCAGCTTGACAATCCCCACCTCTGGAACGGCAAGGACGATCCCTACCTCTACACCCTGCGCGCGGAGCTTGTGGTAAACGGCGTGTGTGAGGACTGCGTCTCCCTGCGCTGCGGCTTCCGGGACTGCCGGGTGGACGCGGACAAGGGCTTTTTCCTGAACGGGGAGCACCTCAAGCTCAACGGCGTCGCCAAGCACCAGGACTGGGATCAGATGGGCAGCGCCCCGACGAGAGGGCAGCTGGACACCGATATGGAGCTGATCCGCGAGGTGGGGGCAAATGCCCTGCGTCTGTCCCATTACCAACACCCGGACTATTTCTATGACCTGTGCGACGAAAATGGCCTGCTGGTCTGGGCGGAAATCCCGATGCTGGGGATGCCGGACGGAAACGAGGCGATCGTTGAAAACGCCAAGCAGCAGATGACCGAGATGATCCTTCAAAACAAGCATCATCCCTCCATTTTCTGCTGGGGCATTCAGAACGAGATCGCCATGCTGGGCGAGAGCCTGGAGATGTACCGCAAGACCGAGGAGATCAACGCCCACACGAAGGCGCTGGATCCATCCCGGCCCACAACGGCGGCAAACCTCTTTTCCGTTCCTTTTAACAGTGAGCTCTGCTTTATCCCCGATATTCTCGGCTACAACGTGTATTTCGGCTGGTATCACCATGAGATGGAGGACTACGACAGCTTCCTCGACAGTTTCCACAGCCAGAATCCGCAGGTTCCCCTGTGTGTGAGCGAGTACGGCGTGGACGGCTCGCCTGATCTCCATTCCGCCGCCCCCAAGCGGAAGGACTACAGCGAGGAATTTCAGGCGCTGTTCCACGAGACCGTATACCCCAAGCTCCGTGACCGCGATTTTGTCTGGGGCAGCTTTGTTTGGAACATGTTTGATTTTGGCTCTTTTGCCCGCAACGAGGGCGGCTGCCAGGGCCAGAACCGCAAGGGCCTCGCCACCTTCGACCGAAAGATCAAAAAGGATGCCTTTTACTATTACAAAGCCAATTGGAGCAGGGACTCCTTCGTCCACATCGGCGGCCGGCGCTTTGCCAGACGCTGCGGTGAGGAGACCTGCGTCAAGGTTTATTCCAATCAGAAGAGCGTGCAGCTCTTCGCGGATGGGACGGATCTGGGAACGCTCAGCGGCTGCGCACCGGTGTTCACCTTCGAGCATGTGCCGCTCCACCTGGGAGAAAATCGACTGAAGGCTGTCAGCGGAAGCTGCATCGATGAGATTACGTTGACCGGTGTGACAGAAGCGGAGCCCAGCTACATCTACGTAGATCCGAATCCGGAATACAACGTGAAGAACTGGTTTACCCAGGAGGAGTCGTCTGACAAGCTCTTCAACCCGGACTGCTGGTCTGTGCTTGATCCCATGCGTGAGCTGCTGGCGGATCCCAGAGTGCTGGCGATGCTGGAAAAGGAAGTACCTGTCCTGGCTGCGGATTTCGAGTTTGCCAAGAGCGCGCCGGTATCGCTGCTGAAGATCTTTAATCTCCGGCGAAAAGAGTTTACCGAGGATTTTGTCAAAGAGATCAACAGGAAACTGGGGACCATCAAAAAGCCCAAATAAGAGACTATAGAAATACCGCCGCTGCCGGCAATGGCAGCGGCGGTATTTTTATCTGTTGTCGTTACATGCACTGCTCCGGGAATTCCTCCGCAATCTTTTCTTCGATCTGAAAGACACGGTTCAGGGCCGGATACAGGATCTGATAGGTCCAGTAGAGGATCAGCCAGAAACCGAGAAACAGGAGCAAAAGAAGCGAGCCGGGATACAAAACCAGCATCAGTACCCACCAGGCGACCTGCAGGAGGCCGGCAGCGAGGCAGCGGAGAAAGTTAGGGAAGAAAAAGAGAAGACAGTTGCGCAAACGTGAGAGATGGCTCTGACGGAACAGCACCAGCTGCGGCCAGAACACAGAAAAGAGAATGGCAGCCAGCAGGGCGCTTGCCAGACAGCACAGCGCCGTGCCCAGTGGGAGCGTTCCGCTGGTCCAGAAGACCTGCAGCCCCATAAAGACGAGAAAGCCCACAAACAGGCACAGTACGATTCCCGGCGCAACGGATTCCCGCCAGTTCTGTCTCCAGGCCCGCCGATAGCTGCACCACCAGTCGTCCTGACAATGACGGAGGCTGCGCAGGATGCAGTCCACCATACCGGACAGCGCCGGGCCGAAGATGGCCCCGCCCAACACACAGGCGAGCATCAGGATCAGGAAGCTGCGGGTGAGCATGGCCGCCGCCAGCCCAAGACCAAAGGGCAGCGCACCGAGCGCTGTAAGGAAATTGGCCAGGACAAAGCTTTTCCAATCCTGCGGCAGAAGAATCCCAACCAGCAGCTGCAGAGCATTGGCCTCGCCTTCTGTGTTATTTCGATTCATGGAGAGGGTCACCTCTTTGCTATATAATCTCAACCTTCGGGAAGGAGCGGCGCTGTTTCAGAAGAAGCCTTTCCCCGGTAAGCTCCGTTTCTCCGCGCAGACGAATGTCCTCGCAGGAAGAGCCTACCATCACCTGCCGTTTCCCCGGTTCAATGCCAAGCTGCATGTCACGTCCGTAAAACGCGAGCTGGGGCGTGTCGATCCAGATATGCACAAGTTTTTCTTCTCCCGGCTCCAGGGCGACACGCGCGAAGGCAGCGAGCTGACGCATGGGCCGCACCACGGAAGCAAGAAGGTCTCGCATGTAAATTTGAGCCACCTCTTCGCCGGGACGGCAGCCGGTATTCCTGATTTTGAAGCTCAGCTCCATCGTCTCTCCACAGACGACCTGCGGCGAGACGGAGAGGTCACTGTACTGAAAGCTTGTATAGCTCAAGCCATGGCCGAAGGGATAAAGAGGCGTGCTGCTCTCGCTGTCCAGATACTCTGCCATGTGAGTCGGCCCTTCAAACAAAGGCTGCAAATCGTAACGCATCGGGATCTGCCCGGCATGGCGGAGAACGGTGATCGGCATTTTGCCGCCGGGAGTCGCCCTGCCTGTGAGAATATCGGCGATCGCCTCCCCGCCGTGCTCTCCAGGGAGCCAGGCGTACAGCACGGCATCGCTGTAGCGGTCCGCGTCGCGGATGGCGAGAGGTCGTCCGTCGATCAGTACCGTTACGATCGGTTTCCCGGTTGTGGACAGAGCCTTCATCAGTTCCCGCTGCGGCGCTTCCAGATCCAAATTGGTATTGTCCTTGTTCTCTCCACAGGTGGCGTCCACCGAGCGCATGCTCTCCTGGCCGCCCACCACGGCAATGACCACATCGGCCTTTTCGGCAGCGGAAAGGGCGTCTTCAATCCCGCCCTCCAGGGGGAGCTTCACACCGCATCCGGGTGCATAGAGCACATGCTCCTCACCCAGCAGCGCAGAGAGCGCCTGGCGCACCGTTTTTGCCTTCGGATAGTAGCGCTGGAGGAAATCCTCCTGTCCTTTGTAGACCTTGCGCTCGCTGCGCTTGCCGAGGTCCTCCTTGACAAGCTCCAGGATCTGTGCTTCCTGCTCCGGCGTGGGGGGCACGTCAAAAATGATACCGCGCTCCAGAAGCTTGTCCTTGCGCTGGGTCGTGTAGATATCCAGCATCATAGTGCGGAAGTTGTCCAGCTCACTGCGGTTGAAGTCCAGGTTGGAGGCGTTCACCGTGCCGACGCTGGAGTAGCCGCCGAAGAAGGGCAGGACAGTGTCCGCCGAGGGGCCGATAACGGCTACGGTCAGATTCTCACGCAGAGGGAGCACACCGTCGTTTTTGGCCAGAACGATGGATTTTTCCGCGATGGAGCGGGACAGGGCATGGACGGCGGGATCTGCTGTGAGCATCTCGAAGTTCCCCTGCGGTGCACAGTCGTCCAGCAGACCGAGCCGGCATTTTACGGAAAGCACGCGGTGAACGGCCTGATCAATGCAGGCTTCCTCCACAAGACCTTCGTGAACAGCGTCCACCAGCTGATGAAAGCATACGCCGTCCGGCTGATCCACGTCGATCCCCGCTGTCAGGGCCTGCACAGCGGCATCCGTGCGGGATGCGGCGGTCCCAAAGCGGTTAAAGCTCCGTTCCACACTGCCGTAATCGGAGACCACCGGACCGTCAAAGCCGAGTTTTTCACGCAAAAGCTCCGTCATCAGATAGCGGGAAGTAACGGTAGGCTCTCCGTTGAGCGTACCGTAACTGTTCATGACCGCCATCACGTCGCCTTCCCGGATCGCAGCCTCAAAGGGGAGACAATACTCCTCCAGCAAGCTGCGCTCGGACAGATCGACCTGACCGCCATTGCGCCCCCCGCAGGAATTGCCGTAGGCGATAAAGTGCTTGGCAGTTGCCATCAGTTCATCGTTTCCCTGCAGACCCCTCACAAAGCGTGTTCCCATCTGGGCAACCAGCGTCGGGGATTCCCCATAGGTTTCACCGATGCGGCCCCAACGGGGATCCCAGCCCAGATCGAAGAGGGGCGAGTGGGCTGCGTAAATACCGTAGCTCTTGAGCTGAGCCCTGACCGCCTCGCCCATCTGCTCGGCAAGCTCTGGCTGCCAGGTGGCGGCCATGCCTAGGGACTGCGGGAAAGTCGTGGCACCGGGAATCTGTGCGCCGGCGATCGCTTCGCTGTGCGCCAGAACCGGAATTCCAAGACGAGTATGATGGCACAAATACTTCTGGATCCGTTGGAGCGTATCGACATCCTTTTGAGAATCTCCCGTCAGAGCTGAGTTGAGATAGTTCACGGTCCCCATGCCGTGGGAGAAGAGCCGCTCCATGGTTTCGTCGTCCAATGTATCCGGGAGCGTGCAGCAACAGAGCTGGGCGACCTTTTCCTCCAGCGTCATCTGTGAAAGAAGCTCCTCCACTCGCGCGGAGATCTGACGCGTATCCTGATGTTGAGGCAATCTGATCCCATCCTTTCCGTTTCTATCGTAGCACAGGCATGGCTGAGGATAAATCTGCAATTCTAAGGAATCCCCTTCAATTCTTGTGAAACCGGCTTTCCAGCATTCCCATTCTGGAAAAAATGTGATATGATACCACTATATTAAGGAAGTGGAAACACAGCTTTCTGCTGATCGGGGTGCCGGAATGAAACGGGATTTGAAAACGCACTTCAAAGAGTATGAATCCTTCTATAAACTGATGCGCTCGTTCCTCATCATGCTGATCCTGCCGCTGCTGCTGGTGATGGTCAACTATCTCTATTCCCATACGCTTTTGCGCCAGGAGAACCTCAACTATCAGGATGCGGTGCTGGAACAGGTGCAGTTGGCTACCGATGAACGACTACAGGGCCTGCAGCGCCACGCGCTGGATCTGACCAACGACGCGACCATCAGCCAGGCGCTGGAGAAGAAGCTGGACAGCCAGGAGGATATCAACTACCAGCTCTGGCAGGTCTCCAACCAGCTGAAGTATTATAGCGCTTCAGCCGGCAGCCTGTGCGATACCCTGTTGTATTCTTCATCGTATGATTGCTTGATCAGCGGAAGCTACATTGATTTCCGCGCTTCAACGGGGATTACAAGGCTTGGCTCCGAGGAAATGAACCGCCTGGTGCTGGAGAAACTCCAGAACACGCGTGCGTATTGCCAGTTTCAGCTGGTTGAGACAGAAACGGGCGAGAGAAAACTGCTTTTGCTGCATACGATGCCGCTTTGGAGTACCGGCCGGGCTCCCTATGGAACAATCTGTCTTGTTATCCAGGAAGACACACTGTTTCAAGGCATCCTGGAGACGGAGGAAGCGAAGGCCGGCCTCTACTGTCTGCTGAGCCCGGAGGGGGAGATCGCAGCCTGGTTTGGAAACGAAGCTCTTTTGCCTGCGGTTTCGGAGGCGGATGCCTCTACGGAGGAGTTCCAGACCCTGAACGGCAGCTCGCACACGGTTTCGCACAAGGCCTCCGCGCTGAACGGATGGCGCTACCTCTCCATCCAGCCGGAGCACACCATGGTCAAAAAGCTCAACGGGGCCAGGAATCTGAGTCTTTTGATGCTGGCGCTGGTGCTGGTCGCAGGCAACATCATCGGCGTCATTCTGGCACGCCGCAACTACAGGCCTCTCAAGCAGCTGATGAACGAGCTGCGCCGGCAGTCCATGCTGTCCAAGGCAAACCCGGAAGAGGTCACCGGGGAATTCAGCCTGATCGAGCGCTCCATGAAGGAGATGTCCCGCTCCATGTCGGCGCTGGAGAATACGCTGAAGGAGGAAATGCCGCGTATCCAGGAGAGCGTGCTGATGCAGCTTTTCCGCAACGCGGTAACAGATTATCCCCGCTTCCAGAACACCCTGCAGCGGGTCGGAATCTTGCTTCCGTATGAGAAATACCGGGTCGCACTGGTGAAACGACTGCAGGAAGGAGAGTTTGACCAACAGCTGATTTCCATGCTGATGGTGAAGGAGCGCGTCATTCAGCTTGCGCCCAAATCCCTGGCCTATGCTTTCGCAACGGTGGATGACGATTCCATGATCATCCTGCTCAACGGCGCCGGAGAGGACTTTGAGGCGGAGACCCGCCGCATCCTGAACACCGTGGCCGAGGATATGCGCGAATCCTACGATCAGATGCTGTGGATCAGCGTCAGCGAGGTGGGCTGCGGGATGGAATCCGTTTCCAAGGCCTACTATTCCGTCATGCAGGCCCACCGGCAGGCGCCGGAGGGCGGCGTGCAGTACCTGGAGGAATCGGACGAGCACTGCGCCATTGACAAGGCTCTGGAGAGCCTGGCGGCCCAGATGCAAAACTACATCGCCACCGGAAACGAGGAGGGGGCTCTGGACCTCCTTCACCGAAGCCTGGAGAGCGATGTGCGGCAAAAGCACGCGGCACTATACGAGGCGCAGGCCTACTGCATCGGTGTTATGAACATCGTGACCGGCGCTTACCGCGTGGAGGATCCCGAGGTGCTGACAGTGAATGGAGAAGCTCCCTTAAAGCAGCTGTTCCTGCAGCACAACACCTTTGAGATGGAGACTCTGCTGGCTGAGCTGATCGGCAAGGTCTGTGCCTATGTCCGGGAAAACCAGCAATCTCCGACCGCCCAGCTCACCGCGCAGATGCTGGACTACCTTCAGCAAAACTTCTGGGACGTGGATCTGACCCTGACCAGTGTAGCCGACCACTTCTGCCTGACGCCGAGTTATTTGTCTTCCTTCTTTAAAAGCAACACGGGCGAGACTTTCCTGAACTATCTGACACATTTGCGCATGGAGAAGGCCAAGGAGCTTATGCGCACCACCAACGAGTCCATCCGGGATATCTCGGAGAAAGTGGGCTATGCCAGCGCCAACACCTTCACCCGCGCATTCAAGAACACCGAGCACATCACACCTAGCCAGTACCGGGAGAGCAGCCAGGGCAACGGCGAATAAATCAAGTAAAAGAAATACCGGCCGCGACAGAGATTTGTTTCTCTGCCGCGGCCGATTCTTTTCCGGCGGTTATTTCAAGAGCTCCACATAAGGGTCGGTCTCGGTGTACGGCCGCCAGATCGTCGGCCCGTCACCGTTGGGGTCACCGGATTTGAAGAAGTTGCTCCAATAGCTGAGCATCCTGTTCGAGAGTGCGTAGTCTTCCGACTCCAGGGGACGCCAGCAGTATTTCAGGCTGCCGAAAACATACCACAGCTCCGCCGAATGGAAGGAGCCCGCCTCGTCGCCGGGCAGCTTACGGTCGAAATAATACACATAGCTGGGTTGGGTCATGCGCAGCGCGTAGGCGGTGTTGGCCTTGTGCATCCGACTGTTTTCCATGCAGGGGTCCTTCGCCGCCGCGGTTAGATCGTTTCCGTTACAGCCGAGGATGTATGAAATCGGAAGAACCTTGCCCTGCTCAATAAGCGTATTCCCGTCCTCGGGAATCAATTCTCCATCCACCACTGGCACATAAGGGATGCCCTTGTGCTGCAGGAAGGCCATGCCCAGCGCCTTGTTCAGCGCGGTGCAGAGATCCTCCGTCGGTGTCTCCCACAATGCCTTCCGGGCGGCCTCGCGGCCCGCCTCGCTCTCCTTCCAGGCGTGGCGCGGAAGCCCCAGCGCCTCCAGCAAGTCATTGCCGAAGGTTTCTGCCTGCTCGATGGGGCGGTACTCGCCGAGCGGGTTGTGATAGCCGCCGCCGCTCTGGAGAACCATGCGGCGGAAGAGTCCCGCAGCCCTGGGTGAAACGGCGAGCGCCTGCAGGCTCATGGCTCCGGCGGACTGACCGAATACGGAGATGTTGTCCTCATCGCCGCCGAAAGCCGCGATGTTCTCTTTGACCCAGGTGATGGCCGCAAGCTGATCCCAGAGGCCGAGGTTCCCGCCGGCTGCGTTCTCACCCTCCGCGGCAAGCAGCGGGTGGCAGAGAAAGCCAAGCGCGCCGAGACGATAGTTGAGCGTCACAACGATCACGCCCTTCTGCGCCAGCTTATCGCAGGCAAAGGGCAAATTGCTGCCCGCGCCGCCGAGAAAGGCCCCGCCATGTACATAAACTGCGACCGGGAGCTTCCCACGGGCCTCTTCCGGCACCCAGATGTTCAGGTACAGGCAGTCCTCGCTGACAGGCACGTCAAAAGCGGGATTGCTGTAGAACTCCTTTTTGTAAAAGGTATCCCGGGGATTGCCGAACTGGATACTCTTGCAGCCATAATGATCCGCGTGGAACACGCTCTCCCATGCCTCGGGCGGCTGGGGCTTGCGCCAGCGGCGTTCCCCTATGGGAGCTCTGGCGTAGGGAATGCCCTTATAAACGGTACAGCCCTCGCCGGGCACACCCTCTAAAAGACCGTACTTTGTAGAGATCATGTTGCAACACTCCTTTTTAAAGCTTTGTTTCCCAACGACCACAGAAGACGTTCTCTTCTGCCTTTCCGGTAAATGCGCTTTTGCCGGTGAGCTTCTCCACCAGGGCGCGGATGTTTTCCGGCTTGCTGCCGTAGGCGTTGATGAAGGTTTTGGCCTGAGGAACGTCGATCAGGTGATTGGTCAGGTTCAGACTCACGACCACGGTAGGCACCTCCGTCAAGTACCAAGGCTGATCCACTGAGTGATCCGTGGACCAGGTCACGCGCACCTCATTTGTCTGGGCATAGCCGGTGAAATTCAGCGCCAGGAGAACCAGATCGTATTTCTGCTTGAAGGTTTCGCGGCTGCCCTTGTCCATCATGGTCAGGAAATTGCGGAAATTGACGCCGCTCTCCGCCTCCAGATCGTAGAAGGTGGGACAGATATCTACCGTGAAGCCGACGCGCTCCAGCTCGTCCTTCAACAACTCACGGACGGGATCGCCGCTGTAGGCGCGGGTGTTCGGGATGTTGCGCTCATAGACCAGAAAGACGCGCTTGTCCTTGGGGTCGATAGGGAGAAGCTTCTGTGTGTCCTTCACCAGTGTGGTACACAGATCAGCCGCCTCGCGCCGAAAGGCCAGGTGCTCCGCGCAGCCAACGTATTTGGTCTTGTATTCCGGAGAGGGGTATGCATAGCTTTCGGTGAGCCCCAGCTTGGCCTTGAGCCCCAGGATGCGCTCCAAGGCCTCCTGCAGCCGCTCGGGGGTAATAACGCCGTTTTCCACGCCTGCGCGCATGTATCCGAAATCCTCTGCGGTATCGTTTGTGAACAGAATCATATCGCAGCCGGCCGCAATGGCGGCGGGGATGGCCTTCTCCCGCGGCATTGCCGCGTTGAAGCCGATCATCTGGGTGGCGTCGGTGATGATGAGCCCGTTGAAGCCCAACTCCTGCCGCAGTACGTCGTTCAGAAGCTCCGGCGCCAGGGTGGCGGGCATGATCTCCTCATCCCGGATGCCGGGACGGTATTTCCGCGACAGCGCGCGTTGGCAGATGTGGCCCACCATGACCGCCTCGATCCCGTCGTCAATGAGGCCGCGGTACACTTTGCCGAAGCTCTTCTCCCAATCCTCCACGCTCAGATCGTTGCAGCCGATCACCAGATGCTGGTCCCGCTCTTCGGTGCCGTCGCCGGGGAAATGCTTGGCCGTGCAGACCATGGCAAAGCCGGAATCATGAACGCCGCGGAGATAGGCGCGGCACATGGCCAGCACGGTGTCCGGATCCTCTCCGAAGGAACGGGTGTTGACGATGGTGTTGCGCCAGTTCTGATAGATATCGCAGACGGGGTTAAAGAGCCAGTTGGCGCCGATGCTGCCCGCCTCCCGGGCGCTGACAAGGCCGATGTGATAGGCCGTGCTCGCGTCGCCGCCCGCCGTAGCCTGAGCCGCCGTGGCAATATAGGTCCCGTCGGGTACGCACTCCGCGCCGCCGGTGTCGCAGTTGGCCGCAATCAGCAGCGGGATCCGGCTGTGCTTTTGATAAAGGCGATTCTGTTCGTAGGTTTCCTCGGCTGTCTTCCGCTGCCAGCGTAAGCCGCCCTGGTGGAAGCTGTCAAGCTCTTTTTGGATGTTCTCCTCCCGCACGCCGGGGAGATAGGTCATGATGGTGAAAAGCTGCCCGATCTTTTCCTCCAGAGTCATGGAGGCGATGCTGCGCTTCACCCAGGCTTCCTGCTCTTCGCTGAGATAATAGGGCTTGGCCCGCAAATCAACCATGTGTTTTTCCTCCCGAGAGATTATCTAGAAATGCTTTTGCCTTCTCTTCTCCGTATGCGGCATAGACGCCGTCTTTCAGCCTCTGTGCCGCCGCGGGAAACTCCCGCCAGCTGTCTTCCTCATGGCGGACCAGGATGGGGTAGTACCAGACGCCGTTCGTCTCTGCGGCGGCCTTGTCGCCGGGCGCATCGCCTACCATGAGGATATGATCGGCGGCGTAGCCCTTCTTTTGGAGTTCGGCGATGCAGTGGGCCTTGCTGCCCACGTCCTGGCACAGCACCAGATCCACCAGCGGAAGCAGACCGAAGGTCTCCCATTCCTCTTCCACCGCGTCGCGGTTGGCACTGGAGACCACCGCAATATCCGCGAAAGCTCGCACCGCTTCAAAGCCTTCCTTTACCCCGGGAAAGGCCTTCTTGACTTCCCAGGGCAGCGCGGCGATGGCGCGGTTCACGGCATAGGACCAGTTCAGCGCTTTTTTCAGCACCGGCGCGTCGTTTGCCTGGATCACTGCTTCCAACGAAGGATTGGAAAGCTCCTTCGCCGTGTCCACCCAGGACTTCAGGGCGGAAAGTCCTTCGATCGGCGTCAGCCGCGCGTCGATCTCCTCCAACAACATAACCAAGCCTTTGAAGCGATTGATTCCCCTGGTCATGCTGTAGAGGTTGATCTCATCCCAGCGCGCCAGGATCTCCGTTTTCCAGGCATCCAACCCCCACTCAGCCACCAGGCAGGGGCCGAAGCAGCGTTTATGCTTGATGTCCATGGTATCCACCGCGCAGCCATCGGAATCGACGCAGATCAGGTAGTCCTTGGTCGGCTTGAATTGCTCCAGCGATACAGCCATCTCACAATCCTCCTTCAATCAGAGTTCCTTTTTAATCTGGTGAAGCGCATCGTTGATGCGCAGCATCGTGTCGGGATCATTCTTCAGCTCCCGGCTGAGGATGCTTTTCATCGAAAGCCCCAACGGGATCACATCCCGGTCCAGCACCTCCACCAGGCTGGGGACAAAACGTACGAGCACGGAGCGGGCCCCGCTGAGAACATCCTCTGCCGTGTCCATGATGGAGTAATAGCCCTCCTTAACGGTATCGTCATCACTCAAAAACCAGTTGCGCACCGCGCCGCCGCTCTCTTCGGGGAGACGATAGCTCTCTTCCGCTGTCTCTACCCGTTCAAAGATCAGAGAATCGGCAAGCTCGCCGCTCATAGCTTTCAGCCGGTTTTCTCCCTGCTCGAGAGCCACATCCCGGAACAGAACGGTACCGTTTCCGTTGTTGGACAGGGTTCCCCGCTCCGCGCCGTTGACAAAAAGCGTCACCGCTCTCTGATTGGTGTAGACCTTCACGTTCACCTTCTCCCGGCAGCGCTTCACGAAGCGGCTTGCGCAGAGGTGCACGAAGGGTTCGTCGGACCACTTGGCCTTGTAGTAGAAAAACGCGTCCTTCCGCAGGCTCCGGTCGTAGCTGACAAGGCCTTTGCCGTTGATGAACTTCACGCCGCCCTCGCTGCGC
The DNA here is from genome assembly GCA_902787755.1 of Oscillospiraceae bacterium. Lineage (GTDB taxonomy): Bacteria > Bacillota > Clostridia > Oscillospirales > Oscillospiraceae > Limivicinus. The sequence goes on from CADAHL010000033.1 coordinate 17,601, forward strand.
CGGTCGCTGGAGAAGTCGAACATGTTCCAGATGAAGCTGCCCCAGAGGTAATCCTTGCTCTGCAGGATCGGATAGACCGTCTCGTGCCAGAGCGCCTGAAATTCCTCGGAATAATCCTTGCATCTCGGCTCTTCGGCATGGAGATGAGGATTGGCGTCCACGCCGTACTCACTGATCCCTACGGGCATCTCCGGCCGCTCGGCATGGAATTTGTCGAGATACTTTGAGTAATCCGGCATCTCACCGTAGTACCAGCCAAAGTACAGGTTATAGCCGATCATGTCAGTGATCTGATTGAGCGGGCTTGAGAACTTTACATTATAAAGGTTAGCACCCGTCACGAGCCTTGTGGGGTCCAGCTCCTTCGCCAGAGCAGTCAGTTCCCGGCAGGCTTTGTGCATGAATTCCGCGTCGCGGAACATGCCGATCTCATTCTGAATCCCCCAGCAGAAGATCGAAGGGTGATGAAGATTCTGGAGGATCAGCTCCCGGAGCTGTTCCTTTGCATTCTCCAGCAGGGCAGCGTTCTCCGTCATTTTCAGCATCGGGATCTCCGCCCAGGTGAGAAGCCCCTCCTCATCGCAGCGATCATAGGTGTGCTGCGCATGCTGGTAGTGGCTCAGGCGGATCGCATTGGCGCCGATCTCGCGGATCAGCGCAAAGTCCTCGTCGATCTGCTCCCTGCTCACGGCGGAAAACACGCCGGCGCGGTCCTGATGCTTGGCGACGCCACAGAGCTTTATGTGCTCGCCGTTGAGGCGTAGGCCGTCATCCGGGCTCATGCTGACCGTACGAAAGCCAACGCGGATCTCCGCTTCGTCAGCCGTCTCGCCGTCGATCTGCAGCTCCGCCCGGAGCGTGTAAAGCTCCGGTGCCTTTTTGCCGTTCCAGAGTTTCGGCGCCGGTACACGCAGAGAGACGCTTTCCTTCGCCGGAGCAGTGCTCTCGGCAGCCAGCTCACCCTCCGGGCCGGTCAGGGTGTAGACAATGCACGCGTCTTCCCTCTCGGTGCAGACATGTGGTTCCAACGCCAGCAGGCCGCTGCCGTCGTCCTGCACGGCCGCGCGGGCGATCACACCGTCGGTGCCGTAATAGCAATAATCAAAATGGTCTTCGCTGGTGACCAGAAGATTCACATTCCGATACAGTCCGCCAAAGATCGTGAAATCTCCAAAATTGGGAGAGACATCCGCAGAGACACGGTTATCCAGCAGAGCCTCGATCCGCAGCTCGCCGCTTTTCAGCGCCGCTTCGGGCACCGGGAGGCGGAAGCGGGCATAGGCGCCCTTGTGCTCACCGATTTCCTCGCCGTTGACAAAGACGCGGCAACGCTGATCGGCGCCTTCAAATTCCAGAAAAGCATTTTTCCATCCATCCTCGACCTCTAACTTCCTGCGATAGAGCACAAGACCGTGGTAGGGATCATCCTCCCGATACCAGGTGTGAGGAAGAGATACCGGCTCCCAGTCCAGATCCTCTCTTTCGACGGGGATGCCCTTAGGCAGCTTAACAAATTGCCAGCCTGCATTCAGCGAAATACGATTCATGGATGGTATTCCTTTCCAGATAGATCTTCTCTATGTCCATTGGCATCATAGCGGAAATAGAAATGAAGAACAAGGCCTCCTGATAAAGTGGTAGCAAATCAATAAAATTGAATAGAAGCCAACGACAATTTCTATGATATAGTTTTATTAGAAAGTACTGGGCACAAGAGACCCAGAGAATAGCCAAACCGGTCGAGATGTTTGAAGCTTGCAAGGACGTCACGAAAGATCATCCTCGCAGCTTCGATCAGAATAAGCATGTTAATTCCACGGCCCCTGCCACTCCACAAACATGGTAGCCCAGCCGTGAAAAAAAGGAGGAAAAGTTCACGCCCAGACTCGGGCTGCGGCAGTGTGGAGACCTGTCGCAACGCGGCGCAGTCCAACGCGGCTGGCCGTGAGCACACAGCAAGCGGATGCTCTGTGTGCGGAGTCGAGAAACATGGCAGAAGTCAAGCTGGTAAACATCAAGAAGGTCTACCCCTACATCAGCGGCGAAGAGAAGAAAAAGAACAAGAAAAAGAGCGCTGATGAACCCGAGAAGAAGAAAGTAAACCTGCAGATCACCGATGAGGGCGTTGTCGCCGTTCAGCAGTTCAGCCTGGACATCAAGGACAAGGAATTCATCGTGCTGGTCGGCCCCTCCGGCTGCGGCAAGTCCACCACCCTGCGCATGGTCGCC
>CADAHL010000034.1 GCA_902787755.1 Oscillospiraceae bacterium
TCCTTTGACCTGCAGCGTATAGGTTGTCGCGCCTGTTCTTGCCATGGTGCGCCACAGCGGGGCGTAGGAGATCAAACAGCATCCCTCTCTTTCCTCTTGTATCATCACCATTATTGCCTATAATGATGACAATGTGTTATAGGCAATAATGCCTATAAGAGGGAGAGAAAGAGATGGAATACTTCGGCTATGCGTACTTTGTGGAGCGCCCTCGCAGGATCGAAGATCTGATGGTGCCGCATTTGGTCGAGAAGGAACGCCCCTACCGGATCGTCACAGAGGTCCAATTGCCGGCGATCGATTATGAGGATTTCATCACCGACATGCTGGCCGACCGTCAATTCATCGAGGATCATAGCCGCCGCTGTAAAAAGGGCGAGGTCTGGGACTGCCTGCTTGTCCGCCGCAAAGGTCAGCCCGATGGCGTCCTTGTCATGCCGGAAGGCAACTGCTACGTCGGCTGTGCGGCGTATTATTTTAAAGCTAATGCACGGGCGTTTTGACCGACAATGCGATGTATGGTATACTACCTATGCTTCACGGATAGGCAAGACCGATAAACGATCTGCCCTGTTGATAATCCTAAAGCGGAGTGAAAGCCTGATAAACCTGATATTGCTTTTTTTCGCCTACGCTTTCCTCGGCTGGTGCATCGAGGTCACACTGAAATATTTTCAGTTTCACCGTTTCATCAACCGCGGTTTTCTGACCGGCCCGTGGCTTCCAATCTACGGCTCCGGAGCGGCATTGATCACCGTTGTGATAAAAGGCCTGGCCCCGCTGGAATTTTCCGTCGGTACGACCTTCATAGTGTCGTTCCTTCTGTGCGGCCTCCTAGAATATATTACAAGCTATGTTCTGGAGAAACGCTTCCATGCCCGTTGGTGGGATTACAGCCAGAAGCCCATGAATCTGCATGGTAGGGTTTGGATTGGAAACCTTATTCTTTTCGGGCTGGGCGGCGTGGTGATTGTGGATCTGATCAATCCGTTGTTGCTCCGCCTTTCCGAACACATGAGCCTTCCCCTGAGGGAGATTATGGCGCTCTTCCTGTCAGTGGTTTTTGTTGCGGACTACGTGATGTCCCACTTTGTGCTGAAGCTTGTCAAGACAAGCGTTGAGCTCAGTGAGGCGGACGATACCGAGTCAATCAGCAAGGAGGTGCGGCTGCTCCTCAGCGACCGCTCTGTCTTCCACCGCCGGTTTGCGGAAGCCTATCCGGAGGTCATTTATAGAACGGAACGAATCGCTGCGCGCATGGAGGAGATCCGGGCAGAGACAGAGAGGCTGCGGCAGGAAGCGGAAGAACATGTTGCCCAGATGCGGCAAGAGGTTGCGGAAAACCTTGAACCCACAAGAAGCGTAAAAAATGAGATTATCGAAAAACAGGACGCACTGATCAGGCTGCTCTATCGGGAAGAAGACGCCAGCCCTGAAATCAGGGAATTGAAGCAGGAAGTCGAGTCAAAAAAGGCTGTGCTGCAGAAGCGGCGCGCACGGCTTCCCAAGCTATAATAGGCGTAATTGAGTAGTGATGAGGAATAGGTCTCGGAGCAATTCTTATATAAGAATGTTCACAAATTGTTCACGTGATACTTAGCACTCTCGGCTTGACAGTGCTAAAAATAGTGCTATAATCATAATCGAACAGAGGAACGAAGATCGAATAGATGACCTCCATCCCCTTGCTCAGGTAACATGAAATGCGATGCATATCAAAGGAGGTAGCCCCATCAATTTCTCCTTCGTCGTATTGCCTCATCAACTCATCAATCTGGCTCTTTAATTCATCTCTTGTCAATTTAGTAGCCCTCCTTTCGGCATTCTGTACTGAGAAAAAACGTTTTTCTAGGACTTTACTTTTTTACTTCCCATTAAGGTATTTCTTTCGGTCAGCCATATGCTTTGCAGCCAAAGAACTCTTGTGTTTCAAACCATCAGCCATTAGCTCTTTGAAAAAACTATCTTTCTCTTCACACAGTGCCTCTAATTCCTTAATTCTTCTTTTGCTTGCGGCTAACTCTTTCTTTAGTTTGGCTGTTCTACTGATACCAAACAATCCCATAATTCATCCCAAATGTCGCAAAGTGGTTTATTCGTCATCATCTTTTAGCAGATTCCAACCGTGTTCTCTATGAGGTAACGAAGCATACGGCGTTTCATCTCCCCACGCTCGTTTACGCATTTCGTCATCAAATTTGGCCAGAGTCTCATATAATTCGTTTGCCAATTCAAGAGTATCTGCACGCGAATAATCCAGCCTGACACGCTCCCTTTCTTCGCTGAGTTCATCATCAGAGGCGGAGCTAAACCAGTCAGAATTGTACTTATCTTCCTCTAAGCCGAAAAGTTTTCCTAACAATCCCACAGTAATTACCTCCTAGATTATGATTAGGATTATACATGACCTCTTTAACCGCCTTATCGTATCACATACCAAGAGTAAAATCAATCTCTGATACCTGATTTTCGCATTTCACGACCATCATATCCAGATCGTTCTTCGAAAAATCGACCATCGTCATTCGGATATCGAGGTATTTTGAAGTGCTGTGAAGATGTTGCTTACAGTTGCGAAATGTTATTTCACTTACGCCTTTTGCTGTTTGCGAGGCAGTGTATAAATCCCATACCTGCTCAATCGTATTCTCCCGCAGTGTGTCCACGATAATCTTTTTTCTTGCCATAATTCAAAAAGCATCCCTTCGTCAGAATTGACTGTTCAGGGATGCGTTCCAATTTAACTAGCACATAAAGCAAAAAGCCTTGAAATCCGCAGATTTCAAGGCTTTTGGAGCTGATAGCCAGATTCGAATCCCCTACGGGGACTGGGCGGCCCCAGGGCCGCCGTCGCTGGAATCTGCCTGCGGCAGACCAGCCCGAACAAGGGACTGTCAACACAAAAAGAGCAGCCGCCCCTGAGGGCAACTGCTCTTTTGGAGCTGATAGCCAGATTCGAACTGGCGACCTCATCCTTACCAAGGATGCGCTCTACCTACTGAGCTATATCAGCAAAGTTCATGCCCCTTATGAAAGGGGCATGTGTGGCGACCGAGAAGGGACTTGAACCCTCGACCTCCGGCGTGACAGGCCGGCGTTCTAACCGACTGAACCACTCGGCCACGGCTCAGTTAATATACCAAACAAAAACTTTTTTCCCGATCCCGGGAAGAGCCCGGTTTTCCGGGACGGGCCGTGGCGGGAGAGCCCGTGCTCCGGGGCGAAAAAGAGCGGGGCGGCGCCTTGCACGGCATACCGCCCCGAAGCTCTTTTCGTCCCGCTGGGGACCGGCTGCTCAGTAATTGAAGGTATGCGGCAGCAGTTCGGACAGCTTGTAGCTCACGTAGCGGCCGCCGGCCTTGGCGCAAAGGACCTCCATCTCCGGAGAAAACTCCGCCAGGAACTGGCGGCAGGCGCCGCAGGGGGTGCACCAGTTCTCGCTGTCGGCGTAGATGGCGATGCGGCGAAAGCTGCGGCGGCCCTCGCTGACGGCCTTGCAGCAGGCGGTGCGCTCGGCGCAGATGGTACTGCCCAGAGCGCCGTTTTCCACGTTGCAGCCGGTGAAGACCGAGCCGTCCTCACACTCCAGAGCCGCGCCGACGGGGAAGTGGGAATAGGGTACGTAGGCGTTCAGGGAGGCCTCCCTGGCCATGGACATCAGTTCTCTGTCGGTCATCGTAAACACTCCTTATCCTTTTTGATGGTTTCTCAGTCCAGATAGATCTCCCAATTCTGGAAGTTGAACAGGGGATTGCCGAAGTTGGCGTCAATGCCCTTGCAGACGCCCCGGTGGGTGATGATCTGCTGCTTTTCAAAGCCGATGGTGATGAGGGAACCGGAGGAGCCGGTCAGGTACTCGCAGAGATTGTAGTAGGTGCCGGGCCGGACCGCGTCGTTGGAGGCCAGGTAGGTGTTGATATAGTTCTCGATGGCGGTGTCGGTGGAGCCGGTGAAGTTCAGGTTGGTCATCTCGTTGTCCTTGGTCCGGGGCTGGAGCAGCTCGGTCAGGTCAAAGTTGTTGCGCAGCTTTACCTCGCCGTAGTACATGTCCACGGGCACGGTGTTCTCCTCGGACTCGCCCACCTGGATCTTGCCCTCCTCCAGGCAGGTCAGATACTCGTCCCAGGGCAGCTCGTGCACCGTCACCTTCAGACCGATGGAGAGCATGTCCTCCTGGAAGCGCCGGGCGATGCCGGCCTTGGCGCTGCTGTCGGCGCAGACGATGAAGTGCAGGTCGATCTCCTGGGGAGAGCCGGACATGAACTCCAGCATCCCGTCCTCGTCGTAATCCTGGATGCCGGAGCCCTCCAGGATCCGGCGGCAGGTGTCCAGATTGTAATCGAGGGTGTTGGCCAGGGCGGTGGGGTAGGCCGAGCAGGTGGGGTACATGGGCACGGGAGTGGACACGGCGTTGCCGTGCAGCAGCTCCACCAGGTAATCCCGGTCAAAGGCGTACTGCATGGCGATGCGGAAGTAGCTGTACTTGCCCAGCATGCTGGTCTCGTTGAAGGCCACGAAGTGCAGGTTGGTGGTGGCGTAGGTGTGGATCTCGTTGGTGCTGGCGTAACCCAGGTTGGTGTAGCTGGAGGGATCGTTGATGACCAGGTCGATATAACCGTCCTCAAAGGCGCTGATGACGTCGTCAGCGCTGGTGTATTCCTTGAGGTAGATGGTCTTCAGAGGCAGACTGTCATAGCCGGGATAGCCCTCGAAGGCCACCAGCGCGTCCCCCTCCTCGTTGTAGGTATAGGGGCCGGAGCCCATGGGGGTGTTGCCCGCGGCGGAGGTATCGCCATAGGTGCCGGCCTTGATGATGGGCAGGTTCAGGAGCTTGATGAACTGGAAGTCCCCGATGCCCAGGGTCACATAGACCTTGCCCTCGCCGGGCGAGGCGCCCTGATAGCTGGCAAAGCGGCCGTGGAAGCGGTCGGAATTGATGGCGAAGCCGATGGAGTAGCTGATGTCCCGGGGGGTGACCGGGCTGCCGTCGTGGAACACGTGGCCCTCGCCCAGGGTCAGCTCCCAGTTTTTGCCCGTGTCGTCGCACTTCCATTCGGTGATCACGCCCGCGTCCTTGATGACCTCAAAGTTGTCGTCCAGCTCGATCATATTTTCGTAGACCAGATCGCAGATCAGCTGATTGGCGTGGTTGGTGGCGATGAAGGGATTCTTGCTGTACTTGCTGTTGCTGTTGAGGGAGAAGACAGCGTCGGCCTCGGCGGCCCGGGTGATGTCCTTGCCCTGGGTGGACTCGGAGATCTGCTGCTCGTCACCCTGGGGCCGGTCGCTGCCGCAGCCGCACAACGCCGCCAGGCACAGGGCCAGCAGCAGGGCCAGGATCCGTTTTGTATTTCTTTTCATAGCTCTACTCCCGTGGGTTTATCATAGCATGATGGCCGAGGCCTGGCTGCCCCGCAAGCCTTTGGTGTAGCGGTGGGACCAGTATTTCTCGTGGCTGCACCTGGTGCACTCGTCCGAGATGTCGAGATTCTCCGCCGGAACGCCCAACTGCCGGAGCCGGCGGGCGTTGGCCAGGCGCAGATCCACCAGGGTTTTGGTTCCCGGACCCGGATCGAAGAGCCCTGCCGTGTCTCCGCCCAGCCAGGCCTCGATGGCGGAGGGCACGTCGTCGTCGGTCTCAAAGCAGCAGCGGCCGATGGCGGGGCCGATGGCGGCCCGGATGTTCTCCGGACGCGCGCCCAGGGAGGCCATTTGCCGCAGCGCCACGGCCAGGATATCCTGGACCGAGCTGCGCCAGCCGCAGTGGATGGCCCCGGCCACCCCGGCCGCGGGATCGTGCAGCAGCACCGGCACACAGTCGGCGGTGAAGCAGAAGATGGGCAGGCCCTTTACCGCCGTCACCAGGCCGTCGGCCTCGTAGGGCACCGGGGACAGGCAGACGTGCCGGTCGGCCTCGGTGACGATCCGGACCTCGTTTTTGTGGACCTGCCGGGTCACGGCGCAGTCGTCAATGCCCACGCCGAAGAAGTCACAGACCCGGCGGAAGTTTTCCCGCACGTTCTCGTCCGGGTCGCCCCGGCCGGAGGACAGGTTCAGAGAGGCGAAGGGACCCTCGCTCACCCCGCCCAGCCGGGTGGTGAACATGTGCCTGGCCGGAATGACGGTGGAGGCCATGGTCACAAGGTCGTTTCTCTTTTGTTCAACAAACATATCCGTTCCTTAACTCCGAACTGCAGTTCATTCGTTCCGCCCGCAGCATTCCTTGTATTTCAGCCGTCTGCTGCCGTCGGCCTTCATCTTCCCGCAGGGGCAGGGATCGTTCCGGCCGGGCTTGGGGGCCTTCTTCACCGGCTTTTTCTTCACCGGCTCGCCGCCCACGTTGGCGCCGGTGGTTTTGGCCACGGCCTTGCGCTCGATGGGCCGCTGAACGGTGACCCGGGCCCGGAACAGACGGGTCACCGTCTCCTCCCGGATGCCCCGGACCATGGCCTCGAACATCTCGAAGCCCTCCTGCTTGTAGGCGTCGATGGGCTTGGTGGCGCCGTAGCCCCTGAGGCCGATGCCCCGCTTCAGCTCGGTCATGGCGTCGATCTGGTCCATCCAGTATTCGTCCACCACCCGCAGCATGATCACCCGCTCCAGCTCCCGCATCAGCGGCGTGCCGTTGGGGGCCGGGCCAAGGGTGGCCTCCCGCTGGTCGTAGACCTTCGAGGCGATGTCGAAGACCTTCTCCTGGAGCTTCTCCAGCCCCTTGTGGCCGGTGAAGTCCCCGGCCTTCAGGATCCCGGCGGGCAGGAACAGCGGCTCGAAGGGCTTGAGGGCCTGATCCAGCTGGGCCTGATCGGCCGGAGCGCTGCCGCCCAGCTCGTCGGAGAGGCTGGAGTCGATGAACTCCTTCAGCATTCCCAGGATCTGCTCCTTCAGGTCCACCCCGTCCAGCACCTTCCGGCGCTCGCCGTAGATGATGTTGCGCTGCTGGTTCATCACGTCGTCGTATTCCAGCACGTTTTTACGGGTCTGGAAGTTCCGGCTCTCCACCGTCTTCTGGGCCTGCTCGATGGAATTGGAGAGGATCTTGGCGTCGATGGGGGTATCCTCCTCCAGGCCCAGATTCTCCATCATGCCCATGACCCGTTCGGAGCCGAACAGGCGCATGATATCGTCGGTGAGGGCCAGATAGAAGCGGCTCTCGCCGGGATCGCCCTGGCGGCCGGACCGGCCCCGGAGCTGATTGTCGATGCGGCGGGATTCGTGCCGCTCGGTGCCCAGAATGAACAGACCGCCCACCGCCCGGACCTTCTCGGCCTCGGCGTCGGTGACCTGCTTGTGGGCCCGAAGGGCTTCGGCGTACTGCGCCCGGGCGGCCAGCACGTCCTCGTTGTCGGTCTCGCCGTAGCCGGTGGCCTCGGCGATGACGCTGTCCTCAAAGCCGGCCTTGCGCAGATCCTGCCGGGCCAGAAACTCCGGGTTGCCGCCCAGCATGATATCGGTGCCGCGGCCGGCCATATTGGTGGCGATGGTCACGGCTCCCAGCTTGCCGGCCTGGGCCACGATCTCGGCCTCCTTGTCGTGGACCTTGGCGTTCAGGACCGTGTGGGGGATCTTCCGGGCCTTGAGCATCCCGGACAGATACTCGCTCTTTTCGATGGACACGGTACCCACCAGCACCGGCTGGCCCTTCTCGTGGCAGTCCACGATCTGCTGGATGATGGCCCGGTTCTTGCCGGTCTCGTTCTTGTACACCACGTCCGGGTGGTCCTTGCGGATCACCGGCTTGTTGGTGGGGATCTCGATGATATCCAGCTTGTAGATGGCGGCGAATTCCTCCGACTCGGTGACGGCGGTGCCGGTCATGCCGGAGAGCTTGGCGTAGAGCCGGAAGTAGTTCTGGAAGGTGATGGTGGCCAGGGTCTTGTTCTCCCGCTGGACGTCCACGTGCTCCTTGGCCTCGATGGCCTGGTGCAGACCCTCGGAGTAGCGGCGGCCCAGCATCAGACGGCCGGTGAACTCATCGACGATGATGATCTCCCCGTCCTTGACGATGTAGTCGATATCCCGCTTCATGATGCCGTGAGCCCGCAGGGCCTGGTTGATGTGGTGGGCCAGGGTGGCGTTCTCGATGTCCGCCAGATTCTCCAGACCGAAGGCGGCCTCCGCCTTGCTCACGCCCCGGGCGGTGAGGGTGGCGGTCTTGGCCTTCTCGTCCACCACGTAGTCCGCGTCCAGATCCTCGGCCTCCTCCTGCTTCTCGTCGGTGGAGGCGTAGACCTGCTTTTTGAGCCTGGACACAAAGTCGTCGGCCTGGCGGTAGAGATCGGTGCTCTCGTCCCCCTGGCCGGAGATGATCAGAGGCGTCCGGGCCTCGTCGATGAGGATGGAGTCCACCTCGTCCACGATGGCGAACACGTGGCCCCGCTGGACCATGTTCTCCTTGTACAGGGCCATGTTGTCCCGCAGGTAGTCGAAGCCCATCTCGTTGTTGGTGCCGTAGGTGATGTCGCAGGCGTAGGCGGCCTGACGCTCCTCGCTGGTCAGACCGTGGACAATGAGGCCCACGGAAAGGCCCATGAAGCGGTGGACCTTGCCCATCCACTCGCTGTCGCGCTGGGCCAGATAGTCGTTGACGGTGACGATATGTACCCCTTCGCCGGTCAGGGCGTTCAGGTAGGCGGGCAGAACGGCCACCAGGGTTTTGCCCTCGCCGGTCTTCATCTCGGCGATCCGGCCCTGGTGCAGGACCACGCCGCCGATGAGCTGCACCCGGAAGGGCTTCATGCCCAGAACGCGCCAGGCGGCCTCCCGCACGGCGGCGAAGGCGTCGGGCAGAATGTCGTCCAGAGTCTCGCCGTTCTGAAGACGTCCCTTCAGGATCCCGGTCTGGGCCTGGAGCTCCGCGTCCTCCATGGCGGCGTATTTGGCCTCCCGCTTCTCGATCTGATCCACGATGGGGTAGATCCGCTTGAGCTCACGGTCGGAGTAGGTACCGAAGATTTTTGTAAAAAGTCCCATAGTCAAAGCCTTTCTATAGGAATGGATTCAAAGCCAGTATAGCATATAAATATGAACAAAAAAAGGGAAAGGGCAGGAAAAGTGAAGAGATAAAAGTGAAGAGTGATGAGTTGCGGTGTCGGCTTCGCCGACGGATCGAAATCCGTCCCGCTTCGCGGGACACGATATCTCTTCACTTTTCACTTTTCACTGTTCGCTCTTCACGATCCCTTATCTTCCCCGGCGGAGGTCAAGATATTCCTCCAGAGTGACGCCTCTTTCGGTGATCTCCCCGGCCAGGGACCCCACGTAGCGGTAGTGCCAGGGCTCGTAGATGATGCCGGTCACTTCGCTGGTGCCGTTGGGGTAGCGGAGAATGAAGCCGTATTTCCAGCAGTTTTCCATCAGCCACTTCTGGGTCGACGTGTTCTCCTGCTCCGCGTTGAGGACGGGGAAGTACAGGTCGATGATGTCCACTGCCAGACCCAGCTCATGCTCGCTGGTGCCGGGCAGAGCCACCGCCTGGGCGGCCACCTCCTCCGCCTCGGAGGGCCAGACCCCCTCGGCCAGGACCCGGGAGACCTTGTCGGCAAAGAGCATCTCCTGGTAGGCGTGTTCCCGATAGGCCGAGCAGACATAGGGGTGATTGCCGGCGGCCATGCAGTCGGCCAGCATCCGACGCAGAGGCTCGGCGCAGCGGGCGTCCACCTGGCAGATCCTGTCGTAGCTCTCCACCTCCGCCAGCTCGGGTGTGTAGTCCGACGGGACTTCATTCCAGGGGTTGACCAGGATCAGCAGGCTCCGATCCACGCTCTCGTACTGCTCCCGGTGGAGCCGGGCGCTGTCGGCCAGGCGGAGATGGGCCGCCCGGAGCCAGGCCCGGTGCCGTTCCATGGCTTCCTCCTGGAGCCGTTCGCCCTCCTCGCCGGCGGTGCTGACGGCCTGGCGAAAGACCGCGTCCCCGGCCCGAAAGCGCTCCAGGGTCCGCAGATGGCCCAGGCCCAGCTGGATGCCGGCGCCGATCAGCAGGGTCAGCAGCACCAGCAGCTCCAGATCGTATTTGAATTTCGCTTTTGTTTCCATGCAGTGCTTCCTTAGAAGGAGAGAATTCCCAGATGTTCCAGTAAAATCTTCAGGCCAATCAGGATGAGGATGATCCCGCCCGCCCGTTCGGCGTGGGCCTGAAAGCGGCTGCCGAAGCGAAAGCCGATCCAGACGCCCAGGCCGGAGAGCAGGAAGGTGGTCAGGCCGATGAGACAGATGGCCGGCAGGATCCGGACCGAGAGAAAGGCGAAGGTCACGCCCACGGCCAGCGCGTCGATGCTGGTGGCCACGGCCAGGGGCAGCATGACCCGGAAGCCGAAATCATCGCTCTGCTCCTCATCCTCCGAGAAGGATTCCCGGATCATATTGCCGCCGATGAGGGCCAGCAGCACGAAGGCGATCCAGTGGTCCACGCTGGCGATGGCGGCCTCGAAACGGTAGCCCAGCAGCCAGCCCAGCAGGGGCATTAGCGCCTGGAAGCCGCCGAAATACAGGCCCACCAGTCCCAGGTGCCTCATCTCCACCTTCTTTACGCTCAGTCCCTTGCACACGGACACCGCGAAGGCGTCCATGCTCAGGCCCACGGCGATGAGAAACAGCTCCCAGAAGCTCATACGCGCGTTCCCTTCCTCTGTACATTCAAAAGTCTGTTCTATCACTCTACAACCGGAGAAGGGAAAAGTCAAACAAAATACGCAAGCCGCCGCCCCGACTCCCTTGAGAGGGAAGAGTGAAAAGTGAAAAGTGAAGAGTGAAAAGTGAAAAGTGAAGAGTGAAGAGTGAAGAGTGAATAGTGAATAGTGAAGAGTGAATGGCTGCAGTGTCGGCTTCACCGACGGATCGTAATTCATGCCGTCGCGCGGCATACCATATCTCTTCACTCTTCACTCTTATCTCTTCCCTTTTTTCTCGTTTTCCTGTATATTGGAGAAAACGAGGGGAAGGAGGGGAGCGCATGGACAAGAAGGCCGTGGCCCGGGGGACCTGGATCTTTGTGCTGGGCCTGATCCTGGGCGCGGGAGTGCATCTGTTTGGCAGGTTCAGCGACGACTATTTTCTGAGCAGCGTGCTTTTTCCTCTTCTGCAATGTCTGTACGTGGGTCTGGTCCTGTTCTGGGTCCAGTCGCTGTACAGCCGCCTGCTCCCCTCGCCCCTGCGCCGGAGCTTGGTACAGATCGCCCTGCTGCTGATCCTTCTGCTGGTTCTGGGCGTGATGCGACACCGTCTCATCCCCCAGCCGAGCCTCTGGTCCCAATTCACCTGGTATGGCTATTACGGTCCCTTTCTGCTGATCCCGACCCTGTTTCTGACCGTGACGATCCGCCTGCAGCCGGAGCGCAGCGGAGACCGGCTACTGCCCGCCCTGGCGCTGCTGATCGCCCTGCTGCTGGTGGCGGCGGTGATGACCAACGACCGGCATCTGCTGGTGTTTCCTCCATTGGCGGGAGACCTCTCTGTTACGCCGAACGACCACGGCTTCGGCCCCTTGTACTGGGCCCTGACGTCCTGGATTGTGCTGAGCGCGCTGCTGGGCTTTCTCCTGCTGCTCCGGGTCAGGCAGCTTCGACAGGGGCTGCGGGGCCTGATCCTGCCCGGCCTGGAGGTGGCCGGAGCCGGGCTGAGCATCTGGATCTATGTTCAGATGTCGAAGCTGCCCAAGCCCTACGAGCTGCCGGAGCTGTTTATGATCATCACCATCGTGGTGGCGGAGACCTGCATCCGAAGCGGTCTGATCCCCAGCAACGAGAACTACGAGGGCTTCTATGCCGGGATGCGCCTGCCGGGGCTGATCTGCGACCTGAGCCTGCGCCCGGTCTACCGGGCCGCGCCCATGGACGCCGAGCCCGGGATCCTGGCAAAGGCCCTGGAGGGGCCCTGGTATCCCGAGCCGGACACCCGGCTGTGCGCCGGAGCGCTGCCCGGCGGCTGGGTGTTCTGGGCCGAGGACGAGACTCTGCTGCACCGGATGCGCCGGGAGCTGGAGAAGACCAACGAGAGCCTGGCGGAGGAGAACCAGGTGATCCTGGCGGAAAACCGTCTGCGGGAGGAGAAGACCCGGATGGAGGCCCGCAACCGGATCTACAATCAGATCGCCCAAGAACTGCGGCCTACTCAGGAGAAGCTGGCGGCGCTGCTGGAGAAGGCCCGGCCCGGTACCCCGGAGTTTCGTCCCCTGATGGCCCAATGCTGCCTGCTGGCGGCTTATTACAAGCGCCGGAGCAATCTGATCCTGCTGGCCGACGCGGGTCTGCCTGAGGAGAACCGGGAGCTGTATCTGGCCCTGGATGAGTCCTGCCGCTATCTGTCCTTCTGCGGCGTTCCCGCAGCGGTGCTGGGGGAGCGGAGCTCCCGGCTGCCTCTGGAACAGATCTGCGGTTTGTATGACCGCTTTGAGGACCTGACCGAGGCGCTGCTGCCCGGCCTGAGCGGACTGACCGTATCCCTGACCGAGAGCGGTCTGCGCCTGTGCGCCGGGCTGAAGGGGGAGCCGCCCGCCGGAGACTGGCGGGAGAGCGAGGGCCTCTGGTACCTGGATCTGGCGGGAGAGGAGGCGAGCGTATGAGAGCCTTTGGAGAGATCGTCATGACCACTCCCGGGATCCTTCTGCGCCTGGGGATGCTCCTGCTGGGCTACTGGGAGCTGTACCTGGCCATCCTGGTGATCCGCCGGCGCCGCCGGGCTTCGGTGATCGCCGTCGGAGCAGGTCAGCTGCTGCTGTGGTTCTTCGCCTTCGTCCTGATGCTGGACGGGAGCTTCGACGGCAAGCTGGGCCACAGGCCGAGCTGGCCGGAGATCTCCCTGTGGGCCTATCGTCTGCCCTGGGGTCTCTGGGCGGGCTTCCTGGCCCTGGGGCTCCTGCTGTGCGCCCTGGAGAGCTGGGAGCACTGGCGCTACGGCCGGTCGCATCTTGGCCCCAACGCCATCAAGGAGGCGGTGGACCTGCTGCCCGCCGGAGTTTGCTTTGGAAGGGAAGGCACGCTGCCGACCCTGACAAACCTGTGGATGACCGACTGCTGCCGGGATCTGACCGGCCAGGATCTGACCGACTGCGGGGCCTTCTGGCGCTTCCTCTGCCAGAAGGGAGAGGAGCGGGACGGCCGGTATCTGATCCGGGACCAACAGGGCCGAAGCCTGCTGTTTGCCAGGGAACCTGTGCATGTGGACGGAGAGGACTTCTGGCAGCTGACGGGCTTCGACGTCAGCGAAAGCGTGAGCGTCATCGACCAGCTGCGGGACAGCAACCGGCGCCTGCTGCAGCTGCGGGAGCATATGGAGACCCTGAGCCGACTGGGGGAGGACGTGTTTGCCCAGCGGGAGCTGCTGGATGCCCGGGTGGCCCTCCACGACGAGTTCGGAGAGCTTCTGCTTCTGGGACGGCTGTATTTCGAGCAGCCCGACCAGGTGGACGAGGAGGATCTGCTGCGCAGGCTGCGCCACGCCAACGCCTATGTGCTCCGGGACGCGGCTCAGGAGGATCTGCGCCGGGACGAGCTGACCGAAGCCCTGCACACCGCCCAGACCATCGGCGTCCGGGCGGAGCTGACCGGCCCTCTGCCGGACGGCCCGGGGCGGGAGCTGCTGGCCCATATCATTCGGGAGTCCGCCGCCAACACCGTCAAGCATGCCTCCGGCGACCGGGTGAAGGTCGCGCTGAGCCGGGAAGGGGAGGAGCTGGTGATCCGGGTGGAGAACAACGGCCTTCCGCCGGCAAAGCCGGTCCAGCCCAGCGGCGGCCTGCGTTCCCTGGCGGAGGAGGCCCGGAGCCTGGGCGGCCAGCTGGAGATCGAAAGCGACCCGGTCTTCCGTCTGACGGTTCGGATCCCTTGGAAAAGTGAAAAGTGAATCGTGAAAAGTGAAGAGATAAGGTATGCCGCGCAGCGGCATACATTCCAATCCCGTCCCCGAAGGGGACACCGCAACTATTCACTCTTCACTCTTATCTCTTCACTCTTCAGTATGATAAAACCCCGGGCGGAGTCGTTTTCACGGCTCCGCCCGGGGCTTTTCCGGGTTTCGATTTATTCCTTGGGTTCCTCGTTCTGACGCTGGGCTTCCAGGGCAGCCTGACGGGCGGCGTACTGCTCGGCCAGCTTCTTCTGCTTTTTCTCCTTCCGGCGTGCGCCGATCTTCTTCACCAGCAGCACCACCAGCACCACCACCACAGCCAGCACCGCCAGCGAGGGCAGGGCCTCCAGGAACCAGAGCAGGAAGTCCTCAAAGAAGTCCCTCACGCTCCTAAGGCCGTCGGTGAAGGCCCGGGCCAGCTTCTGCCCGAAGGTCAGCTTGTTCTCCGCCTCCGGGGTGTACTCCTGGACCTCCTGGATGTTCAGATACACGGTACTGTAGCTGACCCGGCGGTCCCAGTTGTTCAGGGTGGACTGGAGGCTCTCAATCTCGTAGCGCAGCTCGGTGAGCCGGTCCTCCAGCAGAATGATGTCCTCTACGGTCTCGGCCACCTCCATCATCTCCAGCAGACGGGTCTCCTGGGTCTTGTAGGCGTTGAGCCGGGCCTGGACGTCAAAGTACTGGGCGGTGACGTTCTCGGTATAGGTGTGGGTGTAGGGGATGTTCCCCAGGGCGCTCAGACCGTTCATCATGGCGTCGAAGCGGTCGCTGGGGATGCGCAGGGTGTAGTTGGCGCTGCGGTTGGTCACATAGCCCCGGGACTGGTTGTAGAAATTGGCGCCGTTGACGCTGCTGGATTCCACCCAGCCGCCGTACTCGGCGATCATCTCGTCCAGCCGGGCCAGGGTCTGCTCGAACTCGGTGGTCTCTACGTTCACGTCGGAGGAGTAGATGATCTTCTCCGGGCTCTCCTCGGGAGCGTCCTCCGTCTTGGCGCCGGCGGCGGAATAGGCCGCCTCGTTCACGGCAAAGCCCGCCTCATCGTAGTCGTAGGCCTCCATGGGCTCCTCCATGGGGGCCTCCGCGGCCGCGTCGGCGTAATAGCTGCCGCCATAGGCCGGGGCGCTGGATGCGGCGGTTCCTTTCGCGTTGCTGCTGCCGCAGGCGCACAGGCTCAGGGCCATCAGCAGGACCAGGATCAGGGATATCGCGCGGTTCATCTTTTTCATTTTTTTGCACCTCCATCAGAAACACTTTCGGTGGGACGCCTGTATGACGCCGGGAGAAGAAAAAAGTTCCCGGCCGTTTGAAACAATTTCTCAGTGCTGATCCTATTATAGCCGCCGCTCTCCCGGGACGCAAGAGGGACCGGCCCGCTCTTGCCTTTGCGGGGGAAATCTTTTATAATGAAACGGTGAGCAGGGAAGCGTCCCGCGATCCCCGCGTTATACGGACTGAGGCAAAAAAGAGCGGAAGCGAGGAAGAACAGGATGGAACAGGCGGCCTGGCTGTGGTACCCCGGAGACTTTGAACTCTATCACGCCATGAAACAGAATTTTTCCCGGGTGGAGCGGGGCTGTCAATGGCCCGCCTTCTGGAAAAGCGAGGGCTTCCGGAATCGGGTGGCCTTCCGCCGGGTGTATCACCTGGATCGGGAGACGAGCTTCACGGTCTTCGGCGTGAAGGGCGCGGCGGGCTATGTGCAGCTGGGGGAGGAGAAGCACCCCCTGGGAACGGCCATCCGCTGCCCCCAAGGGACCTGGCGCATCTCGGTGCACATCGCCTGCATCGGCTGCGTCCCGGCGATCTATGTGCAGGGCGAGATCATCCGCTCCGATCGGGGCTGGATGGTGGAGGACTTCGACCGGGATCCGGTGCCCGCGGCGCAAAACCGCTATTTCACCGATCCCAACCGGGATCCCTCCGAGTGGGCTTTTACCGAGCGGGTCTATGAGCCCTGCGCCGTGGAGGCGGTGAACGGCGGCACGCTCTATACCTTCGAGACCGAGCTCACCGCCGCGCTGGAGCTCCAGTGGCAGGGGGAGCCGCCTCTGGTGACCCTGGGCGAATCCCGGGCTGAGGCCCTGGACACGGAAAACTGCTATTTCCATTGCCGTCCGGATCCGGAGACCGGCCGCTGCCCCCGGCAGGCCCTGCGCTTCGCCTTCGTGCCGGGCCGGAGCCCGGAGACCATCAAGGCCCGGGCTATCCACCAGTACGTCGACATTCCGGTGAAGGCCGAATTCCGCTGCGAGGACGAGGAGCTGAACCGGATCTTCTCCGTGGCGGCTCACACCTTCATGCTCTGCTCCGGGGCCTTCTTCCTGGACGGCGTCAAGCGGGACAAGTGGATCTGGGGCGGGGACGCCTATCAGAGCCTCTTTGTCAACCGCTATCTCACCGGGGACCGGGAGATCGAAAAGCGCACCCTGATCGCCCTGCGGGGCAACGACCCCATGACCACCCACGTGAACACCATTCTGGACTACTCCCTGCTGTGGATCCTCAGCGTGGACGCCTACTACGAGAGCTACGGCGACCGGGACTTCGTGGACTTCCTGTGGACCAAGATGGAGAGCCTGATGGAGCTGTGCCTGTCCCAGCGGGAGGAACACGGCTTTGTGGTGGGCCGGAAGCGGGACTGGGTCTTCATCGACTGGGCGGACTTCGACCGGGACGGCCCTCTCTGCGCCGAGCAGATGCTGCTGGCGGAGGCCCTGCGGGTGATGGCGGACTTTGCCCCGGAGGGGGAGGAGGACCGCTGGCTCCGGGAGCGCAACGCCCTGCTGGAGCAGATCGAGGCCTGTTACTGGGACGAGGAGAAGGGGGCCTATGTGGACTCCTTTACTTCCGGCAGACGGAACGTTACCCGCCATGCCAATATTTTTGCCATCCTCTTCGACGTGGCCGACGGGGAGCGGAAGCGGCGCCTGACCCGGACCGTCCTCTTCAACGACGCGGTTCCCGCCATCACCACACCCTATTTCCGCTTCTTCGAGCTGGAGGCGCTGTGCCGGCTGGGCTATCTGGAGAAGGTGCTGGAGGAGATCAAGGCCTACTGGGGCGGCATGCTCCGGCAGGGGGCGGTGACCTTCTGGGAGCAGTTCGACCCGGCCAAGGCCCCGGAGGAGCAGTACGAGATGTACGGCGACCCCTACGGGAAATCTCTGTGCCACGCCTGGGCCGCCAGCCCCATCTATCTGCTGGCCCGGTACTTCCTGGGGCTGCGTCCCGTCACCCCCGGCGGAGCGGAATACGAGCTCCGGCCCCGGACGGACTTGTTGAAATCATGCAAAGCGAGCTTTCCCATGGGCGGGAAAGTGTTGCATTTTGCTGTAGATAATGGTATTCTAACTGTCGAAGAGCTATAAAAAGGGGTCCATACGCGGCCCCTTTTTCTTTGGGAGGGTTTGAACGGTGTATGATTATCTGATCGTGGGCGCGGGTCTGTTCGGGGCGGTGTTCGCCCATGAGATGCGGGAAAAGGGAAAGAGCGTGCTGGTCCTCGACAAGAGGCAGCACGTGGGCGGCAACGTCTATACCAGAGAAGTGGAGGGCATCCAGGTCCATGAGTACGGGGCCCACATCTTCCACACCAACGACAGGACCGTCTGGGACTACGTGAACCGCTTTGCCGAGTTCAACCGCTACACCAACTCCCCGGTGGCCAATTATCATGGGGAGCTCTACTCCCTGCCCTTCAATATGTACACCTTCAATAAGCTCTGGGGCGTGGTGACGCCGCAGGAGGCGGAGGCGGAGATCGACCGCCAGCGCCGGGCCGCCGGGATCGGGGAGCCGAAGAACCTGGAGGAGCAGGCCATCTCCCTGGTGGGCACCGATGTGTACGAGAAGCTGGTGAAGGGCTATACCGAGAAGCAGTGGGGCCGGCCCTGCAGCGAGCTGCCTGCCTTTATCATCCGCCGGCTGCCGGTGCGCTTTACCTTCGACAACAACTACTTTAACGCCCGCTTCCAGGGCATCCCCATGGGCGGCTACACCCGGATGGTGGAGCGGATGCTGGAGGGGATCCAGGTCCGGCTGGGCGTGGATTATCTGGAGGACCGGGAAGCCTGGGACGCTCAGGCGAGGACCATCGTCTACACCGGACCCATCGACCGCTTCTTCGACTACTGCTACGGCCCGCTGCAGTACCGCAGCGTCCGCTTCGAGACCGAGGTGCTGGACACCCCCAACTATCAGGGCAACGCCGTGGTGAACTACACCGACCGGGAGACTCCCTATACCCGGGTCATCGAGCACAAGCACTTCGAGTTCGGCACCCAGCCCAAGACCGTGGTCTCCCGGGAGTACAGCTCCGAGTGGAAGCCCGGAGACGAGCCCTATTACCCCGTGAACGACGAGCGCAACCGGGAGCTGTACCTGAAATACAGGGCTCTGGCGGATCAGAAGCCCCAGGTGATCTTCGGCGGCCGGCTGGGCGAGTACAAATACTACGACATGGACACCGTGATCGCCCGTGCCCTGGAGCTGGCGGATCAAAGATAATAGAGAGAGGATAAGCCAATGAAGCTGCTGACGGTAACCATCCCCTGCTACAATTCCCAGGATTACATGGAAAAGTGCATCGACAGCATCCTGCCCGGGGGAGACCGGGTGGAGATCATCATCATTGACGACGGCTCCAAGGACAACACCGGCGCCATCGCCGACAAGTACGCCGCCCGCTACCCGGACATCATCCGGGTGGTGCATCAGCCCAACGGCGGCCACGGCGAGGGCATCAACCAGGGCCTGCGCCACGCCACAGGCAAATATTTCAAGACCGTGGACAGCGACGACTGGCTCAGCGAGGACTTTCCCCGCTTCCTGGATCTGCTGGAGGACTGCGACCGGAAGGGCGGCGTGGATCTGTTCGTGACCAATTACCACTACGACCACGCCGATGGCAAGGGCGACCGGTCCATCAACTTCTCCAACGCCCTGCCCGAGGGGAGGATCTTCCTCTGGCATGAGACCCGGCCCTTCTTCGTGGACCAGATCCTGATGATCCACAGCTGCACCTTCCGGACCGAGATGCTCCGGCAGAACGGCCTGGAGATGCCCAAGCACACCTTCTATGAAGACAACTACATGGTCTACGGCAATCTCAAGGGCGTGACCCGGATGTACTACATGAACGCCGACCTGTACCGCTACTTCATCGGCCGGGAGGGCCAGTCCGTCCAGGAGGACGTGATGAAGCGCCGCTACACCCATCAGCTCACCGCCACCGAGCTGTGCTTCCGGGCCATCCGCCTGGACGAGGTCCGGGAGAAGCGGAAGCTGGCGTATCTGAAGCACGAGTTGTTCATCATGTTCGGCATCTCCATCCTCTACGCCCGGCTCAACCGGACCCAGGAGGCGGACGCCAATCTGGAGGCCATGTGGGACCGGTGCCGGGCCTTCGACGCCAAGTGGACCGACTACTTCCGCTATCGCACGCTGCTGCGCTTCGTGTGCGTCCCCGGCAAGGGCGGCTCGGCCTTCGTGGAGTTCATCTACCGCTTCGCCCACCTGGTGGTGAGGTTTAATTAGTGCTTAGTGCTCAGTGTGTAGTGCGCAGGGGCGTGAAAAACTCCGGCGAGTTTCACAGACTCGCCGGAGTTTTTCTATGGTTTTTCAGATCATCAGGCCAGGTCGAAGGACACGAAATCGAAGGTGCCGCCCTTGCCCTCCACGGAGAAGTACAGCGCTTCCTTCTCGCCCAGGCCCTCGGGCAGCGCGCCGGTGAAGCCCTTCTGGGTGGTGCAGGTCTCCACGGGGATGCGCAGGATGGGCTCGCCATGCTCCTGGGTGCGCACGGTGACGGCGCAGCCGTTGCCGTAGCCCTGGAGGTTCACGGTGATGCTCCGGGTCTGGCGCAGATCAAAGTACTTGAAGCCCACGGTGCAGTCGGTGCAGAAGTTGGACACGTACTGGTCCGGACCTTCCTCCCGGTCGCCGCCCTTCTGGGTCAGGAAGGGGTTGGAGCCCTTGCGGTACTTGATCATGGACATGAACTGAGTGCCGTTTTTGCCGTAGACGTTGCAGGCGATGTAGCTGGGATAATGGCCCTTGCCGCTCAGAGGCTGGTTGTTCAGACCGCAGGAGGTCATCTCCGCCTGGTAGAACTTCCCGTCCTCAAAGCGGATCTCCTCGGCGCAGGCCTGGCGGGAGGACTGCTTGCGGTTGGAGTGCCGGTGGTAGAAGATGTAGTAGTGGCCGTTGATCTCAATGAGAGAGCCGTGGGTGTTGCCGGTGCACATCCGGGCGTGCTTCACGTCCGGTACGCCGGGAAGACCGATGTCGCCGCAGGAGACCAAGATGCCGCCGTACTCGAAGCCGTGATCGGGGTAGTCGGACACGGCGTAGCACAGGTTGTGGCTGTTCAGGGAAGAGTAGATGAAGTAGTACTTGCCGTTGAACTTCCGCATGGAGCTGGCCTCGCCGAAGGGCTGCTCCTCAAAGGCGGTGCCCTTGGCCTCCTCGCCGGTGAGCACGCCGATGTATCGGAGCTCGTCCCCGGAGATGACGGTCAGCATGTCCCTGGTGTCGATCTCAAAGACCATGGGGCCCTTTTTGGTGGGCTGGGAGCCGTCCAGCAGAATGGGGTTGCCGCCGAAGGCAAAGCCGGTGTAGAGGTAGAGCCGTCCGTCGTCGTCCTTCAGGCAGCCGGGGTCGAACTGGAAGGGCTCGCCCCGCTTGCCGATGGGAGTGCCGTCGGGGTACTTGACGTAGCCGTAGAACTCGTACTTGCCCGCAGGAGAGTCGCTGACGGCCACGGAGATCATCTTGGTGCCGCCCATGAAGTAGTACAGGTAGTAGCGCCCGTCGTCGCCCACCACCATGTCCGGCGCGGCCAGACCGTTGGTGACCCGGATGGCCGGGGCTGCGGGATCCTGTTCCCGCTTGAAGATGCAGCCGTGATAGGTCCAGTTGCCCAGATCGTCCACCGGCGCGGACCAGCAGACGTAGTCACCCAGGCAGAAGTTGATGCCGTTGAACAGGTCGTGGGAACCGTAGACATAGACCCGGTCGCCCACAATGTGGGGCTCGGCGTCGGGCACATACTCCCAGCTGGGAAGATAGGGGTTAAAGGCTTGCTTGGTCTTCATGCGTTTCCTCCTCATACATAGTCTATACGATCAGACGCCGGAGCGCCTGTGATCTGCGGGGGGAACAGTCGGTCAGTCGGATGGCCGGAGACAGCGCCGGAGGATATAGGCGGGGGTGCAGCTCCAGGCGTGGCAGAAGCTGTTGACGATCAGCCCGCCGTAGGGGGACTGATCCGGCTCGGTGGGGTCCCAGCATTCCCAGAAGGTATCGGCCCCGGCGTCCAGCATGCTGCCCCAGTAGTCCTTCAGATGCCGCTCGGCCTGGCGGGACATACCCGCCTTCAGCAGGGCCATCACATAGTAGTGGTGCATATAGGGGGTGTTCATCCTGAGACCGGTCATCCGGGAGGCGGCCTCCATGGCCCGGCGATCCCGGACGGGATCGCCCAGATCGGCCAGCACCATCCAGACCTGGGTGGCGGGCGCCTGCTGCCCGTTGGAGACAAAGCAGCCGGCCTCCTCGCTCCAGTATCGGTCCAGAGCCAGGCGCCGCAGAGCCGCGGCCTTGGGAGGCAGAGCCTCGATCCGGGCCTCGTCGCCCTTCCTCCGGGCCAGAGCCAGGGCGTAGTCCAGCGCGTAGATCAGCACCGCCAGGGCGCAGGCCTCCTTGTCCAGCTCGTCGCACCAGTCGATGAAGCAGTCGTGCACCGCCTGGGCGTTGGGGCGGCCGGTCTCGTCCAGCTCCGACAGGGCGTAATCGACCTGCTCCATGGCGATCCCGTACAGATCTGCCAGGGCCTCGGCGTCTCCGGTCTCCCGCAGGTACTCCTCCAGGGCCACCGGGAACATCAGGGCATAGTCGAACAGGAAGGTGTCGTCCGCCTCGGGCACGGGCCGGGTGAACAGATTGGCAGCGACCCGTCCGTCGGGGAAGCGGGTGCCGCCGAAGAGATAGAGACAGCGCTTCACCAGGTCAAAATTCCGGAAGGATACGGCGTTGGACAGGGCCTGCAGCCGCAGATCGCCCATCCAGAGCCGACGGTCCCGCTTGGGGCCGTCCTCGAACTCCTCCTGCATACACTCGGCCAGGGTCTTCAGGCTCACCGCGTGGATCCGATCCAGCAGCGCATCCCCGGAAGCCAGAGGCTCTGCCGCCTCCGGGTCCACGGCGCTGACCGCCCGGCATTCGGCGCTTCTGAGCACCAGCCGGTATTTGGGCGAGGTGTCCAGCACCGTCAGGCGCAGATAGCGGAAGGCATAGCGCCGGGGCAGGGCCAGCCGATGGGGCAGAAGATCCACGTGCAGAGTCTCCTCCTGGATCCAGCTCCGGGAGAGCCAGCCGTCAAAGGCCGCCGGATCCTGCTCCAGCTCCTTCCGGGTCTCGGCAAAGCGCAGGCTCAGAAAGGCCGGCGCGTCCTGATGGCTGCCGGCGCAGTCCAGCTCCAGGGTCACGTAGCCCACCAGATGCTCCCCGAAGTCCAGGCAGAGCGAATCGCCCCGGCGCAGCTCCGGGAGCCCCTCGGGAGGGACGGACTCCTCCGTGCCGTCGGCCCGGAGAAGGCAGAGCGACGCCGGCTTGCAGCTCCGGCGGGAGAGGGTGGGGGTCAGCTGTGCCGCCCGGTCCAGAAGCCGGGGGCTGTTCAAAGGATGAAAATCCTCAATAATCGAAATCAAAGCCATAGAGAAACCTCATTATGTTCCAATCTCTCATCTTAACTATACCGCAGATCCCGCCGAAGCGCAACGGCGGTTGGCGCTGTTTTTCCATCCGTTCGCGCTGACGCTTAGTGTAAAATATATGTAGGAAAAATAAAGACAGAGGGCACCTCAAAGTGGTTTAATGAATTCACCACAAACCATTAGCCACAAGAAAGAGGTGTCC
>CADAHL010000035.1 GCA_902787755.1 Oscillospiraceae bacterium
CGACTTCACAGGAGGGCTCGAACGAGCCCTTTTTGCCCGAAAAACGAGCCCTCGCAATTATGCCGCCGCTACCCGTATCAAAGACGTAGTGCAGATTTCACAGACCACATCGTCCGCCTTGGGCTCCATCAGCTCCACCATCATGCGGATGATGTGCCGGGGCGTGCGGAACTGGCCATTCAGGCCGGCTGTAGAGATTTTGGAAAGAAGATACTCATATACATCGCCGCGGGTGTCGGCGGCCTTGAGCGCGGCCATCTGTTCATAGATGCCGTCCATGGCCGTGACAACCTTATCCAGTAGAAGCGGCGTTGGAAGCTTGAAGATCGCGTCGCCCATGTATTTGGAATAGGCGCTTTCCTTGTCGCCGTGCAGGTTCTTGATAAAAGGGAAAACCCATTCCTGCACGGTGCTGTACATCTTCGCAGCGGGGAAGTCATGAAACACGCTCCATTTTAGCTGGCTGCCATCGACGGTGCGCTCACCGATCTGCACCTCTTTGGCGAAGATGCTCTCATAGGGTAGACCCAACATGGCCGCCTCGCGGGCGCGGAGATTATCGGATTCATCCAGATCGTGGATGAACATCAGATAGGTCATCTGCTCGATCACATCCAGGGGATTCGTCAGACCACCGGCGGCAAAAATATCCCAAAGGCTGTCGATCTTGTTTTTCAATTCGCCTGTAACCATGTTCTTACTCCTTATCCCAATTCCATGTGTATGAGGTGTAGCGGCCTCCGCCGATCTTGAGGATGTCGCCGCTGTCGATCAGTTCTTTCAGCGCGCGCTGGATGGTGACCTGGCTGATATCCGGACACTGGGCCATGAGCTCCGCCTTGGTGATCCGCCCTGTGGTGCTGCGGATCAGCCTCCTAATGCGGCTGATTTTGGAGTTTCCGGCTTCGATCATGATCTCCGCACGCTCAGAGAATTCCCGGTAAGCAGCGATGATCACGCCAAGCATATAACGGGCAAAGGGAAGATAATCGTTGCCGCCCTCGTGCCAGTTTTCAGAGCTGGCCTGCAGAGCCTCGTAATAGCTGTCCTTGCTGTCGGCGATCAGCCGTTCGATACTGATATATTTCCCGATCGGATAGCCCGTGCGATACAGGAGCAGCAAGGTCAGCAGGCGGCTCATGCGCCCGTTGCCGTCATTGAAGGGGTGAATGCAGAGGAAGTCCAAAATGAACAGGGGGATCAAAAGAAGATCGTCCATCTCCGGATCAGCGATTGCTTCGTTGATCGCTGTGCAGAGAGAATCCATGGCCTCTGACGTCTCCCAAGCGGCAGCAGGCTGGAGGGGGACCCGCTTTGTGCCATCCGGGAGTGTCTCTGCGATCGCATTGTCCGAATTCTTAAAGCTCCCGCCGATGGACAGGCCGCTGAATCTATACAGATCCCGGTGAAGCTGCAGGATCATGCCGGGGCGAACCGGGATAAACGCATAGTTTTCATGGATCGTGTTCAGCACATCCCGATACCCGGCGATCTCACGCTCGCTGCGGCTGCGCGGCGTGGTTTTGTTCCGCACGATCAGCTTCAGGCGATCGTCTGTTGTGATGATGCCTTCGATCCGGTTCGATGCCTCCGTGCTCTGGATCTTTGCGATCTCCAGCAATTCCTCCAGCACGTCCTTCTGGGCGTCCGTGAATCTGCTCTGCTTGCCCTTCTGTTCATGGATCTGCGTCAGATACAAAACGATTTCCGGCGTCAGCAGTTTTTGGTAGCTGAGTTTGTAGGCGAATGCTCTCATGCAAGGTCTCCGTTTATAATCCTAATTGATCATTTACAGCTATTTTGATGTAATTGTATTATACCAGAGAGTATCAGAACAGTCAATTCAATTTAATCATTATTTGAAAAAATGATTAAATTGATACGTTCTGGTAGTGCAATCAGGTTGAGGTCCAGCCGGTTGGGTGGCGTCGCTTTGCGCGGCCTTCTTCCGGCTGCGGTTGGGATAGAAGCGGCTCTGGGTATTTTTGCGCTGCGATCCCGCGAATCAGTGCAGGGGCGGGGTTGGTCCGTATGCTATAGCTAGTGCTATAGGTATGCCAGCAGGAAGGTACCCTCATACCGGAGTCGTACAGCGCATGAAAAACCGAGGGATGCTCAGGCGTCCCTCGGAATTATAGTTTATTCGATTATCAGAGTGGAAGGAGCCTCTTCAGGAGTCGTAGAAGCTGCGGCCGTCGTCGGTGACCAGACGCTCGGTTTTGGGATACTCGAAGATCGCGGGATCATCCGCGTGGGTGCTGAGATAGTCGGCAAAGCGGACGGCGTACCACTTGGCCATGCCCAGGTTGTGCAGCAGGTAATTGCCGCAGTTTTCCGGCGCGGTCCCGGGCACAGTTTCGGTATCCTCCACCGCCCGGAAGGCGCTGAGGACCAGCGGGAAGATCTCCCGGGGAGGCCGGTTGCCCTTGAGGATCAGGTAGAAGCCGGTCAGGCAGCCCATGGGACCCCAGTAGATGATCTCGTCCTTCCAGTCGGGATCGTTGCGCAGATAGGTGGCAATGATGTGCTCCAGAGAGTGCATTGCCGAAACATCCACGGCCGGTTCCCGGTTGGGCCGGGTCAGGCGGATGTCGTAGGTGGTGGCCGTGCCGCTGCCGATCTGGTCCACCCGGCTGGTAAAGATGCCGGGGACAATGGCTCTGTGGTCAACGGAAAAACTGGGGATCATAAGAAAACCTCTCCTTTCGGGGCTGAGCGGCCCGGGCTAAGCCCAGCCGCCACGCCGTCTCGCTGGGCCCTATTATAGCCGCTGGAACCCGGAGTGTCAATGAAAGGGAAGAGGGAATAGATAATAGTGAAGAGTGAATAGATAATAGTGAATAATTATGGTATGCCGCTTCGCGGCATGGATTCCAATCCGTCCCCCGAAGGGGGACACCATAACTATTCACTATTCACTCTTCGTTATTCACTTTTCACCGGGATTCCTTTTGCTCTCAGCCTTCGTCTCAGCTCGGCCACGTCGCCCTGGAAGACGATCCCGTCCAGGCCCACCCGGGCGGCGCCTTCGATGTTGTAAGGCGCGTCGTCGAGGAACAGGCAGTCCTCCGGGCGGAGGGAGAAGGTCTCGAACAGCAGCTCGAAGATTTCGTGCTGGGGCTTGAGCAGCTTGTGATCCGCGGAGACCAGGCCGCCCACAAAGCAGTCGGAACCGGGGATCCGGGGGAAATACTCATGCAGGGCGGAGGTGGCGTTGGAGAGCAGATAGATGGGATAGCCCAGGTCCTTCAGCTCCCGCAGCAGCTCCTCCATGCCCTCAATGGGCCAGAGGGGATCCCGCCACCAGTACACACAGCGCTCCACCGCCGCGTGCAGGCGCTCCGGCAGCCTGGCGCAGATGGCCGCGATAGCCTCCGTCTCGCTCATGGCGCCCCGGTCCAGGCTGGGCCACTCCACCTCCCGGAACACCTCCCGGAGGAGAAGCGCCGCGTCCTCACCCTCAATGCCCAGGCGTTCCACAATGCGGCTGGGGTCCCAGACGATCAGGACCCCGCCCATGTCAAAAATCAGATTTTGCGTCATGCTGCCTTCTTCCGAAAGATCCGCTGAATCTTTTCCAACCGTTTTCTGCGCCGGTCCCGGGCCTCCAGCCGTTCGCCCAGATCCCGGGCGCCCACGCCGTAGACCAGGTACAGGATGATGCCCGAAACGATCATGATGAACACCGTGGAGGCGCAGCGGCGGCCCGAGGCGTTTACGTTGTAGCCGTACAGGCCCTCCTCCCGGCACATGGCCTGGATCACCATGGCGTAGCTGGTGCCGTAGGTGCTGGCAAAGGTGGCGGACATATCGTATTCGGTAAACAGGGCGTTGAAGTTCAGGGCGAACACCGCCAGAACGCTGGGCAGGATGATGGGCAGCTTCACCTTCAGGAAGGTTCGCAGGCTGCCCGCGCCCAGGTTCCGGGCCGCGTCCTCCAGCTCCTCGTCGATCGAGTAGAACGACGCCTTGATCATGCGCAGTGAGAATGGCAGCTTGGTCACCGTATAGGCCATGACGATCAAAAATCGCACATTCGCCGCGTAGTACAGATTCTGATTGCCCACGTACCAGACGGAATCGCTGTTGAAGTAGGTCCGGTAGGAGTAGCAGATCAGAATGGTGGGCAGCAGCCAGGGGAAGAGCAGGGCGTATTCCAGTACCACGCCGGTCTTCTTATTCTTTTTCTTGAAGATATAGTTGCAGGCCACCACCACGATCACGCAGGCCAGAGCTGCGGCCAGGGCGGAGAGGATAAAGGACAGCTTGATGCCGCCCAGGGTGGCCTCGTTGGCGAACACGCCGGAGATGGAGCCCTCCCGGGTCTTGTACTTGCCCCGGCTGGTCAGGTACTCATAGTCCTGCTGGCCGAAGAAGTTGATGAGGGTCCAGTGCGTGAGGTCCAGCTTTTTCAGCCGGATGGCGCTGTAAGTCTGGAAGGAGAAGATGATGATCATCACCACGGGGGTCATGTAGATGATGAACAGCACGTAGGCGTAGATATGGGCCAGCACGTTCCAGACCGGGTTGTTGATCTTCTGCTTCTGGAGCTTGGCCTTGGTCTTGGACACCGACAGATAGTGGCCCTTGCGCTCGTAGGCCGAGAGCACCGTCAGCAGTACGATGGTGAACATGGCCAGGATGATCGACAGCAGGGCGGCCCGGGCCTGG
Organism: Oscillospiraceae bacterium; assembly: GCA_902787755.1. Taxonomy (GTDB): domain Bacteria; phylum Bacillota; class Clostridia; order Oscillospirales; family Oscillospiraceae; genus Limivicinus. Next base: position 4,672 of record CADAHL010000035.1, read on the forward strand.
GGGAAGGCCTCGTCGGCGGTGGAGGAGCCGGCCAGACGCACGATCTCGGGGTTAATGGAGTCGTAGCCCAGCAGGGTGGGGGCCGACATGGCGCACAGACCGGTGATAAAGGTCATGACCGTCAGAGAGAACAGCGTGGGGATCAGGGTGGGGAAGACCACCTTCCACAGCACCTTGAAGGGATTGGCGCCCATGTTCCGAGCCGCCTCCACGGTGTTGTAGTCGATGCCCCGGATGGCGTTGCGCAGGAAGAGCATGTGGTTGGAGGTGCAGGCGAAGGTCATGGTGAAGAGCACCGCGTTGTACCCGGTAAACCAGTTGGGATTGAAGTCCGGGAAGGCGTTCTTCATGGCGCTGGTCAGGATACCGTCGGAGGCGTAGAGGAACATATAACCGGTGACCAGAGCCACGCCGGAATAGATCATGGTGGTCATGTAGCCCAGACGGAGGATCCGGGCGCCCTTAATGTCAAAGTACTCGGTGAGCAGCACGATGGAGATGCCCACCACGTTCACTGTGATGACCAGGGCAATGGCCAGCTTCAGGGAATTCCAGACGTATTTGCCCATGGTGCCCGCCAGGAAGAAGCGGATGACCGCGAAGGCGTCCCGCTCGCCGGCGGCGTTTTTGGTGTTGAAAATGCTGGTCAGGGTATTCAGGCAGGGCAGGAGCATGAAGCCAAAGAACAGGTAGGCGAAGAAGGCCACGCCGAAGACTCTGAGCAGCAGCTCCGGATGGAGCTTTCTGTCGATGGTCTGGCTCACACGCCCACCTCAACTTCCTCGCCCGGCTCGTAGGCCATAATGTCTCTGGGATCCACGATCACCTGGACCTGCTGGCCCTCCTCGTAGATCCGCACGCCGTCATTCTTCTCAATGACCTTCACGGTCTGGCAGCCCAGGTCGATGTAATACTTGATGTACAGCCCGTAGTATTCCCGCATCTCCACCCGGCCTGGGAGGGCGATCTGGCTGCCCTGAGGCTCCACGTTCACGTGCAGCCGCTCCAGGCGGACGTAGTTGTGCTTGCCGGGATCAACGGAGGGATCCTTCTCGTGGAGCTGCGCCACCACCTCGCTGCTGAGGCGGTTGATGTCGCCGATGAAGTTGCACACGAACTCGGTCTCGGAGTGGTTGTAGACCTCGTTGGGTGTGCCGATCTGCTCAATGCGGCCCTTGTTGAACACGGCGATCCGGTCGGACAGGGTCAGGGCTTCCTCCTGGTCGTGGGTGACGTAGATGGTGGTGATGCCGAACTCCTTCTGCATTTTTTTCAGTTCATTGCGCAGCTGGACCCGGAGCTTGGCGTCCAGGTTCGACAGCGGCTCGTCCATGCAGATGATGGCCGGGCCGGTGACCAGGGCTCTGGCGATGGCTACGCGCTGCTGCTGGCCGCCGGAGAGCTGGGAGACAGCCTTCTGGAGCTGTTCGTCCGATAGATCCACCTTCCGGGCGATCTCCCGCACCCGCTGGTCGATCTCTTTCTTCTTGACCTTCTTGATTTTCAGGCCGAAGGCGATGTTGTCGTACACCGTCATGGTGGGGAAGAGGGCGTAGCTCTGGAACACGATACCGATGTTTCTGTCCTCAATGGGGACGTGGGTGATATCCCGGCCCTTGACCACAACGGAGCCGGACACAGGCTCAATGAAGCCGGTGATCGTGCGCAGCGTGGTGGTTTTACCGCAGCCGGAGGGGCCCAGGAAGGTGAAAAATTCGCCTTCCTTCACGTGAACGTTGATGTCATGCAGGGCGGTGAAGTCGCCGAACTTCACAACGATGTCATTGAGCCGGATCATAGCGCATTACTCCTTTTATCTCTCTGGGTAGCGTGAATCAAACAGGTGCCCGGCGGCGCCGTGACGAAACGGCGCTCCCGGCCGCCCATTTGGGAGGCGGTTATGGATATGGCGAGCCGGTTGTCCGGCTCGCCATATCAAATTGCATCAGGAAAAATTACTCGGCCTTCTGAGTCAGAGTAGCCCAGTCGAGGTTGTCCCAATCGGGCTCGGGCTTGGCCTCGGAAGCGTCGGCCCAGTAGAAGCCCAGGTTGGTCATGATGTTGGTCCACTCGGCGGAGTGGGCGGCAACGTAAGCGGCGTAGGTCATGTCAGTGCCGGGAACGGTGGTCAGAGCGAAGTTGGGGATCAGGTAGATGGCGGGGATGTCGTCGCCATAGACCAGAGCGGCAGCCTCGGTGTTGCAGGGGAAGGAGTCGAACTCTTCAGCCCAGGCGGCCTGCAGCTCAGCGGAGCCGAACCACTCGCAGAAGGCCTTGACCGCTTCGGTCTCTTCCTCGGTACGGCCGGGCTTGTCCAGAATGCCGATGTACTCGGCGATGTAGTAGGTGCCGTCGGCAATGTCAACCAGGGCCCAGTTCTCAGGCTCCAGAGCGCCGATCAGAGGATTCTCGGAGCTCTCGGCCGCCGCGTCGATCTTGCCGTACAGGGCGGAGGAGTAGAACTCGGAGATGGCCACGTCGCCCTTGTTCAGAGGATCGAAGCCGTACTTGTAGTCGTCGCCGCCGGAGACGCCTTCGGCGCAGAACTTCCACAGAGCCTTCCAGCCGTCAACGGAGATGCCGCCGGCAGGGGACTCGGGATCGGTGAAGGCATAGAGCATAGCGGAGTTGATGTTGGCGTTGGTGGTGCCGCCGATCTTGTTCTGGCGATACCACTTATAGCCGGAGTCGACCACGTCTGCCCAGTGCTGGAAGTGCAGCTCTTCACCGTTGGTGCCCAGCTCGTCGGTACGGTAGAGCATCAGCACGTTCTGGATCACGATGCCGTAAGCCTGACCGTCGTACTTGTACTCGCCGACCTGATCGGCCCAGGAGGGAGTCCAGTCGATGAGCTTCAGATTCTCATAATTGCCGTCCACGATCTGGCCCCAGCGGGTTTCGTTCAGACCGAAGATCAGGTCGCCGTCCTTGTTCTCATTGGCGGCCTGGACAGCGGCGGTGTCACCGGAGATGACGGAGTTGTCGTCGATGCTGATGGTAAAGCCGGCGTCCGCAGCTTCCTTGATGAGCCAGGTGGTACGCTCGGTGGAGTTAGAGTTGGAGTAGATCCGGATGGTGTAGCCGGAATAGTCCTTCTCCTCAACGGGCTCGGCAGCGGGCTCGGCGGGAGCTTCAGCGGGAGCCTCGGCGGGAGCCTCTTCCTTGGGCTGCTCCTGGGCGGGGGCAGGGGCGGTACCGCCGCAGGCGGCCAGCGCCAGCACCATGACGAGAGCCAGGAGCAATGCGATGAGTTTCTTCATTTTCTTGTCCTCCATTCTCATTTGTCAGGATCCTTTTGGACCCGATTTGCGTTTGCGAAGACGCGGAACTCTCTGCGCTTTCGACAGGTGAATTATAGCGCCGGGCCCGGGAATTGTCAATCTCATACAAAAATTTGAACGGCCAATTCGGCGCGGATTGTGTAGGAATACTAAATTGAATGGAGGCTTGCTGTGCAATTTTGCTAAAATCGGATCGGACAAAAGAAGCGCCCCCATCCTGTAAAAAACGGGATGGAGGCAGGCAAGGAGAGAAAAGATGAGACGGGTTTCGATCAGGCCAGGGCCGCGCCGAGAGCCTTGCAGGCCTCGAGGGCCTCGTCGTCGGGGGCGTCGTTGCAGATCACGCTGTCGCAGGCCAGAACAGCACCGGAGGCACGGCAATCGTCCTCCCAGGTGCGCATCCATTCGCCGTCGCCCCAGCCGTAGGAGCCGAAGAGGGCGATGGTTTTGCCCTTCAGGGCAGGCTTGCAGGACTCGAACATCGGCTCAAACTCGCCGTCCTCCAGGGCCTCGCTGCCCATGGCGGGGCAGCCGAAGGCCACCGCGTCCAGACCGGCCAGCTTTTCGGCTTCGAAGGCAGAGGCTTCAAACAGCTCCGCGCTGGCGCCCTTGTTCTGGGCCCCCCTGAGAACAGCCTTGGCCATAGCCTCGGTGTTGCCGGTTCCGCTCCAATACACTACTGCGATTTTACTCATGATCCATGTTCCTTTCCCTTATACATTTATGTCACCGGCACCGCCAGGCGCTCCACCGGGATCCCGGCGGAATGCTGCCGGCGGTAGCTGTCGGTGCATTTGCGATATTGCTCGAAGGTCCTGCGGGCGGCGTTCTCATCGCCGTAGACCTTCCAGGTGCCGATGAACTTGTAGTTCTTGGCCTTGTTCACGATAAAGCCCAGCACGTCCTCCGGCGGATAGCTGAGAAACAGGCCCACCTCATGGGGAAAGCTGTCGCTCTCCCGCAGCCGGTGCATCAGCCGCAGAACGCTGGCGTCCGTCCCCAGACCGGCGTATCCGGCCCGATCCAGAATGGAGCGGGCGGCGTCGTTCTGAAGATCCTGACTCAGCCGAGCGGGACGGAAGAGATACAGCAGTGCCCGGCTGTCCGAGTAACGCATGGGCAGGATCCGCAGACCACGTCCCTGCAGGCGGCGGTTCAGACCCCGGAGATCCCGGACCAGCTCCTGCCGGTCCGGACAGGGACAGGCGAAAAGACTGCCGGTCTTGAGCCCGGCCAGGGTGGGAGCACAGCACTCCACCAACAGATCCTCCGGCATTTCGCATCCCCCTTTCTCACCGCGCTGACAGGCTTCAGCCCGCGTGCTTCTCCAGAACCGTGCGCAGCGCGGACAGAGAAGCGCTTTTGCAGTGTTCAATGATCGTGCTGCTGTCGACCTCGCTGAGCGCGCCAACCAGCATCTTGTGGGACATGGTGCTGGTAAAGAAGATCATCAGATCCGGAGAACCCAGCTTGTTTTTCAGGCCGCCCCTGGGCTTGGTGAAGACTCTGGCCTGACAGCGGTAGCTCTCGCAGAGCTCCTTGTATCGCCGCTCCATACATTCGTTGCCGCCTACGATCACGACGCTCATGAGCAGTCCTCCTTCTCAAGAAAGTTAATGGCATCTAACTATCTGCAGTGTACCTGTTATCTCCTACTTTGTCAATAGGAAATAGAAAACTTTTTGCGCAGCCCTCCGGGTCATTGCAATTCCGCCCGCCGAAGAATATAATAAACAAAAAAATATATAGGTTAGGAGCATTGTTAGCATGAGCGCCCATAGATCTTTTTATGAGTACAATACGAAAGAAGCACCTCTGGTTTCTATTGTGATCCCGGTATACAACGTCAAACCTTACCTTGCTCAATGCCTTGAATCGGTGATTCATCAGAGCTATCACAATATTGAAATCATTTTAATTGATGACGGTTCGACGGATGGCAGCGGATTGCTCTGCGATCAATATGCCAAGGGCGACGACAGAATCCATGTGATCCATACGGAAAACAGGGGACTTGCCTCCGCCAGGAATAATGGACTTGAAAAATGCAGGGGAAGCTATCTGATGTTTGCTGACAGTGACGATTGGATCGAAGCTCATACCGTCAGCACTCTGATAGAAGCTGCAAAAAAAGATCATGCTGATATCGTTACCGCAGAAATTGCCTATGAATATGTGGGAAAGGCCCAATATCCCAAAAGGGGAGGCGATGCGCGGATTATCCACGGCGATGAGATTCTGGACTTCTACGGAAACGGGCGAATCAGTAATGTGGTGTGGAATAAGCTGTATCGTGCCGAATGCTTCTCAGACATCCGCTTTCCTGTTGGCCATACCTATGAAGATGTTGCAGTCGCATGGAGGATAATGACGCATCTGGCAAAGATGAACGGAACCGCTGTTGTCCTGCCAGCCGTGCTGTTTCATTACCGCATGCGCAAGAGCGGTATTACTCATATCAAATCCTACAGCAATATCCTGGATGCTTGGACAGCATATCATGAAGTCTATGAGAGCCTGCCAGAATACCAGCAGAAGCGTCTTCCCAGTTGTTTTTTTACGATAGGGCGGATGTGGACGCACTATTATGGCTTCTCAAAGAAAGAGAAGGATGCAGCATCAGGTTTGGTCCGCGAAATGTGTGGGTTTTCAAAAAAACATTTTCATCAGGTCATGGGCGGAAAATATCCAATAAAAATAAAAGCGGTCTGCTTGATCTCACAATCAAGAGCCCCATTTCTGATGTGGTTTTGCTTCTGGTGCGGCAAACTGCGCCAGATTATCGGAAATGACAGAGGAAAACTGTATCCCTGATGTTCCTCTCGTGAAAAAGAATGCTGGTCTGGCCTGTGGCAGGCTTGAACAGACAGAAATGAATAGGGAGCTTATTGCACTATGAAAAGAGAATCTGGAACAATGCGCTGCCTTGAAGCTTGCTGGTGAGCAGAGGCGGTATAGCGCTTCCAGCGAGGAACTCCGGATAACTGTCAAAAGAGGATCAGAATGGTTCCCACCCATTCGCTTGAGATTGTGACAGAAAGAATAAGTGGTTTACCATGGGAGATTCAAGCTGAAGTACACTTTCAGATGACAAAAACAATGCAGAAAAAAGGAGAGATCAGGCATGAAGACCGTTCTTGTATTGCTGCCGGTGAGAGAGGAACACAAACAGATCCTGGAGCAGGCGGGGGAGGGCTGCTGCTTTGTGTACGAGAGATTCCAGACCGTGACTGAAGAACAGGTGCAGCAGGCGCAGATCATCATCGGCTGCGCTGACCCCGGGCAGATCCACGGCTCGGAGAAGCTGGAATGGCTGCAGCTGCATTCCGCCGGCGCGGATCCCTATCTGGTCCCCGGCGTTCTGGGGCCCAAAACCGTGCTGACCAACGCTACCGGCGCTTACGGGAAGGCGGTCTCCGAGCACGCCCTGGCCCTGACCCTGATGATGCAGAAGCAGCTCTACCTCTACCGGGACAATCAGCGGAAGAACAGATGGCATGATGAGGGGAAGGTCAGTTCTCCCAGCAGTTCTACAGTACTGGTGATGGGCCTGGGAGACATTGGCCTGAGCTATGCCAGGAAGATGAAGGACCTGGGAGCTACGGTCATCGGCGTGAAGCGCCGGCCGGCCGTCTGCCCCGAGGAGGTCGACGAGCTGGTTACCACCGAGCAACTGGATGAGGTCCTGCCCCGGGCGGACGTGGTGGCCTCCTTCCTGCCCGGCAACGGACAGACCCGGCACATCTTCAACGCGGAGCGTTTCGGACAGATGAAGCCCGGCGCCATCTTTGTCAACTGCGGCCGGGGCGGCGCCGTGGACAGCGAAGCACTGCTCAAGGCCCTGCGGGACGGCCCCCTGGCCTCCGCCGCGGTGGACGTGACCGAGATCGAGCCTCTGCCGGCGGACAGCCCCCTGTGGGAGCAGGAGAACCTGATGATCACGCCTCACGTGGCCGGCTGGCTCCACCTGCCGGAGATCCTGGATCGGGTGGTGGAGATCTCAGCGGCCAATCTGAGGGCCTATCTGCAGGGCGGGGACCTGCGGAATGTGGTGGATTTTGCCACCGGATACCGGAAATAAACACAATATGCGGTGTTTCCCGAAAAAAATTCTGGTAATGCCGCAGCGCCTGTGCTATAATCTCTGAGGTTTTGAATTTTTGAGTAGGAGAGATCAGCATGAAATGCCCCTTTTGCGGATATACCGAAAGTAAGGTCATAGATTCCCGTCCCGCCGAGGAAGGGGCGACGATTCGCCGTCGTCGGGAGTGCCTGGCCTGCCAGAAGCGCTTTACCACCTATGAGATCATTGAGCGGCTGCCCCTGGTGGTGGCCAAGCGGGACGGCAGCCGCCAGTCCTTTGACAAGGTCAAGCTTATCAACGGCATGGTACGGGCCTGTGAGAAGCGCCCGGTGACCCTGGATCAGCTGGAGAAGATCGCCGACGATATCGAGCAGGAGCTGCAGAGCGGCCTGGAGAGGGAAATCAGCACCGAGGCCATCGGCGAGATGGTCATGCGCCGTCTGAAGGAGATCGACGAAGTGGCATATGTGCGCTTTGCCTCGGTCTACCGCAGCTTCAAGGATATCAACACCTTCATGGAAGAGCTGTCCAAGCTCCTGACGGAGAAGCCCTGAGAGTGTCAAGTGAAAAGTGAAAAGTGAAGAGTGAAAAGTTGTGGTGTCGCCTGCGGCGACGGATTTGAATCCAAGCCATAGCGACGGCATGGCACATCTCTTCCAGTTTCCGTTAACTCCGAATCCCGAACTCCGAATTCCAAATTCCGAATTTTCAAAAGATGCTGCCCGGTTCCGGGTGCTCCATCCGGTCGATAGCGTCCAGATGAAAACGAAGCTGCGCCAACAGGGCGGGGAAGGCCTCCCGGTCATGCTGACGCAGGACGGCCTCGGCCTGATAGAAGGCGTCGCCGATGGCGTCCAGGTCCGGGTGGCGCAGAAAGATGTGCGTATAGCACCGATACCCGTCCCACAGGTCTCGAGCGGTATTCAGGGCCAGGAGCGCTGTATCAAAGTCGCTTCTGGCCGCCGCATGTTCGGCCCGATCCAGGCTCTGCTCCACAGTGCCGATCAGCCGATCCGCGGTGCAGACGTTCAGCGCAGCCCCGGCGCAGAGCAGCACAAGCAGCGTCAGCGCCCAGAGCTCCCGCTTCATGGCTTCTCCTCCTTCAGCGCCAGATAGATCTGGCCCGAGGGCCTGGCGGTCATGAGAAAGACCCGGCGCGGGTCCTCCGCTCCGTGGCTTCGAAGCGTCTGTTCCAGCCAGGCCCGGTCAAAGCCCAGGTGCCGGAGGTTGGCTTCCAGCACCCGCCCGGCGGAGATGACGATGCTGGGATAGCCCGGGTCCTCCGGATTCAGCCCCATCTGCCTTGCGGTGGCGGGCTGCTCTCCGGGAGAGAGGATCACGTTCAGGCGGCCGTTGGTCTCCAGCACGCCGTAGGCGATGCTGTTAATATCCAGCACCCCCTGGCTGCGCAGCTCCTGCATCAGCTCGTCCGGGGTAAAGCGATTCTTTTCCATCTCCTGCTGGAGGATCCGGCCCTGCTGGATGAGCAGGCTGGGCTTGCCGAAAATCAGCGAGCGCAGACGGATGTGCCGCAGGGAGATCCCGGCGATCAGCACCTCGCAGCAGAAGAGCACCAGAATGGGCACCAGGCCGTTGAGCAGGGGAATGCCCATATCCTGCAGCGGATGGGCGGCCAGATCGGCGATCAGAGCAGCGGTGACGAATTCCGACAGCTCCATCTCGCCCAGCTGCCGCTTGCCCATCAGCCGCATGGTCAATAACAAAGCAAAATAGACGATCAGCGTCCGTATGATGACGATCGCCATGGAAATACCACCTCCGAAGAAAGGAGATCTGTTCGTGAAAACTATTGTCACCAATTCCGACGAGCTTTATACCCGGGCGGCGGCGCGGATCGCCGAACAGCTGCGGGAGAAGCCGGAAACGGTCCTGGCCCTGTGCGCCGGACGGACCATGGAGCCCCTGTTCCGGGCCCTGGCCGGGCTGTATGGGGAAGGAAAGGTGAGCCTCAGCGGCGCGAAGGTCTTCGCGGTCACCGAGTATGAGGGGATCCCGCCGGATCAGAGCTGCCGCTGCGCCATCGAGAAAGGACTGGTGGGACCCACTGATCTGAAGCCGGAGAACTGCCGCTTCCTGTGCGAAGAGAACTGGCAGGACTACGACCGGCTGATCGACGAAGCCGGAGGCCTGGATCTGGCGGTGCTCGGCATTGGCGACAACGGCCATATCGGATACAACGAACCGGCCACCCCCTACGACTCCCGGACCCATCGCCAGAAGCTGACCGACGCCACCAGGCGCCAGAACGCTGCGGTGTTCGGCTCCGAGGAGGCGGTGCCGGAGTACGCCTGGACCATGGGGATCAAGACCCTGGTCTCGGCCCGGCACATTCTGGTGCTGGCCGCCGGAGAGGAGAAGGCCCAGCCGGTCTTCAAAATGCTCTATGCCAGGGACGACAGCGTGGTGCCCGCCGCTTTTCTGCAGCTTCCCATGAACGTGGAGGTCTATGTGGATCCGGCGGCCGCAGCCAAACTGTGAGGGCTGAGGATCTCAATGAAAAGTGGAGGAAAATCGTTATGGGTAAATATTTCGGAACCGACGGCTTCCGGGGAGAAGCCAATAAAGATCTGACGGTAGATCATGCTTTCCGGATCGGCCGCTACTTGGGCTGGTACTACGGAAAGGATCACAAGGCCCGGGTGGTCATCGGCAAGGACACCCGCCGGTCCAGTTATATGTTTGAAAACGCCCTGTGCGCGGGCCTTACCGCTTCCGGGGCAGACGCCTATCTGCTGCACGTCACCAGCACCCCCAGCGTGTCCTTTATCGCCCGGGCAGACGACTTCGACTGCGGCATCATGATCTCCGCCAGCCACAATCCTTATTACGACAACGGCATCAAGCTGATCAACGCCCAGGGCGAGAAGATGGAAGAATCTGTCCTGGACGGGATCGAGGCCTATCTGGACGGCGGCGAGGAGCTGCCCTACGCGCAGGGCGCGGACATCGGCCAGACCGTGGATTACGCCTCCGGCCGCAACCGCTATCTGGGCTATCTGATCTCCCTGGCCACCCGGTCCTACAAGGACTTCCGCATCGGTCTGGACTGCGCCAACGGCAGCACCTGGATGATGGCCAAGGCGGTGTTCGACGCCCTGGGCGCCGATACCTACGTGGTGGCCAACAAGCCCGACGGCCTGAACATCAACGTGGACTGCGGCTCCACCCATATCGGGAACCTGCAGAAGCTGGTCAAGGAGAACCACCTGGACGTGGGCTTCGCCTTTGACGGCGACGCGGACCGCTGCCTGGCTGTGGACGAGAAGGGCAACGTAGTAAACGGCGACCACATCATGTACGTCTGCGCCAAATACATGCAGGACCGGGGCACCCTGGGCGACTCCAAGGTGGTTACCACCATCATGTCCAACATGGGCCTGTACAAGGCTCTGGACGCCCTGGGCATCGGCTATGAGAAGACCGCCGTGGGCGACAAGTACGTGGCGGAGAACATGCGCCAGAACGGCCACCTGATCGGCGGCGAGCAGTCCGGCCACATCATCTTCGGCCGCCTGGCCAACACCGGCGACGGTTTGCTGACCGCCATCAAGGTGATGGAGGCCATTACCGAGACCAAGATGAGCCTGTCCGAGCTGGCTGCGCCCATGACCATGTATCCCCAGCGCCTGAAGAACGTGGTGGTCACCGACAAGGACGAGACTCTGGCCTGCCAGATGGTCCAGGACGAGGTGAGGGCCGTGGAGGAGGAACTGGGCGAGAACGGCCGCGTGGTGCTTCGCAAGAGCGGCACCGAGCCTCTGCTGCGCGTCATGGTGGAGGCCACCAGCCTGGAGACCTGCGAGCAGATGTGCGATCGCATCATCGCCGCCATGGACCGGGCCGGCAAGCTCATCCGCATCAAGTAAAGGGAGGCACAAATATGGTTACCATTTCCGATCTTCTGGATCTGAGCCACACCATCGCCGCCCCTCTGTTCGAGGGCAAGACCTACGCGTGGGAGGTTCTGGATGAACTGAAATCCTATATTTATGAGCTGGGCGAGACCCTGGATCCGGAGCAGTTCGATCACCCCGCCGAGGGCGTGTGGGTGGCCAAGGACGCCAAGGTCTTCCCCTCCGCCTATCTGGGCGCCCCCTGCATCATCGACCACGAGGCCGAGGTGCGGCACTGCGCCTTCATCCGGGGCTCTGCCATCGTGGGCAAGGGCGCCGTGGTGGGCAACTCCGTGGAGCTGAAGAACGTGATTCTCTTCGACAAGGTCCAGACTCCCCACTACAATTACGTGGGCGACTCCGTCCTGGGCTTCAAGGCCCACATGGGCGCTGGCTCCATCACCAGCAACGTCAAGTCCGACAAGACCCTGGTGGTGGTCAAGGACCCCGACGGTTATATCGAGACCGGCCGCAAGAAGCTGGGCGCCATCCTGGGCGACAACGTGGAGGTCGGCTGCAACAGCGTGCTGAACCCCGGCACCGTCATCGGCCGCCGCTCCAACGTGTATCCCACCTCTTCCGTCCGGGGCGTGATCCCGCCGGACAGCATTTACAAGGATAAGGAACACATCGTCATCAAGAAAAAGTAAGAAGGATCCTCCCGAGCGGACAGCACCCGCCCGGGAGGATCCTTTTTCCGTGTTTATACCATGCTTCGGTAGCTGGTCTCCGTCTCCACGGAATTGGGCGGGAAGAACTCCTCCACCGGGAAGGGGATCCGGCCGAAGAGCTCGCAGGGATCGTCCTCGGTGTTGCCGGGGCATTCCTTGTCCGGCAGACTGTACTCGTAGGCGGGGATCAGCAGCTGGGTGTCCCGCTCCAGGCGCACGATGCTGAACTGCCCCAGGGTCACGAACCAACGCCGGGCCGTGTCGGTCAGCAGCAGCGGCTCCGGGAAGGCGCCGGCGATGAAGTCCGGGATGACCCGGCCCTCCAGCTCCGTGGGCAGCAGGCACTCGGCGTCCACCAGCTTCATGTGCAGCGCGATGGGATCCACCGCGGTGACCACCGCGATGGGCATCTCCTCGCTCTCCCCGAAGGGCTGGGCTGCGTCGGAGGAGAAGGTGCGGGCGTTGCCCTCGCTGCCAAAGAGCATGACCCGCTTGTCAAAGATGGCCAGGCCCTGGATGCTGTCTCCGGCGGGGAAGGTCTCACCGGTGACCCGGTAGAAATAAGTACAGTCCACGGTGTAGTAGCCCCGGTTGAAGCTGATGGGCTCCACGTTCACTGCGCAGTGCAGCAGCTCAGCCGAGCGGGGACGGATACTCAGGGCGCTTTCAATCCGGCTCTGGGAGGACACGGTGGGGAAGATACGCAGATCATCCACACAGTCCTTATCCCGGCAGCTGTCGAAGATCTTCCTGGTATTGATGGAAACGGCCTCTCGGATCACAGCCGAGTTGGTCACAGGCCCGGGCGTTACACGTTCCGGCATGGCGTTTACCTCCTGTCGTCAAACTTCAATACAGTCTATGCGCTCTCCGGGCGGATGTGTGAATTTTCACTTGAAAAAAGACCCGGGGGGAGGTATGCTATCAGCAGAACAAAATATTTGGGAGGCGCCTATGGACCGCTTGGGCTTCATTCATGAAAAGCTGGATATCAAGATCCTGATCCTGTTTGTGCTGCGTCGGCTGCCCGGCACGGTGGAGCCGGAAACCCTGCTGGAGCTGTGTATGTTTGACGGCGGCGTGGGGTATTTTGACTACTCCGACTGCCTGAGCGAGCTGGTGGAAGGCGGCCTGGTGGCCGAGGACGAGGAGGGCTTCCGCATCACCGAGAAGGGCGCCAGGAACGCCGACATGGTGGAGAGCCGCCTGCCCTACTCCGTGCGCTCCAAAGCCCTGAAGCTGCTTGCGCCTGTGGCGGAACGGCTGGAGCGGGCTGCCCTGATCACGGGCCGGCATGTGGTGGATGAAAAGGGCTGCACCGTGGAACTGAGCATGTCCGATGGTGAAGGGCAGATCCTGGGCCTGAGGCTGCTCTGCGGCGACGAGGAGCAGGCCAGGCGCTTCGAGAAGAAGTTCAAAAAGAACGCCGAGGAATACTATCAGAAGATCATGGAACTGCTGGAGGAGTGAGCAACACGCAGAACGGGGCTGTCTCAAAAGGCAGCCCCGAAAAAAGAGTAAAATAACGGCAGCCGTCCCTTGAAAGAGGGGCGGCTGTCGGCATAGTGCGCCCGGCGAGCGCACGTTCTAAAGGGTGAAAGTCCCGAGACCGCCCGGCAGCGGGAAGGTCATAGCCAAAGCCAAGGGTGTCCGTCGTGAGGC
>CADAHL010000036.1 GCA_902787755.1 Oscillospiraceae bacterium
GTTCGGCTGCGTGTGCAGCTCGTCGAAGATGACTCCGTGGGTGTTGAAGCCATGCTTGTTGGCCACGTCTGCCGACAGCACCTTGTACTTGCTGTTGGTCGGGTTGTAGATGATCGTCCGGGTGGACTTGTTGATCGTTACCCGGTGTTCCAGTGCCGGGCAGAGCATCACCATATCCACCGCTACGTCAAAGACGATCTTCGCCTGATTGACGTCTGCAGCGCAGCCGTAGACCTCGGCACGCTGTTCGCCGTCGGCGCAGGTCAGGTACAGGGCGATGGCAGCAGCCAGCTCACTCTTGCCCATCTTCTTCGGAATTTCCACATATGCCGTGGTGAACTGCCGGTAGCCGTTCGGTTTCATGGTGCCGAACACGTCACGCACGATCTGCTCCTGCCAGTCGATAAGCTCAAAGGGCTTTTTATACCATTCACCCTTGGTGTGCTTTAAGCTCTCGATAAAGGCCACAGCAAAATCAGCGGCGTATTCGTCGTAGTAGGAGTCCTCCGCCATGAAGCGGGTGGGCTCGTATTTCTCCAGTTTTCGCAAAGGTCGCCACCTCCTTCAGGGCATAAAAAATAGACCTTGCGGTCTGTTTTATGAACGAGATACAGCCCGGATGGGCTGCCTCGCCGATATTCAAATCGGAGGGTGTTTCTTATAGCAGGTCGTCTGCCTCAAGGTCGTCGTAGACGGCTTCGAGCCATTCTTCAACTTCCTCCCAGGTCTCAAATTCCCCGCGAGGGGCTCCAAAGGGTGCCGCATGGCTGCCGTCGCCGTGCTCGGTCAGGTAAAGGCTCTCGTCGGTCATCACGAGCCTTCCCTTATACTCGAAGAGGTATGCCGCTCCGGAGAAGTATTCCCAGCAGGCCTTGGCCTTGCCGGAAAAGCCGGTGGGCAGGCCGTACTCGATGGCAGTGGAGGCGCTGTCAGGGTTGTTCCGGTCGATGGGCTGCAGGTCGTTATAAATGCGGGTGTCGTGTCTTGCGTACTTCATCGTGCCGTCCTCCTTTACTGCTGCATGGCCCAGCAAATCGCGTGGCCGTCGTCCTCGAAGGAAACCTCGCTGGCTGCGGCCAGCCCGATGGTGCCTTCGCAGGTGTGGTCGTCGGTCAGGTACTCGTAAACCGCGCCGAAGTAGCAGAGCTTGTTCTTCCCGTTGTAGTAGTACCCGGCGAGGAGTACCTTGTCTCCAAAGTTCAGGGTCTTGCTCCAGCGGCATCCGAGGTCTTCCGGTGTGGTGGGGTTCGGGAGCCTGTAGGTTCTCATCGCTTCGTTAATCGTCATGGTCGTTACCTCCGTTTGTGGTGTTTTCCTTTCGGTACTGTATTAATCACTCTAAACCGGAGATATAGCAAGTCAATTCTGCGGGATTCGGGCACATATAATCGACAAAGAATCGGGAAGGAAATTGTGCACATTACTACGAGCAAAAGGCCCTTCGTAGGGCCTCCTGCCGGGCAGCTGCCTTACTCGTTCAGCAGGTACCGGTAGGTTCCTTTGGGGTTCTCTGTTGTCTGCGGATCATCCAGCAGCCGGAGGGTGGCGTCAAACCGGCGCTTCAGCTCCTTCCGGATGAGGCGCTGGGCCGTTTCCCGGTCTTTCTGATTGATCCGGCCTGCCTCGAAGGCGTAAGCCTCGATCAGCTCCTGCGTCGTCCAAAGCCTGTAATCGCAAATCCCTTCTAACCTTGCTCTGCTTGCCATGTGCTTGTCCTCCCTTTACTCGAATGGCAGTGGCTCGTCGTCCAGTTCGCTGCCTTCGTATTCTTGTTCCATCCGCGCCAGATCCTCTTCATCCGGCTGCGGCTCCCAAAACCGGCTCGGCAGGTCGTGCTTCTCGCCGTAGCCAAACTGTGCTCTGATCAGGTCATCTACCCGCATATCCCGGCCCTCCTTAAAAAGCCTTGGCGATCCAGCGCCCGTGCTTCTTGCTCTTGGAAAAAAGGTAGGTGGTTCCGTCGACCTCGAGGTAGCGTTCGTTGACCATGCAGACCTTGTGGCCCTTGGTTGCCATGTGGCGGTAAGCCTTGTCGGCCAGTTCCTTTACGCTGATCCCGAAACCGTAGTTCTCGATGAAGTTCTGAAGCTCTGTCATGTCCTTGCCCTCCGTTTGTGGTGTTTTCCCTTTCGGTAGTGTATTAATCACTCTAAACGGGGATAATAGCAAGTTATATCTGCAGGATTTCCGGGCATAATGTAGACAAATAATCGCCGGAGGAACTGTGCACATTATGACGAGAAACACAGCCTTTTCAGGCTGCGCTCCCGGCGGTGCTGGTGGCGTTATCGCAGGGCGGCATTGAAGCGTTCCTTCTCCTCGGCGGTGTAAAGCTCCGTCCAGGGATGATCCTCACCGTTCAGGTCAAAGGTCAGGCCGTAGATGTAAATGATCCGTTCCTTCTCGTCGTACATCCGAGGGTCGACCCGGACGCTGGCCGGGTGGAAGCCGAGGCCGGTGTAATGCTCGTGCAGGGCCTTCTTGTATTCCGGGCTGCCGTCCGTGCGGATCGTCAGGGTGGTGCCGTAGCCGAGGGTGAATCCCTTAAGGCTCCGCTTGATGTAGTTGAATTCGTTTCTTTCTTCGCGCTTCATGGTGGTTCCTCCGTTCGTGGTGTTTTCCTTTCGGTAGTGTATTAATCACTCTGAACGGGGATAATAGCAAGTCAATTCTGCCGGTTGACCGGCCATAATCTACACAAATATCCCGGGCGGCATTTGTGTACATTATGAACGACCAACAGAGCCCGAAGGCTCCGTGGCGGCTTATGAAAAGCGGCGCGTCAGCTCAGGGTGAAGCGGATGCCCATGACCCCGTAGGGCTCTTCGTCGCCCCAGCGGGTCTCCTGCCGGGTGATGGTGCAGAGGCCCTGCATCGTGCAGCCTGCTGCGGCGAACTGGTGGAGGTTCTCCATCACCGCCGTGCTCTGGTTGGTGTAGACGAAGGAGTCGATCCCGGCCTTCCGGAGGGTGTCGATGAAGTCCGCGACTTCCTTTTCCCAAAGGAAATCGTCCATCTCGACCTCATCCTCCTTGCGGGAAAGGCTCTGTGCCCAAGCACGGTAGGCCTTGGTGGCTCCCTGCGGGAAGGGAAACTGTGCGGCGGCATCCTCTTCGTACCAGGCCTTCAGCTCTTCGCTGTCCCAGCCGAGGGTGTCGATGATCTGCTGCTTGCGGGCTTTGCGCTCTACGCGGGCGGTCTCCCATTCGTGGCCGATGCGCTTAAGTTCTTCGAAGTAGGTGTTGGTTGTGTTCATCATGGTCGTTGACCTCCGTGTTTGAAATTCCGTAGGGGCTGTCCCTTTCGGTAGTGTATTAATCACTCTAAACCGGAGATATAGCAAGTCAATTCTGCGGGATTTCAGCACATATATTCAACAAATGTGCAGG
This sequence comes from Oscillospiraceae bacterium, assembly GCA_902787755.1. GTDB lineage: Bacteria > Bacillota > Clostridia > Oscillospirales > Oscillospiraceae > Limivicinus. The sequence continues at coordinate 3,390 of CADAHL010000036.1, forward strand.
GCAGGAATTGTGCAGTATACGACCAAAAGAGCCATCCGGCTCTTCTGGCTGCAGGGCCTTATTCTACCTCGCCGGTCAGGATGAAATGCGCATACTCGCTGCGGTGATCCTCAAGAAAGCAGACCAGCTCGTAGTATCCTCGGTCGTAGGCCAGCCGCTGCACCATCGGGATGTCAAACATGTTTGTCAGGCCCGTGTCCCGGATCGCGAGGATCTGCTTGCGGATGGTTTCAGTCATTGCCGGTCACCACCTTCCTGACCACATCGACTCCCCAGATCACGTTGAGTCCGCTTCCGTTGTCCCAGTCCACCAAAAGGCTCCCGGTATCGTCCACTCCGGTGACGGTACCCTGTGTGCCAACCGGCGGTGCCTGCACATCATCCATCTGGACGAGCTCGACGCGGCAGCCTTTCGGGAAATCTTCACGCAGCTTCTTGAGCCTGTCTTGACCTATCATTCTCATGCCCGTACCTCCTCGTTGGAAAGCTGATTCATCATGGAGTTACCGCTGTACCCAGCGGGTGTGTCCATTGTAGAATGGGCTCCGGAAGATTTGGTCTCGTTTTGGGTTGGTCTATTTTCCTGCGTCGTCTCGGTAGCCTTGGCTGCATCGCGCTTGGCTTTCTGAGCTGCGCCAAAGGCGTCGGCCTTGGCCTTGTTCGGGAAGGCAGCGGTTCCGGAGAGCCGTTTCATCAGGATCTTGCGCTGGGCCTTGCTGTCCGATCCGATGAAGCCCAGCCGCAGGAGGAAGCAGCGGAAGGCGTACTTTTCGCTTTCGACCTCCGTCTCCGTGGCGGTGACGCGCTTGGCTTCCTTTGCCATCCGGCTAAGCTCCGCGATGAAGCTCATGTAGGCCTGCGCCTCTTCCGGCTCCGGCATGTGATCCCACCAGGGGAAGGAGACCCGGTCGCCGTCCCTGCGGATCGTCAGGCGCTGTGCGTTCAGGGCCTTTTTGATCAGGGTGGCCTTGGAGTCTACCAGCTTCTGCAGCCGGTCGAGGCTGTCGGGGTTGAAGCCGTCCAGCGGAAGGGAAACCGTCAGGCCGTCCGTCTCTGCGGCAGGCGCGGTTTCGGCGGCAGCGTCGGCCTCGTCTGCGGCCTCTGGCGCGGTTTCCGGTGCTTCCTTTACCTCTTCCTCAAAGGGCTCGATCAGGCCTTCGTCGGCCAGCCTGCGCAGAGGCGCAAGGTCGGCATTCTCCGGTACCGTGACCGTGCTGTCCTTCTCGATGAAGTAGGGGCCGACCTCGTAGGCGCATCTGGGAACCTTGGTGTAGCGGGATGTCCCGTCGATGATCTCCGCCAGTCTTGCGGCAGCGGCTTTCCTGTTTTCGGTTGCGAGTTTGATGTTCATCATGGTATTGTCCTCCGTTTTTTGAATTCCCGTGGGCTTGTTCCCTTCGGGTAGTGTATTAATCACTCTAAAGCCCACATATAGCAAGTCATTTCTGCAGATATTCCGGGAATAAATCTGACAAAAAGGAAGGGCAGAAACTGTGCAGTTTACAGCCATTTTTCGGCCTGCATGAAGGCACCTGCCACGGCGATTCCGCAGCAGGCACCCATCAGGCCAAGGAGGCAAAACAACATGACAAACAGGATGATGGCGATCATTCGGAGGGCTCCACGGTGCTTACGATTTCCTCATAGGTATAGCTCAGGCCGTCCCTCTGGCAGGTGATGCCAGAAGCGGAGCCGACCTGCTCTTTGTACCGGTTGACGATCACATCGCAGAACTTTTCATCCAGCTCCACGGTGTAACAGATCCGCCCGGTCTGCTCACAGGCAATAAGCGTTGAGCCGGAGCCGCCGAAAGGATCGAGGACAAGGCAGCCGGTCATGGTGGAATTCATGATCGGGTACGATACCAGGGCTATTGGCTTCATGGTCGGGTGGTCGCCGTTCTTCTTGGGCTTGTCGAATTCCCAGATGGTCGATTCCTTCCTGCCGGTGTACCACTGGTGCTTGCCTTTCTTCTTCCAGCCGAAGAGCACAGGCTCGTGCTGCCATTGGTACGGGCTGCGGCCCAGCACCAGCGACTGCTTTTTCCAGATGCAGCAGCCGGAGAGATAGAAACCGGCAGCTTCAAAGGACTTCCGGAAGGCAAGGCCGTGGGAATCGGAATGGAACACATAGATCGAGGCGTCGTCTGCCATGGCGGCCTCCATCTGCAGGTAGGCATCCAGCAGGAACTGTTCGAACTGATCCTCGGCCATGCTGTCGTTTTTGATCTTCCCGGCTGAGCCCTTGTAATCGACGTTGTACGGAGGGTCGGTCACCACGAGGTTGGCCTTCCTGCCGTTCATCAAAAGATCGAAGGTGTCGGATTTTGTCGAATCACCGCAGATGAGGCGGTGGTCGCCCAGCGTCCACAGATCACCGGCGCGGGAAAAGGTGGGTTTTTTCAGCTCGGCATCCAGATCGAAATTATCCTCTTTGACGCCATTCTTTACATCGTCTCGGAACAGATCCTCCAGCTCCTCCGGATCAAAGCCGGTCAGGGAGACATCAAAATCTGTGCCCTGCAGGTCAGCGATGACAAGGGCCAGTTTCTCGGTATCCCATTCGCCGCTGATCTTGTTGAGGGCGATGTTCAGGGCCTTTTCCTTATCTGTATCCATATCGACGACAACGACATCCACCTCGGTGATACCCATATCGATGAGCACCTTCAGGCGCTGGTGACCGCCGACCACGCGACCGGTCTGCACATTCCAGATGACCGGTTCCACATAGCCAAACTGCTCGATGGAGCGCTTCAGCTTTTCGTACTCTGGATCTCCGGGTTTTAAATCCTTACGGGGATTGTAGTCCGCTGGGAGCAGGTCTTTTACATTTTTCTTCTCAATAATCATACGAGCCCCCATTCTGCGAACTTCTCAAAGCCGCCGATGTTGCGGATATAGTCCCGTGCCTTCTCGACGATCTCGTGGTATGGGATGCCGTCCACTGTGTCATCACCAATGGCGCAGCAGAGTTCTACGGGATTCCCGGTTTCCTGTGCTTTGAGCCATGCGTAGATGTTCACGCTGACATCCGCCTTGCTGAGATCCTTCCCGTGCAGGCCACCGCCGGTGACAGAGTCGGCCATGTCGCTGCCGAGCTTCCGGTTGGTGGCACCGGTATCGACATCTGTGCCGCCCGTCCAGTATCCGAGCGGGTTGATCTGGGCAGCAGGATAGAGATCCTCAATTACATCCGTTGGCACATTGCTCTGGCAGATGATGAGCTGGGCTTGATTCAGAATGTACTTGCCGTCGCAGCCGAACTTTCCATACAGGTCTCTGGCAATGGCGGAGAGGGCTTTCTGCTCCTCCGTCACCGGGGCACCTTTAAAGATCCCGTTGTCGCCGCAGCGGATTCTGCCTTTCTGGTTTTCCGAAAGATGTGTATCCTGCGGCACTTCCTGATAATCCACCGCGATGCTTCCGGCGATGCGGGAGACGACTGTCCCCACCTCATCACGGGGCAGGGCGATAGAGGTCTCTGCGATGATATGGCAGATGCCGTGGCCCACGAGTACCTCCACGGCGATCCTCGGGTCAGCTTCCTTTGCATAGGCCAGATCCACGAGCGCACCGGCGATGCGGTCGGCTACCTTGTCCGGATGGGCCGGATTTACTTTTTCATACATGGTCATTCCTCCGATTCTTAAGCGTTGCCTCTGCGGGCATTGAGCAGCCGCTCCATCACGTCGTCCTGCGGCGTGGAGCCGGAATACTCGGTTGCACAGTTTTCTTTCACGATCTGGTAGATCTCCATCCACAGCCGGTTGGTCTGGCTCATGTAGTTCTGGCCCATGGCCACATAGGGGCTCTGGATGGCGTTGCCGGTGGTCGGGTGCTTGGCCAGGAATCCGAATTCCGTCACGGCCTCCTCGCACTGAATCCACCGGGCACAGCTCATGGCATAGCGCTCCAAGAGCTGCGGTGAAACCAAAGAGGAGCAGCCGCGTTCATGCAGCCACTCCCATGTGTTTCGGTAAATATCTGCCGCCTGCAGCTTTTTCCCGTCCTTCTGCTTGGCGGACAGGAGCCTTGACGGCTTGGGCATTGGTTGACCTTCCAGATCGGCTGCGTGTGAATCGAAGTCGATGACAGTCAGCGTTCTCTTGCCCGGATTGCCCTCAGCAATCTTGTCAGCTAAGGGCTTTTTCTTGGCTCCGGCACCCACGCGGGCACCGCCACGGTTGGTTCCGTCCTTAGCCATTTCGTATTCACCTCCCGTCCGGGGTTTATTCCCTGTTTGAAACCGCGCACGCATACGCGAGACCCCACGCCCGTTCCACGGGGCAGGCGCTGTAGAGATTTCAACTCCCCCTACCGGGTGCCGCCATCCCTATCATCGTGCGTGTGCCAGCGGTCACCGCGCTCCGCATGGATCTTCGCGTGACAGGCAGTGCACAGGCTCATCAGGTTATCGTCCACATGGCTTCCACCTTCAGCCAGCGGCTTGATATGGTGTACCTGCTCGGCCTTCACGTAGCGTCCGTCCTTCAGGCAACGTTCGCACAGCGGGTGCGCATTCATGTATCGGTCGCGGATGCGTTTCCATGCCCGTCCGTACCTGCGCTTGACAGCGGGGTCGCGGTCATACTTTTCATAGCGTTTGTTTTCCTGCTTCTCATGCTCCGGACAGAAGCGCCCGTCCGTCAGGTTGGGACAGCCCGGAAAGGAGCAGGGCCGTTTCGGTTTCCTCGGCACCGGCGTCACCTCCGTTCATAACAAAAGCCCTGCAGGAGCTTGGCTCCCACAAGGCTTCCGGATCATTTCACTTTGTCCAGCATAATACTATCATAAGAGGCGACTCTCATTCCCTCTCATTTACTCTCATGATGGAGTTGACACAGGAAAGAGCCTCGTCATGCATCCGGTAGACATGCTGGATGCTGTAATGCATCTCGACCGCAATCTTCTCCCACGAGAGAAAGCAGAGGTAGCGCTTCTCCAGCAGGGTTTGCAGTTCTGCATCCGCGACAGCATGGATCGTACCCATGATCTGTTTCTTCAGTTCCACCAGATCCTCGACGTCCTTCTTCAGGCTTTCCTGCACCTCGATGATCTTCAGGACGGCACGTTCCACCTTGGAGCCTCCGTGGTTCGGGTTTCTTGGCATGTCGCTGATGACAGCCGTGCAGGAGGTTGCCAGCTCGTTTAAGGATTCAATCTGCTGGAGCTTGGATTTGATCCGCATATCCAGCGTCCGTGCCTGTGATAAATATTCCTTTGCAGTCATTATTGTTTCTCCTTCCGCAGCTTCCTGATGAGATACTCCGGATCGACTTTGGACAGAACACCAAACCAGCCGGAGCGGAAGAAGCGTTCGATTTCCTGAAGCTCCTGTTCATCATCCGTCAGTCGGTAATCCTTCACAGCCTGCAGGATGATGGCATTTGCCAGTTCCTCGTATGGGTTCAAAGTCTCACCTCCGATTCTGTTGCTTCCTCGGATTGACTCTGATTGGCTTTGGTTGTCATTTGAACAGCTCTGCTTTTACAGCAGCGATCAGGCTGTCCTGTGTTTTCTCTTTACTCTGCAGGGCCTTCAGTACCAGCAGATCTATCGTGCCTTCCGTGATGATGTGGTGGATTACCACGGTCTCGGATTGGCCCTGCCTCCAGAGGCGGGCGTTGGTCTGCTGGTATAGCTCCAGCGACCAGGTCAGCCCAAACCAGATGAGGGTGGAGCCACCGGACTGCAGGTTCAGCCCGTGACCGGCAGAGGCGGGATGGATCACGGCCACCGGGATACTGCCAGCATTCCAGTCACGGATATCGGCAGAGGTTTTGATCTCCCGGACTTTGAAGCGGGACTTGATCCGCTCAAGGTCATGCTTGAACCAGTAGGCCACCAGCACCGGCTTCCCATTGGCACCCTCGATCAGATCCTCCAGTGCATCCAGCTTCCGGTCATGTATCCGGATAGGCTGCCGGTCGTCATCGTAGATCGCGCCGTTCGCCATCTGCAGCAGCTTACCGGAGAGGGCAGCGGCATTGGCTGCGGTGATATCTGCTTCCGGCAGCTGCAGCACCAGTGTCTGCCGCAGCTCTTCATACCGTTCCCGCTCATTATCCGAAAGCTGCACCGGGTAGTTGTTCATGACGAGTTCCGGCATCTTCAGATGGTCGGCAGCCTTCATGGAGATGGTGATGTCTGAGATCCGCCGGTAGATGGCATCGTCTGCACCGGGCAGAGGCTTATAGGAATAGATGATCTCGCCGTTGCGCTTGTCGGGCCGGAAGTAGTTGTTCCGGTACATGCCGATAAACCTGCCAAGGCGCTCGCCCATATCCAGCACCTTAAACTCTGCCCACAGATCCATGAGGCCGTTTGCAGAAGGGGTGCCGGTCAGCCCCACGATCCGTTTGATCCGGGGCCGCACCTTCATCAAGGACTTGAAGCGCTTGGACTGGTGATTTTTGAAGGAGGAGAGCTCGTCCACAATGACTGTATCGTAGTCGAAGGGGATGCCGCTTTGCTCCACCAGCCACTGGACGTTTTCTCTGTTGATGATCGTGATGTCGGCGGGGTGCATAAGGGCAGCCTTGCGATCCTTCTCACTGCCGACAGCAACGGAGTAGGTCAGCATCTGCAGGTGATCCCACTTGTCTATCTCGGCAGGCCAGGTATCACGGGCTACCCGCAGGGGTGCAATCACCAACACGCGGTGGGCTTCAAAGCTGTCAAACAGCAGATCCAGAAGAGCTGTTAGCGTGATACTCGTTTTGCCAAGGCCCATGTCCAGCAGCACGGCACAGGTGGGATGGGTTTTGATATAGTCAATGACATACCGCTGGTAGTCATGGGGCACATATTTCATCAAGAATTCCTCCGATCTGGTCTGCGCCGTCAAGGACGTAAACCTTATATCCCAGCTGGCGCAGCAGCCGGTGTCTGGCTTCCTGCAGAGGGCGCGGCACCTTGCCCGGAGCCTTGACCTCCACGAAGGCCATATGACCGCCCGGCATCAATACGATGCGATCCGGCATTCCATCAAAGCCGGGGCTCGTGAACTTGGGTGCCAGACCGCCGCGACTCTTTACGGCGTTCACCAGCTTTTTCTCTATAGTCTTTTCTCGCATTTTCGTTTCCTTCCATCAGGCGTTAATGCCATGGTGCAGGTCGAGGAAGGTTATATCCGTAACTTTTCTTATAGGTCATTTTTTAAGGCTCTAAGAGAAGTTATAGAAAAGAGCTTCATCGACCTGCACCCGGAGCGATCAGTCCTTCAGAAAATCAGACTTCAGCTGCAGCCCAAAGATCATGATTCCGGCTTTGGTCTTGCGCTTTTCAAATCCTGCCTGCTCAATGGCTGTGTAGAAATCTGTTGTACTGCGGATATACTCGCCGACCTGCGTGCAATAGCTGCGGTAGGCGTTGTAAAACTCTCCGGACTTGGCAGTATAGGACTTATCCACCTCGCAGCATTCCTCAAGGAACTGGGAGAGCCAGTCATTGTTTTCCTTGTATCGGGTGATTGCCTCCACGACCACCTTCGGCTGTGTGATCTTATAGTCCTTGGCGATCACGCGCTTGGCACCCTCAATGATCCAAGAGAGGATTGCTCCGCCGCATTTCTTATACAGGTAGTCTGCGTAATTCTTGATGTCGGAATTGCCCTCGATGACCGCGTTGAAGGGGATCACAATGAGCCGTCTCCAGGTACCGGCATCCAGAGCGCCGACCTTGGGCAGGTGGTTGGTATAGAGAACCAGCGTGTGCGTCGGCACATAGGAAAACGGATCTTTGTACTTTTTCTCTGCATAGATCTCGTCGGTGGAGCAGAGCTGCTTGACGTTGGAGGTGGACAGGCGCATCCCTTCCTCCAGCTCCGCCGCGATCAGCAGGCGCTTGCCCTTGGCCTCTGCCAGCTCCGGCTTGACGTTCCGCTTGCAGCCCACGGTCAGGGTGTCGGCAGACATGTTGCCGGAGTAGCTGCCCAGCACACGGGAGATGGTATTCCAGAAGGTGGACTTTCCGTTCCGGCCTTCCCCATAGGCGATGATCAGGGCTTCGATGCAGACCTTGCCGATAGCGGAGAGGCCTGCGATCTCCTGCACGTAGTCCATCAGCTCTTTGTCTCCAACGAAGAAGGTATTCAGCGCTGCCTGCCAGATGTCCCGGTTCTTATCATCCGGGTCAACGGAGGTCTGCTTGGTAATAAAGTCCTTCGGGTCATGATCATGGAAGGCATCCGGCCCTTTGCTCAGGTCATAGGTGGCGGAGGGCGTGTTCAGCAGGAATTCATCCGCATCCAGCTCCCGCTGGTCGATCTCCAGCATGGGCCGTGCCTCTTTGAGCGCCGAGGTGATGTATTTCGAGTCCCGGCGCTTGATGGCATAGTTCCTGTAGGTGACAGCATTTTCATATTTCTGGAAGGAGCGGGACTGTGCCGGATTCATGGCGGCAGCGGCTTTCTTGGCACCCATGGATGCCAGTAGTTCCCATGCACCGTTCTTCGTCATCTCATCTGTGACCTTTTTGATCTCAGTTTCCGCTTCCTCCAGCTGGCGGGCGGTGAGCTCCTGCGCCACGGCTTGCGACTTGGGTTTTGACTCCTCCCAGAAGCTGCCGTTGTACACAAGGTAGTCTGTCGACGGCGAGTAGCGCAGTTTCCCGCAGTATTCCCGTGACAGGACAATGGCCTGCCCGACATCGGAATAGTCACCGGGCTTTAAGAGAAGCTCCTGATTATACTTTTCCGGCGGGATGTAATCCTCCTGACCGGCGACCTTCCCATAAAACCGCAAGGCGCTGCGCCAGATGGTATCCAGCTCATGGGCATCCAGAGGCGGATCACAGTTCTGGGCATATTCGAGGAAATGCTGATGGGCCTCATCGGTATTGCCATAGCGCTTTAAGATCCTCCCGGCGTAATGGGACATGGTGGCATTCCGGCTGCCCTCTGGGATGATGGCATCGCCATAATTGCCGCCACCCATGTCTGCATCAAAATCATCGTCGTTCAGGAAGGTGGTCAGGTTCATCGGCCCGTCAAAGATCTCGACCTGGGGAGCCTTTGTGCCATAGAAGAAACGGGCGGCATCGAGTGCCTTGGTGTCAAAGTACGGGAAGATGGCGTTGATCAGCCTTTTTAGGCTGCTGTATTGCTCCGGGTCGGTCATCAGGTCTATCGGGAAGAATACATGGAACTTCGGCCTCGGAGCCTTCCCGTTCTTGGACTTTAAGTGGTGCCGGGAGTAATGGACGGCAAAGGCCACATTCGGAAATGCCTGCGCCACATCGGAGGGATAGATCCAGTCCTCCGGGTTTTCCGTGTGGTCATTGTCACAATCGACCGGCAGGCAGTCACTGCCGATAAAGTTTTCATTGCTGCGGTAATGGTTTTTATATTCCGCGCATACATAGTCGCTCCGGACGGCTGCCGTCAGAGATGCAGCGTCGGTGATGGTATCTGCATGTGGGTAGGAGCAGTTGCTGGCATCCCCGATGCAGTTGGCATGATAGATATGAAACGTCATGACTTCCTCCTTACCGGGAATACCTGCGATGTGGCGCTGTGCTCAAACCGGGCCTGCCGTGCAAGGCGGTAGGCTTTCTCCGTTGCCGCACCGTCCATATCGCACAGATAGCTGCTGTCATCTCCGAAGAGTTCAAAGTACCCATTCTTGTTGATGCCGGGATAGGCTGCAAAGTGATCGCCGTCGATGGTTTCAAAGTTGAATTCATAGGGCCAGATGTCGTTTCCGGAGGAGTAGGCCCGGTCGCCGATCTCGCGGATGATGTCCCAGATATCGTCTCCGGCGGGGATGGTGCCCACGAGCAGTGTGGCCGTCTGGGACTTGGACAGGTACTCGGTATCTGGGAAGCCCATGTTGACGAAGCAGTTGATCTTCCGGGCATCCTGATCGTTCATCTTGCCCTTGACCTCCACGAACAGGTCACCGCCGTCACGACCGGCAACACCGTGCAGCAGGAAGTCCGGCAGGTACAGAAGGCCGTTGTCGAGCTGGTATCCCTCCGGCTCATATTCGTAGTCGACACCGCAGGCATCGAAGAAGACGGCCCAGCGTGCCTCCAGCCGGGAGCGGAACAGGTAGCCGTTGTATTCAGTCTGGATTGCTTTGATTTCTCGCATTTGTGATTTCCTCCATTTCTTCTGTGAAATAGCGCAGCCGGTAGTTTTTCCAGCGGGCGCGTCTGATCTCTGCTGCCATACCTGGCGAGATGGTCTCTCCGAACACCCAGACCTCAGAGCATTTGCTCATCAGGGCGTTGCCGAAGAAGAGTCCCAGCTCGCGTTCTCTCGGATCAGTGTCATTCAGGAACTGAGGAAACAGCAGATGCGGTGCGATAGGGATATAGCCGGAATCCACGGCAAAACGCGAGTACCGGCGGGCGGCTGCGACGTTGCTTTCAATGTCTCCGGCATAGGGAGAGCAGACATAGACAATCGGCCTGAAAGCACGCAGCGCATGACGTTCTTCACGTTCAATGGCGGACATCGCCTCGTATGCGGTGAGATCCATGTATCCTTCGCTGTTGCGGGTATCTACACTCATGAAAAGAGCCTCCTTTCCGGGCAGGCTGTCACCGCCCATTTCTACTTTCCACTGGAGGTGACAGCCCGCTTTTGACGAAGGAGGCTTCAGTCTTTTTTATAAAATTCGGTTTCGTACCCGTCGGCTCGCAGCTGCAGACCCTCAGCCCACGGCGGCGTCCGGCCCATCTGCTCACAGACCGCCTGCAGCGACATCTGGGGATCTGCTTCAATGACAAGCTCATCATGGATGTGCATGACGATGCTGCAGCACCGGAGTGTCTTCATGGCGTAGCAGAGAATGTCTCGGGAGGTCGCCTGCACGATGTTCTCCACCAGTTTCGGGCCATAAGAGTCGAGGCGTTCCCACTTCTTTGTGCCGCCGGTGCCCTCGAAGGTGATACATTCACCTCCGAATTTGTTTGTTCCGACCTTGGGTTTTACATAGGCCAGGTTCCTTCCGGACGGCAGGGTGATAAAGAGCATCCCGCTCCGGTAGGCAAAGAGAATGCCGTGGGTTTTGCTGGCGGTGTGGTACTTGACGGCATCCATGGCCGCCCGGTCTACGTCCCACCAGAGCTGCACGATGTTCGGGTTGGACTGCCGCCACGCTTCGACAAGGGGCTGGAGCTCTTCCTCGGAAAGACCCATCTCCAGTGCGCCCATTGCTTTCAGGGCGCCGACCGAGCCGCCGTAGCCGAGGGCCAGCTCCGCGATTTTGCCTTTCTGCCGCAGGTGGCCGTTGACGCCATGCTTCTCCACCGGGACTTTGAACATCTGGGAGGCGGAGGCGCAGTAGATGTCACCGCCTTTGGCAAAGACCTCCTGCCGCCAGCTTTCACCGGCGATCCATGCAATCACGCGGGCTTCGATGGCGGAGAAGTCGCTGACGATGAATTTGTGACCGTCCTTCGGGATGAATGCCGTCCGGATCAGTTGGGAGAGCGTATCCGGGACATCCTCATAAAGCATCTCCACGCTGTCATAATCGCCGGAGCGGACAAGGGCACGGGCCTCTCCCAAATCCGGGAGATGGTTTTGCGGCAGGTTTTGCAGCTGAATCAGCCTTCCGGCCCATCGCCCAGTGCGGCTGCCGTAGAACTGAAACATGCCTCTTGCCCGACCGTCGGCGCAGACCGCATTCACCATGGACTGGTATTTCCGGACGCTGGACTTAGCCAGCTGCTGCCGGAGCATGAGTACCCGCTGCAGCTCCGGCGGTGCTGTCTTGATGAGCTCCGCCACGACCTTTTTCCCGAGACTGTCCGTCTCCAGACCGTTGTCCGAAAGCCACTGCTTCATCTGCTGCACGCTGTTCGGGTTATCCAGTTCCGTCAGGTGCTTCATCGCCTCCGTCAGTTCTGACCTGGAGCGGGCGTCCATGTCGATGGCCTGCCTGACCAGTGGCAGGTCAATGGCAACACCACGGTCATTGATTTCCTGATCGATGTGATACTCATCCCAGACGACATCACTGACCGGGAACTTCTGCAGGCGCTGCTGGATGGACATCTCTGCCTCCACGTCCCGGAGGTTATACCGTTTGAACGCGGCCCATTTATCCGGTGCGTCCTCCGGGCGGTTCCGTGTGCGTCCACCATTCGTCTTTGTGGGAGCGCAGGGCTGACAGAAGAATTTGATCAGGTCTTTGCCCTCCGTGAGCTTCTGCTTTTCAAGCCCGAGCACGCTGCCGACGCCTTCCAGCGAGAGGGGCAGGCCCATCGTGGCCGACCAGATCATGGAGCAGTGCCAGCTCTCTGGATTCAGGTACCGGGCGCACTCATGCGAGAGCGGATGCTGGTCATGGAAGGGATCAAGGCTGATTCCTTTTCGCTTCAGGTATTCTGACAGGCAGATCCGTTCAAAGGCTGCGTTGAAAGCCCATTTGATGACGGAATCATCCGTCAGGGCTTCCAGCACGTCTTCCGGGATTTCTTCTCCACAGGCAAGGTCAACTACCTGCACCGGGCCGGAGTCTACACTGTATCCGAAGAGCAGGATCTCAAAATCCGGTGCCTCCACATAGCGGTAGACACCGGTCTTTGCAAGTGCTGCACTGGAGTAGGTTTCGATGTCGATACTGATAGTTTTCATGTAATCCGTCCTTTCTGCAAAAGAGCGGCAGAGAAGGACACCCTGCCGCCCGTGCGTTTACTGAAATTTGCTTCTGATCACCTGGTACCATCGTTTCCATGTCGGAGAGAAGGACTTATAGACCATCTTCAAAATCCACAGGATTGCGGAGCCTAAAAGGTAGAAAATCACTCCGTAATACAGGAAAAAGAGTGTATAGTCCAGGATGGCGTAGATCAGGCTGTCTGCGAAATTGATCATTCCTTGCATATCGATTACCTCGCTTAAAAAGGGAGTGGCAGCGGGCCGCCACCACTCCCGGCAGTTTACTTCAGGGCTTCCATCCGCTTGATGTGGTACTCGAGGTCGCGGGCGTCCGCTTCCTGCTTGCGCTTCTCATCGGCTTCCTCGCGCTTGGCACGCTTGAAGTCGTTGATGATCGTCTCGACGGCTACGGTTGCCCACGCGAGGATCATCACACAGACACAGCCCACGAGGATGTTGCAGAGAATGGTGGAGATCACAATGTTTTCCATAGGTTGGCACTCCTTTCCTTAGTTCAGAAAATCTTCGTCATCGTCGGTCGCGAAATCGGACTCAGCGCTTGCCTTACCGCCCAGAGGCTCACCGGCGCGGATCAGCTGCAGGTTGTTCAGGCCGCAGGCGATGCCGCGATTGCCGTTCGAGTTGAAGGCATACAGGCTGATGCTGGCCCTTCCATAGACACCGGAGTAGACCTCGGAGCGCGTGAGCACCGGGTTCAGATCGGCATCTACGATACCAGGCGCGGTAGCGGAGTTGGCATTGATGAAGTAGCAGCCAGCATAAGCCGGATCGTCCGGGCGCTCCACGTCACCGTCCCGCAGAGGCGTCTTGATGGAGGTGAGCGGCGGGACAGAGCGGCTGTTGCCCTTGAGCTTGGACTCGCCTTCAGCGTAGGCAGCTTCGATGGCGGCCTTGATCTTGGCGATGGTCTTGGTGTCGGACTTCGGGATAATCAGGCTGACCGAGTACTTCGGGGTGCCGCCGTTTACAGATTTCGGCTCCCAGACGTTTGCGTAGCTCCAGCGGGTGTCCGGGCCGGTGATGACTTTCATGGGGTTCTTAACAGTTGCGTTCTTAGACATAATCTTGTCCTCCTTAATTTTCACTGAAATCAGATTTTGCATTGTTCATGG
>CADAHL010000037.1 GCA_902787755.1 Oscillospiraceae bacterium
ACCTACACCATGAGCGAGAACGGCTCTGTCATCGACACCCAGACCACCAGAGGCGCAGGTGAGTACAAGTTCAAGAGCATCAGCTACGACACGGTGGGCACTCACACCTACACCGTGGTGGAGACCAAGGGCAGCGCCAAGGGCGTCACCTACGACACCAAGACCTACACCGTGACCGTTGAGGTCTACGACGACGGTCTGGGCCTGCTCAAGACCAACATCACCGGCACGCCCAAGGCCCTGGACTTCACCAACACCTACAAGGCCGAGCCCGTCTCCGTCCAGTTCGAGGGTCTCAAGACCCTGGAGGGCAAGGACCTGCAGGACGCCGAGTTCAGCTTCACCCTGACCGGCTCCGGCGACGTCAATGAGACCGTGAAGAACAACGGCGAGGGCAAGATCAGCTTCACCGAGATCACCTACGACAAGGCCGGCACCTACACCTACACTGTCAAGGAAGAGGCCAGCACCGAGCGCGGCGTGACCATCGACAGCACCGTCTACAACATCACCGTCGAGGTCACCGACAGCGGCAACGGCCAGCTGGCGGCTGAGGTCACCGGCGCCGATCCCAAGGCCCTGAACTTCAAGAACACCTACAAGGCCGACAGCACCTCCGTCAACTTCGGCGGCACCAAGACCTTCACCGGCTATCCGGAAGACGCCACACCTCCCACCTTCACCTACACCATGAGCGAGAACGGCTCTGTCATCGACACCAAGACCACCAAGGGCGCGGGCGAGTACAAGTTCGAGAGCATCACCTACGATGCGGTCGGCACCCACACCTACACCGTGGTGGAGACCGCGGGCAACGCCAAGGGCGTGACCTACGACACCAAGACCTACACCGTGACCGTCGAGGTCTACGACGACGGCCTGGGCCTGCTCAAGACCAACATCACCGGCGAGCCCGAGGCTCTGGACTTCACCAACAGCTACAAGCCCGAGCCCGTCTCCGTCCAGTTCGAGGGCCTGAAGACCCTGGAAGGCAGAGAACTGAAGGACGCTGAGTTCAGCTTCACGTTGACCGGCTCCGGCAATGTGGACGTGACCGTGAAGAACGACGGCGAGGGCAAGATCACCTTCCCGGCCCTCAGCTTCGTTTCTGTGGGCACCTACACCTACACCATCAAGGAAGAGGCCAAGGAAGAACTGGGCATCGTCATCGACAGCACCGTCTATGAGCTGACCGTTGAGGTCACCGACGACGGCAGCGGCCAGCTGGCAGCGGAGGTCACCGGCGCCGATCCCAAGCAGATCAACTTCGTCAACCAGTACCTGAACGGCAACCTGACTATCACCAAGATGGTGACCGGCCAGCTGGGCGACAAGAACAAGGCCTTCACCTTCACCATCAAGCTCGGCTGCGAGGGCGAGTTTGAGTACGACGGCGATGTGACCGGTACGATCAGCGACGGCGGCACCATCCGCCTGAAGCACGGTCAGTCCGTGACCATCAAGGGTCTGCCTGCCGGCTGCGAATACACCGTTACTGAGAGTGGCAACACCGGCTACAGAGTGTACTCCACCGGCGCCGTCGGCGTGATCGAAGACAAGGCGACCGCCATTGCGGCATTCACCAACTCCAAGAGCAGAGTCCCGGCAACGGGCGAGAGCAACTGGATGCTCGCAGGCCTGGCCATGATGGCCTCCTCCTCTGTCGGTATGTTTGGTATCGCCAGAGCGAAGAAGCGCAAAGAAGACGAGGACCAGGTCAGATAAACATGTAAAGCAAAGGGGCAAATCCAATTTGCCCCTTTGTGTCATTCAGAAGGATGAAAGAGTGAGAGCATGAAAAGCAGAAACGGAAAAGCCCATAGTGTTCTGTATACGGTTTTGTTCTGCTTGTTTGGGATCGTATTCCTGCTGGGTTTTGGGCTCGTCGCCTATCATCTGATCCTCGGCTTTCGGGCGTCCACACTCAATAACGATCTGCAGAAGCAGATCTTCGAGAGCTCCCTGATCGTCTCCCAGGACGCAGCCGCCGACATCACAGGCACAGATCCGAACCAGACGCAAGCCGGGGGGACAGACGCCGAGGACCGGACCGGCGACGGGGAAGATACGAAGGAAAAGAAAGAACGCAGACAGGTCTCCCTTGATTTTTCGAATCTCCAGAGCCTGTATCCCGACACCGTGGCCTGGCTTTCGTCAGAGGTCCTGCGGATCAACTACCCGGTGATGCACACGGTGGATAACGACTTTTACATCGACCACCTCTATAACGGGGAACTCAACGCCTACGGCGCGCTGTTTGCCGATTACCGGAACAAGGGCGATTTCAGCGACCAGAATACGGTGATCTACGGGCACCATATGCGGGACGGAACCATGTTCGGGTCCCTGGAGGATTACAGGTCCCAGTCGTTTTACGATCTGTACCCCACGATGACGCTGTATACGCCGGAGGGGGATTATCGGATCGAGTTCTTCAGCGGGACCTCAGAGGACGGCGACTACGAATTTGTGGAATTCAACTTTGACAGCGACGAGGCCTTCATGAACTATGTGCAGGATCTCCGCGCCCGTTCCGAATTCACCAGCGACGTGGAGGTCCAGCCCGGCGACCGGCTCATCTCCCTGTGCACCTGCGCCTATAACCGCCTGAACGCGCGGTTTATGCTGGTGGGCAAGCTGGTGCCGATCTACGCGGAGAAGAACAGCACCGACGATGGAGTGCCGCCGGCTGGATCCTGAACCAAAAGCATAAGCCCAAGCAAGAGACAAGAGCATCGAGAGAACACAGACGCCCAGGTCCAAAAACCGGGCGTCTGTGTTTTCCTTTTCCAAAATGAAGGATCGGAAAGATCGGGAGTTGTGCCTTCCGATCTTGCGTGATACAATGGCAGAGCGGAGCGCGGTTTGCACGGCCCGACAGAGAGAACCGAAGATCACGAAAGAAGGGGAGACGCTTCATGAGAACAGAATATCGGAACGATCCCACCATGGACCCCTCTGGCTTTGTGCTGCTGGCAGACTTTGTGCCGCACATCGTCCAGGAGATCCGCTATTACTCTACCTACAACTTTATCGGGGAGCGGATCGACGGCTATGAGGAACCCTGTGCGCTGCTGACCATCGAGGCGGCCCGGGCGCTGAAGGCTGCTGCCAACGAGCTGCTGGTGCAGGGCTATCGGCTGAAGGTGTACGACGCCTATCGACCGTCCTGCGCGGTGAAGCACTTCGTGCTCTGGGGGATCGAGGACCAGGATATCCGAATGAAGCCCTATTTCTACCCGGACCTGGAGAAGCAGGCCCTGTTTCAGGAGGGCTATATCGCCAAACAGTCCAGCCACAGCCGGGGCAGCGCGGTGGATCTGACGCTGTTGGACATGAGGACCGGGAAAGAGCTGGACATGGGCAGCCCCTTCGATCTGTTCAGTCCCATCTCCCACCCGGACTGCCGGGAGATCTCGCAGGAGCAATATGAAAACCGCATGATCCTGCGGCGCGTCATGCTCCGAAACGGCTTCCAGCCCATCGACTGTGAGTGGTGGCACTTCGCGCTGAAGAACGAACCCTATCCCGATACCTACTTTTCCTTTCCCGTCTCCTCCAACTATCTGAGGAGATAAGAACGGTCCCAAAGGCCCCTGCCCACATAGGCGGGGGCCTTATCATTTATGCCGCCGCGGGGGAGGGGATCGACTCCTCTGGAAATTCGATCTCCCGCTGGAGACCGGTGGCGGCGTCCACCGTGATCCGGACCCGGCGGCCATCGGGGGCTGTGCAGTCGAATTCATAGCAGGCGATCTGACGCCCGCCGGGGCTGCGGCGGACCCGCTGCACACACTGATCTACCGTCAGCCCCTCAGGCAGGGCTCCGGCGGCGGACTCCTCGTCCAAGTCCCAGCTGAGTCCCTCTTCCGGCTCGTAGAGCCCGGTGGCGTCCAGGCGATAAAGAGAGCCGTCGTCCAGGGCGATGGACAGGCGGACACAGTTGTCCGGGCAGAGTACGCCGTCCAGCTGCCGGGCATAGACGTAGTGCATCAGACCGCCGGTCTGCTTCTCTTCATACAGAGCCAGATCCCCGAACCCCCAGCGGTCCAGCCAACCCTCTGCCAGATTCCGGGCGTCCTCGGCGGAGATCTGGGCCTGGCCCACCAGGCGGGTCTGGCTCAGACTTTCGGCCCCGGCGCGGCTGAGACAGAGATAGCTGTCCTCCACCCGGTAACAGCGCCGCCCGTCCAGTCCCTCATAGGTGTAGACCTGGTTCAGCTCGTCCGGGGCCACACCCATCAGCTCCGCGGCCAGAGATCGCATCTCCTCCTCAGTCAGATACCCCCGGACATCCCGACGCTCCGCGGCTCCAAACCGGCCGTCATAGTCCATGGCCTCCAGAGGCTGAAACTCAGCCTCCAGGGCCAGAAGCTCGGCGCTGAGCGCTTCTGCATCCTCCTCCAGCCCCACGTTCCGCAGCCGCTGCTCCCGGCTGTCCATTCGCAGAGCTCCGTCGTTCAGCTCCTGTCGGAGCTCCATAAGCTGCTCTGAGAAGGCCGAGGCCAGTTCCGAGAGCTGGGCCAGGTCCTGCTTCTGCGCCTGGCTGAGAGGCTCCTGCCGGCCGCAGAGGGAAGCGGTGTAGTCCCCGGCCAGATTGAGAAAGCCCGACAGCTGCTCCAGCTCCTGGGTGGAGAAGGGCAAAACGGACATGGCCGCCTGGGCCGCAGAGGCTCTGGCATAGGCTTCGGCGCAGACCCGGGCGCCCATGGAGCTGTCGGTGACATAGGCGCTCTTCTCCAGAGCCAGGGAGAGGGCCTGGACCGAGCGCACCGTCTCCTCAAAGCTGAGCCCGGCGCTGTAGCCCTCGCCGCGCCGGTACCAGCTCAGGCCCCGCTGACCCACCCAGGTATAAAGACTGAGAGCCAGAATACCCACGGCCAGATAGGAGACCAGCAGAATTTTTGCCTTCTTGCGCATAAAAAAACCACCTCTTTGGGTACAGTGTTTCCCAAAAGAGGCGGTTTTATTTCAGTATGCTTGCTCTGTGCGTCTTCCTTCGGCTCAGAGCTTCTCCAGACCGATGGTCAGACGGCGAAGGGTCTCGTCCTTGCCCAGAATACGGCAGATCTCCACCGCGCCTCCGGGGGTGACAGCCTTGCCCGCCGCGGCGATGCGCACGGGCCACATGACCTTGGCGTTCTTTACGCCCTTCTCCTCGGCCAGACGCACCATCACGTCCAGGATGTGCTCGTCATCCCAGGCTTCCAGGGCCTCGAAGCGCCCGATCACGGCCTCCAGCATCTCCTTGGAGGAGGCGAGATCGGACTTGGACTTCTTGTGGATGAACAGCTCGCTGTCGTACTCGGGCAGAGTGTCGAAGAAGTCCAGCTTCTCGGGGATATCGGTCAGGACTTCGGTGCGCTGCTGCAGCAGGGAGGCGATGGCGGCGGCGTCATAGCGCTGATCGGTGACGGCCTGGCGGATGTAGGGCTCGGCCACCTTGGCAAAAGCCTCGGGGGACATGCGGCGGATGTACTCGCTGTTGAAGTAGCGCAGCTTCTCAATGTCGAAGATGGCAGGGGACTTGGAGATGCCGGACATCTCAAAGGCCTCCTTCAGCTCGTCCAGGGAGAAGATCTCCTGCTCGGCCTGCTCGCCCCGGGGGCTCCAGCCCAGCAGCGCCACATAGTTGAGTACGGCCTCGGTCAGATAGCCCTGAGCGATCAGATCCTCGAAGGAGGGGTCGCCCTTGCGCTTGGACATCTTGTTGTGGGCGTCCCGCATGACGGGGGAGCAGTGGACGTACTTGGGAATGTCCCAGCCGAAGCCCTGGTACAGCAGATTGTACTTGGGGGCGGAGGACAGATACTCGCTGCCCCGGACCACGTGGGTGATGCCCATCAGGTGATCGTCGATGACGTTGGCGAAGTTATAGGTGGGCAGACCGTCCCGCTTCATCAGCACCTGATCGTCCAGGGTGCTGTTCTCCACAGTGATGTCTCCGAAGATCTCGTCATGGAAGGTGGTAGTGCCCTCCCCGGGGATCCGCTGGCGGATCACGAAGGGCTCGCCGGCGGCGGCGCGGCGGTCGGCCTCCTCCCGGCTCAGGGCGCGGCAGGGATCGGCGGCCCGATCAAACTCGCCGGAATCCTCCTCGCTCTCCGTCTTCTCGCAGAAGCAGCGGTAGGCGTGGCCCCGCTCGATCAGAAGCTCGGCATATTTGCCGTAGAAGGGCCGGCGCTCGGTCTGCACGTAGGGGCCCACGGGGCCGCCCACATCGGGACCTTCGTCATGATCCAGACCGCACTGCTCCAGGGTCCGGTAGATCACGTCCACCGCGCCTTCCACCAGACGGCCCTGGTCGGTGTCCTCGATGCGCAGCAGGAATTTGCCCTTGTTGTGCCGGGCGATCAGCCAGGTGTACAGGGCGGTGCGCAGGTTGCCGATGTGCATATAGCCGGTGGGGGAGGGGGCGAAGCGGGTGCGGACCTCGCCGCGGGGAATGCGCGCTTCCATCTGCTCAAACCAAGTCATATCCATAGCAATAATAGCTCCTTGTTCTCTTGTAAAATAGCTATACTATATTATTTTACATTTTACCTGTTGTCAAGTCGAAGTTCTTTTGGTAGAATACCATTTTGAAAGCGGCAAATTTCCCGCCCCACGGGGTGAGTTCACATAGGAGTGTAGCAAGACATGGAACAGACGACGAATCCGGCTCCCGCGCCGAAGAAAGTAATGCTCTCGGGCATCAAGCCCACCGGAGATCTGACCCTGGGCTCTTATCTGGGGGCCATCAAGAACTGGGCCGAGCGGGCCGAGCAGTTTGACTGCTACTATTTCATGGCGGATCTGCACGCCCTGACCACCCGGAACGATCCGGCGCTGCTGCGCCGCCGCACCCTGGAGCAGCTGGCCCAGTACGTGGCCTGCGGCCTGGATCCGGAGAAGAACACCCTGTTCATCCAGAGCCATGTGCCCGCCCATGTGGAGCTGGGTTGGGTCCTGAACTGCTATACCATGTTCGGCGAGCTGAGCCGCATGACCCAGTTCAAGGACAAGAGCGCCAAGAACGCCGACAACATCAACGGCGGCCTGTTCACCTATCCCGCCCTGATGGCGGCGGATATCCTGCTCTACCAGCCGGACTTCGTGCCGGTGGGGGAGGATCAGAAGCAGCACGTGGAGCTGACCCGGGACGTGGCCCAGCGCTTCAACAACCTCTACGGCCAGACTTTCAAGGTGCCCGAGCCCTTCGTGCCCAAGGTGGGCGCCAGAGTCATGGATCTGCTCAATCCCGCCAGCAAGATGTCCAAATCCGACGAGGTGGGCAACGGCCGGGTTTGCCTGATGGACGATCCGGCGGACATCATGCGCAAGTTCAAGCGTGCCGTCACCGACTGCGATACCGAGCGCTGCGTGCGCTACGATCCGGAGAACAAGCCGGGGGTGGCCAATCTGATGAGCATTTACGCCGCCGTCACCGGCAAGAGCTTCGAGGAGATCGAGCGGGAGTTCGACGGCCTGGGCTACGGCGCCTTCAAGCCCGCCGTGGGCGAAGCGGTGGTGGAGACCCTGCGGCCCATCCGGGAGGAGGCCCAGCGGATCATGAAGGATAAGGCCTATCTGGAGACGCTGTGCCGCAGCGGCGCGGAGCGGGCCTCCTATGTGGCCAACAAGACACTGCGGAAGGTCTACAAGAAAGTGGGCCTCGTGGCCAGATGATCCGCCTCCGGCGCGGGATGCGCCGGGAATCAAAAGAAGCTGGAGAGCGATAGAATGTTTCCGAATATGGCTTTATGGATCAAGCTGGTCCTGGCTGCGGCCGTGGCCTTCCTGATCTCCTTTCTGATGACTCCGCCGGTCAAGCGCTTTGCGGAGAGCATCGGCGCGGTGGATGAGCCGGGCGAACGGCGCATCAACAAGGTCCCCATCCCCCGGATGGGTGGCCTCGCCATTTTCCTGGGCTTTACCCTGGCGGCGCTGCTGTTCGGGGATCTGAGCAATCAGACCACCGGTATTCTGCTGGGCGCCGTGATCATTGCGGTGCTGGGCGCGGTGGACGATATTGTGTCCCTGGCTCCCTGGGCCAAACTCCTGGGGCAGCTGGTGGCCGCCCTGGTGGCCATCCGCTTCGGCGTGGTGTTCGACACCATCTCCAACCCCAACTTCCTGTCTGAGAACGCCTTCATCGAGATCGGCTGGCTGTCGATCCCTCTGACCATCCTGTGGATCCTGGCCTGCACCAACGCGGTGAACCTGATCGACGGCCTGGACGGCCTGGCGGTGGGCGTGTCCACCATCAGCTCCGTGACCATGCTGGTGGTGTCCCTGATCGTGTCCGAGCCCATGGTGTCGGTGCTCCTGGCAGCGATCTGCGGAGCCTGCGTGGGCTTCATGCCCTACAACCTGAACCCGGCGAAGATCTTCATGGGCGACGTAGGGTCTCAGTTCCTGGGCTTCGTGCTGTCCACGGTGTCCATCGTAGGCCTGTTCAAGTTGCACGCCATCATCACCTTCCTGGTGCCGCTGATGGCTCTGGCAGTGCCCCTGGCGGACACCACCTTCGCCTTCTTCCGCCGGATCCTGAAGGGACAGAGTCCCTTCCACGCGGACAAGGGCCATTTCCATCATCGGCTGCTGGCCATGGGAATGAGCCAGAAGCAGGTGGTGGCGGTGCTGTACGGGATCTCCGCGGTCCTGGGCCTGATCGCCGTGCTGCTGACCGGCAAGAGCCCGGCCCTGAGGATCGGCTGCCTGGTTGCGGCCTTCGCCGTGGCGGGGACCGTGTGGCTCTTCGTTTTCCGGAAGAATCCCAATCTCCACCCTCTGAACGAGGAACCGGCGAACAGGGATCAGAGCGAGGACAAGGGAAAATAAGCAAGAAGGACTGCCTTGGGCGCACCGCGCTCTGAGACAGCCCTTTTTTGTAGTTTCAGAAGAAAAGCCCGCCCAGGATCATGAGCCATTCGCTGTCCCCGCTCTCCCGGTACAGGAGGTACAGGATCAGCATCAGGATCAGATCCTCGGTCTCCAGCCCTTCCAGACCGCGGGGGAGGATGCGGGTCAGCGAGCCCAGAGGATTCCGAACCGGCGCCGGGCCTGACGGCCTCCGGTCAACCCGGGGCGGAGCGGGAGCGAGCGCCTGCCCGATCGGCTCGGACGGTCCCGGCTCTGCGATCCGGGTCACCCGCCCGGTGTTTCCCTCATAGCGCTTCACCATTGTTCATCTCCCCCATGGCTAGCCTGGCCAGCTTTGCCATCCTGGCCAGACGCAGCGCCCGTTCCAGTTTTCCCCGCCGCTTTTCTGACAGATAGGGCTCCAGCGCCTGCACCAGGGCCCGCTTGTCGTCCGGCCCAGTCTCCTGGCGCAGCAGGGAAAGCAGGCGGGCGGAGAGCCCGCCGCTGTCGCCGCCCAGGAGAGCTTGAAGCAGATCGCCGGAAGGGGCCTCCTGCGCCGGCTCCTCCGCGGAAGCCGACGGACCCATCAGGGACTGGGCCAGGGATTGGAGTTGGGCCATCTGCCCGGGATCCGAGAGAATGCTGCTCAGTTGTTCCTCCAGACTGCTCACCGGCCCGCCCCCTTTCCGTTTCCGCGATTATTTGCCCATCAGCTTCCGGACACTCTCAGCCAGACTCCTGCCCTCCGGGGTCTCCAGGATCCCGCCCAGCAGCTTCGCCAGGGTCTGGCTGTCGCCGCTCTGCGCTGCCTTGCGCAGAGCCTGGGCGTCCACCATCCCCTTGAGCTTCTGCCCCTCCGCGCTTCGGGCCAGAGCCTGCAGATCCGCGCTCTTCCCGCTGCGCGCCAGCTCCTGCCGGAGCTTCTCCAGATCCTCCATCGCCGCATCACGCTCCTTTTCAGTTCCAGTCTATGCCGAAGAGAGAAAAAGATTGACAAAAATGAGGTGCTTTTCATGAAGCCTGTCGTCCGTGCCGCCGTTTTTTCCGATACTCACCGCAATACCGCCCTGATGGCGGAGGCTGTCCGCCGCAGCCGCCCGGATCTGATCATCCACCTGGGGGACCACGACCGGGATACCGAGATCCTGGAGGAGGAATTCCCGGAGATTCCTCTGTACGTGGTCCGGGGCAACTGCGACCTGGCCTCCGACGCGCCGGATCGGGATATCGTACCCCTGGGACCGGTAAAGGCCTTCATCACCCATGGTCACCTGTACAACGTGGACTGGAGCCTGGACTATCTGACCTATGCCGCCCAGGAGGCGGAGTGCCCCATCGCCATGTACGGTCATACCCACCGGGCGGATCTGCGGGAGATCGGGGGCGTGCAGCTCCTGAATCCCGGCACCGCCGGGAAGGGGAGAGACCTGAGCTGGGCCTGGGTGGAGGTCTTCGAGAACGGCGGCATCGCCTGCCAGATCCGGGATCTGTAAAAAAGTGAAAAACGAAGAGCGAAAAGTGAAGAGTGAAGATAAAAACACCCCCGGCAGACCGTTTGGATCTGCCGGGGGCTTCTGTCATTCTGGGGTTTACTTCTGGGCGGCCTGCTGCTCCCGGATCTTCCGGATGGCGATGCGCCGCTCCCGGTTGTGCTCGAACTCGGGCAGCACCTTGGGGCGATCGAAGTAGTCGATGCTCTCCTGGAAGGTGCGCTTCTTCAGGTGGATGGCGTCGAACTTGCAGCGGGTGGTGCACACGCCGCAGCCCAGGCACTTGTTGCAGCCCAGGCAGCGCGCGGTCTCGGCCTTCAGCTGCTCCTCGGTCAGGGTGCGCCGGTCGTCCCGGAAGCTGGAGGCCTTGGCCTGGTCCTTCAGGGGGATCTGACGGGCGGTGGGGGCGGACTCTCGCTTGACGGTATCGAAGTCCACGTTCTCCTTGTCGAAGGCCCGGTAGGTCAGACGGTCGCGGCCGATGACCAGGCTCTGGCCGGGATGGACGTAGCGGTGGATGGAGATGGCGGCCTGCTTGCCCTGGGCGATGGCGTCGATGGCAAACTTGGGGCCGGTGTAGGCGTCGCCGCCCACGAAGATATCCGGCTGGGCGGTCTGATAGGTCACGCCGTCAGCCAGAACGCGGCCCTTCTCGTCGCACTTCAGTTCGCCCAGATCCAGGGCGCCCAGGTCGATGCGCTGGCCGATGGCGGCCAGGATGGCGTTGCACTTGATCTTCTTGTCGCCCTCGCAGATGAGAGCGGTGACCTTGTCGTCCTTGCCCTCAATCTCCACGGGCCTGTGCTCGAACAGGAACTTCACGCCCTCTTCCCGGGCCTCGGCCACCTCGGCGGGATCGGCGGGCATGTCGCTCTCCTTGCGGCGGTAGGCCACGGTCACCTCGCAGCCCAGACGCACGGCGGTGCGGGCCACGTCCATGGCCACATTGCCGCCGCCGACCACGACCACCTTCTTGCCCAGGTTGGGTCTGGCGCCGCCGTTGACCTCCCGCAGGAAGTCGATGCCGCCCCAGACGCCCTTCAGCTCCTCGCCGGGGATGCCGAGAGAAGCGGACTTCTGGGCGCCCACAGCCAGATAGAAGGCCTCAAAGCCCTGCTTGCGCAGTTCGTCGATGGTCACGTCCTTACCGACCTCCACGCCGCAGCGGAACATCACGCCCAGCTCCTTGAGAACGTCGATCTCGGCGTCCAGAACGGGCTTCTCCAGCCGGAAGGAGGGAATGCCGTAGCGGAGCATGCCGCCGGGCTGCTCGTTCTTATCGAACACCGTGACCTTGTAGTTATCGCTGGCCAGGAAGTAAGCGCAGCTCAGACCCGCGGGGCCGGCGCCGATGACGGCCACCTTCTTGTCGCTGAAGTCATACAGCTTCTTGGGCACAAAGCGGGTATCCCGATCCAGTTCCCTGTCGGCGATGAACTTTTTGACCTCGTCGATGGCCACGGCGCTGTCCAGACGGGCGCGGGTGCACTCGTCCTCGCACTTGCGGTTGCAGATGCGGCCGCAGACGGCGGGCAGGGGATTTTCCTTCTTGATGAGCTCCAGGGCCTCCAGGTAACGGCCCTGGGCCGCCAGCTTGATATAGCCCTGAACGGCGATGTGGGCGGGACATGCGGTCTTGCAGGGCGCGGTGCCCTCGGGGGCGATGTACTCCCGGTTGGTGCGGTGCTCCGGATTCCAGTGCTCCGGACCCCACTCCTGGTCGTTGGGCAGCTCGTGGGGTTTGTGCTCGATGGGCGTCTTGGCGCAGAGCTTCTGGCCCATCTGGATGGCGTTGTTGGCGCAGCGGTCGGTGCACTGGCCGCAGGCCACGCACTTGGTCTGGTCGATCTCGGCCACGTAGTTGCTCTTGGAGGTGTCGGGGGTGTTGTAGTACTGGGTCACGCCCAGGGCCAGGCAGCTCTCGGGCATGCAGTTGCAGATGGCGAAGGTCTCGCCGGAGTGCAGGGTGGTGATCTGGTGGACGCAGCCCCGCTCGTCACACTTCTTGATCAGGGCCTTGGCCTCCTCCACCGTGCAGGGGCGGCCCTTGCCGGTGCGGTTGAACATATCGCCCACATGGCCCATGAAGATGCACAGACCCTCGTCCAGATCGCCGCTGCCCTCTCCCATCATGCGGCGGACACGGCGACATTGACAGGGCGTGATGCTCAGATGGCCCTCGTTGTCCTCAATGTACTTGCTGCACTTCTCGTTGTCGATGGCGATGGCGTCGGCGGGAATGGCGCTCTCCACCGGGATGACGCGCATGATGCCCGCGCCCATGGGGGTGTTGGGGGCATGCTCGATCTGGCTGGTGGTGGCGTGCTGATGGAAGGCGTAGGCGATCTCGGGATGGGCGATGCAGAACTTCTCGTTGATGAGCAGGAACTCAAAGACGCCGGGGGTGTAGGGGGGCAGCAGGTAGATCTCCAGGCCCACCTTGGGCACCACTACCTGGACCACCAGACCGATGTCGGTCAGCTCGTGCAGCACCTCCTTGGTGCGCTTCATGCTCATCTTGGCCTTCTTGGCGATCATGGGGATCAGGGAGGGCTTCATACTGGTCAGGGCCAGCATCACGGTGATCTGCTCGTCGGTGATCCACTTCTCGAAGACCTTGTACTCGGCGCAGTCGGGGGTGATCTTGTAGTGCCTGTCGTTGATCTTCTCGCACAGGCGGATCAGGTTCTCTCTCACTTCCAAGGGGGATTCCTCCAATCTCTCTCGTAAATTGATGCGGGATACCTCTCTATTGTATCAGTTTATTCTTTCCGGGGACTTCTGTCAATGACTTTAGTGCTCAGAGGGCGGCGTCCAGCTTTCTCTGCAGATCCAGCAGAGCCTCGGTCAGGGACTCCTCAAAGCTGGGGTGGGGGCGCATGGGCAGCAGAAGCTCCTCCGGGGTCCGGCGGTTGGCGATGGCGGCGGAGAGCTGGCTGATGCTGTCCGCAGCGTGGGGGCACATGAGCTGGGCGCCCACAAGCTCCCTCGTATCGGCCCGGGCCAGGACCTTCATGAAGCAGCGCCCCGGCTCGTCGATGACCACCCGGGCGTTGCCGCCCATGACGCACTTGCCCACCTTCACCGGGATATTCCGAGCCTTGGCCTCGGCCTCGGTGAGACCCACCACGGCGATCTCCGGCCGGCAGTAGACACAGCTGGGCACCAGGCTCAGATCCGTCTGGGGCTTCACGCCTCCCAGCAGCTCGGCAAAAGCCGTGCCCTGGGCGGAGGCCATGTGGGCCAGCTGCACCTGGGAGGCAGCGTCCCCGATGGCATAGACCGAGGGAATGCTGGTCTCAAAGCGATCATTTACCTTCAGGATGGAGCCGTCCCTCTCCGGCTCCAGGCCGGGGGCAAACAGTCCGTCCAGCGCGGCCCGGCGGCCCACAGCCACCAGCACCAGCTCACCCAGGGCTTCCCCGGGCTTGCCCTTGACGGTGTAGCGGACCGCGAGACCACCTTCCGTCTGCTCGCAGCCCTCCACCAGGGCGTTGGGGAGTACCTGGACCCCCTGTTTCTTCAGGATCAGGCCCAGGTTCTGACCCAGCTCCCGGTCCAGCATGGGCAGCAGCCGGTCCAGACCCTCCAGAATGGTGACGGACACGCCCAGATCCGAGAAGAAACAGGCAAACTCAATGCCGATGACGCCGCCGCCGATGACCACCAGGGACTTCGGCAGCCGGTCCAGACCCTCCAGCAGCTCCTCGCTGGTCAGCACCCCGGGCAGATCCATGCCCGGCAGGGGCAGACGCACCGGGGCGGCCCCCGTGGCGATCAGAATATGCTCGGCGCTGACTTCCGCGCCGTCCACACTCACCCGATGGGGACCCTCGATCCGGGCCCGGCCTCGCAGCAGGGGGATCTTTGCCGCCTTCAGCATGGCCTCCACGCCCTGGGACAGGATCTGGGCCACCCGGCGCTTGTTCTGAAAGATCTCCGGGAGATCGGCCCGCAGAGCTTCCATATGGATGCCCGCGGCTCCGCCGTTTGCGGCGTCGTGATACAGCTGGGAGGAGTGGAGCAGGGTTTTGGTGGACACGCAGCCCCGGTTCACGCAGGTGCCGCCCGGCTCCCGGGCCTCTACCACCGCGCATTTGAGACCCAGCTTCCCGGCCCGGAGGGCGGCGGCGCTGCCGCCGGGTCCGGCGCCGATGACGATCAGATCATAGTCGTACATGGCCTTGTCCTCATGGCTTCGTCCAGCGGACCACGGGAGTCCTGGCGGCCCGGACCTCGTCGGGGCGGCCGATCTGGGCGTGGTGGGGCGCTGCGTGCATGGCCTCGGGATCGGTTTTTCCCAGCTCGTAGAGCTGCCGGAACACCTGGGCGGCCCAGTCCAGGGTCTCCTTGCTCTCGGTCTCGGTGGGCTCCAGCATCAGAGCCTCGTGAACGATCATGGGGAAGTACATCGTAGGCGGGTGCATGCCGTAGTCGATGAGAGACTTGGCCACGTCCAGAGCGCTGACCCCGGTCTCCTTCTTGTAGCCGCTCAGATTCAGCACGAACTCGTGCATGCAGATCCGGTCAAAGGCGGGGGAGAAGCTGCCCTTGATCTGGTGCATCAGATAGTTGGCGTTCAGCACCGCGTTCTCGGCGGCTTCGGGGATACCCTCCCGGCCCAGGGTCATCAGATAGGTCAGGGCCCGGACCACCACCAGGAAGTTGCCCGCAAAGGAGCGGACCTGGATGTGGCCCTCTCCGTCCATCAGTCGGGAGGCGGGCAGGAAGGGCTTGAGAAAGGCCTTGCAGCCCACGGCGCAGGCCCCGGGACCGCCGCCGCCGTGAGGCGTGGCGAAGGTCTTGTGCAGGTTCATGTGGATGCAGTCGAAGCCCATGTCCCCGGGACGCACCACGCCCATGACGGCGTTCAGGTTGGCTCCGTCGTAGTAGCACAGGCCGCCGGCCTCGTGGACCAGCCGGGTGATCTCCAGTATATTGGGGTCAAAGAGCCCAACGGTGTTGGGGTTGGTGAGCATCAGACCCGCGGTATCCTCGCCCAGCACCGCCTTCAGCGCCTCCAGATCCACACAGCCGTCCGGGCCGGAGGGGATGTTCACCACCTCGAAGCCGCACATGGCGGCGGTGGCGGGGTTGGTGCCATGGGCGGAGTCGGGAACGATGATCTTTTTCCGGCCCAGGTCGCCCCGGCTGCGGTGGTACTGCTTGATGAGCAGCACGCCGGTGAATTCCCCGTGGGCGCCGGCGGCGGGCTGGAAGGTCATGCCGTCCATGCCGGTGATCTCCCGCAGGTAGGCCGCGGCGGTGTCCAGCACCTCCCGGCAGCCCTCCACCGCATGGGCGGGGGCCAGGGGGTGGACCCCGGTAAAGCCCGGCAGGGCGGCCATGTCCTCGTCAATACGGGGGTTATATTTCATGGTGCAGGAGCCCAGGGGATAGAAGCCGCAGTTGACCCCGTGGACCCGCTGGTTCAACTGGGTATAGTGGCGGCTCAGATCCACCTCGCTCAGCTCGGGCAGGGCGGGGGCCGTCTCCCGGCGCAGCTCTTCGGGCAGGGAGACCTGCTCCACGTCGCAGTCCGGGAGGATGGCGCAGCGCCGGCCGGGTACACTCTTTTCAAAAATCAGCTTCATTGGGCCAGCACCTCCTTCACAATGGCGACCGCCTTGTCCAGCTCGGTCCTGCTCTGCTTCTCGGTGGCGCACCACAGCACGCCGCCCTCCACAGGCAGTCCGCCCAGGATCCCGGCCTGCTCCAGGGCCGCCAGAACCTCCTCCTGCCGGGGAAGGGTGGTGACGAACTCATGGAAAAACGCTCCGGGATAGACTAGCTCCACGCCGTCGATGGCGCACAGTGCCTTCTGCAGATAGTGGGCCTTGGCCATGGACTGCTCCGCCGCCTGACGGAGACCCTGGGGGCCCATCACCGACAGATACACCGCCGCGGTCAGGGCGCATAGCGCCTCATTGGAGCAGATGTTGCTGCTGGCCTTCTCCCGGCGGATATGCTGCTCTCTGGCCTGGAGAGACAGCACGTAGCAGCGCTCGCCCTTGGAATCCACGGTCTCGCCCACAATGCGGCCTGGCAGCTTGCGCATGTTCTTCTGGGTGGTGGCCATGAAGCCCAGGTAGGGGCCGCCGAAGCCCAGGGGCAGACCCAGAGGCTGGCCCTCGCCCACGGCCACGTCGGCGCCGAAGTCCCGGGGCGTCTTCATCAGACCCAGGGCGATGGGGTTGACGCCCATGACGTACAGGGCCCCGGCGGCGTGGACCGCCTCGCCCAGGGCCCGGGCGTCCTCAAACAGGCCGAAGAAGTTGGGCTGCTGCACATAGAAACTGGCCACCTCCGGCCCCAGCATGGCCTTCAAGGCCTCCGGGTCGGTTTTGCCGTCCTTCACCGGGACGATGCGCAGCTCGTCCCCGGAACCGAAGCAGTAGGTCCGGACGGTGTTGATCACGTCCGGGTGGGCAGCGCCGGAGATGAGGGTCACCCGGCGCTTCCGGTCCCGGCACATGGCGGCAGCCTCGGCGGCGGCGGTGGCCCCGTCATAGACCGAGGCGTTAGACACGTCCATGCCGGTCAGCTCGCAGATCATGGTCTGATACTCGAAGATGGACTGGAGCACGCCCTGGCTCATCTCTGCCTGATAGGGGGTGTAGGCAGTGAGAAACTCCTCCTTGGCGGGGATGGACTTCACCAGAGCGGGAATGTAATGGTCATAGGCGCCGGCGCCCCGGAGAATGGTGGTGAAGCGGGTGTTCTTCTCCGCCATTTGGGTCATCCGGCGGCTGACCTCCAGTTCGGACTGCCCCTTGGGCAGATCCAGCTCCCGGTCCAGCAGCATCTCCTCCGGCACGTCCCGGTACAGCTCCCGGAAATCCCGGAGCCCCAGGGCCCGGAGCATCTGCTGCCGCTCTGCGGGAGTGGAGGGTACGTAACTCATAGCGATCCCTCGTTTCCTTCTTTTTTCTTCAGCCCTCTTCCTGGGTGAAGGCCTCGTACTCGGCGGCGTTCAGCAGATCCTCGGTCTCGGTGATGTTCTCCACCTTGATGATCCAGGCGCCGTAGCAGTCCTCGTTCAGCTTCTCGGGGGAGTCCAGCAGCTCCTCGTTGACCTCGCAGACCGTGCCGGTCACGGGGCAGACCAGGTCGCTGACGGCCTTGACGGACTCCACGTCGCCGAAGGCCTCGCCGGCGGTGGTGTCGTCGCCCACCTCGGGGAGATTGACAAAGACCACGTCGCCCAGCTCGCTCTGGGCAAAGTCGGAGATGCCGATGACGGCCACGCCGTCCTCCATACGGATCCATTCGTGGGAGCGGGAATACTGCAGCTCAGCGGGAAAATTCATGATGATACCTCCTTGAATAAGTGAATAGTGAAAAGTGAATAGTGAATCATTATGGTGTCCGCTGCGCGGACGGATCGATTTGTAGGGGCCGACGCCCTCGGCGGCCCGGCTCAATTCCGAGTTCCGAACTCCGAATTTTCAAAAGCCGATCTTGCCCATGAAGCCCTCCAGGGCGGCGTCGAACTCGGGGCCGTCGAAGCAGTAGTGCATGGTGGTGTAGTCCGCGCGCAGGCGGGCCACGTCCTCGGCCACGTTCTCGTTTCGCAGCACGCAGGCGGCGATCAGCTGGGCCAGCTTCTCGAACTCCGCCTCGCCGAAGCCGAAGCGGGTCATCTCGCTCACGCCCATGCGCAGAGCGCCGGAGGCGGTGAAGCCCTCCTCGTCCGGGGTGGCCTGGTAGTTGACAATGATGTTGTTCTTCTCCAGGCGGCTGGCGATCTCTGCGCCTTCACCGTAGCCCACCCGCACCAGAACCTGATGGGTCTCGGTGTAGTCGATGGCGGGATCGCCGCAGACGGCCAGCCCCGCCTTCTTCAGGGAGCGGGCAAAGCTCTTGGCGTTGCGGATGATGGCGCTCTGGTACTCGTGCCGGAACTGGTTCATCTCGTAGGCGGACATCAGCAGGCCCAGCATGGTGCCCAGGTGATGGTTGGAGACGCTGCCGGGGAAGGCCCGGGTCTCGATGGTCTCCCAGAGGCCGTATTTCAGCTCGTCCTCTTTATAATTCACCGCCACTACGCCCCGCTGGGGGCCGAAGAAGCTCTTGTGGGTGGAGCCGGTGACGATCTCGGCGCCTTCGGCGAAGGGATCCTGGAAATAGGGCCCGGCAATGCCCAGCACGTGGGCCATGTCGTACATGATGGTGGTGGGGATCTTCTGCTCGTCCACGAACTGCCGGATTTGGGCCACCGGCTCCTTGTGGATCACCATGCTCTTGCCGAAGATGATGAGCTCGGGTCTGTACTGCTCGATGAGCTTTTTGGTCTCCTCCACGTCGATCTTGAAGATGTTGTCCCGGCAGACGGGGAAGTTCACCACGGCGCTGCGCTCGGTCACCGGGTCCACGGCGATGTAGTCGTGCAGCGCGCCCATGGGCTGGGCCGACAGGTGGCCGCCCTTGATGATGTGGTTGTTCATCACATAGCCCAGGCGCTGGGGGGTGTGCTTCCGGTCCAGACGGTTTTTCCAGTCCATCAGCGCGGAGAAGGCGCACATATTGGCCATCTGGCCGCTGGTGACCCGGGTCTCCACCTCGGTGCAGCCGAAGTATTCCCGCAGCTCCTGCACCGCCAGGCGCTCCACCTCTTCAATGAAGCCGGTGCCCTGATAGTAGAAGATCTCCCGGTCGTAGAAGGACTTGACCTTCTTGTGCTCGGCGTAGCGGCAGCTGGGATCGGAGGCGGAGAGCATCTGCACCGCCCGGCTGGGGGTGTTCTCCGAGGGGATCAGGTTGATGCAGCGCTTCTGGCGCCACAGGTGATTCTCCTCCGCCCGCTTCAGCAGGGCCAGAGCCCGGGCGGGACGGGGCTCGCTGTCCTCCTCCGGCGCGGTCAGCTCATAGCCGTAGAGGATGGGCCGGGCATAGGGCGGTGCCATGCTGTCCAGGTGCCGGGCGGGGATCACGGCCTTCAGACGCTTGCCCCGGATGTCCACGGTGACGACGTCGTCCTCCAGCACGTCGCTGTCAATATAGCACAGGCCGATGGCCCGTTTCTCCACCTTGTCGGTGATGACCGTCTCCAGGCCCTCGCCCTCGGCCTTGTAGTAGGGGACCATGGTGCCGCTGGTGACCCAGCCGATCTGCTCTTCACCCCGGTAGACCGGCATTCCGGCCCGCATGACGCCCCGGTCCAGCAGGGTGATGGGCCGGATGGTCCGGGGCAGCGCGGCCCGATCGGAGAAGTCCCGGTTCATGATCCGCTTGAAGGCGGCGCTCTGCTTTTCCAGCGCGGCCCGGCCTACGTAGTCGCCCTTGCGCTCGGAGAAGCTGACGGCGAACTTGGCCAGGGGCACGGCGAAGATGGGCATGGGGGTCCCGTCCGGGTCCTTTCCCATCTCATGGCCGTACAGGGGCATGCCGGCCTCCAGACGCAGGGTGTCTCTGGCGCCCAGACCCGCGGGCCGGGCTCCCAGCTCCACCAGCCGGTTCCAGAGCCAGGCGGCGTGCTCGGAGGGGATGTAGACCTCATAGCCCAGAGGCTCGCCGGTGTAACCGGTCTTGGCGATCCGGGCGGGGCGGCCCTCCAAGGTGGTGGTGTTCAGGGCGTTCTTCATGGGCTCGGTGGGAGCCTCGCCGCCGGTGAGGACCGTCAGCAGCTCCTTGCTTTTGGGACCCTGTACGGCGATGGAGGCCCAGTCGGCGGTAATGTCGGTGATGCTGCAGTCATAGCCCGGCAGCAGGGCGTTCAGGTGAGTAAGGTCCTTTTCCGTGTTGGCGGCGTTCACCACCAGCAGCAGACGGTCCTCCTCAAAGCGGTACAGATAGGCGTCGTCCACAGCGCTGCCGTCGGCATCCGGGAGGATGCAGTACTGGGCCTTGTACAGGTCCAGACCCTCCACGTTGCTGGAGAGCACGTGCTGCAGAAAGGCCACCCGGTCCTTTCCCTCGATGAGAAGCCGGCCCATGTGGGACACGTCGAAGAGAGAGCAGAAGTGCCGGGTGTACAGATGCTCGGCCACGATCCCGGTGGGGTACTGCACCGGCATCTCCCAGCCGCCAAAGTCCACCATGGTGGCTCCGGCAGCCAGATGGGTTTCATAGAGCTGGGTGCGTTTCAGCTGGTCCATAACGTTTTCCTCCGATCCTTCAACTATTTCGCGTTGTGTATTTCCAAGTGACTGGCAGGGGCTGAAAAGAGGAACAGAAAAAGAGGCAGAAAGACCCCTTGTGTCTTTCTGCCTCCGTCAAAGCCTGAGAGATTCCCTTCGGCCTATGCCTCCGGTTGCCCCTTTGGTGTGCTTTTGTCAGCCGTATGTTCGCACTTTCCGAAGTATCGTCCCGATCCGATCCTTTTGCCTGAGAGTTTTTGCGTTCCCCTTCGGCTCCGCGTTCCGCGGCCTCTCTCGGGTCGTTCAACCGATCCCTATTCCGTTGTTCCCCCACGGGGCTGGACTCGGATTTTGCTGCTACGATCAGTTTACTTTTTCCGGCGGGGATTGTCAATGGCTATTTTCGGGCAAAAGAAATCCCGGACTCTTTCGAGTCCGGGACGAAAGTTCTGCGAAGGAATCAGCCTTCGATCATGATGGTCTTCTTCTCGGGAAGCTGGATGGCAGGCTCCTTGGGAAAGTCCAGGGTGAGAACGCCGTCCTCAAACCGGGCCTTTACGTCTTCCTCTTTCACATGCTCGCCGAGGTAGAAGCTCCGGGTCATGGAACCGGAGTAACGCTCCTGATGCACCAGCCGGCCCTGCTTGTCCTTGCCGTCTTCTTCCAGACCCTTGGCCGCGGTGATGGTCAGGTAGCCGTCCTGCAGCTGCAGGTCGATCTGATCCTTCTTGAAGCCCGGCAGGTCTACCTTCAGCTCGTAGCCCTCATCGTGCTCCCTCAGATCCGTCTTCATCACTCTGGCGGCGTTCTTGCCGTAGAGCTTCCGATCCACGTCGGATTCAAAGCCACGGAACGGAAAGTCCATCCAGTCATCAAACAAACTCTCTCCAAAAATACTCGGCAACATAAGTCATACCTCCTTTGATATGTACACGATCTTTTGTTACCTGAGCGGGGGATGGAGGTCTATCTATTTGATCTCTATTTCCTCTGTTCGATTGTGATTATAGCACGAAAATTAGCACTGTCAAGCTGAGAGTGCTAATTTTCGTGAACAGAATATGAACAAAGATGGCAAATTCTGTGAATTTGAAAAAACCGCCGCACCGGAAGATCCTGGTGCGGCGGTATAGATCACTTGTGATAGAGCTTCTTGGCCTGATACTTGGGCTCACAGCTGAGATTGATGCCCAGTTTCTTGAACAGATCCGCGTCCACATGGCTCAGGATCACGGTGGAGTGGGCCTCACAGCCCCTCAGTCGATAGAGCTGGTCCAGGGCGTAGCCCGCGGTGGGGTTGGTGACCTCACAGATCGACAGGGCGATCAGTAGCTCATCGGTATGGAGCCGGGGGTTGTGGTTGCCCAGGTGCTCCACCTTCAGGTGCTGGATGGGCTGGATGATGCCCGGGGCGATGAGCATCAGCTTCTTGTCCAGACCGGCCAGGGCTTTCAGGGCGTTGAGCAGGCAGGCGGAGGCGGCGCCCAGCAGGGAGGAGGTCTTGCCGGTGACGATGGTGCCGTCGGGCAGCTCCAGGGCCACGGCAGGTCCGCCTGTGGCCTCGGCTTTGGCCAGGGCGGCGGCTACCACGGGCCGGTCCTTGGGGCTGGTGTCCATGGAGTTCATGACCAGCTCGATCCGACGCAGCTCCGCCGGGTCGCTGATGCCCCGGCGAACGTCGCAGGCGGCGGTGTACCAGCGGCGGATGACCTCCTGGCGGCTGGCCTCCCGGCAGGCCTCGTCATCCACGATGCAGAAGCCGGCCATGTTGACGCCCATATCCGTGGGGCTCTTGTAGGGACTGTAGCCATAGATCCGCTTGAACATGGCCTCCAGCACGGGGAAGATCTCCACGTCCCGGTTGTAGTTGACGGTGGTGACGCCGTAGGCCTCCAGATGGAAGGGGTCGATCATGTTCACGTCGTCCAGATCCGCGGTGGCGGCCTCGTAAGCCAGGTTCACCGGATGCTTCAGGGGCAGATTCCAGATGGGGAAGGTCTCAAACTTGGCGTAGCCGGCCCGGATGCCCCGCTTGTGCTCGTGATAGAGCTGGCTCAGGCAGGTAGCCATTTTGCCGCTTCCGGGACCGGGAGCGGTGACCACCACCAGGCTCCGGCTGGTCTCGATATAGTCGTTCTTTCCGAAGCCCTCGTCGGAGACGATCAGGGGAATATCGGAGGGATAGTCGGGAATGATATAGTGCTTGTAGGTGGGAACGCCCAGAGCCTCCAGGCGCTTGATGAACTTGTCGGCGTTGGCCTGGCCCCGGTAGTGGGTGATGACCACGCTGCCGATGTACAGGCCGATGCCCCGGAAGGCATCGATCAGGCGCAGGCTGTCCTCGTCGTAGGTGATGCCCAGGTCGCCCCGGCGCTTGGAGCGCTCAATGTCGTCGGCTGAAATGGCGATGACGATCTCCGCCTCGTCCTTCATCTCCAGCAGCATCTTCACCTTGCTGTCCGGCTCGAAGCCAGGCAGGACCCGGGACGCGTGATAGTCGTCGAAGAGCTTGCCGCCGAACTCCAGATACAGCTTGCCGCCGAATTGCTGGATCCGTTCCCGGATCTTCTCGGACTGGAGCTTCACATACTGCGCGTTGTCAAAACCGATGCGATTCATACCTGACACCTCCGGAATTCATTTCACACCCGAGCATTGTACCATACATTTTTTCGAGGGACAAGACAAAATCCCACCGCAGCGAGTAGAAAACGGAGGTGCATGGAGGAAAAAACTTGTAAATAATTGCAGAAGAAGCGGATACGTTACGTTAAAACCCAAATTCTGTTATTGACTGCCGCTGCTCCCGCGTTATAATAGACTAAAGAAATGAAGCAAAGCAAAGGGGGCGGTGGACCGTGAGTATACGAGAAATAGACGATCGTTATCCCGAATTCGCCAGACCCTACGAGCCAGTGAAGGGCAAAAAGCGCTATAAGAAGCTCTCCATGTCGGCGGCACTGCTGCTGGCGGCGGGAGCGGCCCTGATCCTTCTCAGCGGCCTGTTGCCGGGGGCGCTTCCGCCGATCCCGGAACCTCCGGTGATCATAGAGACGACGCCCACCCCAACGCCCGAGTCTGCCCCCACCCCGACCCCGACGCCTTCGGCCCTGCCGGTGACGCCTCCCCCGGAGGCTACGCCGACCCCAACGCCGCCGCCGACGCCGACCCCGACCCCAATGCCGACGCCGACCCCGACGCCTCCGGTCCTGCCGGTGACGCCTCCCCCCGAACCGACACCGACGCCCACGCCTCCAGTGCCCACGCCTCCGGTGCCCACGCCGACCTCGCCGCCCACGCTGACAGAACCTACGGTGAGCCTGTCCCATGTGTATTACTGGGACCAGGTAGCGCATGTGGAGCTGGAGTATGT
The DNA here is from genome assembly GCA_902787755.1 of Oscillospiraceae bacterium. Classification (GTDB taxonomy): domain Bacteria; phylum Bacillota; class Clostridia; order Oscillospirales; family Oscillospiraceae; genus Limivicinus. The sequence goes on from CADAHL010000037.1 coordinate 23,787, forward strand.
GGTCACCGCCAACGACGCCACCGGGCTGAGCTCCCAGGCAAAGATCAGCTCCACCGCGAATCCGCTCCTGGGCTTCCAGTCCGTGCCGGTTACCGGCGAGGGCACCTTCACCAGCAACCATCACGTCAGCGAATACATGCAGCCCATCAGCGGGGACAGCTGGAAGACGGAGATTCGCCTGGATTACACCCTGGAGGGAGAGAGCAAGAGCAAGGTCTTCACCTTCGTGCAGGCGCCGGAGTATCAGGGCCTGCTGCGGCTCTACGATATAGGAACCAGCTCTGAGGGACCGACCGGAGCCAAGACGGTGGACTGCACCATGGGCTTCTATTATCCCTCCGATTATCACCACAGCTTTGACGGCAGCTGCTTCCAGATCAGCATCGGCTGGATGGACAGCTCCTACCAGAAGCTGGGCTCGGAGTCCATCCTCTGGTCCCTCTGGGACGGAGGAGATCCGGTGAGCGGACCCGACGGTCCTGTCGCGGACGGCTCGGACCAGATCCTCAAATACCATTACAACGGCGTGGTGGACGCCCGTCCCAGCGCCGAGCTCCTGGCCGCCGGAGCCACCCACTTCTACCTCAAATTCAGCATCGGCAGCGAGGCCACCTACGACGGCGACGGCCACCTCTACAGCGTATACGATCCCTATGAGGTGCAGACCTCCCCCCAGCCCCTGGCCCCGTCCCCCGGCGAGCCCTCCGTGAGCTTCTCTCACCTGTGGTACTGGGGCGAATTCAACAGCAGTCCCGCGGAGCTGGGTCTGCGGCATCTGGAGCTGGAGTATGTGCTGGATCCCGGAACTTCGGATTCGGGCAGCCTTACCGCCGACGTGAGAGTCATCTCCGATCAGGACAGCGGCCGCTATGTGGAGTGGACAGGACTTGCCGCCACCGGCACCGTGACGCTGAACATGAACACCGGAGGCGTCCTGTACTACAACAGCACGGAGCGCTGGATCCCCCAGATCACCCTGCACTATACCATGAGCGGCGCGCCCAGAACGGTGGTGTACTCCGGACCGGCCCAAGCGCCGGACCGGGCCTGGCAACTGCAGATGGAGACCAACGTCAACAGCGACGCGGCCCAGATCGTCATCAGCAGCGAGTCTGACGACCGGCACAGCTACGACCCGTGGATCAGTCAGGTAGATATGATCTGGTACCGCCAGGACGGCGGCTACTGGGAGACGGTGGGCTCGCCCACCACGGTCTGGACCGGAGATCCGCTCCTGATGATGGGGCCCGACGGCCCGTATAACGACGGCTCCCGGAACAGCTTTTACTACACCTTCCTGTATAACGAGCTGGATTTCAGCACCATCGCTCCGCCCGAAGCCAGCCACTTCCGCATTGTTGTCCATGCGGGCGCCACCGGCACGGACCCCTATGACGGCACGGTCTATACCCATATCGGCGACGTCTTCGATCACATCTTCGGCGTCTATCCGATACCGTCTCCATGATGAAAAGAGGAGGAAAGAGCATGAAAAAGAACGAGAGCAAAAAGTCCAGAAGTCCGATCGGGACCCTGATCGGGGCTGTGATCGCGCTGGTCCTGACGGTATGCCTGTTCAATCCGCAGCTGCTGCCCCTGTCTTCGGAGACAAAGAGCACCATGGCCGAGCTGGAGAAGACCCACTTCCTTATCGAGGGCAGCGGCCAGATCACCCTGGCCCATATCCTGACCCTGATCCTGGCCGTCTGTGTGCTCTGGGTGTTCTATGCGGTGCTGCGTCTGATCCTGACCTGGATCGGAAAAAAGAACGGCCGGACCAAAACCGTCACCAACCTGATCGGCGGCGCCGCCAAGTACCTGGTGGTCATCCTGGGCGTCGTCTGGGGCCTGAGCATCCTGGGCGTCAACTCCACCGCTGTGCTGGCCGGCGTGGGCATCCTGGGCCTGGTTCTGGGCTTCGGCGCCCAGAGCCTGATCGAGGATGTGATCACCGGTCTGTTCATCATCTTCGAGAGCAAGTACTCCATCGGCGACATCATCGTCCTGGATGATTTCCGGGGCACAGTGCGGGATATCGGCGTGCGCACCACCACCATCGAGGACGCGGGCTTCAACCTGAAGGTGGTCAACAACTCGGACATCCGGAACTTCCAGAACCGCTCCCGGAACAGCTCCCTGGCCGTCTGCGAGGTGGGCGTGTCCTACGACACAGACCTGCGCAAGCTGGAGGAGATCCTGAAAAAGGCTCTGCCGGAGATGTTCCGGGCCCATCCGGACCTGTACCTGGCCGAGCCCCGGTATCTGGGGGTACAGGCACTGGCAGACAGCGGGGTGAACATCAGGCTGGTGGCGGATACCACCGAGGAGAACGTCTTTGCCGCTCAGAGAATGCTGAATCGGGACATCCGCATCCTCTTCGATGAACAGGGCGTGGAGATTCCCTTCCCCCAGGTGGTGGTCCACCGGGGAGACTGAGGACAGGGTCTCAGAAAGAGAAAATGAGGGATGGCCGTGGGCTGAAACAGTCCGCGGCCATCCCTCTTTTGTAAAAAACCGGACAGCGGGGATCCGCTGTCCGGAGGGAAGGGTTTATTTTCAGGCTTCTCCGCGCTCGCGCAGAGCGTCCTTGCGGCTCAGGTCGATGCCGCGGGGGCCGATGTTGATGACCTTGACCCAGGTCATGTCGCCCACGTTCAGCACGTCCTCCACCTTCTCGGTGCGCTTGAACTCCAGGTCCTTGATCTTCACCAGACCGTCCTTGCCCGGGGCCAGCTCGACCCAGGCGCCGAAGTCGGAGCGGATGTTGGACACCCGGCCGTAGTACAGAGCGCCCACTTCGGGCTCGAAGATGATGTCTTCGATGGTCTTGCGGGCGGCACGGCAGGCTTCGATATCGCTGGAGGCGATGTAGATGGTGCCGTCGTCCTCGATGTCGATCTTGCAGCCGGTGTCGGCAGTAATCTTCTGGATGACCTTGCCGCCGGAGCCGATGACCTCACGGATCTTGTCGGGGTTGATCTTCATCTGGATCATCTTGGGGGCGGACTTGGCCAGCTCCTTCCGGGGCTCGGGGATGGCCTTGAGCAGAATGGCGTCCAGGATCTGGAAGCGGGCCTCCTTGGTGATGGCGAAGGCTTCCTTCACGATCTCATGCTTCAGACCGTCGTTCTTCAGGTCCATCTGGATGGCGGTGATGCCCTGCTTGGTGCCGGCCACCTTGAAGTCCATCTCGCCGTGGAAGTCTTCCACGCCCTGGATGTCGATGAAGGTGGTGAAGTCGTCGCCGTCCTGGATCAGACCGCAGGAGATGCCGGCCACGGGGGCCTTGATGGGCACGCCGGCGTCCATCAGAGCCAGGGTGGTGCCGCAGATGGAGCCCTGGGAGGTGGAGCCGTTGGAGGACAGAACCTCAGAGACCACGCGGATGGCGTAGGGGAAATCTTCCACGTCGGGGATCACGCACTCCAGAGCCTTCTCCACCAGAGCGCCGTGGCCGTACTCCCGGCGGCCGGTGCTGCGTTGAGCCCGGGCCTCGCCCACGGAGTAGGAGGGCATGTTGTAGTGGTGCATGAAGCGCTTCTCAGTGGGCTCCCAGATGGTGTCCAGCTTCTGGCACTCGGACAGCGTGGCCAGGGTGGCGACGGACAGGACCTGGGTCTGACCCCGGGTGAACAGGCCGGAGCCGTGGACCACGGGCAGAACGCCGACTTCGGCGGCCAGGGGACGGATCTCGTTCATCTGACGGCCGTCCACGCGCTTGCCGGCCAGCAGCCACTTCTTGACGACCTTCTTCTGCAGCTTGTACAGGATCTCGTCCATG
>CADAHL010000038.1:0-16947 GCA_902787755.1 Oscillospiraceae bacterium
GGGTCCACCTGTTCCCATTCCGAACACAGAAGTTAAGCTCACCAGTGCCGACGATACTTGCTTGGTGACGAGCCGGGAAAATAGGTCAATGCCAACACAGAGCTCATTCGAGAGGATGAGCTCTGTTTTTTTATATTAGAGTAGGGAATTGCCCGGCTCTTCAAACACATGGTGGGTCTGCGCTCTTCCGGGCAGATCATCTCCAACGACGGCTCCGGTTATCGTTTCAACGCCGAGGGCAAGCAGGTGACCTGTCGCCGCGACGTCAAGCGGATGACCACCATCAACTTCGATTGGAATGTGATCCGGAAAAAGCTTCAGGAACTGAATCGCCTGTCGGACGAGAGCTCCGCCAAGCTGGACCTGTGCCTGGTTACCTCCAAGGTGGAATACGAGCCGCCCTTTGACGTAAACGCCAGCTTTGCCGAGGTCTTCGAGACGATCTTCCCCAAGGACCGGAGTCCGAACCAAACAAAAGCCCCCTGACTGTGAAGGATTTTCCACAGTCAGGGGGCTCTTTTGCGCGCTGGAGGGCTCAATCGGTGATGTTCAGCCGGAAGCCGCAGCTCGCGCCCTCCAGGCTGGCGATGGCCTTCTTCATCTCCTGATGGACTGAGACCTCCTCCAGCTTCTCCAGACTCAGCAGCGGCCTCAGATCGGTGATCCCGTCCATCCAGCCCAGCCACAGCCTCCTCAGCTCCGGGTGATCCGCCGCGAAGGCCGCCAGATCCTCGTTGCTGCGCAGATCGCCCGCGGCGCCGAGATCCTCGATCTCACAGTCCGCCAGGGCGGGGATCCAGACCGCGGGGTCGGCGTCGGTGAAATTCAGGCTCCGGAAGTGCCGGATCCGGGCCATGGCGGCGAAGTCCTCCTCGCCCAGGTCCAGCTCGTTGCAGGCAAGCTCAAAGCCGCCCTCCTCCGCCGCCGCGGAGAAGTCACAGTCCGCCAGTGGCGTCAGATCGTCCACCCGGGTGTTGGAGATGTCCAGCGAGCACAGGCTCCATAGATTCTGCACCCCCTGTAGGGAAGCCACGGCCGTGCATTTCAGATCCACGCGGCGCAGCTCCGGCAGGGCGAAGAGTGCGGAGGCGTCGGTCAGCGTGGTGCAGCCCCGGGCAGAGAAGTCCTCCAGCTGTTCAAACAGCTGGATCCCCTCCAGGTTTTCCAGGGGCTGGCCGTAGAGATGCAGCCGTCGGAGACCGGTCAGCGCGCTGAGACGGTTCAGATCGTCGATCACGCCGGGGGCGAGGGGGCTCTCACGGTCCGTCTCCCGGTCATGGAGCACCAGGGCGGGATTTCCGTTTTTGTCCCGGTGATCCCAGTCCTCCCAGATCTCGAAGCGCTCCGGGTCGATCACCTGGTCCCCGGCCAGGCACAGGTCGGTGACCCTTCTGAGCATGGCCGGCGGCAGGGTCTCCAGCTCGTCCAGGCTCAGGAGGGCAAAGTCCGAGTTGTCCTGTTCCCAGCCGCCCTGGGGGTACTCGATCCGAAATTCATCGAAATTCCCGGCCTTCACCAGGTCCTCCGCCTGCTCGCCCAGTTCCGGAGGTACCGCCAGAAAGGCGCCCTGGAAGCGATACAAGGGCTGAAGATTGTGGACTTCCAGGCCCACCAGGGTAAAAGCGCAGCGCTTTTCATTGTCCATGACGTCCAGGAAGTTCAGATCCTCCACGTCCGCCACGCTGTCCAGAACCAGGTTCCTGGCCTGGATGGCAGAGAAATCAGGCAGGGTAAAGCCGCCGGTGATGGACAGCTTGCTGAAGGTCATGCCCTCCAGAGCACTCCAGTCCGTGAGCCTGGGGCAGTCGAAAAGGATCAGCGTACCGCCCTTGCCCAGCAGGCTGCTCTGATGCTGCAGTCCCTCCAGAGAACGCAGCGCGGAGCAATGCTCCAGGGTGAGACTGGGGGCGGTCCAGTCCTCCGGCAAAGTGGACAGGTCGGTGATACCGCAGCGCTCCAGGCAGAGCGAACTGCTGGGTCGCGGCAGCTCGGACAGGTCCAGGGTCTCGACCCGGCTGAGGCGCAGGTTTGCCACCTGAAGGTTCTTCAGGTAGGGCAGGGCCTGCTCCAAAGCGCCGCCGACGTCCAGACTCAGGGTCGTGATCTTTTCCACAGCGGCCAGGCCCGACCAATCCCCGATCTGGCCGGAAAAGCTGAATTGGGTCAGGCTGGTCTGATACTGGCTGAGCCGGCGCAGAAAGTCCAGATCCGGAAGCTCTGCGTTGGACAGGGAGATATCTCTCAGCTTCTCCAGCCCGCCCAGGAAGGAGACGTCCCGAAGGGGGGTCTCGCCCGCGGGGGAGATCGACAGCTGCTCCAGGGCCGTGCAGCCTCCGATGGGGCTGTAATCCCGGATGGACTCACAGCCGTCAATGCGAAGCCGTGTGAGCGCCTTCAGCTCCGCTACGGCGGAAATATCCTGCAGCCGGGGAAGATCATGGACCTCCAGCTCTACGAGCCGGGGCGTCTGCTTCAGAAAGTCCAGATCGGACAGGGGAAGCTCGTAGTCCAGCTTCAGGATCTGCAGCTTGGAGTCCTGCAGACCGCTCAGGTCCAGGTCTCCCTCCAGATCCTGGCCGTTGTTGATCCAGAGCCAGTTCAGCGCGGGAGGATTGAAGGCGCTGAAATCGATCCGCCGGTTGTGGATCACATCCACGTGGACCTCCCGGAGTCTCTCGCAGTCGGTCAGAGGACTGAGGTCGGTGACGGAGCCGGTGGAGTTGATAAAATCCAGCTTGGTGATCTTGGAGCCCCGCACCCATTCCAGATCCGGGATCTGGCTGTCCATCAGCATGAGATATTCCAGCCGTGGCAGCAAAGTCAGATCCGGCAGCTGCCCGGCCTCCATATGGGCCAGGGTCAGGCTGCGCAGGTTGGGCATCCACTCCAGAAAGCGCAGATCCCCGTACGTGGTCATGCGGTATTCGTGCCCGTCCTCCCGGCTGAACCAGTGGTCCCCGTCATCATCATAATCCCGATAGGCAAAGGTGTCCCATTCCGGGAAGGGAATGTAATCTTCCGCCTGGGCTTTGGTATAGAACTCCATCTGTTCGCCCACGATGATCACGTCCCGAATCTCGGCCAGGTCCTCCTTTGTCCAGCCCTCGGGGATATAGTACTCCGCCTCAGCCGGTTCGGCCATGACCGGCGTCGGCTCCTCCGACGGCTGCCTGGTCCGCCAGAGCAGCAGCCCGATGATCGCCGCCAGGACCACCGCCCCGGCGATCAGGAGCCAGGGCAGGATGGGCGGCGCAGGCGGGACCGCCCCGGCGATCCGCTCGGCGAGCTGCTCCGGGTCCCGCTCGGCGGCGGGGATGATATTGCGTGTATAGAGGGCTTTTTTCAGATCCTCCGGGACAGCGGCTTCATCCAGCCGCAGCGGCAGAACATTCTCCGCCCCGGCACCAACCAAACTCAGCAGCGCCTCGGTCTTCTGAGGCTCGGCGTACAGCTTCTCCGACAGCACCGCCAGAACAACATCCCGTTTCCCCGGGGCCCCGGTCTGGGCGATCCGCAGCCCCCGGGCCGTCAGCGCCTGCAGGATGGGCTGCAGGGCCTCCCGATCCCCGTCGGCGCACAGCAGACGGAGCTTCTTTCCCATACTCATCTCTCTTCCCCTTTCCCGGTCAGGTGTCCCTGACCAAAACCACTTGAAATTCGGCGTCCTCGCTCCAGCGCAGCGGCAGCATATCCAGGCTGACCGTCACGGTTTTCAGATTGGGCAGGGCGTCCAGAACGCTCAGGTCCCGGACCCCGGTGTGCTCCAGGTGCAGGATCTCCAGGCTGGGCAGCTCCCGGAGGGCGGAGAGCTCCTCCACGGTGCTCCCCGCCAGGCTCAGCTCCCGCAGCAGCACATGGCCCGCCAGGGGCGACAGATCCTCCAGCGGCTGGCAGACCAGCCCCAGGCTCTCCAGCCGCAGGGCGTAGCGCAGGTTCGTCAGATCCCGGACCTTGCCCTGAATGAGCCCGGCGCCGTTCAGACTGCAGCGGCCCCGGCTGTCGAAGGCGATCCCCTCCAGGCTGTCGGACTCGGTGCCTCCGCAGAAGTACAGCTCCCGAAGCTGAGCCATCTGGCCCCGAAGGACCTCCTCCTCCGGATCCAGGCCCAGGGCCCGGTGAATGGCCCGCTTCTGCTGGGCGTCGGGAAAGCGCAGGGCAAAATAACGCTCCGCCTCGCCCAGGTCCAGCACCTCCGGAGTGGGTGTGGGGGCCGCGGTCTCCGCAGGCGGCGAAGGCGCCGGAGGGATGGGGCTCCAGCGGCCGCTGAGCAGCCCGCCCAGGGCGGCCGCCGCGGCAAGAAACAGCAGCAGGGAGGCCGCCAGGCTCAGCGCCCGCCAGTGGATCCCCTCCGTCCAGCGGCGGCGGTAGCGCCGGGTCACAAAGCCCGAGGCCAGGATGGCGGCAGCCCGGTCCTCCGGGCTGTCGAAGGGGCCGATCTGCTCCCAGCCCTCCAGCAGGTCCCGCCAGCGCTCCTGGGCGGGGCAGTCCTCCAGACGAACCACCAGTACGGGCTTTCCCAGCCGGGCGGCGGTGCGCATCTCGCTGTAGCAGTTGTTGGATTCCATGGCCCGGGCCGACAGGAAAAAGATCACCCGCTCGCAGCCCTGCATGTGCCGGGCGATGTTGGCGGGCCAGTCGCCGCCGGCGGGGATCCCCTCGTCGTACCACAGCCGCCAGCCCCGGTCGTGGAGGAGGCGGATGCTGTCCACCACGGCGGCGGAGTGAAGGTGGGCGTAGCTGATGAACAGATAGGGACGGCTGCCCTCATAGGGCTTGAAGAAGCTGCTCATGCGCCGCCTCCCTCCAGACGGATGACGTAGTCGCCCTCCGGAAGCGACTGCCCCTCCAGCAGCGCCTGCTGGGGAACCTCAATGGCCTCCAGGCCGGGCAGCAGGGACAGCTCGGTCCAATCCTCCGGCAGTTCTTCCAACTCCAGCACCCGGATCCCCGCGACCCGCTCTTCGGTGATGGGCCCCCGACCCAGAGCCCGGAGCACGGCCTCGTGGATCGCCGGATCCCGGAGCTCCAGCGTGTCCGGCGGGGGAGCCAGGAAGCGGGGCAGGAGCGGGCAGGCCAGGATCAGCAGCAGGGCCAGGGCGCAGAACAGCAGGCTCCATTTCCCCAGAGCCGGGTCCGGTCGGACCGGCTCGCCGATCATAGCCTGGGAAAAGCCCGGAGCATGGATCAGAGCGTCCTCCAGCGCTCCGGCGCCGCGGAGCCGGGAGAGCGGCAGATGAGGGACGTCCTCCCGCAGGTCCATGGCCAGGCGGCGGTCCACCCCGTCCGGGTCCAGACAAAGAATGGGCCGGCGCTGCTTTTGGTTGACCATCACGAAGCCCTTGGTGTCCCGGTCGGCGCAGACGGCGTCGCTGAGGTAGACCAGGGTCAGCTCCGCCCCCTCCGCCCGACGCTGCCGGCGCAGCAGCTCATCGGAGCTTCCGGCGGGGCCCAGGCAGTACCAGACCCGGCAGCCCCGCTCCAGCAGAGCCCGCAGGCTCCGCCGGACTTTGCGGCTGTCGGCCTCGGCGAAGGCGAAGTACAGATAAGGTTCCTCCCCCTCATAGGGAGGGACCGGCGGCTTGGATGCTTTCATGGCTTCTCACAGGCGGTAGATCCGCAGTCCGTCGTATTTTTTCAGGTTTTCCAGCATGGTGTTCAGCGGCTGCCAGTCCTTGTCCTGGTCCCGCTCCGACAGCGCAAAGTAGTGGGCCCGGATCTCTTCCTCTGTGGGGTCTCCGTCCATGGCCAGCTTGTGGAGGCGCAGCTGCTCCCGCAGCTCGCCCCGGGTCTCCAGGTACTCCAGGGGCAGGGTCTCGTAATCCGATCCGAAGCGCCAGCCCATGGCCTGATGCTCCCGGACCCAGCGCTCGTGCTCCATGGGGGCGATGACCTCCAGATCTGCCGGGGTGAAGGCCAGGACCATGTCGAAGTCCACGGGCCGGTCGGTGTAGAAGCAGCCCAGGGCGTTCAGGTAACGGGCGAAGCTCTTGGCCCGGTTGATGCCGGAGAGCTGATACTCCAGGGACTGCCCGCAGAATTTTTTCTCCATCTCCTCGGTGCTGGTCCCCGAGGGCGCGCTGCGGCTGTGGAGGGTCACGGCAAAATCGTACAAGTGCAGGAAGCTGCTGTCCGAAAGATAGGTGTGCTTGGCCCGGCGGTCCTGGGGCCGTAGGCCGGAACTCACAGTCAGGGGGCAGCCGCTCAGGTCGACGATCCATTCGATATCCTGAGTAAAGCCCCGGGCGTCGCCGGCCATGCTGCTGTAGGCCTTCAGCTTGGGGGCCTTACCCTGCCGTCCGCCTTCCTCCCAGGCATTTCGCCGCTGGTTATAGTCCAGGATCTTGTCCAGCTCCTGGGAGTCAAAGAAGTATTTGACGGACAGGGCGCCGCCGGAGAAGTCGAAATCCGCGGACATGGGGTGCAGCTCTGTCCGGGAATTGCGCCCGTAGGCGGTGCGGTCCCAGCACTGCAGCTCGTCGCAGAGCATCAAAAGCCAGGCCAGGGGATGCAGGTCCATGGGCATCGGGGCCTTCCGTTTGCTGTCGCTCTTGTAGAAGCAGATGGAGAATTTGAACAGGCTGTTGTGCAGCAGAATGGCGGACAGGGCGTCCACGTGCATTCTCGTCAGGCGGGCCACGCCACACCGGTCCTCCGTCAGCTCCCGGTAGAGCCGGGCAGCGGAAAAGAAGGCGTGGTCCATGTAGTAGCCAAAGGTGTCCGGCTGCGTCGGTTTCCGGTCCAGGACCTCCAGCAGATATTCCTCGGAAAAGCCATAGAGCTCTCCCAGCTTCCGGGTCAAATCGAAGGCAAGCAGCTGGGTGACGGTCTCGAAGTCCCGGCCGTACAGAGTCCGGAAATGGACTCTGGCCGCCTCGTCCAGGCCGGTCAGTACCTCCACGTCCCGGTAGGCCAGGAACAGGCTGCCCTTGCCCCGCTCCCGGTCCTCCACCTCGAAGTAGCTGAGCACCTGCTCGAAGGGCAGCTCGAAGGGATAGCCGATATCGTGGAAGAGCGCGGTCAGGCCCCAGAACCGGAGGAACAGGTTGGCGACCTCATTGTCCCGGCGCTCCTCCAGCGCGTAAAAGCGCCGGAAGCTCCGGCGGAAGGCCTCGTTGGTCTCATAGATGGCCAGACCCAGGGCAAAGACATAGACCGAGTGGGAATAGTGATCCCGGTGCTTCATCAGTACAGAGCTGCCGTTCTGCTCAAACTCGCTGAGCAGCTCCACCATCTGCTTGGCCGCGCCGTAATTGCTCAGGAAAATTTCAATATAGCAGTAATAGACGTTGTAGGCGTCCTCGGCGGTGCCCGAGTCAATAAAGGCCTCCAGAGACTTCTCCAGGCAGACCCGGTCCAGGTCCCGCTCCATGTTGTAGGGGATCTGTCTGGCGCTCAGACTGGTCCCCAGGCAGATGTGGTCCTCCAGCTCCGCCCGGGTCCGTACCGGATCGAAGCGCAGCTGCTCACAGCGCTCCCGGAGAAAACGAAGGGCGGCGGATTTCAGATCGTTGGGATGGGCTTCGTTCTGGGTGAAGGGAGGCTGCATGGGCCCCAGATCCCTCCCGAAGCGCTCCCGGTTTCGCTGACGCATGGCCTCGATGGCTGTGTATGACATAACATCGCCTCCCGAATATAATTCCAGGATAAAGTATAGCAAAAGAAAAACGCCAATTGGTGTGCAGGCTGCACACATTGGCGTTTTTCCGGGAATTTATTCGTAAAGGATGGTGAAGGGGACTTCCCCCAGGGCCTCCGCCGCCGGGCGTTGGGACGCGCTCAGAACCACCTGCTCCAGCAAAGGCAGCCGAAGCAGCACGCTCAGGTCCGTGATCGGGACAGCGGCGAGTTTCAGAACCTTCAGGCCCGGGTGCTTTTCCAGGGGTGTCAGGTCCGTCACCGCTGTGTGGTCGATCTCCAGCCGCTCCAGCCGGGTCACCATGTCCAGCACGTGCAGGTCCTCCAGACCCGTCCAGGCCAGGCGCAGATCCAGAATGCTTTTGCCCTCCAGCCAGCGGTAGCTGTCGGTGGGGTTGGACAGATCCAGGAAATCAAAGTTGCCCAGCTCGGCGATCACCGAGGGATCGTAGGAGCGCACGTCGCACAGATCCAGAAAGGACAGGCTCGGGCAGTGGGCCAGGGGGGAAATATCCCGCAGGGGATTGTCGTTCAGGCCCACATAATTCAGTCGGTCCATCCCGGCCAGCGGGGAGATGTCGCTGATGAGATTGTGTTTGAACTCCACCATGTGCAGCTGCTGCAGCCCGGCGAGTGGGGAAAGGTCCCGGATCTCCTGAACGGCGACGCAGAGCTCCTCCAGATTGGGCAGGGCCGCCAGGTCGGACAAGTCCGCGATGGATCCCCGGCCCGGCTTCCCCTCGGCATACCAGCGGCCCATGGCGGCATAGAAGCTGTCCCGGTCCGGGCAGACCTTATCAGCCACGATGTAGATCCCTCTGACCTGGGTCAGCAGCTCCCGCGTCAGGGGGGTATCGGCGTCCAGACCCAGGCTGGCCCGGACCGCCGTCTCGATCAGAGGTTCGGAAAAGACCACCCGGCTCTGCCGGCTTTGGGCTCCGGCGCCGAACCCCAGACCCAGCAGGGCCAGCAGTACAGCGGCGGCCAGCATCAGTGCCAGACCGCGCTGTTTGCAAGCTTTCGGCCGGGCTGACAGCAGCGCCTTCCGGAGCCGGCCGGCGTCGGCGTAGCGGTCCCGGGGGTCGAAGGCGGCGCAGCGAGCGATGACCTTCTCCAGCCGGCTGCCCCTTTTGCTCGGCAGCCGAGTCTTCCGGCACAGCAGCCAGTTGAGCAGAATGCCGAGAGAGTAGAGATCGGAGCGGGCGTCGGTCTGGGCAAAGCCGTACTGCTCCGGCGGGGCGAAGCCCTGGGTGCCGAAGGCCACGGTGTCGGACTGACTGTTCGAGTGCACCCGGGCGATGCCGAAGTCGATGAGCACCGCCGTTCCATCCGGCCGGAGCACCACGTTTCGGGGCTTGATGTCCCGGTGGATGATGGGCGGGTCCTGGCTGTGGAGCTGCCGAAGCTGATCACACAGCTGCAGGCCCACGCCGATCACCTCCTCCGGAGAAAAGCTCCGGGAAGAAGCCAGCTGCTGCAGAGTCTCCCCGGGGACATATTCCCGGAGCACGCAGCGCATCTGGTCGTTTTTGAACTCCGCCAGGAAGCGGGGCATGGGTCCGGCATCCAGCCGCCGCAGGGCCTCGGGCTCGCTGTGATCGTACAGGGGATTCTCCCTCAGGTAGCATTTGACCACACTTTTCTGTCCGCTCTCCCGGTCCAGGGCCAGCAGGGTCCGGCTATCCTCCTTCTCCGAAAAGCACTCCAGCAGCTCCCAGTGCGCCGTGAGCTCCTTGGGGTATTCCGACTCGTCCGGCAGCTCCAGGACCCGGTCGTCCCGTTCAGTCGTTTCCATTGCCCACCCCTCCCAGCTCTGTGAGCCCATATTTGCTCAGATTCTCTTGGACCGTCAGCAGGGGCTGCCCCCGGTCCAGGCCGTAGAGAATCACTGCGTCCCGACGAAGCCGGGGATAGAGAGGGCTTTTCCCCGCCGCGCGCAGCAGCTGCTGGGCCTCATTCACGCTCAGGCCCAGGCCCAGCGCCAGCTGCAGCACCTTGTCCCGGGAGGGACGGCGGGTGCCGTTAAAGAGCTGGTGCCCATAGGTCCGCTCGATCTGGGAGCGCTCGATCACATGGGCGGGCAGCAGGCCCTTTGTCTCACAGTGGCTTTTCAGCAGGGCGCAGAAGTCCGGCATCCCCAGGCAGAGCGCATTGCTCTCCAGATAGCTGTCCAGATCCTCCGCCTTGAACAGCCGCTTCAGCAGAGTGTTGGTGTTGATCCGACTCACGGTGAAGCCACCCTTCCGTACTAAAGTGATTCCAGTATACACAGGCCCGCCTGCCTATGCAAGCCATGGGAAGCGGGAATGGGAAAAAAGAAGAAAATTCGTCAGGAAATCCGGGCGTTTCGCCCTTTTTCTGTGGAAAAACACGGGGATATGGGATATAATGGGATTCGGAACGATTTCGGAAGGGAGGAGAGAAAGCCGATGATCCAGATCCCCTTTATCCCCACAGAGCTCTGCTTTGCGCTGCTGTGGCTGCTGCTGCGGGTCCTGGTCTGGGTGAGACAGAGGAAGATCGACTGGAAACGGGAGGCGGTGCTGCTGCTGATCGCTGTGAACTACGCGGTCATCCTCCGCTTCGTGTTCTTCCCTATGTCGCCTGTGGAGGGGAAGGTGCAGCCCCTGCTCTTCGATCCGGCCCGGATCTGGCCTTTCCGGCTGAATCTGATCCCGGTGGAGGCTCTGCACCATTACAAATATCGGTCGGAGATGCTGGTAAACGTGATCGGAAACGTGGCCATGTTCCTTCCCACCGGCATCGTGTATCCCCTTGTCTATCCCCGCCTGGATCGGTTCTGGAAGGTGCTGTGCGCCGGCGCCGGCCTCTCGCTGTTCATCGAGCTGGCGCAGCTGCCCTTCTACGTCCGCTCCACCGATGTGGACGATCTTATTTTGAATACGACAGGCGTGATCCTGGGATACGGGATCTATGTCCTGGTGAGGAGAGGAAGGCGCTCCCGGGAGCGAAAAGGATAAAAAGGCGCTGTTCCCGAAATCGGAGGGAACCTTCTGCCCGGCCTTGCGTCTTACCCATGAAAAAAGTATTGGGAGGAGACACGCTGTGGAACAAAACATCCTTGCCATCCTGAATACGCTGGACGACCGATTGTGCGGCTCCATATAAAACAGGAGCGGTTCCCGGCACAGACTGCCGCGCCGTCGGGAACCAGAAATCGGAATGGCCACCTTGCTTCGTCAGAGACTCCGAGTGGGAAATTTTCTCCGCTTTGCCTCCGTGACCGTCCACTATGTGGATGAACACATCGACTACACTTACCGCGCCCCCGGGAGAATGCGCACCCGCGCCTGGGAGCTGGGGGACCCGGACGTCGGTGATTTTAGGGCCAGAAATACCCAGGGATGGAAGGCCCGGAAGCACCGCTATCAGTGGGAGCACAAGGTCCGGGCGGAGGAGAAACGGGCGAAAAACCGCCGGAAAAAGGAAAAAGTATGACCACCGGAAGGTCGGCGCTCCGCAGTCTGCAGAGCGTCGATGTTTTTATTATTGCCACCCCGGCGGTAAAGATGTTATCATGATAGACAGTTCGGTATGTGACGGGGATCCCGGAAAGGCAGGAGGCTTCATCCTATGAGAACAAAAAAACTGCAAAGGATGCTCAGGGCAGCCTTTGGAACGGTTCCCGATCCCCACTACTTTGACGGGGATATGGATTACATCCGCGCTTATTATGAGTATCGGAGAGAGAAGGGACTGGATCCCTTTCTGCTCAATGAGATCACATGGAACGATCTGGATATGGACCGCCTGTTCAAGCGGATCAATCCGAAGCGCTGTACCTCCGGGGAGCAGGTCTTATACTACATGCTGCGCAGCCCTGTCCTTGACGCGGCAAGCTATGAGCAGCGGAAGGCCCTGATCCATTATGCCCAGGCGGACCCGGAGCGGCGCTTGAAAGCGGAGACCATCCTGGCCCGGCTCGGCTGTACCAGAAGAGCCGATCTGTGCCGCGCGTTTGATCCGGCCGAACACGGCGTCGGAAGACTGTTTCTGTACCTGGCCTGTCTGGCACTGCTCATTGCTTCTATCGTGTGCACAGTAGCCGGTATCAACTATTATTTTTTGTTTCTCGCCATATTTCTTAACTGCTTTGTGCATGAATTCGGAAAACGGCGATCCCAGAGAGACTATGACACCGTCAACTATGTGGTCAACATGGTCTTTGCCGTGAGAAGGCTCCGCAAACTCCGCGACGTCGAGCTTGACAGGCACATGCAGCCGGCCTATGAAAGTCTGGACCGTTTGCAGGCCGTGATCCGAACGGGCGGCGTATCCACCGGAATGGACAGCGGCGGAGTGGAGGATGCGTTCCTGACGGTGACGCTGCTGGATCTGATCGCCTATGAGTATCTGAAAAACAAGCTGGGCCGCTGCCACGATGATGTATTTACGATCCATGAGTATCTCGGCCGCCTGGATGCCGCGATCTCCATCGCCTCCTACCGGGCAAGCCTCGAGGGTTATACGGAACCGGTCATAGACTTCGACACAGAGCGGGGCGGCTATCTTCACGGCGAGGACATGCTTCATCCCCTGCTGTCCGACCCCGTTGGAAACGACTGTGTAACAGAAAAGCCGATCCTGATCACCGGCTCCAATGCCTCCGGCAAATCCACCTATCTGAAAACGGTGGCCCTGGCGGCGATCATGGCGCAGAGCATATGTACGGTACTGGCAAAGACCTATGAGGGAAGGGCCTTCCGCGTGTTTTCCTCGATGGCTCTCCAGGACGATCTGCTGGCCGGAGAAAGCTATTATATCGTCGAGACAAGATCGCTGAAACGCATTCTGGATGCGGCAAGGGAAAACGGGGCCATTCTTTGCGTCGTGGATGAGGTGCTGCGCGGTACAAATACGGTGGAGCGCATCGCCGCTTCCAGCGAGGTGCTGCAGGCGATGGCAGACGCGGGCTTGCTGTGCATCGCGGCTACCCACGATATCGAGCTGTGCGATCTGCTGCGCGGCAGCTACAGGCTCTATCACTTTGAGGAACAGGTCGGAGAGCGGGAGATGCTCTTTGACTATGTGATACGCGAAGGAAAAGCGACCACCCGAAACGCGATCAATCTTTTGCAGCTCATTGGCTTTGACCAGCAGATCGTTGACAACGCCCATGAGAAAGCAAATCGCTATTTGAGGGACGGCGTGTGGTTATGATGGAAGCGGATAGAAACCGTGTTCCGGCAAACCTTGCGCTTTGAAACATTGCGGAGATAAAGTTTTTTTCAACAGGAGAGAACAATGACACAACAGCAGATCGCATGGTTGGAGCTGGCGCTGGTGGCGGGACTGGGAGCGATCCTGTTCCTCGCGGGGATCCTGGTCAGGCTTCTTACGGACAGAAAAAACAGCCGGTGCACGGCAAAAGCCGTGGGGAAAGTGATCCGGCACGCGTTTATGGGCGACGGTCAGATGGCTCCCGTGGTCGAATACAAAGTCGGCGGGAAAGGCTATACCTGCACAAAAAAGTATGATGCCATCATCAAGGTACGCGGCATGGGGATCAAGGAACCGGCTGCCTGGGAAGACGAAAAAGGGAGGCTCCATGTCCGGACGGGGATCCTGGCGGACCTGCGCCAGCTGGCGCAGACGATCTGGCCGCTTGGCTCTGAGATGGAAGTTTCTTATGATCCCGACGATCCCGGGACCGCTTATGTGGGCGCCCCTGTCGGCAACACCTTCCTATGCAATATGTTTCTCATCACAGGCGCGGGGATCGCGGCTCTGGGGATCCTGCTGTATTTCCTGATAAGCAAGGGATGATCGGAAGTCGGATAGCGCGACTTCCCTTGGCAGCGCTAAGCCTATGACAGTTGCGCGACCGGCGCTCTGCAAGCGGCGGAGCGCCGATTTTTTTACAGTGGAAAAATCCGCCGATATGCGGTATAATAAAGCGCTTAGGTTTGCGGTTGTGACGGGAGATCCCGATAAGTCAGGACGGGAATGAGGAGGAAGGTGCTCCATGAAGGTCGTCATCACAGGCTTTTTCCCGGAGACAGCAAAGGATCGGATCCGCGGCAGCTTTCCTCGTGCCTGGGACGTCAAAATCGTTCTGCCGGATGAGGCCGAACAGGAATTGACAGATGCCGATGTACTGATCCCCGAACACATCCGGATCGACGAGGGGATCCTTCAGAAAGCGCCCAAGCTGAAGCTGGTGCAGACAGGCGCGGGATATGACAATGTTGACGTAAACGCATGTACAAGGCATGGCGTCCAGGTATGCAATGCGGCCGGTGTCAATGCCAACGCCGTAGCCGAGCATGTTATGGCCTTGATCCTTTGCTGGTACAAAAATATACTGAAGCTCGACAAATTCTTAAAGGCGGATTCTGATGAAGGCGAACTAAACTATTTAGGAGCCGAACTTTCGGATAAAACGATCGGCCTTGTGGGATTCGGACACGTCGGGAAAAAAGTGGCAGAATACGGTAACGCGTTTCACATGAAAGTGCTGGTCTATAGCCACAGGCCGACGGATGCTGCGGGGACAGAGCAAAGAGATCTGGACAGCCTGCTCCGTGACAGCGATATCGTCAGCCTGCATGTTCCCCTGAACGAAAGCACCCGGCACATGATCAACGCGGATGTGTTTTCTAAAATGAAGTCGGACGCTGTCCTGGTCAACACCTCGAGAGGCGGAGTCATTGATGAGCCGCAGCTTCTGCAGGCCTTGGAGAAAGGCCTCATCGGAGGCGCTTGTCTGGACGTTTTTGAAGAAGAACCCCTGCGGCGCGATCATCCGTTCCGCAGAATGGAGAATGTGATCGTAACGCCGCATACTGCCGGCCTCCCCGACGGCGTGAAGTATCACAAAAAGCGCTATGCGTTTTTTGTGAAGAATATCGAACGGGTAATGAAGGGGGAAACGCCGGAATGCAGGATCAATCTGCTGAAATAGATTCCGGGTCATCACGCATTCCCCCCGACGGCAGTACCCCTCGTTTTTTCCTGCCATTGGCGGCATGGACTTGCCGCATCTCCGTGACTGAAGTCACAGATCGGGAACAACTTTTTCCGTCCGGCACACGGAAGGCGTCCCTTGTGGAGAAACCGGCTTTTCACACCGAAAGCGTTCCTTTAGGGAGGAGGCTGACCGCATATGACTAAGATCCTGTTTGTTTGCCACGGCAAGCCTCTAACAAAAGCCGAGTTTCCCTGTAAAATCAAGCACTTTTGACCATCCCTCACGCAGTTTACACCCCGTTTGCACCTCGCGAACCAGGGGAAAATTGGAAAAAGAAGGTTCATCTTGCCATTGGAAATATAAGTATGTCTGGATAATAACTGACAGCATTTGAGCAAAGCCGCAATGCCTTGAAAAACCTGTCTTTTTTCTATTCCTTCAAAGACCAACCGTAAATTTTACACCTTTTGTATCAACACACCAAGCCCGCCATGACACCAAAAGAGATACAAAACGCCTGTACTTGCAACGGTTATCCGTGCGGTACAGGCGTTTTTATGGATATACGGATCAAACGATAAAACGCCTTCCGTAAGCTGTAGAAAGGAGCAAAATGAGTATTCTGTGCGCCATATTATCTCTGCCGGTTTCTGTTCTTCTGATCAGATGGTTGATGCAAAAGGTAAAATCGGTCCCTGAGCAAGAGCAGAACTCAGAGGGAGCACATTATCATTTGCGATTATTCAAATATTGTGTAACCTTAGACCGGCTTCTTCGTCTCTTATATAGGACTCTTACGAAAGATGTGACGACAGTTTTATGAAATCGGATATCATTGATCAGCTGTTTTCACAATACTATAACGAAGCACTCCTGTATTCGATCTCCTTATGCAAAAACCGAACGGTCGCAGAGGATATCGTATCCAATGCGTTTTTTAAGGCACTGGGTATGGCTGACGATTCCATCCGGGATTTTAAGCCCTGGCTCCTGACGGTCTGCAGGAACGAGTTTATCAGCCTCTGCCGAAAGGAGAGCCGCTTTACCGGAGAAGACATCCCGGAAGATTATGTTGATGACCGGGAAGAAGTGATCGAAGGGATCATTCGAAAGGAAGAGTACCGCTCCCTGTATCGAGCAATAGATCTGCTGCCCGATACGCAGAGGGAGGCGGTCATGCTTTTCTACTTTTCCGGGCTCCCGATCAAAAGCATTTCGGAGATCATTGGAAAAAGTGAAACAAACACAAAAGTCCTGCTGTGCAGGGCCAGGGAGAAACTCAGGAAGATTATGGAGGGAGACCAATGAATTTTGAAGACGCGTATAAAAAGCTGAGAGACGGCACCGCAACCGACGAGGAAGCCGCTTTCGTAGCAAGAGAACTGGAAAATGTCCGCAGGATCAGTTCTATTCTGGATAATCCTGAGCTTTCCGATCCCGGCATCGGTCAGGCGGAAATGGATACTGTCCAAAAGGCCAGAAAGGTTTTTAACCACAAAACGCTGATCCGAACAGTCGCTGTTGTTCTTTGCAGTCTGCTGGTGATTGCGGCAATCGTCTGTGCAATCCTTTTCATTCCGTCCAATATCTCGGCTTCCGGAAAAGTAAAGCTTACAAAGGAGCAGGCCGTTGAGGCCGCCCACGCCTGTCTGGTGGAAGAGCTGGGTGAGGAAGAGGCCGGAAGATTCTACGTGGACTACGCCCACCGCCACTTGCGCTATGTGGGAAGCATTTTTGATGCGATCTATGTGTATAAAATCGAATACGAAGATATCCACGGACGGGAATACGAAATTGAAGTGAACAGCAATTCAGGGTATACCGTGATCCGGGACATCGATTTAGGATGAATCACATGAGACGGGAGAGCTTTTTCGCACTCCCGTTTTTTATGTGTAACCTTTCCTGCACTCCTGCGTCAACTGTATGAAAGCCAAAAATGAAAAGGAGAATAACCATGAATAAAACGATCAAATTGACGCAGGATGAGGCCCTCCGGTGCGCGATCATTTACACCAACATTGGAAATGACGAGCCCGTCTGCATTTCCGGCAACCTCGCCGACGGACTGTTTCACTTCATCGTGACCACGCTTTATCTGAGATATGAATTCTATGTGGATGCTGGTAACGGTGAGGTTTTGGGAATCAGCACAGAACCACTCGCATATCCCGAGGCTCTCAATCTGTGCACCGCTGGGGAAAGTCTTCCTAACGTTGCTTAATCTTATTTTCGATGGGAAAGGAACATAAAAATGAAGGTTTTCAAGAACGCAGTTCTGACAGTTCTTATTCTTGCCCTTGTCGTTTCCGTTTGCGGATGTGCCTTTGGGGGCAGTAAAAAGATAGGGAAAAACGCCGCGCTTCAAGCTGCTCTGGAGG
>CADAHL010000038.1:17003-19105 GCA_902787755.1 Oscillospiraceae bacterium
GTATGAGGTCGATTTCGAATCCGGCAGAGCCGAATATGAATACAGGATCAATGCTTATACCGGAGAGGTCCTCTCGTCTGCCACAGATTAAGAAAAATAAACATGCCCACAAGCCTTGAAGCGATTCTGTATTGAGAAGTAAACGGCTGGAAATATATTTGCATACTCGCTAATTGATTGATGGGAAATCAGGAGTTTTAGAACGTTAGTTAAGGGGGCAACTTTTTGCGCTTTTGCAGAAAGTTGCCCCCCTTAACTGCGCAATTCAAGTAAAACTTCCTTGCGTCTGAATGAACTCCGGCAGATTGACGTGCCGGATCCCATTTCGCTTTTGGATCTGACAGCATTTGAGCAAAGCCGCAATGCCTTGAAAAACCTGTCTTTTTTCTATTCCTTCAAAGACCAGCCGGAAGATTTACACCTTTTATATCAACACACCAAGCCCGCCATGACACTAATAGAAATACAAAACGCCTGTATTGCACGGATCACCGCTGCAAGTACAGGCGTTTTTATAGCTGTACGGATAAACGATTTCAACTGCGAGATCGCAGACAGGTCCCGGCTTTCCGGACAGCTTTAAAGGCTTACACTTTGTAGATATAGTCTGCCTTCCTCGGAGCAGGGAGGGTCGGCTGCGGGCTTCGCGGCATAGCCGAGAATCAGATGACCGATACCCTCATAGTCGCCCTCAATGCCGAGCTCCTTCAGGATGGCTTTGCCCTCTTCGCTCTCAAACTCTTCCTTTGCCCGATGCACCCAGCAGCTGGCAACGCCAAGGTCGGCCGCGGCATTCATCATGTTGCCCATGACCAGGCTTCCGTCGTACACGTAGGTGGGGACGGCCTTGTTGCCCAGAACCACCAGCACCTCCGGCGCGCCATAGAAGGGATCCATGTCCGCACCGAGAACGGCGGCATTCATCCTGGACAGCTTGTCCCGGAGTTCCTTGTTGGTGACAGCGAGGATGATCGGAGACTGCTTTCCCATACCGGTCGCGGCATAGGTGCCCGCTTCCAGGATCGCATTCAGCTTTTCTTCCTCGATCGGCTCCGGCTTGTATGCACGGCAGCTCCGACGGGTTTTCAGGGTAGTCAAGGTTTCAGCCATTTTGTATTCCTCCTTAAACAATTCATTCACGATTCAGAATAGATCCTTCACCGCCGCGGACTGGAACTTCATCCAGACGGTCGGAAAGATATGTGCGCATCTCCCGCACGGCCTCCAGCATGTCCTGCTTGTGCTTGGGCAGCCAGCCCTGCATGGGCATGACGTTGGACGGATGCGAGCTGAAATAGTAACACTTCTCCAGGTCCAAACGGCTGAGGAGCAGCTCCTGCTCGTCCAGCAGCTGGCGGAAGGTGCATTCATGGAAAGCGCCGCTCTGCATTTCCCCATACAGCTTACAGCCAGGCTCGGCATGCAGGGTGCCAGTGAAGATCTGCCTGGGCTGAACAGCGTTGATCATGGCCGCCGTGGCCTCTGCATTTTCACGCCACAGCTCTGCACCTCCGCAGCCGAGGATGATGTTCAGCGTGAAATCATAGCCCGCCTTTTTCAGCCGCTGCAGCTGCTCGATACTCTCCTGCGCGGTATGGCCCTTGTTCATCATGGTCAGCGCTTCATCCAGCCCGCTTTCCACGCCAATGTCCAGCCCGTTGATCCCGGCGTCCCGCAGGCGCCGCAGCTCGGCATCCGTTTTTCGGCGAATGTTCTGGATCGAGGCGTACATGGCGATGGTCTCCACCCTGGGCAGCTTCTGGTGGATCAATTCCGCGATCTTCAGCAATTGCTCTGCGGGCATGGTAAACGGGTCGCCGTGCTCGAGAAACACCCGCTTGACGTCCGGGCGGAAAAGCGCGGCTTCGTCAAGCTCGGCCTCCACCTGCTCCAGGGGGCACATGGAGAAGGGAACGTCATGGTACATGGTGCAGAACGTGCATTTGTTGTGGCTGCAGCCGGTGGTCACCTGCAGCAGCAGGGAGTTTGCCTCAAAGGGCGGGCGATAAACGATTCCGGTGGTATTCATGGTTCTTCTTTCTTTGCAAGGTATTCAATGTACTCGTTGCCCCAGGTTTCAATCGCAGAGATCACAGGGCCAA
>CADAHL010000039.1 GCA_902787755.1 Oscillospiraceae bacterium
TCAGGGCTTGAACAGGCCGCCTTTTTCCACAATCTTTGCCAAATGAAAGAGGCGTTGCCTCTCAATAGCCTCTTTAGCTATTTTGAGACAACGCCTTTTCGCTTATTCACTTGTATTTCGGAATGACCCGGCCGCATTGGGCCCGGGACTTCTCATCTCTTTGTTACGCGGGATAACGCGGGGAGTTCTTGATCCGATCCCGCGCATCCGTGTTTCTTTGTCAGCTTACTTTCCTTCGACGGTCTCCCGGTACACGCGGAGCAGGTCCGCATCCATGGGGAAATGGGCGGTGGCGGCAGCGTAGAGGATCATGCCCTCACGAAAATGCTGACGCAGGGACTGAGAAAAGCTCTTGTTGGTGTTCTTCATATGGGTTTACTCCTTTCATGACAGAACCGAACGCGGATTCGATCGGATGGTTTTTTGCGCTCGGTATGGGATCCGTCCTTCTGCGATCCTGCTTGGTTTTGGATCGTCCGTCTGGATCCTTGTCATGGCCCGTATTATACTCATTGCACAAATGAAGTCAATAGTAATTGTGCACAATATCTAAACGATTTCCGATTTCTTTTACGAATTAAATTGCTTTCTCAGGCTCTCAGATTCAGCTTCTCAGCCGGAAATGGAGGCGCTTTTCCGCTGTATCTCCCCCTGTAGGGGGACTTTTTGTGCATTTCATGCTGCCTCACGGGCCGTTTCGGGCCACCGTCCGGTGCTGTTTCGGCTTCCGAACCGGCCCGTTTCTATAATAATGATCCCTGCGGGGACCCCATCATATCCATAGAACAGGACCCCATTGGCCGGCAGTTTCGATCCTGCTCAACCAATGGGGTCCGGTACAACTCACAGAGTATGCTTTTTCATCATGCTTCCTCTTCGCCTTTAGAAGCTGTGCTCCGTCAGCCAGGCTACCGCCTTTTCAACCATCTCGGTGATATCTCTGCCGTCAGCCGTGAGAACCGTCTGCTTCTCGAGCCCGGCGTGAAAATCTACGCGCTCGGCCTCGGCAATGGCGTTTTTCAGATAATTGTTGTCGTCCGAGAAGCCGGGGTCCGGCTGGATCTGGCAGATGCTCCAGGCCTGGAGGATTGCGCTGACGGGAACGCCGTGATACAGCAGTCCCTTGTACCCCTCGATCTCACTCTGCTTGATGGGGGCGCTTTCCCGATAGAGCCGCATTGCCTCCGCGAGCGCCTTTCGCTCCTCCTCGGAGAAGGGTCCGGCTTCGTTGGCGGTCTTCGTGTTATCCAGGACCTGCTCCAGGGTGCTCATCCCGGAGAGGACCGCGATAACGTCTTCCTTTTCAAGGCTGAAGCGAACGGCCCAGGACGCGATGCTCCAGTCGGGATGTACGCTCTTCAGTACGGCTTCCGCCTCGGCCGGCAATCTGGCAAGGCCGCCGCCCTTGACGGCTTCCATGATGACGACCTTCCGGCCATGCTTCCGGATCACCTCGTAGCAGGGTCCGGCCTGCACCAGCTCGCTGTCCCAGTCGATGGGATTGAGGGCGATCTGGACAAATTCGATCTCCGGATGCTCTGTCAGCACCCGATCCAGCAGCTTTGCAGAGGAATGGAAAGAGATGCCCAGGTGACGGATCTTTCCGTCTTCCTTCCACTTCTTCGCGTGGTCAAACAGATGCGTCGTCTTGACAATGCCGCCCTTGCCGTCATAGCCGTCATAGTACACAGTCTGGATATTGTGGAGCAGATAATAGTCAATATAGTCCACGCCGAGATTGTCCAACTGACGCTGGAAGGTCTCTTCGATCTTCTCCTCCGGAATCAGCATAAAGGTCGGGAACTTGGTCGCAACGGTAAAGCTGTCCCTGGGATGCCGTTCCACCAGCGCCTTCCGGGTCGCCTCCTCGCTCTTTCCGTTGTGGTAGACGAAGCTGGTGTCAAAATAGGTGTATCCAGCGTTCAGAAAGGCGTCCACCATCTGATTCAGCTGCTCATAATCAAAATCGGTCGGTCCGGAAAGCACCGGAAGCCGCATCATGCCAAAGCCCAGATTCTTCATGTCAAGTTCCTCCTGTCGTTATTTTTTCAATAGGTCGAAGCCCGGGAGCAGCTGAATTTCCAGCGCCCTTCTTCTTTCCTCAGGGTAAAGTCTCCCCGAAGCCGCCAGCTGTGTTTCCCGCCGCCGTAAACGGCGGCCAGCACCCGACTCTTGCCGATCATACTGGCACGATCGCCAGTCACAATGACCTCGATACTGTCATGCTCTGCTGAATAGTAATGGAAGGTTCCGTCCAGCAGGCCCTTCAAAAACACCTCGGCGGTCTGCTTCACGCCGGTCATGTGCAGCAGGAAATAATCGTCTGTCATCAGGCCGCGCAGACCATCCACGTCTTTTGCGATCATGCAGTGCCAGTATTTCCTGTACAGCTTGCGAATCCGCTCTTCGTCATCCATTTTATTCCTTTTGTTCCGTCGGGTCCAGCATGCGAATCACTTTTGCGGGAACGCCGCCCACGACGGCATAGTCGGGCACGTCCTTCGTGACGACCGCGCCTGCCGCAACGACGGCATATTCTCCGATTGTAACGCCGGGGCAGATCGTGACGTTCATACCGATCCACGCGTTCTTTTTCACCAGGACCTTTCCATAGGTGTATCTGGTATGGCGTTCATTCATGTCATGGTTGATGGTGGCGATCCGCAGACCGGGCGCCGCCATGGAGCCATCATCAAACTCGATCCCGCCGGACGCGGAGAGGATCGCGGAATGGTTGATGAACACGCCTTTTCCGAATTTGACCCGGTTTCCGAAATCGCAGATAAACGGGGTGAGAATGCGCACGTCATCCAGCTTTCTGCCGAACAGCTCTTCCAGATATCCCTCATAAGAGGGATCGTCCGGCATCGTCGCGTTGGCCTTGGCGCAAAGGGTTCTGGCGCGCATCATCTCTTCTACGGCTTCCCGGAAATAGGGCTCCCGGGTATCCGTCGGTCCTCCGCGGTCCATCAGTTCGTACACATAGCCTTTTTCTTATTCCATCGGCTTACCTCACAGAAGACCGTTCGCAGAAAGCCAACGCCTTACGGATTCTTTGGAATCGGCCGCGCTGCTGCCCGTGATGGACAGACCGCTCTTTACGTTCGCACCGGGGCAGGCCCGTCTGAGGTCCCTCTCGCTGCCGCCCATGCCGCTGCCCTCATTGGTGCAGAGCGGCAGGATGGTTTTGCCGGAGAAATCGTAGTTTTCCAGGAAGGTGAAGACCGCCATCGGCATGGTTCCCCAGTAGTTCGGATAGGCAAGAATGATCGTATCATATCCGTCAATGGATTCCGGCATGGAAACGAGCTCCGGCCGTGCCTTCGCCCGCAGGTCCTTCTTCGCCTCTTCGATGCAGGTCATGTAAACCGGTGAATACGGGTTCTTCATCTCGATCTTGAAGCTGTCCGCCGGGAGCAGCTCCTTCATGATGCCGCAGACGATCTCGGTGTTTCCCACTTTCACATAGCGCATCGCGCCGCCGAAGTAGTTCTCATCCGCTCTTGAGTAAAACGCGATCAAAGTTTTGGCCATTCCTGTTTACCTCCTGTTTTGTTCTGATCCCATCATACACGTTATCTATTGCAAAGTCCAATCGTATTATTGTATAATTGATTTAATTTCTAAATAGAAGGTGTCTGCGATGACCACGAAACAGATCGACTACTGTATAGAGTTGGCCCACACACGAAACTTCAGTCGGGCAGCGGAGAAACTGTTTGTCAGCCAGCCGACCCTGACCTATCAGATCCGGCTGCTGGAGGAGGAGGTCGGCTTCACGATCTTTGAACGCAGCGGGAAAGGGGCCTCCCCCACGCCTGCGGGAGCACAGTTCGTCTCCTTTCTGGCCGGAATGCGGGAGGATCTGAAGCGCGCCATCGAACAGGGGCAGAATTACAGCGCGACCTACCGGGACAGCATCTCTGTCAGCCTTATGGTCCGGCAGGCGGTGTACTTTCTGCCCGAGGCCATTCGTCTGTTTTCGGAAGCGAACAGCGACGTACAGATCAAGCCCGTATTCCAGTACGAGAACGGCGTCGAGTCCTTTCTGCGCAATGAAGTGGATATCCTGTTCGCGCTGAAGGAGCAGACAAAACATATCCCGGGCATTGACGTCCACGAGCTTTTCGAAAGCCGCGTCTATCTGATCGCAGGCAGAGCGGATCCTCTCGCCGGGAAGAATATCATTCGGGAGGAGGACCTCTACGGACGCACGCTGATGGTCGGCGGCGGCTCCCCTCCCGCGCTGAAAGCGGTCCAGCACCGCTTGATCAATACCGGGAAGATCCGATACTTTAACAGCCCGGACCATGATACCACCCTTACCAACGTTGCCGCTGGAAAAGGGATCTGCCTCGCCCCCGGCTTCCTGAACGACCACAGCGGTCAGTTTGCCTGGATCCCCTATGACTGCAAAGAGAGCTTCTCCTGTGTTCTCTGCACTCATAAGGCCGACAAGCGTTCCATCGTATCGTCTTTTACTCACATTCTGAACGAGCTGTACCGGGAAGCGGTGGCTTTTCCGCTGTAAGGCTTTTGCGGCTTCCGGTATACACTTTTGATTTGGATCCAGCCTGTAGAACGCAAAAAGACAGACCGCACAAGACGGTCTGTCTTCTCCTGGCTTAGTACTACGAAATTGATAGAATGAGAAATCCCTGGTGCATCACGAATTAAAGCGTGGGGCATTTTTGGCTTTCCTGGGTGCATTTCAGAAAAAGCCTGGTGCATTTTCGGGAGGGCTTGGTGCATTTGGGGTTTTGTGGTGCATCTCTCTATGCCTATCCGTCACGGTCACGTTGCCAACTACAAACCGCATTTTCTCCTCGACCGTGTTGTTATGGACAGAGATTAACAGTTCGAGCAGGCCGCGCAGGGTGCCTTTATAATCATACGGCGGCTGAACGCTGTCTTTCAGGTAGGCTAGACAGCTTTCGCATGTCCAGGTATGGGTGTTATAAAAATCCGTGTCGTTGTCCAGCGCCCGACCCTCGAACGCCACGGCATCACCCTTCTTGCAGACGATGGTGGATGCCAGTGGCCGGATGCTGGTAAGGTACGGATGGTTGAAAGGTGCGGAAAGCGTCATGCTGTCGATGTTCTCCGCGTCCTCTTCGATTCGAGCGTCCGTGATCGCCAGCTTCGACATTTGCGGATGATAGAACAGATTGTCATCCACGTATACGCGAAAAAGGCTCATGGGCAGCCCTCCTTCACGAAATGAAAAGAGGCTTGATTCCTCCGACCTCTTCGGTAGTATTCAATTAGCTTAATTGGAATTAGTCTGATTGCTTCTCTTTGGAACAAGATTTACCGCCGCAACATATGTGATCAGGCCAAACATTGAAAGGCTAAATCCGATTGTCCAGTAAACGATGCTCAGATGGCTCGTGGTTCCATAGATTTCAAGAATACCCCGAAAAATACTCCCTGCTGTCAAAGTGGCAAGGCCTGAGTTGTATAAACACCGTGCCAAGACGCCCGGTTTCTGACTTCGCTGGCTACCCAACAGAAGACTGTATGGCAGCACTCCGCCAAAGAGCGGGATAAAAAATGCGAAAATGAGGAAACGGGAATAAACCTGGTGGCTGAACAATTCATAAATTGCCGCAAAAGCTGCAACTCCAACGGTCGCGCCAAGAAAAGAATTTCGTGTTCTGGATAATACTCTGTTCATACTGTCCTCCTTAATACCCAATGTACACGATGTCTGTTACGGCCCGTTCCCCGTTGCTGTGCCCACTTGTGGGATTGTTGATTACCTCATCGAGGAACACCATCGTTGAGGATCCGCCGCCGTCAAGATTATAGGCATACTGTACGCCGAGACTCTGCATGAAGAGTGCCAATTCTTTGAGCGTCAGCCCCTCGCTCTCGTTGCTGCGCCCGTCTGAAACCACAAACACATAGTGGTTCTCATCCAGAATTCCGATCGCCGTCCGAGGATTGCTGGCCTTGGCTCGGTCCACCTCATCGTCCGCGTCGACGATGATATCACCGTCTTCAATCAGTCCGGGGCCAAAAGAGAAAACATGTACCGCGCCGTTTTCGATCAGTTCCTGTGCGCTTATCTCGGATTCGTTGATGACTTCAAAGCTGCCGTCTTCATAGATTACAAGATCTTCCTGCCCCTTTGAGGCCGTGTCACGGTAAAGCACGCCGTTTCGAATCACATAGCCTTTTTCCCGCGACCCATAATTATCGCCGTTAATGGCAAGGACAGCGTCAACGCTTGAAGCCGTGTCTGAAGTTTCATCGGTCACATTTCGTCCGTAGCTGTTTCGGGAGAGTGCGGTCTTCAGCAATTCCGGTGAATCGACCTGAATGTCTGCCACATAAATAGTCGTGTCGTTCTCGTAATAGGTGCTGAGAGAGATGCTCATATTCTCATCGCGGTACGATGTTGCGTCGCTCTCTGCTACTTCAACTGACAAAGATCGAGGTGTGGCTGCAGCTTCAACTGTCTCAATGTTTGCGCTGGTGTTTATACTTTGTTCAACGGAACTGTAAACGCGTGTTATAACAAAAGTATCCAAAAGAGCATAGGCAGAAAAAGCTATAAGTGCGAACGTGAAAACAAACGTATATAGTTTACTGAATAGCTTCATATAACTCACTCCTGTCATTTAGGATGAGTTAAGGATATAGTTGCTACCTTAATATAGGCTTAAACGGTTTTGAACAAACCGTAAACTTGTTAGGTTATAGCCGCCCCTGCCTATAAGTAAATGTCGTTGCCCCTTCTCCTGTGACGGATACAGTGTTGTCCCCATTCCGCAGTTCCAGCTCCGGGATCTCCCAGGTACCGGTACTGACGGTCTTGTGGAAAGTCTCTCCGTCAACGGCCCAGTGCAGAGTTGTCTCCGATGATGTCGCAATGACAGGCACTACCGGCATATAATCGTTGTGAAGGGTTAATCCAACGAACACCCATAAATCCAACGAACTACCATAAAACCGACGAACCCAAGGAATAATCCAACGAACCCAGGTTTAGCCTATCACCCACGAAAACCTCATAAAAGCAAAAAAGACCGGTCCCGGGAGCATCCGGGATCGGCCTTAAAACGTGAAAAAGCCCAGAGATTCTGGGGTTTTGGGGAATAATAAAAGTACCTTGATTCTATCAAAATCAAGGTACTTTTATGGTGCTCCAGCGGGGATTCGAACCCCGGACACCCTGCTTAAAAGGCAGGTGCTCTGCCTACTGAGCTACTGGGGCATTGGCTGGGATGGCGGGACTCGAACCCACTATATCGGAGTCAAAGTCCGGTGTGTTACCATTACACTACATCCCAATGCTTGGATTCTGCTGAAAGAGGCCGGCACAGCCGGCCTCTTCAATGCGTGGGGTGGGATATGGGGCTCGAACCCACGACACCCGGAACCACAATCCGGTGCTCTACCAACTGAGCTAATCCCACCATGTTTGCCTCTATACTGTAAGCCAATTTCTCAGCTTTGTCAAGAGGACGAACATTTCCTTTGTCGGGGCTTCCCCGGCGATGGCACGCCAAGAGGGATTCGAACCCCCGACCTACTGCTTAGAAGGCAGTTGCTCTATCCTGCTGAGCTATTGGCGCTTGTCAGCTCCCCACCCAGCGAATGGAGCGGGTGATGGGAATCGAACCCACGTATCCAGCTTGGAAGGCTGGTGTTCTACCATTGAACTACACCCGCACGGCCGTTCCCTAAGAAGCTTTAGAATAATACCACAGATAACATAAGAATGTCAATCTTTTTCTGAATTTTTTTATCCAAAGATTTCCCGCGGCCGAACTTGAAAATCAAACTGCAACATGTTAAAATAACAAAGATTTAATGAAACTTCAGCGCTTAGAGGAAATCTATGGAACTATCGGAACTGAAACTCATCTCTGCCAGCAACCTGATCAATCTTCGTACCGCCGCGGGTATGACCCAGGCGGAGTTGGGCGCGGCACTGAACTACTCGGACAAGACCATCTCCAAATGGGAGCGGGCCGAGGCCATTCCCGACGCCTACGTGCTCACCCAGCTGGCCTCCATCTTTGGCGTCACGGTGGATTATCTGCTCTCCTCTCACGACGACTGGCAGCCGCCCCAGGAGGAGAAGCCGGAGAAGCCAGAAGTCACCTACTCCACCGAGGTTATTATCGCCATCGCCGTCCTGGGTGTGTGGACTCTGGCCCTTACCGCCTTCGTCGCGCTGTGGCTGAACCATGTGATCCGCTGGGAGATTTTTGTGGTCGCCCTGCCGGTGTCCATTCTGGTCTATATGATCCTGATCTGCGTTTTCAACAAGCGCAGGCACCTTCAGTACGTGATCGCGCTGTTCGTTCTGTCTATTTTCGTCGCGATCTATCTTCTGTTCCTGCCGGCCAATCCCTGGCAGATCTTCTTGATCGCCATTTTTGCCGAAGCTATCGTTTTTTTGAGCTGCAATATTCAAAGGCGCCCCAAAAAGAACAGAAACAAGGAAAATGCGAACAATTAAGCTGTCTTCTACAAATTGTAGAGTGCTGTCCTCTCCCCGGTAGATTTCCTCTGCCGGGGGTTTTTCTATTTGTAGAGAGCCGAAAATTGACGGTAGCTTGCTTTAACTCCCCCTCTTGTATTATGCTTTCAGTAGAAATCTTTTCATGAAAGGAACCTTTATTATGAGTTACATTCTGAGCTGCTGCTCCACTGCCGATCTTAGCAAGGAGCATTTTGAATCCCTCGGGATCAACTACGTCTGCTTCCACTACGCGCTGGACGGCGTTGAATACCCGGACGATTTGGGTCAGAGTATTCCCTTCGATGAATTCTATGCCCGCATGTCCGCCGGCGCCGAGACTCGGACCGCCCAGGTGAATGTCTCGGAATATGTGGATTCCTTCACGCCCTTCCTGGAGGCCGGCAAGGACATCATCCACGTCTGCCTCTCCTCCGGGATCTCCGGAACCATCAACGCCGCCCGGAACGCAGCCAACATTCTTTCCGAGCGCTTCCCGGAGAGAAAGATCTATATCATTGACTCTCTCGGCGCTTCCTCCGGCTACGGCCTGATCATGGATACCGCCGCTGCCAAGCGGGACGAAGGCCTGAATGTGGACGAGCTGGCCAAGTGGATTGAAGAGAACAAGCTGAAGCTGCACCACTGGTTTTTCTCCTCCGACCTGACTTTCTTTGTCAAGGGCGGGCGCATTTCCAAGACCGCCGCGGTCTTCGGCGGCCTGCTGGAGATCTGCCCCCTGATGAACATGGACAACCTGGGTCGTCTGATCCCCCGGTTCAAGATCCGCACCAAGAAGCGGGTCATCAAAGAGATCGTCAAAAAGATGGAGGAGTTTGCCCAAGGCGGGCTTGACTACAGCGGCAAGTGCTTCATCTCCATGTCTGCCTGCTATGACGACGCCAGAGCGGTAGCCGATCTGGTGGAGGCCCGCTTCCCCAAGCTCAACGGCAAGGTCGTCATCAACAACATCGGCACCACCATCGGCTCTCACACCGGCCCGGGGACGGTAGCCCTGTTCTTCTGGGGCAGCGAGCGCGTAGACTGAAACAAGGAAAGTCAGAAAGGCA
Organism: Oscillospiraceae bacterium; assembly: GCA_902787755.1. GTDB lineage: Bacteria > Bacillota > Clostridia > Oscillospirales > Oscillospiraceae > Limivicinus. The sequence continues at coordinate 9,547 of CADAHL010000039.1, forward strand.
AGCGAAAAAACGTCAGTATCGCTTCCGAGGCCAAGTGGCCATACCGCTTCCTTGAACAACGGAACAAACGAGTCGCAGGATCTGTGCCCAGGTCCTGCGACTCGTTTTTTTAGGTCAGAACCGGACTTATTCCCGCTTTACCGCCTGCTGCAGAAGCTCTCCGATCTCCCGCAGTTCCTCCGGCCGCAGCTTGCAGACCTTGCGGTCGAAGCTCAGAAGTCCGTTGGTCTCGTCCTCCACGTCGGAGACCTGGGTATAGATCGCCGCGCACAGCCCCTGCCGGGCCAAGGGCGCCAGCGTGTCCCGATAGACGCTCTGCAGCGCTTTCACCATGCTCTCCCGGTCCTCAAACTTCTTATAGCCGTAGGTTTCGTCGGGATTAAAGCTGTGTCCCGGCACCTTCCAGACATAGCCGCCGAACTCGGAGAGCACCTGGGGCCGGTCCTGTTTGCCCAGCTTCAGCTTGTGAAAATAGATGTGCAGGCTCTCCACGTCGCTCTTTTTCTGCCGAAACCAGCCGGAGGTGGAATCGATAAACCGGCTGTCGTCCAGCTTGCGCAAACGTTCGTAGGCTTCATCGGAACAGAACTGCCCCCAGCCCTCGTTGAAGATCGTCCAGTAGCAGATGCAGGGATGATTGCGCAGCTGCGCGACAGTCCCCTCCATGGCCCGCAGGAATTCCTGCCGGGTCTTTTTGTTTCGGTGCGTCAGCCGATCATCGGACCAGACCCAGCCGATGGTGGGCAGCACCGTTTCGGTAATGTAATGGTAGACGCCGTTGTTCACCATGTCCTGGAACACCACCATGCCCAGCCGGTCACAGTCGTAGTAGAAGCGCTCCGGCTCCACCTTGATGTGCTTGCGCAGCGTGTTGAAGCCCAGGGCCTTCATGGCCAGGATATCCTGTTCATAGGCGTTTGGCGAGGCGGGTGTATACAGCCCGTCGCTCCAGTAGCCCTGATCCAGCAGGCCGTGGAAGAAGTACGGCGCGCCGTTCAGGCACAGCCGCTGCACGCCCCCGACCCGCTCCACCGTCAGGGTACGCAAAGCAAAGTAGGAGCCGACCCGATCCTCCCCGGCCCGAAGCTCAAATTCATATAAGTACGGATCCCCCGGACTCCAGAGCCTGGGCTCGGGGATCTCGATCCGGGCCCTTCCCTCCTCCAGAGGGATCTTGCGGCCCTGAAAGAGGACGCTCCCCTCGCGAACGCCATCGGCTTCGATCTCCGCCCAGTCCCGTCCGGTACGGATGTGAAGTCGGCGCACATGGTTCTCCGGCACCGGTTCCAGCCATACCGTCTGCCAGATGCCGGAGCAGGGAGTGTACCACATGCCGCCCCGCTTCTTCGTCTGTTTGCCCCAGGGATAGGCGCTGTCCAGATCGTTCACTGCCGAAACCAGGAGCTCGTTTTCCCCCTGCCGGACAGCCTCGGTGATATCGAGCGTGAAGGCCAGGCAGCCGTTGTCATGACGGCCCGCTTCCTGTCCGTTTACCCATACGGTGCAATCCCGTCCCACGGCCCCGAAGTGCAGCAGGATCCGTTTTTCTTCCCAGCCATCGGGCAAAAGGAAGCTCCTGCGGTATTCCATCCGGTCTCCCGGTACCGGAGGGTTTTTCACTCCGGAAAGAAGGCTTTCCGGGCAGAAGGGCACGAGAATGTTTTCTTCCGAGCCGGAGCCTTTCTTTCCCGTCACACGAAATGCCCAGGTACCGTTCAGGCACAGCCAATCCTCCCGCCGCAGCTGCGGGCGGGGATAATCCTCCCACGGGATCCCGGGCAGTTGCTCCCCTTCCCGGGTGTATAGCTTTTCCATTGGCACGGCCCCCTTTTCTTTTCTGTCAAGATTCTACCATCTCCTCTCCTTCTTCGCAAGCATCCCCTCTCCGATTCTCCTCCTTTACCCTTTCCTCCGATTCTCTTCGATTTCTGTTCACTCTTTTTTCACATTCACTATTGACAAAAGCAGTTAGTTAGATTAAACTATCCCAAGGTTAGGATATTCTAACTTTTATTTTTCAACATATGGTTAGATGCTCCTAATTGAGAGAGATCCAAGGAGGAACCTTTATGATGCCGCTGTTTCTCGCCGACAAGGGCGAAGAGAACATCATCCAGAAGGTCGGAGGCAATCCCGAAATGAAGAAGCACCTGGAGGACCTGGGCTTCGTCGTGGGCGGAAGCGTCACCGTCGTATCCACCATTGCGGGCAACCTGATCGTGAAGGTCAAGGAATCCCGCATCGCTATCAGCCAGGAGATGGCTGGTAAGATCATGATATAAGGAGAGAGGACAATGAACACACTGAGGCAGACGAAAATCGGCGATACCGTCACTGTTGTGAAGCTCCATGGCGAAGGCGCTGTGAAACGCCGCATCATGGACATGGGCATCACCAAGGGCGTAGAGGTCTATGTCCGCAAGGTAGCGCCACTGGGCGATCCCATCGAAGTCACCGTCCGCGGATACGAGCTTTCCATCCGCAAGGCGGACGCCGAGATGATTGAAGTCAAGTAATTGTGCTTAAAGGAGTGAAACAATATGGATAAGCAAATCCGCATCGCTTTGGCGGGCAACCCCAACAGCGGTAAAACCACCCTATTCAACGCCCTGACCGGCTCCAACCAGTTTGTGGGCAACTGGCCCGGCGTGACGGTGGAAAAGAAGGAAGGCCGCCTGAAGAACCACAAGGACGTGATCATCACGGACCTGCCCGGCATTTACTCCCTCTCCCCCTACACGCTGGAGGAAGTGGTGGCCCGTAACTATCTGATCGAAGAGCGCCCCGACGCGATCCTGAATATCGTGGACGGCACCAACCTGGAGCGCAACCTGTACCTGACCACCCAGCTGACCGAGCTGGGTATCCCCGTGGTGGTGGCCATCAACATGATGGACATCGTCCGCCGGAAGGGCGACAGCATCAACACCAAGGAGCTTGCCCGTCAGCTGGGCTGCACCATCGTAGAGATCTCCGCGCTGAAGGGCGACGGCACCAACGAGGCCGCCGAGGCCGCCATCAAGGCCGCTCAGGGCCCCAAGACCATCCCCCAGCACAAGTTTAACGGCGTTGTGGAGCATGCCCTGGCCCACATCGAGGAAGTCACCGTACATAATCTCCCCGAGGAGCAGCAGCGCTGGTACGCCGTCAAGCTCTTCGAGCGGGACGACAAGGTCCTGGAGCAGCTGAAGCTGGACAAGGCCACCCTGGATCACATCGAGCAGGATATCCAGGCCGCCGAGAAGGAGATGGACGACGACGCCGAGAGCATCATCACCAACGAGCGTTACATCTACATCGGCCAGGTGATCAAGGCCTGCTACAAGAAAAAGGGCAAGGGCGAGCTGACCACCTCCGACAAGATCGACAAGATCGTCACCAACCGCTGGCTGGCCCTGCCCATCTTCGCGCTGGTCATGTGGCTGGTCTACGCCCTGTCCATGGGCGCTCCCATCGGTGACGGCGGCATCTCCATCGGCACCTTCCTGACCGACTGGGCCAACGACGTGCTGGGCGGCGCCTGGCTCACCGACGGCTCCCGCGCTCTGCTGGAGAGCTGGAACGTGGCTCCCTGGCTGGTGGGTCTCATCTCCGACGGTATTCTGGCCGGCGTCGGCGCCGTGCTCGGTTTCGTTCCCCAGATGCTGGTCCTTTTCCTGATGCTCTGCATCCTGGAGGACTGCGGCTACATGGCCCGTATCGCCTTCATCATGGACCGGATCTTCCGTCGCTTCGGTCTGAGCGGCAAGAGCTTCATCCCCATGCTGGTCGGCACCGGCTGCGGCATCCCCGGCGTTATGGCCTCCCGCACCATCGAGAACGAGCGTGACCGCCGCATGACCGTCATGTCCACCACCTTCATCCCCTGCGGCGCCAAGATGCCCATCATCGGTCTGATCGCCGGCGCTCTGTTCAACGAGAGCACCTGGGTCGCCACCTCCGCTTACTTTATCGGTATCGCCGCCATCGTCATCTCCGGCATCATGCTGAAGAAGACCAAGATGTTCGCCGGCGATCCCGCCCCCTTCGTTATGGAGCTGCCCGCCTATCACGTGCCCTCCGTGGGCAACGTTCTCCGCGGCACCTGGGAGCGCGGCTGGTCCTTCATCAAGCGCGCCGGTTCCGTTATCGTCATCGCCTCCATCGTGATCTGGTTCCTGTCCGGCTTCGGCACGGTCAACGGCACCTTCGGTATGGTCGATGAGCTGTACGAGGACGAGACTCTGGTCACCGAAGAGTACGTCACCGAGGTCGCCGACCGGATGGGCATCCCCGAGGACGAAGTGGAGCCCATGGACGACTCCATTCTGGCCCGGGTCGCTCAGCCTGTCTCCGTCATCTTCAAGCCCCTGGGCTTCGGCGACTGGAAGCCCACCGTTGCCACCGTTACCGGTCTGGTCGCCAAGGAAGAAGTGGTCGGCACCTTCGGCGTGCTGTACAACTATGATGATCAGGACGGCGAGGAAGAGCTGGAAGAGAACGGCGATCAGATCTGGGAGAACGTGGCTGCCGACTTCAACGCCTTCTCCGGTGGACACGGCAAGCTGGCCGCCTACTCCTTCATGATCTTCAACCTGCTGTGCGCTCCCTGCTTTGCCGCCATTGGCGCCATCAAGCGGGAAATGAACAGCCGCAAGTGGACCTGGTTCGCAATCGGCTATCAGTGCGGCTTTGCCTACGTGATCTCGCTGATCACCTGGCAGCTGGGCCGTGTGTTTGTGGGCGGCGTGAACGCCATCGGTCTGATCGTGGCGCTGGTTCTGCTTGGCGCTCTGTGCTGGCAGCTGTTCAAGCCCTATAAGGAAGCCAACAAGCTGACCGTCAAGTAAGCCTCTCCCCTGTCGCAAAAAGGAAGTGATCCCTCATGTTTAGCTGGCTTGCAGCAAACCTCATCAATATCGCGCTGATCCTGGTCATCGCTCTGGTGTGCTTTTTCATCATCCGGGGGATGATCCGGGATAAAAAGCAGGGCAAATCCTCCTGCGGCGGCAATTGTGCCGGGTGCGGCGCCTGCAAAGGCGCCTGCGCCGGATGCAGCAGCTGCGCATCCGGGACTTGACCTCAACATAGAAAACCCCTGTGGAGCTCTTGAACCGAACCAGTAAAAACGGACAATAGACAAGAACCCCCTTGATGTAGGAAAATAGGAGTACTACATCAAGGGGGAATTATTATGGCAAGGATATA
>CADAHL010000040.1 GCA_902787755.1 Oscillospiraceae bacterium
CTTATCCCTATTCTACCATAACAAAGTACCCATAGAAAGTGCTTTCGCACTCCCTATGGGTACTTTGTCTACAGTCTGCAGCGAAAGGCCCCCGACCGCGGTCGGGGGCCTTTCGCTGTTCTTGTCTTATTTCTTTTTCCGTCCCATGATCTCCAGCAGACGGATGAAGAGGTTTGCGATGTCCAGGTAGATGTCCAGGGCGCTGTCCACGGCGTTGTCCACGGTCTTGACGAACTGCTGGGAGCGGTACACGTCATAGCCGATGTACAGGCTGAACAGGCCGGCGGCCAGCCAGTCGCTGACTCTCTGGTCCACGCCCAGGATCAGCAGCACGATCTCGCACAGAATGAGGCCCACCAGGCAGCCCAACAGCGCTCCGCCCAGCTTCTGGAACAGCTGGGGGAAGGCCAGGGCCGCGCCCATCATGCCCAGGCTGATGAGCAGGGTGTAGGTAAAGGCGTCGGCCACCAGGCCGGAGCTGACGCCGCCGTAGGCCTCCACCAAAGTGGAGATCACCAGCCCAAAGGGGACCACCACCAGGTTATAGCCCAAAAAGCTGATCCCCGGGTTCCGGGACTTGCCCGCAATCATCACCCCGGCGAAGGCACAGACCAGGTAGAGCACCAGGAACAGCATCGGGGAGAGGTAGCGGTACACGTCCCCCACCGTGTAGCACAGCACCACGTTCACCAGCAGGCCCCAGAGCAGGGTCCCCAGCAGAATGGCGTTATAGAGCCGGTCGGTGATGATCTTCGCGCCGGTATAGTCCGCCTCCAGCCGGGCCTGCCGGGCCGCCTGACCCAGGATCAGCGCGCCGCCGGCGGCGGCCTTGGCGGTCTGAGCGGACTGGGCGGACGGGGTGTTCAGAGCCGCGCCGCACTCGGTGCAGAATCTGGCGCCGTCCTCGATCCAGGCGCCGCAGGAGGGGCATTGCTTCATGTCTGCGCCCTCCCTCTCAGTTCACGGTCAGCTGAAAGTCCAGCTCCACGGTCTCGCCGCTGTCCAGGGTAAAAATCACGCTGGCTTTATAGTTGCCGGCCTTCAGATCCCGGATTGGCCGCAGGGTCCAGGTGCTGTCGTCGGCCTGGCCCGCCTTCAGCCGCAGGCCCTGGCCGCTGCTGAGATTGAAGCTGTCGGCGTCCTCGCCGCCCAGGGCCACAGACTGGATGACCGCGTCCACCGTGCCCAGGTTCTCCACCTCCACAGGGATCCGCTGCCGCTCGCCTCCGGCCTCCATATCCTCAAACTTCTCCATCCGGATGCTCAGCACTGCGTACTGGGCGGAGACCACGTCGCTGGGCTCGGCTCCTGGGGCCACCGCCAGAGCGTTGACCACCATGCCCGCTTCCAGGGTGATCGGCTCCTCATACCGCAGGCAGGCCCCCAGCTCCGGCTGGGTCCCGTCCAGGGTGTAATAGATCTCCGCGCCCTCGCTGGCCTCCAGCTTCAGGGTCTGGCCCTGGGGATAGGTCCCGGAAATGAGGCTGAACGCGGGCTCCAGGGTCTGCAGCCGCAGAGACAGGCTCACCTGGGTCTCGCAGTCGGAGAGCACCAGGGCTCCGTCCTCGTTCAGCGCGGCCTCGGCGCCCTCGGCCTGGAAGTCCAGGATCCGATAGCCCTCGGGAGCGCTGAGACTCGCGCCCTCCTCCTGAACGCCCAGATACTGGCCCGCGTCCTCGGCAGGCTCCAGCCCCTCCAGGGTCAGCAGCTCTGCAGAGCCGTCCAGCGTCAGCAGGAAGCTGCCCTCGGGCAGAGGCTTCTTGACCTGGCCGCCGTTGCTGAAAATCTTGGCCCCGTTGTTGTACACGGTGCCGCCGTTGTTGTAGATGGTGCCGCCGTTGGCGTAGACGACGCCGCCGTTGTTATAGGTGGCGCCCAGGTTGGCGTAGACGGTACCGCCGTTGTTGTACACCGTGCCGCCGTTATTGTACACGGTGCCGCCGTTGTTGAAGACGACGTCTCCGGCCTTGGCGTAGAAGCTCTCCTCCGCCGCCACGGTGACCGGCTCGGCCTCTTCCGCCTCGGCCTCGTCAGACTCCTCTTCCTCGGGCGCGGCCTCCTCAGCGTCGGGCAGCTCCTCCGGCTCCTCCGCCGCAGGCTCCTCCCCGGCGGCTTCCCCGGTATCCTTCGTGTCCTCCACCGGGGTCCCGTCCTCCGTCTCCCCGGCGATCACCGGGGTCGTATCCTGCTCTCCCAGGGCGAAGGCCGCCGTGGGGATCAGGCAGAACAGAAATACCAGACTCAGCAGAATGGCAATCGTTTTCTTGTTCATCATGCTCGCCTCCTTGGCTTCTTTGCTTTATTATAATACAGCGTCATTTTGCTGTAAAGGGGCTGACAGGGTTGGAAAACGCCCCTGTGACCGGAATCACAGAGGCTGTTTTTTGATCTGGGCCCAGCGGCGGGGATACCGGGCGGGGGTGTCGCCGGTCTTGGGGACCAGGATGGCGTTGTGCCGCAGCTCGGTACCGGGCACCGGGTATTCCCGGATCTCCGGCTCGCCGCCGCCCAGCAGGCGCAGGCCCTTTCGGGCCTCGCTCAGTTCGCCGGAGGCGTCCGGCCCCTTCATGGCCACGAATAGACCGCCCTTTTTCACCAGGGGCAGGCACAGCTCCCCCAGCAGATTCAGCCGGGCCACCGCCCGGGAACAGGCCAGGTCAAAGCTCTGCCGCAGCTCGGCCGGAGCCTCCTCCGCCCGGGCGTGGAGGCACCGTACCCCCTCCAGCTCCAGCTCCCGGCACACCAGCTCCAGAAAGCGCACCCGCTTGTCCAGACTGTCCAGCAGCACAAGCTCCAGGTCCGGGACCAGGATCTTCAGCACCAGACCGGGAAAGCCGGCGCCGGTGCCCACGTCGACGAGCCGTTTTCCCCTCAGCTCCGTCAGCTTCAGCAGGGCGGCGCAGTCCAGGAAATGGAGCCGGGCCGTGTCCTCCGCCCCGTGGATGGCGGTCAGGTTCATCACCCGGCTCTCCCGATCCAGCAGGGCATAGTAGCGCCCCAGCCGGTCCAGCGCCAGCTCGTCCGCCTCCAGTTCCAGCTCCCCGAAGCCCTGCCGCAGCAGCTCCTCCAGCCGGGCGCTGTCGGCGGGCAGGGTCAGCATGCCTGCTCCTCCTTCATCTGCTTGAGGGCTTTGGCCAGCTGATCCGGGCAGGAGGTGGGCTTGCCGCCGCAGCGGATCCCATCCAGCCGGGCGATCACCTCGTCCACCGGCATACCCGCCACCAGGCGCGCAATGCCCTGAAGGTTGCCGTCGCAGCCGCCCAGGACCCGGAAGGAACGGAGGATCCCATCCTCCACCTCCAGCTCCATGTATTGAGAACAGACCCCTCTGGGCCGATAGGTATAGGTCATACGATCTCTCCTCTTCTGGATTTCTGCCCTTCAGCATATCACGGGGCCGCTGTTTTTGCAAGGCGAAGGCATATTTTTCCGACCTCGGACATAGGGATAGAGCATCACGAACGCAGAAGAGAGGGTTGGAATGCATGAGCACAGCCAGAAAACTGGGGCTGCTGGGCTTGACGGTGCTGAGCCTGTATCTGCTCTGCGCCGCCGGCGCTCTGCAGCCGGAGGGCCGGATCCACACGGTCATCGTCCCGGGCGGTCTGCTTCCGGTATCGGCGCAGGCAGAGTCCGCACCGGAGCCCTCTCCCCCGCCCCCGGCGAGTCCGGTCGCCTGGTGGTCCGACGCCCCGGTGGCCGAAGAGGCCCGTCAGGTTCTGGACAGCACCCCGGAGCAGGAGCTGCGGGAGACCAGCCTCCGGGGCGGGCTGAGCATCAAGAACGAGACCTCCTACGAGGTGGACGCCGCCGCCCTCCTCCGGGAAGGGCCCGGCCTCCGTCTGCCGGCGGAGGGTCCCCAGATCCTGATCATCCACACCCACGGCAGCGAGGCGTACACCCCGGCGGGGCTGGACCGCTACGAGGCCAGCGATTCCTGCCGGACCCAGGATCCCCAATACAGCGTCATCCGCATCGGGGATGAGCTGGCCTCTCTGCTGGAGCAGGCGGGCCTGCGGGTGATCCACGACCGGGAGATCTACGACTATCCCAGCTACACCGGCTCCTATACCCGCTCCGGCCAGGCGGTGGAGGCCTATCTGGCCCAGTACCCGGACATCGCCGTGGTGCTGGACGTGCACCGGGACGCGCTGGGCAGCGACGACGTGGTGTACAAGACCCTGGCGGAGGAGGAGGGCGTCTGCGCCAGCCAGGTGATGCTCCTGGCCGGCAGCGACGACAGCGGCCTGGAGCACCCCAACTGGCGCCGGAATCTGGCTCTGGCCCTGTATCTGCAGCAGGCGGTGGATTATCTGCACCCCACCCTGATGCGCCCGGTGGAGCTGGTGCCCCAGCGCTACAACCAGCATCTCTGCCCCGGCTCCCTGATCCTGGAGGTGGGCAGCAGCGGCAACACCCTCCAGGAGGCCCTGGCAGCCATTCGTCTCTTCGCCGAGGCGGCGGGCCCGGCCCTGGCAGAGCTAAGCTGAGAGCGCCGCCCTTCCTCCGATTTCTCTTTACAAAAAGCGCCCGGCATGGTAAATTGGACATATCCCAAGGCGAAAAATCATTTATCACCCAAGGAGGATACAAATATGAAAAAATGGGTATGTCCCGTCTGCGGTTACGTTCATGAGGGCAACGAGCCCCCTGAGAGATGCCCCGTCTGCAAAGTCCCCGGCAGCAAGTTCACGCTTCAGGCCGAGGAGCTGAGCTGGGCCGCCGAGCATGTGGTCGGCGTAGGCAAGGTCTTCGGTGACGAAGTCCCCGAGGAAGTGCGCCAGGAGATCATCGCCGGGCTGCGCTCCAACTTCGAGGGCGAGTGCTCCGAGGTCGGCATGTACCTGGCCATGGCCCGGGTCGCCGAGCGCGAGGGTTATCCCGAGATCGGCGAGTACTGGAAGAAGGCCGGCCTGGAGGAGGCCGAGCACGCCGCCAAGTTTGCCGAGCTCCTGGGCGAGGTCGTCAGCGCCTCCACCAAGGAGAACCTGCGGGTCCGCGTGGACGCCGAGAACGGCGCCACCGCCGGCAAGACGGAGCTGGCCAAGCTCTGCAAGAAGTACAATCTGGATGCCCTGCACGACACCATCCATGAGATGGCCCGTGACGAGGCCCGCCACGGCAAGGCCTTCAAGGGTCTGCTGGACCGCTACTTCGGCAAGTAAGAACTGATCCGGCTATCCCGACCCAAGGGCTTTCCCTGGGTCGGGATTTGTCTGTTTCCGACCCTGTCCGGGCCGGGGAACAAATGCGTCCCATGCATCGTCATATCGACAGAGACTGACGAGCGAAAGGAGGTTCCCTTATGTTGGGCTTTATCGGAAGGCTGTTCCTGGGCTTTCTGGCAGTCGTGGTGATCCTGGGGATCATCGGGCTGGTCATGCGCCGCAGGAAAACAAATGCGCATCCGGACGGGGAGAAAGTCCTGCCGGAGGAGGTCGTAGAGAACGTCAGCGACCTGAACGATTCCTTCAACCGGGCCCGTTATATGGATAAGGACGGCCAGTGACCCGACCGGGATCCTGAGCCTCCGAGAGAGATAAGGAGGAAACCCTATGAAAAATTGTCCCTACTGCGGCCAACCCAACCAGGACAGCGCCAAATTCTGCACGTCCTGCGGCGCGGCCCTGGCCGAACAGGCTCCCAATACCGGCGCCGGCTCTCTCTACGCAGAGAAGCCCTCCTACGCTCCCGCCGCGCCCTACACTCCCGTGGTCACCACGAAGAAAGAGTTTATCGATCTGCCCGAAAACGCCAAGCTGAAGAAGGAACTGAAGACCAGTGGCATCATCTGCTACATCTGCGCCGGCATCACCTTGGTCATGGGTCTGCTGGTCTCGGGGAACTACTACATCATTCTGGATGTGGCCCTGCTGGTGGGCCTGGGTCTGGGTATCCATCTGAAGCAGAGCAAAGCCTGCGCCATCGCGCTGGCCATCTATGGCGTGATCAGTATGGTAGTCGGCCTGGTGGTCAACGGTCAGCCCTCCGGCTGGCTGATTCTGCTGGCCGGCGTATATGCAGTGATCTATGCCTTTAAGCTGGACAAGGCCTGGAAGCAGTATCAGCAGGAGCATCGGCTGGTATGAAGAACGCTCCGCGGCAGCCGGACTGACCGAATCCAAGCAAGTCGTTCAAAAATGCAAAAAGGTTGGGCGCCTCGCCCAACCTTTTTATATTTTATGCTTCTGCCGCGGCCGTCCGCGTTTACCCCAGGCTCAGCTCCCAGCAGCTGCCGGGACCGAAGGTCTTCTCCATCTCCCGCTGATAGACCGGGAAATAGTCCCGGGGCATCAGCGCCTGGACACAGCCGGCAAAGCCGCCGCCGTGGACCCGCCAGGCCCCCCTGCCCTCCAGGAGCGCGGCGCTCTTGTCCAGGCCCTGGGCCAGCTTGGTATCGCCGGTGGAGCTGGTAATGATGTTGTTCAGCAGGTTCTCCGAGGAGCGGCCCGACTCGTTCATCAGGCGCATATAAGTCTCCCCGTCGCCCCTCTTCAGCGCGTCCCGCATCTTGGGGACCCGCTCGTTCTCGTCAAAGAAGTGCATGGCCCGCCGTACCGGGCGGTTGGCCGGATCCCAGCCCTTGGCCCGGAACTCCGCCGGGTCCACATCCCCCAGCACACCCTTGTCGAAGAGGTTTGCGATATAGGTCATATCCGCCGGGATCCGGGCATAGGAGGTGTCCAGGCCCGCGTGGCTGCCGCCGGTATCCGTCAGGCACAGGCTCAGGCCCATGGCGGGAAAGTCCGCCCGGAACTGCTGGATCTCCCGGGACTTCAGATCCACATACAGGGTCTGGCCCATGGCGCAGACCATCTGGCTCATCAGGCCGCAGGGCTTTCCGAAGTGTTTGTTCTCCGCCTCCTGGGCTACCCGGGCCAGCACCACCGGCTCCACCCGGCCGTCATTATACAGCTCGCTGAGGATCCGCCCCATCAGCACCGAAAAGGCCGCCGAGGAGCTGAGCCCCGCACCCGCGGGCAGATCGGAGCGGACCACGGCGTCAAAACCGCCGACGTTCAGCCCCAGATTCTTAAAGCCGGCCAGTACGCCCCGCACCAGCGCGGAGGACTTCCCAAACTCCCGGGGCCGCACAGCCAGGGAATGCAGGCGCACCTCCACATCCGGCTGCCCCTGACTCTGTACCCGGACCAGGCCGGCGTCGTTGGGCGTTACCACAGCGCTCAGGCCCTGCCGGATAGCCGCGCCCAGGATCCGCCCGTTCTGATGGTCGGTATGATTGCCGGCAAGCTCGGTCCTGCCGGGAACGAAAAATTCCTTCTTCACAAAATACCCCTCAATCTCCATCCATTGTTTCTCTTTCAACTCATCCCATTTAAGGATATTACAAGATTTGTTCAAAGTCAATGAGAAATCCGTTTTCTGGAAACTAAATTTCACCGATTCCTACAAATAACTTGCACTTTGGAGAGGAAACAGGTATAATTTTTCTGGGAATCCTTTTAAAATTTGAAGCGGAGGTATCGCTATGATCTCTCAGGCCATGTTGGGCTTCGGCCGCAGCAAGAGCTGCATCCGGGAACTGGCCGCCTACGGGGCCCGCCGGAAGGCGGAAATCGGAGCCGACCGCGTTTTCGACTACAGTCTGGGCAATCCCAGTGTGCCCGCCCCCGACTGCGTGAACGAGGCCATCCGTGAGCTGCTCTCGCTGGACAGCTGCACCCTGCACGGCTACACCACCGCAGCCGGTCTTCCCAGTCTGCGCCGGGCCATCGCCGAGGATATGCGCAAGCGCTATGCCGCCGAGCTGGACCCGGACAAAATGTACATCATCTGCGGCGCCGCCGCGGGTCTGGCCATCTGCCTGCGGGCGCTGGTCCAGCCCGGGGAGGAAGTCATCGCCTTCGCCCCCTTCTTCCCGGAGTACCGGATGTTCACCGAGGGCGTGGGCGGCGTACTGGTGACGGTGCCTCCCCTTTCGGATCTGCAGCCGGATCTGGACGCCTTCGAGAAGGCCCTCACCGAAAAGACCCAGCTGGTGATCGTGAACACCCCCAACAACCCCTCCGGCGTGGTGCTGTCCGCCCAGACCCTGGAGCGCCTGGCCCGGATCCTGGAGGCGGCCCAGGCCCGCTACGGTCATCCCATCTACCTGGTCTCCGACGAGCCCTATCGGGAGCTGGTCTATGACGGCCGGGAAGTGCCCTGCATGCTGCATTTCTACGACAACACCATTCTGGACTACAGCTACAGCAAGTCCCTCTCCCTGCCCGGCGAGCGGATCGGCTACCTGGCGGTGAGCCCGAAGATGGCCGAGGGCGATACGGTCTACGCCGCCCTCACCGGCGCGGCCCGGGCCTGCGGCTACGTCAACGCCCCCAGCCTGATGCAGCGGGTGATCGAGAAGTGCATCGGTCAGACCGCGGACGTGTCGATCTACCGGCGCAACCGGGATCTGCTCTACAACAGCCTGACCGAAATGGGTTATGACTGCGTATATCCCGACGGGGCCTTCTACCTCTTCGTCCGCACCCCGGAACCGGACGCCAGGGCCTTCTCCGAACGGGCCAAGAAGCACGAGCTGCTGCTGGTGCCCAGCGACGACTTTGGCCTGGGCGGGTATGTGCGTCTGGCCTACTGCGTCACGGAGGAGATGATCCTTCGCTCCCTGCCCGCCTTCAAGGCGCTGGCTCAGGAATACGGGCTGTAATTTCATACCGATAACGCCAACCGGGGCGGCGCCGATCAGGGTACCGCCCCGGTTTTTTATGTCCGGAATCCCGCGTTACTCCCCCAGTCCGGCGCGGATCAGGCCCTCGAAGAGCGGATGCGGCCGGTTGGGACGACTCTTGAACTCCGGATGGAACTGCACGCCGATGAAAAAGCGCCGGTCGGGCAGCTCCACCGCCTCGATGATCGTGCCGTCCGGGGACCGGCCGCACAGGCTCAGGCCACCGGTCTGCAGACGGTCCCGGTAGTCGTTGTTGAACTCGTAGCGGTGGCGGTGCCGCTCCCGGATCTCCCTCCGGCCGTAGAGCGCCGCCATGCGGCTGTCCGGGTCCAGCACACAGGGCCAGGCGCCCAGGCGCAGGGTCCCGCCCTTCTTCACTTCCTCGCTCTGATCGGGCAGGAAGTCGATGACCTTGTGGGGGCTGCGGGGATCCCATTCGCCGGAGGAGGCCCCCTCCAGGCCGCAGACGTTCCGGGCAAATTCCACTACCGCGGTCTGCATCCCCAGGCAGATGCCCAGGAAGGGAATATCCCGCTCCCGGGCGTACCGGGCCGTCTCGATCATGCCCTCCACGCCCCGATCCCCGAAGCCGCCGGGGACGATCAGGCCGTCGCAGCCCGCGAGCTTTTCCCGGGCCGTCTCCCGGGTGATCTCCTCGCTGTCGATCCAGCGGATCTCCACCGCCGCGCCGCAGGCGTAGCCCCCGTGGCGCAGGGCCTCGGCCACGGAGAGATAGGCGTCATGGAGCTGAACGTATTTGCCCACCAGACCGATGGTCACCGTCCTCTTCGGGTGCCGGATCCGCTCCACCATCTCCCGCCACTCGCCAAGCTCCGGCGCCCGGGTCTCCAGGCGCAGCTGGCGGCAGACGATGCCGGACAGCCCCTGCTCTTCCAGCATGAGGGGCGCCTCGTACAGGATGGGCAGGGTCCGGTTCTCGATGACGCAGTCGGGCTTCACATTGCAGAACATGGCGATCTTCCGGAAGATCTCCGGCTCCAGAGGCTCGTCACAGCGCAGCACGATCAGGTCCGGGGAAATGCCCATGCCCTGCAGCTCCTTTACCGAGTGCTGGGTGGGCTTGGTCTTGTGCTCGCCGCTGCCCCGGAGGAAGGGCACCAGGGTCACATGGAGAAACAGCGTGTTCTCCCGGCCCTGCTCCAGGCCCACCTGCCGGGCCGCCTCCAGGAAGGGCTGGCTCTCGATGTCGCCGGTGGTGCCGCCGATCTCGGTGAGCACCACGTCGGCCCCGGTTTTCTCCCCCACCCGGTAGATAAAATCCTTGATGGCTCCGGTGATGTGGGGGATCACCTGGACGGTCTGGCCCAGATACTCCCCCCGGCGCTCCCGGTTCAGCACCTCCCAGTAGACCTTGCCTGTGGTCAGGTTGGACCAGCGGTTCAGATCCTCGTCGATGAAGCGCTCGTAGTGGCCCAGATCCAGGTCGGTCTCGCTGCCGTCCTCGGTGACGTAGACCTCGCCGTGCTGATAGGGGCTCATGGTCCCCGGATCCACGTTGATGTAGGGGTCCAGCTTCTGGGCCGCCACCTTCAGGCCCCGGGCCTTCAGGAGCCTTCCCAGACTGGCCGCGGTGATCCCCTTCCCCAGGCCGGATACCACCCCGCCGGTGACGAAAATGTACTTTGTCATGGCATCTGTCTCCTTGTCAAAAAAATAAAGCGTTCTCCGATGCCTTAAGGGGGCACAAGGCCCCTGGGATCGGTGAACGCTTTCAAAAGCACAAATTCGCCTTTTCAATTCTTTTGCATTTTACTACAGGCTTTTTTGTTTGTCAATCCCCTTTTTTCGAATTCTTCAGCGCAGTAAAGGCTGCAGCTGCCTGCCTTCCAGCGCGGCCTTCACGGTCTCGTTCAGCAGGGAAAAATCCGCCTGGAGGGAGCAGGGCTTCTTCTCCGGATCGTCCTGGCCGAAGGGCACGAAGTACAGATTCTTTCGGTTCAGCAGCCGGGCGATGCTCTCCGCCGAGCCGGACAGGCCGTCGTTGGTGGAGAAGGCGATGACCAGGGGCCGGCCGTTGCGCAGATGGGCCTTGGCCGCCATCAGCACCGCGCTGTCGGTGACGCCCCGGCTGAGCTTCGCCAGGGTGTTGCCGGTGCAGGGAGCGATGAGCAGCGCGTCCATGGGCTCCTTCGGTCCCAGGGGCTCCGCCTGGGCGATGGTGGCCACCACCGGGCGATGACATAGCCGCTCCAGCCGCTGCCGGTTCTCGTAGGCCGTGCCGAAGCGGGTATCCGTCCGGGCAGCCGTCTCGGACATGATGGGGATCAGCTCATAGTCCTCCACCAGGCTCTCCGCCGCCGCAAACAGCTTTTCATAGGTACAGTAGGAGCCGCACAGTGCCAGCCCCAGCCGCAGTTTTTTGTCCATGTCAGTCCTCTCCTTCCTCCATGACCTTCCCGATACAGTCCCGGATCAGCCGGGCCGCCGCCCAGGGGGCGGTCTTTCCCGGCAGGCCCGGAGCCCGAAGCACGCGCAGCCCCAGATTCGCGGCCAGGCTGCTGTCGAAGCCGCCCGGAGCCGAAGCCAGCTCCAGCAGCAGCGCCTCCTCGGACACTCCACAGAGCAGCCCTGTGTCCAGCACCCGGGCGGGCACCGTGTTCACCAGGAACTCGAAGTCCCCGATCCCGTCCCCCAGCTCCGGGTAGTCCAGGGCCCTCAGGCCCAGCGCC
Organism: Oscillospiraceae bacterium; assembly: GCA_902787755.1. Taxonomy (GTDB): domain Bacteria; phylum Bacillota; class Clostridia; order Oscillospirales; family Oscillospiraceae; genus Limivicinus. The sequence goes on from CADAHL010000040.1 coordinate 11,383, forward strand.
CGGGCCATGGCCCGATCCCGGGGATCCCGGGCCGCCACGGTCACCTCCGCCCCCAGGGCGTCCAGATCCAGACTGAGAAGCCGGCCGATCCGGCCCCAGCCGCAGACCAGGACCCGCCCGCCCCAGATCGCCCGGTCGCTCTCCCGGATCAGGAGCCCAAGGGCCCCCTCCGCTGTCAGGGCGGCGTTGCCCACGGTAAACTCCGCCCGGCGCAGCAGATCGGTCAGCCGCAGCTCCCCCTGACGGGCTGCGCGCAGACTCTCCTCCCCGAAGCCTCCGCCGAAAACCGGCTGTCCCGGCCACAGGGCCTCCAGGATCTCTGTGAGGGGCCGGCTCTCCTCGGAGAGCGGTGCGTTCAGCAGCCCGGAGCGCTCCGCCGGCACCGGCAGCACCACGCAGTCGGCTCCGTAGACCGCCGCCTGCAGGCTGTCTTCTTTGGAGATCTGCCCGGGGAGGACGGCCTTCTCCAGGGCATAGCTATGTACCCGGTGCCCCTCCTCCAGCAGCAGCCGGGCCAGGCATACCGCCCGGGCATCTCCGCCGATGATCGCATATCGCAATCGTCTCACCTCCTTCATGACAGTCTATTCCTGTGGACTTTTCCCGGTGCCTGTGATAAAATGACATGAAATTTGGATTCTGGAGGCGGACTATGAGCAGAGCAGACGAAATATTTATCGCCAATTGCCGGGAGATCCTGGAGACCGGCATCTGGGACACGGACCGGGAGGTACGCCCCCGTTGGGAGGATGGCGCCCCAGCCCATACGGTCAAGAAATTCGGGCTGGTGAACCGCTACGACCTGTCCAGCGAGTTTCCCATTCTGACCCTGCGCAGGACTTACTGGAAGTCCGCCATTGACGAGCTGCTGTGGATCTGGCAGCAGAAGAGCAACAACGTCCACGACCTGCGCACCCGGGTCTGGGACGCCTGGGCCGACGAGACCGGTTCCATCGGCAAGGCTTACGGCTACCAGCTGGGTGTGAAGCATCACTACCCCGAGGGGGATATGGATCAGGTGGACAAGGTGCTCTGGGATCTGAAGCACAACCCCGCCTCCCGGCGGATCATGACCAACATCTATACCTTCGCCGATCTGAGCGAGATGGCCCTGTATCCCTGCGCCTATTCCATGACCTTCAACGTCAGCGGCAAGCGCCTGAACGCCATTCTGAACCAGCGCAGCCAGGATATGCTGGCCGCCAACAACTGGAACGTGGTGCAGTACGCGGTGCTGACCATGATGATGGCCCAGGTCTCGGGTCTGGAGCCCGGAGAGCTGGTGCATGTGATCGCCGACGCCCATATCTACGACCGGCACGTGCCGGTGATCGAGGAGCTGATCCGGCGGGAGCCCAAGCCCGCCCCGCGCTTTCTCATCGATCCGGAGGTGAAGGACTTCTACGCCTTCACCCGGGACAGCTTCAAAGTGGAGGGCTATGAGTACCACGAGTTCACCGGGAAGATCCCGGTGGCAGTCTGAGGGGATCGCCATGGAACTGGAAGCCATTGTGGCCGTGTATGCCGACTGGGGCATCGGCGCCAAAGGGACCCAGCCGGTGGTGCTGAAGGCCGACCGGCGGCATTTCCGGGACATCACCGGAGACGCGGCGGTGATCGTGGGCCGGAAGACCATGGAGGATTTCCCCGGAGGAAAGCCCTTGAAGGGTCGGCACAACATCGTAGTCACCCGGCAGAATCTGGAGATCGAGGGGGCCCAGGTGGTCCACGACACCGAGGAGGCCCTGGCCGCCGCCCGGGAACAGGAGCGCTGCCTGGTCATCGGCGGCGCCAGCGTGTATCGCCAGTTCTTCCCCTATCTGGACCTGGTCCACGTGACCAAGATCGAGCTGGCTCCCCCCTCCGACAGCTTTTTCCCCGATCTGGACGCAGACCCGGACTGGGATTGCGTTGAGGAGGGCCCCCGTCTGGAGGAGGACGGCGTCGGCTACCGCTTCTGCACCTACCGGAGGCGGCGGGCCTGACGCCCGGAGCCCGATCCCGAATCTTAACAAATCTTAAACCGCGGCCCGAAGGATGGACTTTCGGCCGCGGTTGTCGTATGATGGAACCAGTTGAATTGTGAGGTGTTTTTTATGGCAGGCAGAGCCCGTGCCCTTGTGTTTATCGTGATCTTTCTTCTGGTGCTGGCCGTGATCGCCAGCGCTGTGACCAGCTGCGGCCGCTCCCGGGAGGAGCCCGCTCCCAGTCTGGAGCCCGCGCCGGCGCCCACCGAGAGCGGCAGCGCCGTAGTCATCATTGAGCAGCCTGAGCCCACGCCCTTCCCGGCGCCTTCGGTGACGCCCTTCCCGGCCCCGGCAGCCACTCCGGTCCCGGCGGCCACTCCGGCCCCCGCGCCAAGCCCGGCGCCTGCGCCGACTCCGGCCCCCACCCCGGCGCCCACATCCGCTCCGACCCCGGCGCCCACGCCGGAACCCACGCCGGAGCCCAGCTACGGCCAGAGTCTGGGCAGCGGCAGCTTTGAGAGCGACACCGGCACTCTCTTGAATATCATCGCCGACTGGAGCGCCAAAACCGTCAGCGCCACCCAGGCGGAGGTGACCGTGACCATCTCTGTCCGCTCCTCCAGCCTGACCTCCCGCGGCACCCTGGTGAATATCAATCTGGACGGGCAGTATGCCTCCCTCCAGGCTGCCGACATTGAGATCAGCGACACCGGCATGCACACCACCCGGCTGGCCGCCAAGACCTTCACCGTGGATCTGGCCGAGGGCAGCAGCCGGGATCTGAGTCTGGCGGTGGAATGGCACTTTGCCGGAGTCTACAGCCAGGTGGAGCTGGATTCCCTGGAATGCGGCGGCATCCTCTCCCTGAGCCGGTAAGTTCAGGTGTCGTCACGAAACGCGAAAAACAGGTACTGTGAAAAAGTCGGAATCCTTGAAAGACGCTGAAAGACCGACCTGTAGGGGACGCCACCCTTGGCGTCCCGGCAGGAAAAACCTAAAAAACAGAAATCTCCGGCGAATTCGGACTTTGAGCCCGTTTTCGCCGGAGATTTTTATAATGACTATATAATGGCGAAAAGCCAAAAAGCTTTTCGCCGCGCGGCTTTGCCGCGCAGCCAAACAGTATAGCTGTTTGGCCATATGTTCATTTCAGGCGAATGACCCTTTGGGTCATTCGCTGCCAAACTTGTCGTTTGGCAGCGAAACCAATCGAATCCTCGATTGATTTCGCCATCCGATGGTCATTATAGCTTTCTTTGTGCTGCACGGGCCGCCGGGGGCGTCGGCCCCTACGGGATGGTACAGACTATTGTCATAGCCCCTTTTCAGTCCAGCTCGGTCTCCGCGACCTCGAAGACCCGGCGGATCCGCTGGGCGTACATCCGTACCTCCCGGGGTGCGTCGTCCTCCGGCATGAGGAACACAAAGTGCTTGCCCCGATGGGGAAGGCCCGTGAGCACATCGTGCAGCGCATCCAGATTTTCGCCGTACCAGTCCTCCCACCGCAGCTTTTCCCGCAGCTCATGGTAGAGGGCGGGGATATCGGCGCAGAGGGTGAAGTCCAGCAGGACGGTGCCCGTCAGCACATAGAGCAGGCCCTGGCAGCCCTGGCTCACGTCCTCCCAGGTTTTCTCAAACTCCCGGGTGTACCAGGGATCGGCCACCGCCTCGCCCTCCCGCCCGGCGAAGTCCAGGAGATTAGCCAGCTTTCCCTCGGGATCGCCGCCGAATTTCCGGCGCATATCCCAGAGATTCTCCTCATCCATGCCGATGATCCAATCCCAGGCGTCATAATCGCTCCGGCGCAGCTGCCGGGCGGTCTTGCCGGAGCAGTCCAGCCCGTGGGCGGAAAGCACCCGGCGCATAGGGGGATAGACGGGATTGCCAAGCTCCTCGGCGCTGGTGGCGGCGGAGGCCACTTCAAAGTTCTGTTCCAGCCCCGCCAGACCCAGAAGCCAGCGGAAATAAAACTCCGCGCAGGGACTCCGGCAGATATTGCCGTGGCACACAAAAAGGATCTTTGTCATATCGTAAATTCACCTCGAATATCGTGGTTTTTCTTGATTTCCCAAGGCTTTCCGGGCTTTTGGCCTCCCCTTGTATCTCGGCTTATCGTGGCCTTTCGGAGCCTATCGTAACCGCCAAAAGTAGTAAAACTGGTAGTAAAAAGCTTGCGTTTACTACCGGCCCTTTTCAGTGCTCCGCGACACGGCTCAGTTCTTCCTTTGCGTCTTCAAAGCCCACGTGGGAGTAGGTGTTGAGGGTAACGCTGATGTCGGAGTGGCCCATGATGTATTGCAAAGTTTTGGGATTCATGCCGCTCTTGGCCATGTTGGAGCAAAAGGTGTGGCGGCAGACATGGGGCGTAATCTTCGGCAGCTGTACCTTATAGATACTGTTGTACTTGTCCAGAATGTGCTTGAAGTACTTCTCCCAGTGCAGAGCCACCATTGGCATCTCATTCTTGTCCAGAAACAGAAAGCCGGTATAACCGTCGATCATCGGTTCCACTTTCGGTTTGATACGCTTGGCTAGAATTCGCCGAAAACAGTCTGCGACTTCCTTGGTCATGGGAACCATCCGCGTTCCGCTGATGGTTTTTGTCGGCTCGACGACATACGTCATGTCCCGCTTGCGCTGCAGCTGATGATCCACGTTGATCCGCATTTCCCTGAAGTCGATGTCTCCTATCGTCAGACCGCAAAACTCAGAGATGCGCAGTCCGGTATGGAACAGAATGTAGATCCCGTCGTAGTACCTGCTGAAGTGCTCGTCCGCCTGAATGAAGCTGAGGAATTCGCGCTCCTGCTTCTTCGTGATGGCCTCCCGGGTAACGCTGTCGTTGACGACCACAGAAGCCAGCTCAAAGTTGAAGGGATTCTTCCGGATCAGATCATCGTCCACAGCCATTTGAAACGCGGGGCGCAGCACACCGCGCACAGAGTGGATCGTACTGTAGCCGCGGCCTTCTTTTTGCAGCTTGATCAGCCAGCCCTTGGCATCCGACAGGTGCACCTTGTCAATCCGCAGCTTTCCGAAGTCGGCCTTCGCAATGATGTTGATCACGAAGTTGTAATTTGCCTCGGTATTGTGGCGGACGCCGGTCTTCAGAGACACATACTTTTTGACCAGTTCCAGTACGGTATAATTCCCGCCGCTGGAAACGATGTGATCAAACAGATCATGCTCGATTTGCTTCTCTTTCTCACGCAGAGACAACTCCCGTTTCTTCCCGGCAGGGGTGCGGTCGTTCTTGTCCAACCGCCAACTGTAGACAAATTTGACGCTGCCATCATTATCTTTATACTTGAACGCATAGCGTCCATCTTGCCTTTGGCTCTCTCCAAAGCGCAGTACGCGACCGCGATTGTCGCGCCTTTTTTCGCTCATGTAAACTCTCCTTTCACAAAAAGAGAGCCTCAGTATGACATACTAACTATATCATACCGAGGCC
>CADAHL010000041.1 GCA_902787755.1 Oscillospiraceae bacterium
GGCGCGGGAAGCGTGGTGCTTGGATTCATAACAGAATCCCCTTTCATATTGAGATCAACGAAAAAGCGCTATGCAGGCTTTGGACCTACATAGCGCTTCGATCTCATCACAAAAGGACCATACCCCCGGAAAGGTTTTTCTTGCAAAAAACGATCCTTCGGGGTATAGTAAACCCGTGGTGCAGCGAAAGCTGCTGTGTATGGTGCTCACATCACCTGCGCAGGCACATGGGAGTTGGCGCTCTCATGTGCTGCCACACTTTTTTGTTGTCGAGGACATTATACCACATATGGGGTGTGTTGTCAAACCAAAACCCGGGTTTTTGTGTCAAAATGGTTACAAATCCAATGTGAAAACAAAGGCTCATCGCTTCCCCTCCGGGGCAGGCGACGGGCCTTTTTGCTGCATGGGGAGCATAGGCGCTGATCGGAGGAGCGCTCCACAGACTCCCATGGACTCGGGGATCCGCGCAAAAAAAGAGCGGCAGCTGGGGGCTGCCGCTCGGGGTGGTCAGATCATGTATTTCTTAACGGTGTCGGACAGGGCCTCCGCGTCCACGGACAGGGAGATCACAAAGCTGATGTTCTCGTTGGCGGAGAACTTGTCCAGCCAGGCCAGGAAGGTCTCCAGGCTTTCCACGGATTTGTCGTTGACCAGTTTATAGAAGTTATCAATGAAGAAATGGGTGATGTCGTAATTGCCGGCGTGAACGCCGCAAATCAGCCCTTTCAGAAATTCATAGCTGCCGATATCGTAAGTGCCGGCGTCGATCAGGCGGGCCTGGTAGGGGATATCGAAGGTGAGCTTCCGCTCCTTCTCGATGCAGACCACATCTCCGGTCTCCTCGTTCACAGCCGCGCGAACCAGATCCACCAGCTTCTTCGTCTTGCCCGAGCCCTTCAGACCCACGATCAGTTGAACCATTCCGGATCACACTCCTTTGTTATTATGGTGAGTATAGCTTATCATTTTTCCTGTCAGGGTGCAAGAGGAAAGAAGTGAAAGTTCCGTAAATTCTCGGTTTTACCCGGAATCTGTTCGATTTTGCACAATCAGAATGCGCCGCTTTCTTGACGCTCCTGTGCAATTGTGATAAAGTGGAATTGTTAAGCACCGGCCTATCCAAATCAAAAAAGAGGTGTATTGCGTGAAAGACCTGAAGCATCTGATCTACTTTGAAAATCTGCTGCAGGACGCGCAGAACGAGCTGGTCGACAAGGCCAAGGCGCAGGGACAGAAGGCCCTGGGATACAACTGCTACTATATCCCCGAGGTGCTGCTGAACCTGCCCGGCTGCTTCTCCAGCCGCCTGCGGGCGCCCCGCTGCACATCCACTGACATCGCCGGCTACTACATGACCGGCCGGACCTGCCCCTATGCCCGCTCCATCCTGGAGCGTGCCATCGAGGGTGGCTACAACTATCTGGACTGCCTGTTCGGCGCCGAGAGCTGCGCCACCATGGACCGGATGGAGCAGCACTTCTTCCTCATTAACCCGGTAAAGAACGACAAGTTCTTCGTCACTCAGATCGACCCGCCTATGAAGGGCGACCAGACCAACCTGGAGTATTATAAGGTCCAACTGCGGGTGAAGGTACTGGAGCCTCTGCGGGACAGACTGGGCGTGGTTATTTCCGACGCCGCCATCCGTAAGGCCGTGGAGCAGCACAACCGCCTGTGCCGGGTCATCACCGAGATCGGCAATCTGCGGAAGCTCCCCAATCCGCCCATTACCGGCTACGAGTTCCACGTGATCCAGCTGGTCAGCCAGGTATGTCCCCATGACCTGATCCTGCCCTACCTGGAGGAGACCCTGGAGGAGCTGAAGACCCGGGAGCCCGAGGCCAAGTTCCCGTTCCGGGCCCGCGTTGTGGTCGTCGGCAGCGAGATCGACGACGAGAACTTCACCAAGCTCATCGAGTCCTGCGGAGCCATGGTTGTGGCCGACCGCTACTGCTTCGGTTCCTTCCCCAGCCGGGAGGAGATCGAGATCTTCAACAACGAGTCCGCCTTCGACGCCGTCTGCCGCCATTACCTGCACTGGAACCAGTGCGCCCGGTTTATGGACGGCCGGAAGATCGACCAGCGCAAGGAAGAGGTCCTGCGCCTGCATGACGAGTTCAAGGCTGACGGCATCATCTACGAGAACATGAAGTTCTGTGAGTTCTGGAGCTATGAGAAGGTGATGGAGTCCAGCATCTTCATCAACGAGCTGCACATCCCCACCTGCACCATCGAGAAGGAATACGCTCTGGGCGCCGTGGGCCAGCTGCGCACCCGGTTCCAGGCCTTTATCGAGTCGCTGGAAATCAAGCAGATCCAGGGAGGTAAGTGAACATGAAAGCCATCGATAAACTGATCGCTCCCCTCGACAAGGCGCTGGAGCGCTTCGACCCCCTGTGGCAGGCCGAACACGGCACCGGCGGCCTGCGCAGCCGCTATTACGACAAGACCGGCGTTGCCAAATGGCGCGAGTGGCGCGGCGTAAAGGACACCCTGTACGATTACACCGCCTGGATCAAGAACATCATCTGCATGGTCCAGATGGTGGCCATGGCCCCGCTGCCCATTCTGAAAGGCTTCTGGGAGTACCGCTGGATGGGCTCCTACCTGGGCACCTTTATGTTCATCGACCGCCTGTTTGAGGGCTATCGCGGCCCCGAGCTGCGTATCGCCCATATGAACATGCACGCTATTGTCCAATCCCTGACCAAGCGCATCGCCTTCGCCCTGAAGAACGACGCCCGGCTGGGCGGCGGCCCGGATACGGAGAACATCATCCCCCACGACGAGACCATCACGCCTCTGTTCCTGAAGGGCTTCAAGGGCCTGTATCCCTTCCCGCTGCAGACCCTGCCGGAGTTTATCATCTGCGACGTGGACCAGCACATCGAGCCCTACTACGTGGACGTGGCCGAGTCCTTCGGCCTGCCGGCGGACGTCTGCTCCCGCTGCGCGGCGGAGACGGGCGTTGCCATCGACGACGCCTTCCCCCTGTTCGGCAAGGTGATGCTCTCCACCAACATGCCCTGCAACGCCTCGGAGGCCACCTCCATGTTCCAGCGCCGCAGAATCGGCAAGCCCGACTTCCCCATCACCCTGGCCATGCAGCACAACGAGAAGGAGGCCCTGCCCTATTCCCGTCAGACCCTGTTGGACGCCATTGCCTTTGTGGAAGAGCACTATGGGGTGAAGTACGACTGGGATGAGTTCTTCAAGTACGCCAAGCTCATGAACGAGCAGAACACCATCGAACTGGAGAAGTGGGACTTCTTCAAGACGCCCTATTCGCCTCTGAGCGGCGTGTCGGAGAGCCTGTACCGCCTGTACTCCTGGCAGTCCGTCAACGGCCAGGATCCCTACTTCAACAAGGTGGACCGGAAGGTCATCGAGATCATCCGCAAGGCCTACGAGCAGAAATACCTGCCCTTCGGCGGCAAGACCCGCCACCGGGCCTTCCTGTGGGGACCTTCCGCCGTGTATTACACCGACTTCCCCACCTGGGTCCAGAACTGCTGGGGCATCACCATCGTGCTGAACATGGACTCCACCATGGGCTTCAACATGATCGATACCGAGGATCCGGAGAAGGCCCTGGACGACCTGACCCGCTTCACCGAGAAGGCCTGCATGCGCCATCACGCCGTGGGCGGCTGGGACAACATCAACGCCCTGTGGACCTGGGCCAAGGAATTCAACTGCGACATGATCCTCTTCAACGACAACATCGCCTGCAAGGGCATGCTGGGCACCCACGCTCTGATGGAAGAGCAGGCCCGGGAGATGGGCTTCCACTTCATCTTTGTGGAGCATGACCTGGAGGACAGCCGCACCGTGTCCCGTCAGGACATGAGAAACTGCGTCAACAACTATATGTCCGTCGTGCTGGGCGAGAAGCCCCTGGATCCCACCATCGTGGAATTCGACGACGCGGCGGCGTATTAAGGAAAGGCGGTTAGGCTATGAACAAGTTCTGGAAAACCCTGCTGAAGATCCTGGGCAAGACCCTGCTGATCGGCTTTATCACCTTCGTGTTGACCTTCGCCCTGTATATGTTCAACGGCGAGAACAAGCTGATCTACTATGTGGTTCGCCCCTTCCTCAACAAGCACTATGATTCCCAGGTGAGAGACCGGAAGGTCTGACAAGGGAAGAGATAAGAACGAAACGTGAAGAGAGAACGGGATCGGGCTGCACAGGCGGTCCGGTCCTGTTTTTTCAATTTCGGGATACCATATTCCCGTGGCCTGTGATACAATGAGAAAAACGATTCTTTTGGGAGGCCAGCCATGCTCTCTGTCAACGACCTTTCCATGCAGTTCGGCTCGTCCGTGCTGTTTTCCAAGGTGGATCTGCAGTTCGTCGCCGGCAACTGCTACGGCATCATCGGCGCCAACGGCGCGGGAAAGTCCACCTTCATTAAGATCCTCTCCGGCGAGCTGGAGCCCACCTCCGGTTCGGTGGTGCTGGAGCCCAAGCGCCGGATGTCGGTCCTGAAGCAGAACCAGAGCCTGTATGACGACTGCCGGGTGCTGGACACGGTCATCATGGGCCATCAGAGGCTCTTTGACTGCGGCCGGGAGCGGGAGGCCATCTACGACAAGCCCGACTTTTCCGACGAGGACGGCCTGCGGGCAGCCGAGCTGGAGGAGGAATTCTCCGAGCTGGGCGGCTGGGAGGCCGAGTCCGACGCGGGGCGGATCCTCCAGGGCCTGGGGGTGGACGTAGAGCTGCACGAGAGCCTGATGCGGGATATCGACCCCCGGCTGAAGGTGAAGGTGCTGCTGGCCCAGGCTCTGTTCGGGCATCCGGACGTGCTGCTGCTGGACGAGCCCACCAACAACCTGGATCTGGCCAGCGTGGTCTGGCTGGAGGATTTCCTCATGGACTACGAGGGCACCGTTCTCGTGGTCAGCCATGACCGCTACTTCCTCAACAACGTCTGTACCCATATTGTGGACATCGACTACGGCAAGATCAAGATGTACGTGGGCAACTACGACTTCTGGTACGAGTCCAGCCAGCTGATCCAGAAGCTGATCCGGGACCAGAACAAGAAGGCCGAGCAGAAGATCGCAGAGCTCCAGACCTTTATTGCCCGCTTCTCTGCCAACAAGTCCAAGTCCCGGCAGGCGACCTCCCGCCGGAAGCTGCTGGACAAGATCACGGTGGAGGAGCTGCCCGCCTCCAACCGCCGCTACCCCTGGGTGGGCTTCAAGGCCGAGCGGGAGCCTGGCAAGGATCGGCTTTTCGTGACCGAGATCTCCAAGACCGTGGACGGGGTGAAGCTGCTGAACAAGGTCAGCTTCATTGTGGGCAAGGAGGACAAGATCGCCATCGTGGGCAAGAACGAGCTGGCGGTGACCCTGCTCTACAAGATCCTGATGGGGGAGGAGGAGCCGGATTCCGGCACGGTGAAGTGGGGCGCCTCCATCCAGCCCAGCTACTTCCCCAAGGACCACAACAGCTACTTTGACGGCTTCGACGGGGACCTGATCGAGTGGATGCGCCAGTTCTCCGAGGACAAGAGGGAAAGCTATCTGCGCACCTTCCTGGGGCGGATGCTCTTCAGCGGCGACGATGTGTACAAGCCCGCCAAGGTCCTCTCCGGCGGCGAGAAGGTCCGCTGCATGCTCTCCCGGATGATGCTCTCCGGCGCAAACTTCCTGGTGCTGGATCAGCCCACCAACCACCTGGATCTGGAGTCTATCGCCGCCCTGAACAACGGCCTGGACGCTTTCAAGTACAACATCATCTTCTCCTGCCACGACCACCAGCTGACCCAGACCGTGGCCAACCGGATCATCGAGATCACCGAGGACGGGATCATCGACAGGCTCTGCACCTACGACGAGTATATGCACATCGCCGATCTGGAAGCGGGAAGCAAGTGAGGGAGCGCGCAGTACGCAGTGCGCAGTACTCAGTACACAGGGGACGGGGAACGAGTTTTACGTTTTCCGTTTTTAGAACGAGGATACTGGCGGCGGGCGAAATTTTAAATTTTTGTTGTATCTTGAATCCTTCGGCATAATGTGGTATGATTCCGCTTGTCCGGAGGTGGAAACCATGGAAGCGAACAAGAAAAAAGAGATCTGGCGGGTGGTGAAGTTCACCCTGTTCTCCGCCAGCGCGGGGATCATCGAGATCGTCAGCTTTGCGCTGCTCAACGAGCTGCTGCATCTGCCCTACTGGCTCAGCTATCTGACCGCCCTGGTGCTGTCGGTGCTGTGGAACTTTACGCTGAACCGGAAGTTCACCTTCCAGTCCGCGGCCAACGTGCCGGTGGCCATGTTCAAGGTGGCCTGCTATTACCTGGTCTTCACGCCGCTGAGCACGCTCCTGGAGCATTGGCTCACCGGCCTGGGCTGGAACGAGTATCTGGTCACCGCCATCAATATGATCCTCAATTTCGTCACCGAGTTTCTCTATCAGCGCTTCTTCGTGTACAAGGACAGCATTGATACGGCGAAAAAGGAATAAGGGAACAGACAAAAGCGGACCCGCGACACAAACCGTCGCAGGTCCGCTTTTCGTCTCCAGGGGAGGAGATCAGGTCTCTTCTTCCTTTTTGCCGTGGCAGCAGTGGCCTTCCGGGGGCTCGGGCAGCTCTTCGCCCTTGATTTTGGCCAGGATCACCCGGCGGTGGACACCCAGGAAGAAGCCGAGGGCCACCAGGAACAGCACCAGCAGCAGCTTGCCGCCGAGCTTCAACAGAGCCGCATGGGTCTTGCGCTGAATCTTTTTCTTCTCGGAGCCTATCAGCTTCTTGACCAGGGACTTTTTCTTCGTCGTGACTTTTTTCATGATGCGAATACCTCCTCAATCGTTCCTCGGATCACTTTCCGTCGGGAAAGCTGGTAAAACTATCGTGTTCTACCTGGGGCAGCCCTTCGGCCGCGCGGGCCTTGTCGATGGCGCGGATCAGAAAGGCCATGTTCCGGGCCAGATTCCGCATGGTCTGCAGGCCCTCCAGATCCTTCTCCACGTCCTCGGCGGAGAAGCCGTGGACCTGGTTCCAGTAGGTGCTGGAGGCGATGGGCATGCCGGAGATGGTGAAGTACTTGTTCAGCACGTCAAAGGAAGCGGTGTTGCCGCCCCGCCGGCAGCTGACCACGGAGGCGCCCACCTTCATGTGCATGGAGAAGGGTGCGCTGTAGAACAGCCGGTCCAGGAAGGACAGGAGCGTTCCGTTGGGCGAGCCGTAGTACACCGGACTGCCAATCACCAGACCGTCGGCCTCGGCCAGCTTTTTCGCCACCTGGTTCACCTTGTCGTCGATGACGCAGCGGTCGTGCTTGCCGCACCAGTTGCAGGCCATGCAGCCCCGGACGGCCTCGGACCCGATCTGGATGATCTCGGTCTCCACGCCCTCGGCCTGGAGAGTCTGGGCCACCTCCTGCAGCGCCCGGGCGGTGCAGCCCCGGGCCTTGGGGCTGCCGTTTAATAACAGGACCTTGTAGGACATCGTTTCTCTCTCCTCTGGGGGGAAGCCGGGATCAGTCGGCGTTCCAGGCTGTGATCTGCTCCCGCAGCCACTGGGCGAACGCCTCCACGCCTTCGCCGGTGCGGGCGCAGATGGGGATGATCTTCATGTTGGGATTCAGGCGCAGCACATACTCCTTGCAGCGCTCGATATCGAAGTCAAAGTAGGGGAGCACGTCGATCTTGTTGATGAGCAGCACGTCGCAGATGGAGAACATCAGCGGGTACTTCAGGGGCTTGTCATCGCCCTCGGGAACGGAGAGGATCATGGCGTTCTTCACCGAGCCGGTGTCGAACTCGGCGGGGCAGACCAGGTTGCCGATGTTCTCCAGAATGGCGAAGTCCACATCGTCCACACCCAGGCCCTCCAGGCCCTGCCGGGTCATGCCCGCGTCCAGATGGCACATGCCGCCGGTGTGCAGCTGAATGACCTTCACGCCGGTCTTCTCGATGGTGGCCGCGTCCACGTCGGAGTCGATATCGGCCTCCATGACGCCGATCCGGAACTCGTCCTTCAGGGCGGCGATGGTGGCCCGGAGCGTAGTGGTCTTGCCGGAGCCGGGGGAGCTCATCAGATTCAGCAGGAATACCTTGTTCTTCTTCAGCTCCTGACGCAGCTTGTCGGCCTCCCGGTCATTGCTCTCAAAAACGCTCTGTTTGATCTCTAAAATACGAAAGCCTTCCATAATGTCACCTCGTTAAAGATTTTGACGGTATGATCATACCATAGCCCCGGTTTTTTTGCAATCTCGGATTCGGCTCTGCACTTGACAACCATATTATAATGGGATGAACAGAATGGGATGAGCCGAAGAAGAAGGAGAGCGGGCTATGGGTTATCAGGCGGTGCTTTTTGATATGGACGGAACGGTGCTGGACACCCTGGAGGATCTGTACCGGGCGGTGAACCGGAGCCTGGAGGAATTCTCTCTGCCGACTGTGAACCGGGAGCGGGTCCGGGCCGGCCTGGGCAACGGCGCCGCGCATCTGATCGACTTCTGCGTCCCCGAGGACTGCCCGGAGGCGAGACGGCAGCAGGTCCTGGACTGGTACAAACCCTGGTACGACGCCCACTGCCGGATCGCCACTCAGCCCTATCCGGGGATCCTGCCGCTGATGGAGCGGCTGCGGGACCGGGGCGTGAAGCTGGCCATCATCTCCAACAAACCGGATCCGGCGGTGCGGGAGCTGGCGGAGGCCTTTTTCCCCGGCCTGCTGGAGACGGCGGTGGGGGAGAGCGAAACGGTTCGCCGGAAACCGGATCCCTCGGCGGTGCTGACCGCGGCCCGGCGCATGGGCGTGGAGATTGGCAAGTGCGTCTATGTGGGCGACTCCGAGGTGGACGTGGAGACGGCCCGAAACGCCGGTATGGACGGGATCTTTGTCAGCTGGGGCTTCCGGGATCGGGAGCAGCTTATCGCCGCCGGCGCGGAGAAAATTGCCGACAGCGCCGGGGCGCTGGAAGAACTGCTGATGCAATAAACGAGTGGAAAACGCTGGGATTTTTACGTCCCAGCGTTTTTGTCATAGCTTGTTTGTCTCGAAATGTTCCCGGTACGCCGCCAGCATCAGACCGCAGAACAGGAAGAAGTAGAGAAAGCGCACGTCCATATAGGTGAAGATGCAGCGCTCGAACATCCCGTAGAGCATCATGGCGGCTACCGGCAGGCCCAGCAGCTTGTCTCCCAGCGGGACCCGATCCTCCGGGGCGAAGAACAGGCGCAGACCCTTTATCACGATCAGCAGGGTGAAGGCCAGCACCAGCAGGAAGCCGGGGATGCCTGTGAGCATCAGCACCTCCAGCAGATAGTTCTGGTAGTGCACGGTTTTCCTGGGCAGCACCTCGTTGGCGATGGTCATGTAATCCCGCTCCAGGCTGCCCCGCAGGAGTACGGCGGGATTCTTCCCCATGACGTAGAAGGCGGATTTGTAAATGGCGATCCGCCCGGAGGAGAAGCCGTTCAGGTTTCCGTTCCAGGCTCTGGGATCGGCAAAGGAATCTTCCGTCTCCGTGGGGCTTTCCGGCGCCGTTTCGGCCTCAGCGACGGGGGCCGCCGGGGCTTCCGGAAGCGCTGCGGGCTCCGGGGTCTGCTCCAGGCTTACCTGCTGGGAGATCGCTCCCAGCCCTGCGGCCACGGCCCGGTGACCCAGAAACAGTCCGCCGGCGCTGAGAACAAAGACCGCGAGCATACACAGCACCACCAGAGCCTTGCTCTTGCCCCTCAGCGCGTGGCGCACCGGCAGGCAGATCAGCATGGCCAGCACCAGGGCCAGGGAGAGCTGAACGCTGCGGGTGTAGGTGATGGTGATGACCGCGTAGTCCACCAGCAGGGCCAGGGCGATGGGAATGCGCCAGAGCCTGCTGCGGCAGGTGAAGAACTGATGGACCAGGACCAGAATGATCATCATGTACCAGCAGGCGGTCACGTCCACGTTGGTGTCCAGGATGTTGATGCGCCGGAAGCTGTCCTCCAGATCCACACCCAGGTAGCCGCCGGTAATGGGGTTAATGAGCGTGGTGCGCCGGACCGAGGCGTACAGGGCCAGAAGGCCGAGCACAAAATAGAAGGCGCCCATCAGCCCGCCGAGCCAGTCCAGCAGACTGCGCCGCTCGTCTTTTTCCAGCACCAGTCCGGTCAGCAGGCAGGGCAGCATCAGGGACAGGTCCACCCAGGTGACGTACTCCAGCTTCAGCGCCGGGTCGCCGCAGAGGATCCGGGTCAGAAGGAACCAGATCCAGTACAGAAACACCAGCAGATATTCCCGGCCCCGCTTCAGCCCGCCGAAATAGAGGGCTCCGGCGGTGAGCACCGGCACGAAGGTCATGTAGTAACTGCGCTTCAGGTTTTCGGCCAGGTAGAAGTTCACCGGCCAGGCCATGTAGAACAGGATCAGCAGCAGGACCGACAGGGCCAACAGCCTGGGACCCCGACGCTGCGGGGGCAGCAAACGATCAAAGCTCACGGAGCGCTCCTTTCTCCTTCGGCTTCCGCAGAACCGAGGACCACGCTTTCCTTATTATAGTACTCCGCCACCGCCACATTCCGCCAGTCCTCCGGGTCCGGCGTCACGTCCGAGAGGAAGAGCACGTAGGGCTGGGACGGGAAGGGTTTCAGCACCGCGTTCCGCACCGCGGGGTCGTGGAGCTGTTCCAGGCGCTGCCGACCGCAGGCGGCATAGGCCTGAGCCTCTCCGCTGCGCAGGGCGCCCAGGCACATGGTCCCGGTGTAGGAGCCCAGGGCCAGGTGCGCGCCCAGGCAGAGCACCAGGACCAGAGCGGCGGGAGCCAGAATCCGCAGGGGCGGGCGGCTTTCGCCCGTCCTGGCTCTTCGGCCGGAGAGCCAGCCCAGCCACCACAGCAGATTCAGGATCAGCAGAAGGACATAAGTGAGATAGAGAATATTGAGCAGGCGCAGGTCGCCGTAGCTGCCCAGGGCGTAGAGCGTGGGGCAGAACATGGCGGAGAACAGACAGTAGGAATACAGGGTGACCAGCCAGGGGCAGGGGAAGGAGAACCGGCAGTCCCTGAGGGCAAACCAGAAGATGGGCGCCAGGAACAGCAGGCTTCCGGCCAGGGGCAGGCTCATCCACTTCACGGCAAAGCGCCCGCCGGCGGCGAAGGACTGCAGCACTGCCTGTACCGCCTGGGGCTGATGCTGGGTCTGGGTCTGACGCACGGCGTTGCCCGGGGCGGCCATGCTGACGGCAAAGGCGATGAGCAGCAGCAGCGCCGGCAGGATCAGGCGCTTCCAGCCCGGGTTTTTCAGAAAAACCAGCAGCAGGATCCCGGACAGGACCAGGATCGAACAGCACAGGGCGGTCACATAGTTGCCGCCGCCCAGGATCAGAGCCAACAGGCAAAGGAGCACACAGCGCCACAGGCCGCCGTCCTTCACCAGGCGGATCCCCAGCGCCAGAGCCAGCAGGGCCAGGCTGTGGAAAAATATATAATAGATGGAACCGTTGTACCAGAACAGACCCTGAACGGGGGAGGGAAGCAGCTGGATCCCGAGAAACAGCGCCAGGGCGGCGGCAATGCCGCCTGTAGAACCGGACAGGCCGAAAACACGCCGGGCGGAGGTGAGGCACAGGACGAAGGTCCCCGCCAGCAGCGCGCCGAGCATAATGACCGGGGTCAGGGTGTACCAGCCTTCGCCGAAAACCGAGGGCTGCAGGGCCATCAGAAAGATCGCGGAGAAGGTACCCTGCCAGGTGCCGTAGAAGGCCCGGACCGTCTCGACCGCGCCTCGCACCGCCCCGGGAAAGCCGGCGCCGGACTCCACCAGGTGGCGGGCCCGGAAGCTGTAATTGAAATCGTCCGCCGCCGGCAGGGCGTAACGCCCGGTCAGCAGGATCGGAACAAGACTCAGGGCCAGCGCCGCCAAAACCAGAATGAGGATCAGACGGAAGCTGAGAGATCCGGATTTCATACCAAAACGATCTCCTTCCCACGGATATTTCTTTGGCACATCTTATCATACGGCCATGGGAAAGTCAATTCGGGCCGAAAGAAGGCACTTTTTGGACTCTTGTCAAAACTACCAAAATCCCAGGACAAATTTCTGCAAAAACAACGAAAATTGTGCTTGACATTCTACCGGACTCTTGGTATATTAATTAAGCGCCTGCCAAGAAAGCAGGGCGTATTATGCGATGAAGCGGGAGATTGCTCGGAACACCGAGGTAACTTCCGTGGAGTATGTCCGGTATCGGGCCAGTCCCGGTACGCAATCGGGCGGCTGAAACCTGTCTTATACATGCGTATATCGCGTGTGCGGGGGATCGACCGGCCAAATTGGCCGGTTTGTTTTTCGGACACGGTCTGATACGCACGGTTGCGTGTATAAGAAAAAACGGGCTTCATCCGTACGCATAAGGATGGCGGTCCCCAATGCCGCCGAAAAAACGTACGAAAAAGGAGAAATCACCCATGGCAAACAGCAAGAACATGATCCGCATCCGCCTGAAGGCCTATGACCACCAGCTCATCGACAAGGCCGCCGAGACCATCGTGGAAGCTGCCAAGCGCACCGACGCCAAGGTCTCCGGACCCATCCCCCTGCCCACCAAGACCGAGATCGTCACCATCCTGCGTGCCGTTCACAAGTACAAGGACAGCCGGGAGCAGTTCGAGCGCCGCACCCACAAGCGTCTGATCGACATCGTCTCTCCCACTCAGAAAACCGTCGAGGCCCTGATGAACCTGGAAGTTCCCGCCGGCGTGGAGATCGAGATCAAGCTCTAAGCGAGTTTTTCGTTTTCAGTTTTTAGTTTTTAGGAAAAAACAGAAAGCTGAACCCACATGAAAGACCCACAGTCCGTAACTTGCGAATGCGGACGGGTTAAGTTGCCAGCCTCTGGACGGGATGACCCCCGGGTCAAGCGAGGCAACCAATAACCGAAGGAGGAAATAGAATGAAGAAAGCCATCATTGGCAAGAAGGTCGGCATGACGCAGATCTTCGACGAGGCGGGAAAGGTCATTCCCGTCACCGTCATCGAGGCTGGCCCCTGCACTGTGGTCGCCAAGATGACCAAGGAAAAGGAAGGCTATGACGCCGTCCAGTTCGGCTACGAAGAAGTCGCCGAGAAGAAGCTCTCCAAGCCCGAGCAGGGACACCTGAAGAAGGCGGGCGTTGCTCCTCTGAAGCATCTGAAGGAGTTCCGTCTGGAAGACAGCAGCAAGCTGGAAGTTGGCGATGTGGTGAAGGCCGACGTGTTCGCCGAAGGCGAGAAGGTCGACGTCACCGGTATCAGCAAGGGCCACGGCTACGCCGGCGTGATCAAGCGCTTCGGCCAGGGCCGCACTCCCACCAGCCACGGCGGCGGTCCTGTGCACCGTCACGCCGGTTCCATGGGCTCCAGCACCGATCCTTCCCGGATCTTCCCGGGCAAGAAGCAGGCCGGCCACATGGGCGTTGACCAGGTCACCGTTCAGAATCTGGACGTGGTGAAGGTAGACGCAGAGCTGAATCTGATCGCCATCCGCGGCGCCGTTCCCGGCCCCAAGGGCAGCATCGTGTATATCAAGACTACCGCCAAGACCCAGCCCGTCAAGAAGGGCGAAGGCGCTGGCATCAGCCTCAACCCGCAGAAGGCTTCCGCTCGTGTCAACCCGCAGAAGGCTTCCGCCCGTACCAAGTAAAGAAAGGAGAGCAGCATAAATGCCTAAAGCGAATGTTTTCAATATGGCAGGCGAGAAGATCGGCGAGATCGAGCTCTCCGAGGCCATCTTTGGGATCGAGCCCAACAAGAGCGTGCTGCACGATTCCATCAAGAACCACCTGGCCAATTGCCGCCAGGGTACCCAGAGCGCACTTACCAAGGGTGAGGTTTCCTTCACCACCAAGAAGCCCTGGCGTCAGAAGGGCACCGGCCGCGCCCGCGCCGGCTACGCAGGTTCTCCTGTGTGGACCCACGGCGGCGTAGCCTTCGCTCCCAAGCCCCGGGACTACAGCTACCGGCTGAACAAGAAGGTCAAGCGGCTGGCTCTCAAGTCCGCCCTGTCCGCCAAGGCCCAGGACAATGAGATCATCGTCATCGACGGTCTGACTGTCGACGAGATCAAGACCAAGGCCTTCAAGGGCTTCCTGACCAAGCTGGGCGTCGAGGGCAAGGCCCTGGTCGTCACCGAGAATGTGGACGAGAAGGTCGTCAAGTCCGCCCGCAACATCGCCGGCGTGACCACCACCATCGCCACCATCCTCAGCCCCTATATGATTCTCACCAGCGGCAAGCTGATCGTTGACAAGGCCGCGCTCCAGAAGATCGAGGAGGTGTTCGCCTGATGAAGACCGCATACGACATCATCATTCGCCCCATCATCACCGAGCAGTCCATGGAAGACCTGGACATCAAGAAGTATGCCTTTGAGGTCGCCAAGGACGCCAACAAGATCGAGATCAAGAGACCGTCATTAAGGTCACCACCGAGAACGTGATTGGCAAGGCCAAGCGTACCGGCGCTTACCCCATGGGTAAGACCGCCTCCTGGAAAAAGGCTGTCGTGAAGCTCAGTGCCGACTCCAAGACCATTGAGCTCTTCGAAGGCATGGTTTAAGGGAGGAAACAAGAATGTCTATTAAAACCTACAGACCGACTACTCCTGCCAGACGTCATATGACCGTTTCCGGCTTCGACGGCGTGGACAAGCACGCCCGGCCGGAGAAGTCCCTGACCGAGGTCCTGAAGAAGAACGCCGGCCGCAACAGCTACGGCCGCATCACCGTCCGCCACCAGGGCGGCGGCAACCGTCAGAAGTACCGTGTGATCGACTTCAAGCGCAGCAAGCTGGACATGAGCGCCAAGGTCCTGCGTCTGGAGTACGACCCCAACCGCAGCGCCTACATCGCTCTGTGCGAGTATGAGGATGGCGAGCGCCGCTACATCCTGGCTCCTGTTGGCCTGAACGTGGGCGACACCATCGTCTCCTCCGCCGCTGCCGACATCAAGCCCGGCAACACGCTGCCTCTGGCGAATATCCCCGTGGGTACCATCATCCACAACATCGAGCTGTATCCCGGCAAGGGCGCCCAGCTGGTTCGTTCCGCCGGCGTCGCCGCTCAGCTGATGGCCAAGGAGAACGGCATGGCCACCCTGCGTCTGCCCTCCGGCGAGATGCGCAAGGTCCGTCTGGACTGCATGGCCACCATCGGCCAGGTCGGCAACATCGACCACGCCAATGTCCACATCGGCAAGGCCGGCCGCAAACGTCACATGGGCATCCGCCCCACCGTCCGCGGCTCCGTTATGAACCCCAATGATCACCCCCATGGTGGTGGTGAGGGCAAGTCCCCCATCGGCCGTCCCGGCCCTGTTACTCCCTGGGGCAAGCCCGCACTGGGTTACAAGACCCGCAAGACGAAGAACAAGACTGACAAGTTCATCGTCAAGCGCCGCAACGCCAAGTAAGGAGGGAATCGGTAAATGAGCAGAAGTATTAAGAAGGGCCCCTTCGCCGCTCCCGAGCTGCTGAAGAGAGTCGATCAGATGAATCAGAGCGGCAACAAGCAGGTCATCAAGACCTGGTCCCGCTCCTCCACGATTTTCCCGTCCTTCGTCGGACACACCATCGCCGTTCATGACGGCCGCCGTCACGTTCCCGTGTACGTGACCGAGGATATGGTCGGACACAAGCTGGGCGAGTTCGCCCCCACCCGTACCTTCCGCGGCCACGCCGGAAGCAAGACCGGCAAGTAAGGAGGAGAGAACATGGACGAGAAGAAAATTGCACGTGCCGAGCACAAATACGCCCGTATTTCTCCCCGTAAGGTCGAGATCATCTGCAACATGATCCGCGGCAAGGACGCCAAGGTCGCCATGGCCCTGATGGAGAACACTCCCAAGGCCGGCTGCGAGCTGATGATCAAGGTGCTCAAGA
>CADAHL010000042.1 GCA_902787755.1 Oscillospiraceae bacterium
CTGACGGCCGTCCACGCGCTTGCCGGCCAGCAGCCACTTCTTGACGACCTTCTTCTGCAGCTTGTACAGGATCTCGTCCATGTACTGCATCATGTCGGGATGCTCGTCCAGATACTTCTCCTGGACCATGGTGATCCAGTCGTTGACCCGGGACTCGCGTACGTTCTTGTCGTCGGTGTCCATGCAGTACTCCATGGACTCAAACTCGTTGGCGACCAGCAGCTCAAACAGCTCGTCGTCGAAGGAGGCGTGCTCGTACTCAAACTTGGGCTTGCCGATCTCCTCCACCATCTTGTCGATCAGATCCAGCACGGGCTGCAGATGCTCGTGAGCCTGGACGATGCCCTCGTACATCACGTCGTCGGGAACCTGGTCGGCCTCGGACTCGATCATGACGATCTTCTTGTGAGTGGCGGCGATGGTGGTGGTCATGCGGTTGGTCTTCCGCTCTTCCTGAGTGGGGTTGAAGAGGTACTTCTTGCCGTCCCAGCCCAGAACGATGCCGGCGATGGGCCCGTTGAAGGGAACATCGGAGATGCTGACCGCGGCGGAGGCGCCGATCATGGCGGTGATCTCGGGGCTGCAGTCCCGATCCACGCTCAGGACCTCGCAGGCGATGACCACGTCATTGCGCAGGTCGGAGGGGAACAGGGGGCGCATGGGCCGGTCGATCAGACGGGAGGCCAGCACGGCGGGCAGGCTGGGCTTGCCCTCACGGCGCATGAAGCTGCCGGGGATCCGGCCCACGGCGTAGAGCTTCTCGTTGAAGTCCACGGCGAGAGGGAAGTAGTCGATGCCGTCCTTGGGGCGGGCGGAGGCGGTGCAGGTCACCAGGACGGTGGTCTCGCCGTACTTCACGAGAACAGCGGCGTTGCACAGCTCTGCCATCTTGCCCACTTCCATGGAGAGGGGACGGCCTTCGTACATCATTTCGTACTTGCGGTAGTTGGGGAACTGCTTGTTGGTGATGATCATATTCAATCTCCTTTTCTTCTTAGCCTCCCCTGCCTAAGGGGAGGTGGCGTCCGCCGATCCCACGCGAGGCGGACGACGGAGGGGTATGCCTTTTCTTCTTAGCCTCCCTTGCCTGAGGGGAGACGGCGTGAGGGGCTTGTCTATGCGGTGACGTGGTTTCCCCAGATCCGCACTTGGAACAGGGCGCGCCGGGAGTGCCTTCTTCCAAATACGAAGCCGGGGACGCAGGGCGAAGAAAAACGCAGGGGACAATATTCAATTCTCCCCTGCGTTCAAAACCTTCATTCCCTTCAGAAAGAACCGGGACGCAAGCGATGATTACTTGCGGATACCCAGCTTGGCGATGATCGCGCGGTAACGCTCGATGTCTTTCTTCGCCAGATAGTCCAGCAGACGGCGGCGCTTACCGACCATCTTGTACATGCCCAGACGGCTGTGGTCGTCGTTGGGGTGCTGCTTCAGGTGCTCGGTCAGCTCGCGGATACGCTGGGTGAGGATCGCGACCTGGACCTCGGGGGAGCCGGTGTCGCCCTCGTGGGTGGCGTTCTCGCCGATAACTTTGGTCTTGACTTCTTTGGTGATCATGGGAAATTCTCCTTTCAAATTTTGCTATACCCATAGGTAAACGCCGACTCCGGCGCCTTCGGCGTCTGCCGGTAAATCATTCGCCAGCTCTGCGTTACAAGAACTTGAAATACACAAAGAATTCCTGCGTTCTTGCGCCTTGATCTGACGAAGATTTCCTCGGCATCAGCTCTCGCCGCGCGGAATCATCGTTTACCAGCATCCAAGTGCCAGGCGGAAAGGACACCGCGATAGCGGCATGACCCTGGGACATAGATTGCGGGCGCATTCCTGCGTATTGTAGCACCGAGGAGCGGCTTCGTCAAGAGAAATTTTCTCAGTCCAGGCGGACGTCCTCCAGAACGGCGCAGACGAAGCTCTCGCCGTTTCGCTCCACGGTATAGCGGGAGACCCGGCCCAGCACGGTGATCTCCTCACCCGGCTTGGGGAAGTCCTCCGGCAGACCGTCAGGGAAGAGCAGCTCCATGTTTTCCACACAGCCGTCCTCATCCCGCAGCCCGCAGTAGTAAAAGGTCTTCCCGTGGCTTTCGTACATGGAAAACACACCGCTCATCCGCAGGCTCATCCCCAGGTAGCCGGTGGGATCCTGATTCAAGTGAATCAACTCCGCCGAGGCCTCCTCCGCATCGTGGCAGGCGGTCAGATCCAGGTCCGCTTCCTCCATGGCCGCAGCGTCTTCCCCCGGCTCCCATTCGGGCATGGAACGGGTTTCGCCTCCGCCGCAGGCACAGAGGGACAGCAGCAGAAGGAGACTGAGCAGCAGACAGACCATTCTTTTCATGGCCGAACCTCCAATAATAGTTTACTGTTAGACTACAGAAAGCAGGGGGATTTGTCAAGGGCCGAAGCCGTTCAGCGTGCGGTCTGCCCGCTGCGCCGAAAGGACTCCCGCACCTGGTCCAGAAATCGTTCGGCGATAGGGGTAAAGGCCTGGTACCGGTTCCAGATCAGGTACAGGCTGACCTCCAGCCGGGGCGAGAGAGGGCGGAACGCAAGGCCGCTCCCGGGGGAGGTGTCCACCAGGTGGTCGAAGGAGAGCTGATAGCCCAGCCCCTCCCGGACGAAGAGGGAGGCGTTGTAGGCAAGCCTTGAGGAGCCCTCCAGCCGCAGGTCTCCGAAGCGGTCCCCGGCCCAGGCTTTGATATCCCCCTCCCAACCCTGCTCCGAGGTGAAGAGGGGAAGCCCGGCCAGGTCCTCCGCCCGGATGGCGTCTTTTTCCGCCAAGGGATCGGTGGCCGGCAGGATCAGGCCCCAGAGGTCCTTCTCCGGAAACAGGATGAAATCGTACTTCCGGGGATCGGGTTTGTCGCACAGCACCGCGAAATCCAGCAGGCCTTTGTCCAGCTTTTCCGTGACCTGCTCGGTGTCGCCGCTGGTGATGGCATAGCGCAGCCCGGGACAGGCGAGCTTCAGGCTGCGCAGCTCCCGGGCCAGATACCGGATCTGGTAGGACTCCGCCAGGCCCAGATACAGTTCGCCTCCGGTGACGTCGTCCAGGGTCAGAAATTCCTGCTCGATCTTGTCGGCCATGGTGATCAGATCCTCGGCCCGGTCCCGAAGCAGAACGCCCTCCTCTGTCAGAGAGATATGGAAGCTGTGGCGGGTGAAGAGCTTTTTGCCCAGCTCCTCCTCCAGAGAACGCAGTGCCCGGGAGAGGGTGGGCTGGGTGACGTGCAGAAGCTCGGCCGCCCGGGTCATATTTTCCTCTCGGGCCACGGCGAGAAAATAGCGCAGAGTGCGGATCTCCATGGAAGGGTCCTCCTTGAGAAATGCAGAAAACGTATATCATGATATACATTATAACTATTAGCGCATGCAAATGCAAGCTGTTAGAATAAAATCAGCAAAGGAAAGGAGAGCGGGGAGATGGACGAAGGGATCTCGCTGCGCAGCCGGATGGAGGACGCCGGCTGTGACGTGGGCAGCATCGCAAGGGCCCAGGCCCTGTTGGAAGCGGGCGACCGGGAAGCGCTGATCCGGTGGCTGCGCTGCTGCCGCTGCCGACAGCTGGAGACTCTGCATGAAAAGCAGAAACAGCTGGATCGTCTGGATCTGCTCATCCGGAAAGCACAACAAATGAAAAAAGGAGAAAAAGGACTATGATGAAGACCGAAGCATTGAATCTGACCCGGGACTGGGATAAGACCTTCCCCAAAAGCGACAAGGTGGAGCACAGCAAGGTGCTGTTCGTGAACCGTTACGGGATCACCCTGGCGGCGGATCTGTATCTGCCCAAGGCGGCGGAGGGAAAGTTGCCCGCCATCGCGGTCTGCGGCCCCTTCGGCGCGGTGAAGGAGCAGTGCTCCGGTCTCTACGCCCAGACCATGGCCGAGCGGGGATTCCTGACTATGGCCTTCGATCCCTCCTTCACCGGCGAGAGCGGCGGTTTCCCCCGGTATATGGCCTCCCCGGACATCAACACCGAGGACTTTATGGCGGCGGTGGACTTTCTGTCCCTGCATGAGCGGGTGGACCCGGAGCGCATCGGCATCATCGGCATCTGCGGCTGGGGCGGCATGGCGATCAACGCGGCTGCGCTGGATACCCGGGTGAAGGCCACGGTGGCCTCCACCATGTACGACATGACCCGGGTCAACGCCAAGGGTTACTTTGATGCTCAGGACAGCGAGGAGGCCCGCTACGCCCAGAGGGCGGCCCTGTGCGCCCAGCGTCTGGAGGATTACAAGGCCGGGTCCTACAAGCTGGGGGGCGGCGTGGTGGATCCCCTGCCCGAGGACGCGCCTTTCTTCGTCAAGGACTATTACGACTACTACAAGACGCCCCGGGGTTACCACCCCCGGTCCCTGAACTCCAACGGCGGCTGGAACGTGATCGGCTGCCAGAGCTTCCTGAACCAGCCCATCCTGCGCTACTCCAACGAGATCCGTTCGGCGGTGCTGGTGATGCACGGAGACGCGGCCCACTCCTGCTACTTTGGCAAGGACGCCTATGCCGACATGATCCGGGGCAACAAGGTCACGGACAACAAGGAGCTTCTGCTGATCCCGGGCGCGGTCCATACCGATCTCTATGACGGCGGCGGCAAGAACGCCATCCCCTTTGACAAGCTGGAGAGCTTTTTCCGGAAGTATCTGAAGTAAGGAGAGGGAACATGAGCAAGAAGGTTTTGATCCTGTCCACCAGCCCCCGGCGGGGCAGCAACTCCGAGGCACTGGCCCAGGCCTTCGCCAAAGGCGCGGAGGAGGGCGGCCACCAGGTGGAGTTCATCTCCCTGCGGGGAAAGGATCTGCGCTTCTGCCAGGGCTGCTTTGCCTGCCAGAAGACCGGCAAGTGCGTGATCCGGGACGATATGCAGCAGATCGTGCCCAAGATGGAGCAGGCGGACGTGCTGGTTTTCGCCACACCCATCTACTACTATGAGATGAGCGGCCAGATGAAGACGCTGCTGGATCGCGGCAACCCCCTGTTTGTGGCGGATTACCGCTTCCGGGAGGTCTACTTCCTGGCCTCGGCGGCGGAGGACGAGGACTTCGTCCCCCAGCGGGCCGTCAGCGGCCTGGAGGGCTGGATCGAGTGCTTCCCCGAGGCCCATCTGGCCGGGATAGTATTCGGCGGCGGCGTCACCGGGACCGGGGAGATGAAGGATCACCCGGAGAAGCTGCAGGCCGCCTTTGAATTGGGGCGGAAGCTGTGAAGAAAAGAAAGACGGCGGCCGGGATCCTGGCCGGAACGCTCCTGGCGCTGCTGCTGTGCGCCTGCGGGGCGGAGCCGGAGAGCGAACCGGCGGAACCGCCCGTGCCGGAAGTGACGGTAACAGCACCTGCGGAAGAGCTGGAAGCACCTGCGGAAGAACCCACAGAGATCGAAGAATCGAAGGAGACAGCCATGCTGAAATTGAAGATCGACCAGACAGAAGTCTTGGTGAACTGGGAAGACAACGAATCCGTGGAGGCTCTGGGAGAGCTGTGCCGGACGGAGCCGCTGACAGTGGCTATGTCCATGTATGGCGGCTTTGAGCAGGTTGGGCCCCTTGGCAGCAGCCTGCCGCGCAGCGACAGGCAGACCACCACCAACGCCGGGGATATCGTTCTGTATTCCGGCAATCAGATCGTGGTGTTCTACGGCTCCAATTCCTGGGCTTATACCCGCCTGGGACACATCACCGACCGGAGTGCGGAGGATCTGGCCGCGCTTCTGGGCCAGGGCGATGTGACCCTGACGCTGTATTGGGAGGACTGAAGAATGAATATTCTGGTGCTGAACGGCAGCCCCCGCCCCCGGGGAGAGACGGCAAAGATGATCGCGGCCTTCCGTTCCGGGGCCGAGGGAGCGGGACATCGGGTGACGGTGATCGACGTCTGCCGCCTGAACATTCACGGCTGCCTGGCCTGCGAATACTGCCACGGCAAGGGGCAGGGAGCCTGCGTCCAGAAGGACGATATGCAGCGGATCTACGACCGGCTGCCGGAGACGGATATGCTGGTGCTGGCCTCGCCCATCTATTACCACAACCTCTCCGGCCAGCTCAAATGCGCCATCGACCGCTTCTATTCCGCTCTCTATCCCACGGCCCCGGCCCGGCTGAGGAAGGCGGCCATGTTCCTGGCCTCCGGGGACGCGGACATGGATGTCGGCGCCCGCTTCTCCTTCGAGGGAGACTTCCTGGGCTATCTGGGTCTGGAGGATCTGGGCCTGTACACCAACCACGACGAGGATGTGCTGAACAAGATCGCCGCCATGGCCGCGACCCTGTAAAAACCATTGAAACACAAAGCTCCCCCTCCGGAGAGAACCGGAAGGGGAGCTTAGCATTTTTGAAAAGCAAAGCCGGGAGCGAAAAACTCCCGGCTTTTGTCCGTGTTATGAGTGTGCCTTTATTCTTCCTTCTCGATGGGGGCTTCGGGGGCGTTCTTCTTAACGCTCTCGATGCCGTTGAGGCAGCTGTCTTTTCTCTTGTAGCCCTCGCCGGTGGCGATGATCTGCCCGTTCTTCGCTTTCAGACGGAAGCGGAATTCTCCGGCCTTGTCCACATAAACCTCAAACTTGGGGTGCTTGAGGACCTGGAAGTTTTCCACGGTCTGATCTTCGATCCCGCCGACGCAGTTGTTCTTGACGCTCTGGATCCCCTGCAGGCAGGTTCTCTCCGTGGTGTAAACCTCGCTGGTAGCAATGATCTCGCCGTTGGTGGCCTTCAGATCAAATTTCACACCGGTCTTGGTTTGGCGTACTACAAACTTTCCCATGTGAATGGCTCCTCTCGTCTTTATTGATGGGGTTTTCCCTGGCCATATTTTAGCAAATCATTCTGAAAAAGTCCAGTATTCTGAGACCCGCTTGGGGGCGGAAGAGAAAAAATGTTTTGCCCCGGGGGATGGAAGGAGAGGCGTTTCTGTCCGACGGGAGCGGAAGCGGTGAAAAAAACCTTGTATTCCGTTCGGATTTTCAGTAAAATATCAGCAATAAAACAGGAAACGACGCACTTCATTGCGGGGAGACAGGCATGAAAAAACGCAGAGATTTCTTCACGGGCGGCATCCGGCGGAAGATATTCAGCATGCTGCTGATCACGATGGTTCTGATCATCGCGGCCTATACGGCGGTCTTCTTCTATCAGTCGACCAGAGTAGAGCGGCTGGTCAGCGATACCTATGAGGCCCAGAAACAGATCTACATCGACAGCGGTCTGGAGGACCAGTACGAGAGCTTTCGGAGCAGCGCTGTGGATAACTTCCACCGGGAGATGTTTCACGCCCGGAACATCCTTATGCTCACTGTGGTTCTGATCGTGGCGACCGGAATGGCCTCCGCTTTCTCCATTGCAAGCCGGATCACCGATCCGCTGAACACCATTACCCGGCGCGTGGCCTCCATGGGCGTCCGGAACCGGCAGTTCATGATGGAGGACGCGTACCGGACCGGAGACGAGATCGAGGTGCTTGCCGAGTCCTTTGCCAAGCAGTCCGCCAGAACCAGACTGTATATCGACCAGATCAAGCGGGTCACCGCGGAGAAGGAGAGGATCGGCGCGGAGCTGGACATGGCCAGCAGGATCCAGAGCAGCCAGCTGCCCAGGCTGTTCCCGCCCTTTCCGGACCGGAAGGAGTTCAGCCTCTACGCCACCATGACCCCGGCCAAGGAGATAGGCGGCGACTTCTACGATTTCTTCATGATCGACCACGACCACATCGGCTTTGTGATAGCGGACGTGTCCGGCAAGGGCGTCCCCGCGGCGCTGCTGATGATGGTCTCCCGCGTCCTGATCAAATCCGGCCTGCAGAATGGGAAAAGTCCGGCGGAGACCCTGGAGAGCGTGAACAACCAGCTTTGCGAGAGCAACGACGCGGACTTCTTCGTGACCGTCTGGACGGGAGTGCTTGAGATCTCCACGGGAAGAGGTGTCGCGGCGAACGCCGGGCACGAGCATCCAGTGGTGCGCAAAGCCGACGGCAGCTATGAGCTGGTGATCTACCGTCATTCCTTGCCCGTAGGCAGCATGAAGGGGATCCGCTTCCGGCAGCATGAGTTCCGGATGGAGCCGGGCGACAGCTTCTTCGTCTATACCGACGGCGTTCCGGAGGCGATGAACGGGAAGCAGGAGCTGTACGGCACCGACCGGATGCTGGCGGCGCTGAACCGGGAGCCGGACGCGCAGCCGGAACAGATCCTGGCCAATGTCGCCCGGGACGTCAGCGGCTTTGTGGACGGAGCGGAGCAGTTTGACGATCTTACCATGCTGTGCTTCCGCTACCTGGGGCCTGAGGGACAGGCTACCTGAATCGATTCCTATTCTGCAGACAGGAGACGAGATCCATGAAACAAAACCGGATCCGAAGCGGTCTGAGGATCATCGGCGATATTTTTATCCCCCTGCTGCCCGGCATTATCAGCGCGGGACTCTGCGGGGGCTTCGCCTCGCTGATTTCTCAGACCGTCCCGAATTATGCGGACAACAATATCTGGGCCTTCCTTTACCAGAGCCTGACGCTGATCAACACCTCCATGATGACCTTCCTGACCGCCTGGGCGGGCTACCGCGCGGCGGAGCGTTTCGGGGGCACGCCCATTCTGGGCGGTATGCTGGGCATGATCACCTCTCTGGACGGGATCAATCGGATCGCCGCCATCATGGGACTGTATAACAGCGCGGTACCGCTGGATTCGGTGCTGTGCAGCGGGAAGGGCGGCGTGTTGGCCGTCATCGCAGGCGCGCTTCTGATCGCCTACGTGGAAAAAAGCATCCGTTCCCTCATGCCCGAATCCATCGACGTCGTGTTCACGCCGCTGCTGACCATGTTCCTGTGCGTGATCCCCTATATCGTCTTCATCATGCCCCTGTTCGGCTACGCCTCCGAGGGGATCGTGTGGCTGTTCAGCAGGGCCTGCCTGTCCGAAAACGTCCTGATCCGGGCGATCTCCGGCTATTTTGCCGCAGCCTTCTTCCTGCCCCTGGTGGCTGCGGGCATGCACCACGGCCTGGTGGCGCTCTACAGCGTCCAATTGCAGGAGTTGGGTTATATTACCCTCTATCCCGCCCTGGCCATGGCCGGCGCCGGACAGGTGGGAGCGGCCCTGGCCCTGTGGAAAAAGGCCAGAAAGGTCGGGAACAACAACCTTTGCTCGGTGATCTCCGGCGCGCTGCCCGCGGGACTTCTGGGCGTGGGAGAGCCGCTGATCTACGGCGTGACGCTTCCCCTGGGCAAACCCTTCCTCACCGCCGGACTGGGCGCGGGCTTCGGCGGCGCCTTCATCATGGTCACCCAGGTGGCCTCCACCACCTGGGGCCCCTCCGGCCTTCTCGGGGCCTTTGTCATGACCGCGGGACCCGGCGGCTCGGTGCGGAGCGTTCTGCTCTATCTGATGGCCCTGGTCATCAGCTATATCGGCAGTTACCTGATCACAAACGCCGTGTACCGGGAGGAAGAGCTGCACTTCGAGGCCGAAGTCCCGGCCGAACGGGCCGCCGCCATGCGCTCGGCATCCTTTGCCAGGACCGGAAGAAAGAAAGCCCGGCGGATCGAGGCCGGGGAGCCCCTGATGAGCACCGGCGGCCGGAGTACGGCCGATCTGTCCCTCACCGCGCCGGTGGGCGGGGAGACCGTGCCCATGAAGCAGATCCCGGACGTCATGTTCTCCTCGGGCGTTATCGGAAGCTGCATCGGGATCCTTCCGGAGAACGGGCACATTCTGGCACCCTGCGACGGCGTTGTTGCCGAAATCGCCGACACCTGTCATTCGCTGACTTTCCGCACCGACGACGGGATGGAGATCCTGCTGCTGGTGGGGATCGACACCTTTACGCTCAACGGCGACGGCCTTCTGCCCCGGGTCAAAGAGGGGGAGCGGGTCACCAGAGGGCAGCCGGTCCTGGAAGCCAATCTGGGTAAGATCCGGGACGCGGGACTTTCGCCCATGGTGATCACGGTCCTGTGCAGCTGATCGGAAACATATAGGAAAGCGGCCGTATCGGGCAAACTGTCCGGTACGGCCGCTTTTTTGTCAAGTATGCTTCCTCATGTACTCCGCGGTTTTGTGGAGCGTCTCCATGTGATAAAGCTGGGTCAGATGCCCTTCAAAGTCCAGATGATACCGGGCCTCCAGATCGGCGAAGAGGCGCTTTCGCTTTTCCCGGGAAACCGGGAGCCCGCCGCGTCAGGGCAGAGGGGGAAGCTCGTGAATGTCGTAGGTGTCGTAGTAAATCTCGAAAGCCGTATCCACGTCACCGGACAGCTCGATCAGCGCGCCCGCCTGGAACATGGCGGACAGGCTGCCGGAGGGCGCCGCCCAGGCGGCGTTGGAGACGACCCGGATCTCCGGCGCCGCAGGATCTTCGGCCCGCAGGATCCCCTCTGCCTCAAACAAAAGGGTGCCGGTGGCGATGTGATAGTCGCTGGACGCGATGGCAAGCTGCTTTACCTGGGGATACTGCTCGGCCAGAATGTCGAAGGTATAGATGGCGTTCTGCGCCGTGGTGAGAGAGCGGTCCTCCACGATGATGCGCTCCGGCGCAACGCCGTTCTCCGCCAGCCACTCCGCCATGGCTCCGGCTTCCGTGGCGGCGGCGTTCTCCGCCGCTGTCCCGCCGCCGGTGCAGACGATCAGCGCGTTGGGGTATTTCTCCGCACTGTTCGCCACGACCCTGAGCCGCTCGATCAGTTCGTCGCGCATGGTGCCGTCGGGATTCAGCTGGAACCCGAGGGCAACGATGCACAGCTCGTCCGTGTCCGGCAGCCCGTCCTGCAGTACGCCTTCGTGGATCGTCAGGTCCGTGTTCACGGCCTTCCACAGCGCCATGATGCTCTCCCAGCGCTCCGCCGCGTCGGGATCGGCAGAGGCCAGTTCGTCCAGCAGAGACCGGATCCGGTCATCGGCCTTGCTGCCGTAGCTTCCGTAGTCGACTACCATCTCCTCAATGATTTCCTGAGGAGGACGCTCCTCTTCCTTCTGCCCGCAACCGGAGCAGAGACACATAAGAACAAAACTCAGGAGCAGGCACAGAAGGCGAACAGAGCGATCTTTTCTCATAAGAACAGTCCTTTCCGCATCAGAATAGGTCCGCTGCGATTGTACCACAGGCTCTCCGGGAATTCCAGCCCAAAAGGGGATCCTGGGAAGGACAGTAAGGCGGGCGAGCTCGGCTCAGGTCCCTTGCCGCGGAATCCTCGCTCTCTTCCCCCAGGGCGGAAAGGGGGCGCTTCCGTACAGGAGCCAGAGGACCGGTACGCCGCGGGCCTCCTCCTGGGCGGGATAATCGCCCCGTCCGTCCGTGACGATCACGATGCAGGACGGCTCTTTGTCAAAGAAGCGGTTGAAGTACCGAGTAATGATACAGAAAAAGCGTCCGGCCGAAACCGGACGCTTTTCTGGTGGGAGAAGTTGGATTTGAACCAACGCAGGACGAAGCCGACGGTTTTACGGACCGCTCCTATTGACCAGGCTCAGGCATTCTCCCGTGTGGTACGCCCTCGGAGAGTCGAACTCCACACTGCCGACTGAATGAGAGGCGCATGTTCCGAGCCGCCGCAGCTGCTGTGCGGATACGGCGGCTCGTTTGTCATTTTTGAAATATCAGAATATCATCGATTTTTACTTTGAAGAGCAGGGCGAGGATCACAAGGTTATCCACGGTCGGCAAAGCCGCTCCGCGCTGCCACTTGTAAATGGCCTGGGGGGTGCTGAACCCGAAGATCTTCTGGAGGTCCTTCACCGTCAGACCGGCGTTAACCCGAAGGTGGGTGATGTTGATTCCGGTAGCGGTCATGTCGATGACCGGCATTCGATTCATTTTCGTTACTCTCCTGTTCCGGCCAAACTGGCCTTAACCACAAACACGGTTTTGGAAACAAAAAGACCGCCTGCCTCATACAAGACAAGCGGTCCGTGAGAGTACCTGATCAGCCGGTTACGGTCGTGGTCTCAGCCTTCTGTTCTCCGTCTTATATGGGCATGCCAAAGGAGCGCGCCGCTCGAAAGAATAGCTGCGCATGGAAAGATCCTGATATCTGGACCTGGATATAACTGAAAACGGCCTGAGGATCATTTTGCTCTCCTTTCCGGGCATAGCCCTGATTTCTTGCTCCATCATAGCATCTGTCTTGCCGAAAGTAAAGAAACCTGTGGTATAAAATGCTTTTTATTATTCCAACTGAGACAGGAATAGCCGGCCCAGCTCCTCCCACCCACGGCCAGTGTCCTCGGGCAGATGAACGATACGGGAGCGCACTTCCGTGATACTGTCTTCGAGGTAACGGCTGAGGCTCTCGACCCTGGGAATGGTTTTGAGCTCGGGGGCGTTCCTCTTCCCATCGAGCAACCGGTTCACCTCGGGCAGCAGAGCGGGATCCAGCTCTGCGTCCATCTCTCTCAAGGATTCGAACAGCTTATATGGCGGTGGCGTAAACAGCGGGCCATCGACGCCTTATTCCGCGGCTTTGAAGTTGTAGACCGGGCGGATGCGTTCGATGATCTCCGCCGTGGGGCCGATCTCGGATACGATCTCGTCCATGGGCTTATAGGCCATGGGGGATTCGTCCAGCGTATCCTTCACGACGCAGGAGGACCAGATCCCCTCCATTTCGGAGGCGTACTCCTCCATGGAGAGCTGGGCAAAGGCCTGCTTGCGGCTCATGATCCGGCCGGCACCGTGGGGAGCAGAGCAGTTCCACTCCTCGTTGCCGCGGCCGATGCAGATCAGGCTGCCATCACGCATGTTGATGGGGATCAGCAGCTTCTCTCCGGCTTCGGCGGACACAGAGCCCTTGCGAAGGATCATCTTCTCCGTGTCGATGTAGTTGTGGATGGTGGTAAACTCCTCGACCTTGGTCAGCCCCATGCCGCGCAGGATCACATCGGTCATGGCCTTCCGGTTGAGCACGGCGAAGTGCTGGGTGATGCGCATGTCGTGGATGTAGTCGTCAAACAGCTTGCCTTCCACGTACGCAAGATCCTTGGGGATGCTGATGGGATGCTCCCTGCGCAGCTCGTTGATGGCGTGCTGGATCTC
Source organism: Oscillospiraceae bacterium (assembly GCA_902787755.1). Classification (GTDB taxonomy): domain Bacteria; phylum Bacillota; class Clostridia; order Oscillospirales; family Oscillospiraceae; genus Limivicinus. The sequence goes on from CADAHL010000042.1 coordinate 13,022, forward strand.
CCTCCAGCGTCCGGAGGCACGATATTCGGCAATCAGCTCATCGATCTGGTGACGGGCGCCGCCCCACATGGCAAAGCGGCCCTGATCCTGGTAGTACTTGCAAACCTGGGTGCCGAGGTGACGGCTGCCGGAGTGAACGACCAAATACAGTTCACCATTCTCGCCGCGGTCAACTTCAATAAAGTGGTTGCCACCGCCCAGCGTACCGATGCTGCGCTTAGCACGCTCGATGGAAACATAGGCGGAGCAGCGCAGCTGGTGAAGGTTGATCTCATCATTGAGCGGGTGCTCGTCCTTGCGGATGTTCTGCCCGCAGGGAATTTCCTTGCGGATAAGCGCATCAAGAGCGGCAAAGTCGATCTCCCTCTCGGCCAGCCGTACAGTCTCCATACCGCAGCCGATGTCCACGCCTACCATGCCGGGGACGATCTTATCTTGAATCGTCATGGTCGTGCCGATGGTGCAGCCCTTTCCGGCATGGACGTCAGGCATGATGCGGATCTTGCAGCCTGCAAAGGCCTCCTGATCGCACACCGCGCGGATCTGCTCGGCAGCTTTCGGGTCCAGAGCGGGCGTATAACAGAGGGCTGTGTTGTGCAGTCCCTGTATTTCTATCATTTCAAATCATTCCTTTCAAAAAAACGGGCGCACGATGATTCCGTAACCCAATCGGAGACCGCGCGCCCGTTCTTTTTCCCTGGAGCGTAGCCAGGCTTACGCAGCGATGGGAGCGTACCGATCCGTATCGATCACGCTCAGCATGAAGTCATACGGATTCAGTTCGCCATCCATGACCATGGAGAAGATCCGGGGGCTGTTGCCGGAAACCAGCGCAACA
>CADAHL010000043.1 GCA_902787755.1 Oscillospiraceae bacterium
AAAGAGAAAGAACCAAAGAGAAACGACCCTCGGGAGGGGAAGATTGCGATTTCTTCCCCTCCCGAGACCCACCCTAATGGAAACGCCCAAGAGGGGAGCGCCCCTCTTGGAACACCCCCGGGCGGTACGGATTCGCCCGGGGCTTCTGTATCTCCCGGGTTCCCCCGCCGGGCGGGGACAAGCCCCGCCCCTACACGGGGACGGAAGGTTTCCGGTTCACCGTAGGGGCCGACGCCCCCGGCGGCCCACTCCACGACGTTCCGCCCATCCGTAGGGGCCGACGCCTACCCGCAGGGCACGCAGCCCGGCGGCCCGAGACAAGGGAAGAACGAAAAGTGAAGAGTGAAAAGAGATGGTGTCCCGCGAAGCGGGACGGATTGGAATCCGTCGGCGAAGCCGACACCGCAACTCTTCACTTTTCACTCTTCACTCTTCACTTTTTCCTCAGTCCATCCGATAGGTCCGCAGGAAGTCCCGGGGATCGGCACCCAGCTCCAGATAGCGCAGCAGGATCCGGGCGCAGGCCGCGCTGTCGCTGTCGGCCCGATGGTGATCCAGCTCCAGGCCAAAATAGTCGCAGAGATCGTTCAGCTTGTGGCTGATTCCGGGCAGGATCCGTCGGCCCATGACCACGGTGCACAGGCCCCGGACCTGGGGCTTCCAGGAAATCCCGTAGGCGGCCAGACATTTGCGCAGCACGCCCATATCGAAGGAGGCGTTGTGGGCCACCGGGATTCCGCCCTCGAACAGCTCCTCCAGCTGGGGCCAGAGCTCCGGGAAGGTGGGCGCGTCGGCCACGGATTCGGCGCTGATGCCGGTGAGCCAGGTGTTGAACGAGTCGAAGGGCTGCTCCGGATCTACCAGGGAATAGAAGTCCCGGACGATCCGGCCGCCCTCCACCACGCACACGCCGATGGCGCTCATGCGGTTGTTATAGCGGTTCGGCGTCTCCACGTCAAAGCAGACATAGCGGGGTTCGGACATAGGCGGATCCTCCCAAAGCTGATCGGCGGGCCTGAGAGGAAAGGGCAAGACGCTCCTCCACAGCCCGGTTTTTCTGTCTCCGGCCCTTTTCCCCGGGCCGGGGATATGGTAGAATGAGAAAAAAACAAAAGGGGGACGGGAATATGGGCAGATCCCACGTGGCGCATCTGAACGGGATCCCGATCTTTTACGAGCGCTCCGGAGCCGGAAGACCCCTGGTGATGGTCCACGGCAACGGGGAGGATCACAGCATTTTCCGAGAGGCGGAGGCGCTTCTGCGGCAGAGCTTCGACTGCATCCTGGTGGATTCCCGGGGCCACGGGCGCTCCGGCCGGGTGCCCGAGCTGCACTATACGGACATGGCAAAGGACATGCTGGCCCTGCTGGAGCGGCTGGAGCTGCGGAACGTGCTGTTCTACGGCTTCAGCGACGGCGGCATCGTGGGTCTGCTCACCGCCTCTCAGACCGATCGGATCGGTACTCTGGTGGTCAGCGGGGCCAATCTCCGGCCGGAGGGGGTAAAGCCCGGACTTCTGGCCCAACTGCGTCTGCGGCAGCTGCTGCGGCCCGACCCGCTGGCGGCGCTGATGCTCCGGGAGCCGGATATCCGGGACGAGCAGCTGCGGGCCATCCGCTGCGAGACCCTGGTGCTGGCCGGCAGCAGGGACCTGATCCGGGAATCGGAGACCCGGCACATCGCCAATACCATCCCGGAGGCCAAGCTCCGGATCCTGGAGGGCGAGGACCACGGCTCCTACATCGTCCACAGCGAGACGATCGCCCGGATCCTGCTGGAATACAGCTGATCGCTTTCCGCTTTCAGCGTAAGGCGCGCTCACGCCGAGACCTTAATCGGCATAGAATTCCGCCCCGTCCTCCAGCCGAAGGCAGCACAGGCGCCCCGTCTCGGTGGCGGCGCCGCAGTCGATCCCCAGGAAGGGGCCGCTGCGCCAGACCCTGGGGGGCTGGTCCGGCTGATAATAGGGCGTGGGGGTGTGGCCGAAGACCAGCCGGGTGCCCTCGGGCAGGGGCTCATCCCCCTTGAGGCGATACCAGACCGCGAAGGTCGTGGGGTCGTAGTTTTTATAGTTGTAGGACTCATACCAGCGCAGGGGCGCGGCGTGAACCAGCAGATAGTTCCATTCGCCGATCCGCAGCTCCGCCTGGAGAGGCCGGGACCGGAGAAAGACCGTGATCGCCCGCCGCTCCGCCTCCGGCAGAGCCAGGAAGGCCTTCAGCGTCACCTCGCCGCCGTTTCGGAACCACTGCCAGCGGTTTCGCTCGCTGGGCTCGTCCAGATAGTTGAGCATCATCAGCTCGTGATTGCCCAGCAGCATCCGGCAGTTGGGGCAGGCCATCAGCCACCGGAGAATGGCGACGCCGTCGGGCAGGCGGTCCATCACGTCCCCGAGGATGTAGAGGGTATCCTCCGGGCGCAGGCGGATCTGCTCCAGAACGGAGCGAAGTCCGGCCAGATCGCCGTGGATATCGGAGATCACGTAGGTCATAGGCACCCTTCCTTGCGGCTTGTTTTGAACGAAATTCTACCATAGGACAGCGGATTTGACAAGCACAGCTTCCTTTTCCCCGGAAACTGTGCTACAATACTTCCATTCGCGGAGAGAGGAGGAGACCGGATGACGACCCTGCTGGGCTATGCCTGTATTCTGGGCTATATCTTTCTGATGATTTTCGCGCTGGGGCCGGTGATCCAGCGCCTGAGCGATCTGGAGGTCTCCCGGAAGGCGATCCATATCTCCCTGTTTGCGGTCTGGCTCCTCATCGACCTGTTCTTCCGGGACAGCATCCACCAGATCATCGTGCCGGTGCTGTTCATCCTCTTCAATTCCCTGTCCCGGCGCTTCCGCATCTTCAAGAGCGTGGAGCGGGAGCGGGACGACCATCCGGGCACGGTGTACTTCGCCGTGGCCGTCACCCTGATCCTGACGCTGGCCTACTTCGTCCCCTCCTTCTACTACCCCAGCGGCGTGGCGGTGTTCTGCCTGACCTTCGGGGACGGCTTCGCGGCCCTGGTGGGCCACCTGGTCCCCTCCCGGAAGCTCTACGAGAACAAGACCGCCGCGGGCTTCCTGGCGGGCTTTGCCGCCTCGGCCCTGAGCCTGCTGGTCTTCTGCCGGGTCTATTCCGTGCCCCTGAGCCTGTGGCAGCTCCTGTCGGTGGCCCTGGTGGGGGCGGTGTTCGAGCTTACCGGCCGGGGCCTGGACAACTTTACCATCGTCTTTTCCACGCTGCTGCTCAGCTGGCTGTACCTGTTCGCCGATCAGGGGAGCCTGCTGCCCTCGGTGGCGGTGGCGCTGGCGGTGTTCGCCCTGGTGTTTTTCTCCCGGGCCATCACCTATTACGGCGCGCTGCTGGCCCTGTGCATGGTGGTGATCTTCTCCTTCTGCGGGGGAGGCTACGGCCTGGGCTTTTTGCTGGGGACCTATTTCACCATTTTCCTGATCTCCCTGTTCAAGAAAAAAGTCCTGCGTCTGCCCGGGAAGGAGCGGGCCAGGGATCTGCGGCAGATCGCCATCAACGGCGGTCTGGGCACGCTCCTGATGCTGCTCTATGGCCTGGGCTGCGGCTTCTGGTGCCTGGAGGCGGCGGTGGTGGCCGTGGGCGGCTGCTTTGTGGATTCCCTGTCCTCCGACCTGGGGATCCTGTCGCCCCGCCCGCCCTATGACTTCTTCCGCCAGCAGCGGGTGGAGCCGGGCCTGTCCGGGGGGATGAGCCTTCTGGGGACCCTGGCGGCGGCCCTGGGAGCCGGGGCCATCGCCCTGTCCATGGGGCTGTGCTTTCCCATCGGCCCGGCCCGGGCCCTGGCGATCGGGGGCCTGATCTTCGCCCAGACCCTGCTGGATACGGCGCTGGGCTCTCTGATCCAGGCCAAATACCGCTGCCCGGACTGCGGGACTCTCAGCGACCATCGGATCCACTGCGGCCGGGAGGGAAGGCTGGTTTCCGGCCTGGGCCGGGTGGACAACAACATGGTCAATCTCCTGTCCTCCCTGGCCATTACCCTGACGGCGATCCTGGTACTCAAGTGAAACGGAACGATTGAAACGAAATAGAGGAGGCTGCGCGTATGAAACTGGTCACATTTGAGAGAGAAGCCGGATGCGAGGAGCTGGGCGTCCTGAGAGGGGAGCGGGTGCTGCCCCTGAGAGAGCTGGGCTTTTCCTACCGGGACATGAACGAACTGATCGAGACCGCCGACAGGGTGGCCCTGGCCCGGATGGCCGAAGCGGAGGGGGAGGGCCTGCCCCTGGCGGATCTCACCCTGCTCTCGCCCATTCCCCGGCCCCGGCAGGACGTGCTGTGCCTGGGCCTCAATTACTCTGAGCACGCCCGGGAGGCGGTGGGCTATTCTTCCGAGACCTTCGGCCAGGAGCCGATCCCGGAGCCCATTTTCTTCTCAAAGCGGGTCAGCTTCTCCCAGGGCAGCGGCGCGCCCATCCCCGCCCATCGGGATCTGACCGAGAAGCTGGATTACGAAAACGAGCTGGCCGTGATCCTGGGCCGGGACGCGAAGGACGTTCCGCCCGAGCAGGTGGAGGACTACATCTTCGGCTACACCGTCCTCAACGACGTCAGCGCCCGGGACGTGCAGAGCCGGCACAAGCAGTGGCACTTCGGCAAGAGCCTGGACGGCTTCACCCCCATGGGCCCCTGCATCGTCACCGCCGACGAGATCCCCTTCCCGCCGCGGCTGGGCATCCGCACCTTCCTCAACGGCGAGAAGCGCCAGGACAGCAACACCGGCCTGCTCATCCACGGCATCCCGGAGATCGTCAGCACCCTGTCCCGGGGCATGACCCTGCTGGCCGGGACCATCATCGCCACCGGCACCCCCAAGGGCGTGCTCATGGGCATGGAGAATCCCCGCTTCCTGCAGCCCGGGGACGTGGTCCGCTGCGAGATCCAGGGCATCGGCGTTCTGGAGAACCCGATCCGATAACGGCGCATATAAAAAAGAAGTTGACAAACCAGGCGACTTGCGCTATAAAACAGACAATACCTACCAAAATACTGGGAGTTATCGCGGGCCCGGCCCGTCGGGCTCCCGGTTTTTGTGGGCCGGAAGGCAGACAGACAGAGAAGGGGTGAGGGCGTGAAGATCCCTCTGCGGTATCAGACAACGGAATTTGACTGCGGACCCACGGCGCTGATGAACGCGGTGAGCTTCCTGTTCGACATCGAGACCATCCCGCCGGAGATCCCGAAGCATATCAGCACCATCGGCAACGACCGCTGCGATCCCACGGGCCGGGCCGGCTGGTGGGGCACCTCGCCGGACGCGCTGTGCTATGCCGCCTGCTGGCTCAATACCTTCTCCCGCTCCACGGGCTTTCCCCTGCGCTGCGAGACCCTGAAGGGCGGCGACGTCCGGCTGTGCCCGGGCTCCCGGCTCCGGGACTGCCTGGAACAGGGCGGGGCGGCCCTGGTCAGCTGCTGGCTGGACACGCCCCACTATGTGACCCTTACCGGCCTGCAGGGCGAGGACGTGCTGGTCTTCGACCCCTATTATCGGGAGACACAGGTGCCCGGTGAATGCGGAACATTCGTCTTTGATCAGCCCAAGATCTGCAACCGGCTGATCCCGGCGGAGCATCTGGACGAGACAAAACCCAGCGAGTGCACCATGTGCGCCTATGACGGGCGCATCGCCATTCTGCTGTACAAGACCGGCGAGGCCCGGAAGCTGATTTGAGACGCCTATGAGTGACTATATCCTGGAATGCAGGGACATCTATAAGAGCTTCGGCGACACGCCGGTGCTTCAGGGGATCAGCCTGTCGGTCCGGGCGGGGGAGTTTATCACCCTGCTGGGTTCCTCCGGCTGCGGGAAGACCACCACCCTGCGCATCCTGGCGGGTCTGGAGAGCTGTGACCGGGGCCAGGTGCTGCTGGAGGGCCGGGACGTGACCAACGATCCCCCGGAAAAGCGCAATATGAACATGGTATTCCAGAGCTACGCCCTGTTCCCTCACATGAACGTGGGGGCCAATATCGGCTACGGTCTGCGCCTGAAGCGCAAGAGCCGGGCGGAGATCCGCACCGCGGTGAGCCAGGCGCTGGAGCTGGTCCAACTGCCCGGCTACGAGGACCGGATGCCCTCGGAGCTGTCCGGCGGCCAGCGGCAGCGCATCGCCATCGCCCGGGCCCTGGTTAACGAGCCCAAGGTCCTGCTGCTGGACGAGCCCCTGGGGGCCCTGGATCTGCAGCTGCGCCGGCAGATGCAGGTGGAGCTGAAGCGCCTGCAGAAGCGCCTGGGCATTACCTTTATCTATATTACCCACGATCAGGAGGAGGCCCTGAATATGTCCGACCGGATCGCCGTGATGAAAAACGGCGTATTCCAGCAGCTGGACAGCCCCTCCGTGGTCTATGACCGGCCGAAGAACGCCTACGTGGCCCGCTTTGTGGGCTCGGCCAATGTGCTGGAGGGCCGGGCGGCCCGACGGGACGGGGCGCTGTTCCTCCGCTGCGGCCAGGCCCTGTTGCCGGTGTCCTGCTTCGGCGAGGAGCCGGAGGAGGGCGCGGCGATCTGCGCGGCTGTGCGCAGCGAGTATCTGGATTTTGCCGGCGAAGGGGAAGAGGGGATCCCGGCCGTGGTGAAGGAGAAGAGCTTTGCCGCCGGGATGCTGCGCATCGCCCTGGAGACGGAGGCCGGTCAGGAGCTGATCGCCAGCCGGCACGGCATCGACTACGCTCTGAGCCCCGGGGACCGGGTGCGCCTGGCCTTTTCCCGGGAACACGCGGTGCTGGTGGAGGCCGAGGATGAAAACTGACCGCCGCCGCGGCACCAACGCCGCCTTCTTGCTGCCAATGTATCTGTTCACCATCGTGTTTCTGGTGGGACCCTTCCTGTATATGCTGGCCCTCAGCTTCCTGACCCGGGCCGAGACCTGGGGCGTGGTGAACGAATGGACCCTGCGCAATTACGCCAAAATTCTGGAGCCGCTGTATTGGGACACCTTTGTGGAGTCCCTGAAGCTGGCCCTGCTGACCACGGCCATCATCGTGCTCACCGGCTACCCCTTCGGCTATTTCATGGCCCGGCTCCCGGCCAATCGCCGGGGCCTGATGCTGATGCTGGTGATGATCCCTTTCTACACCAGCTCCCTCATGCGCCTGTACGGCTGGATCATCATCTTCCGGGCCAACGGCCTGCTGGATAAGCTGCTGATGGCGCTGCATCTGACGAAGGAGCCCCTGAAGCTGCTGTACACCTATCCCTCGGTGGTGGTGGGCATGGTCTACGCCCTGCTGCCCTTCATGATGCTGTCGGTGTACTCCAGCGTGGAGAAGATGGACTGGACCCTGGTGGAGGCCGCCCGGGATCTGGGCGCGGGCCCTGCTGCGGCCTTCTGCACCGTGACCCTGCCCCTGACCCTGCCGGGTCTGATGACCGGCGTGATCCTGAGCTTTGTGCCCTCCATGGGCCTGTTCTTCATCGCGGATATCCTGGGCGGCAACAAGATCGTCCTGGTGGGCAGCGTCATCCAGGAGCAGCTGATGAAGGTCCACGACTGGCCCTTCGCCGCGGCCCTGTCGGTGATCCTGATGCTGATGATGAGCCTGATGATCCTGCTGTATCAGAAGGTCACCGGCTCCCGGGAAATGGAGGGAATGCTGTGAAACGTGATTCCCGCTTTCCCGAACTCTATCTGATCCTGGTCACCGCCCTGATGTATCTGCCCATCCTGGTGGTCATGGTCTATTCCTTCAATCAGAGCAAGATCAGTTCCGTCTGGTCCGGCCTCTCCCTGCGCTGGTACGCGGATCTGCTCCGGGACCGGACCATCGGCGCAGCGCTGCTCAACAGCCTGCTGCTGGGGACCCTGTCCTCCCTGGCCGCCGCGGTGATCGGCACCCTGGGCGCCATCGGCACCGTGCGCACCGGCTTTCGCGGCAAGGGCGCGATGGAGGTGCTGGCCACCCTGCCCATGATGACCCCGGAGATCATTCTGGGCATGATCTTCCTGGCCTTCTTCTCTCTGATCGGCCTGCCCTTCGGCATGACCACCCTGGTGATCAGCCACACCGCCTTCTGCATCCCCTACGTGTTCATGCAGGTCAAGGCCCGGCTGGTGGGCATGGACAAGAGCTACGAGGAGGCAGCCCGGGATCTGGGCGCCAGCCGCGCCCGGGCCTTCCTGGACATCACTCTGCCCCTGGTGTTCCCGGCGGTGCTGTCGGGAATGCTGCTGAGCTTTGCCATGAGTTTTGACGACGTGATCGTCAGCGTTTTTGTGACCGGCGTGGACGTCAACACCCTGCCGATCCTGATCTATACCCAGCTGAAAACCGGGGTCACCCCGAAGATCAACGCCCTGTGTTCGCTGATGTTCCTGGCGACGCTGGTCCTGGTGCTCTTATCTTCTCTCGCGGGACGATGGGGGAAGCGAAAAAAGAAATAGACGATTGCGATTCCCGGAAACCGGCTCAGACGATTGCCCCGGAGGGAATTTCAATCCGTTTATGGGGCGGCTTTGCCGCTTCATAAACACCCCGAGCCGAGCATTGCGAGGCCTCACGCCGGCCAAAGCGGCCTCAAGCCGCCGCGATAAGCGCGAGTCCTCTATTGTGAAACGGGTTTCGCAATGGCCAAAAAAGGAAAAAGGAGAAAGGATCCCAATGAAAAAAACCATCATTTTGCTGCTGGTCCTGGCCCTGTGCCTGGGTGCGCTCGCCGGCTGCGGCGGCGAACAGAAGAAGAGCGGCGGCACCCTGAACCTGTACACCTGGGCCGAGATGTTCGACCCCGAGGTGCTGGCCGACTTCGAGAAGGAGACGGGCATCACCATCAACTATGTGAACTTCGACTATGACGAGACCATGCTGGCCAAGCTGGAGTCCACCAAGGGCGGGGACTATGACCTGGTCATCGCCGACGACTACATCATCGAGACCGTCATCGCCGAGGGCCTGGCCCAGAAGCTGGACCGGTCCAAGCTGCCCAACTTCGGCAACATCAACCCCATCTACCAGGGCCAGTTCTACGATCCCACCGATGAGTACACCGTGCCCTACGGCGCCGGCGTGCAGACCATCTGCCTGGATCCCGCCGCGGTGACCGTGCCGGTGAACGGCTATGCCGAGCTCTGGGATCCGTCCTTTGCCGACAGCATCGCCATCACCGCCAACTACCGGGTCATGATCGGCATGGCGCTGAAGGTGCTGGGCTACAGCTACAACACCAACGATCTGAACGAGCTGGAGGAGGCCGCCCAGCTGCTGTATGAGCTGGCCCCCAACATCCGTCTCATCAAGGACGACAACGTGCAGGACGACCTGATCTCCGGCGAGGTCTCCGCCGCCGTCATGTACACCTCCCAGGTGACCATGGCGATGATGGCCAAGCCCGAGCTGTCCGTGGTCTATCCCCAGGAGGGCATCGGCTTCGGCATCATGGGCATGTTCATCCCCTCTCAGGCGCCCAACGCCGAGGCGGCCTATCAGTTCATCGACTACATCCTCCGGCCCGAGGTCAGCGCCAAGTGCTTTGAGTACCTGGGCTACTACTGCACCACCAAGGCCGCGGACGATCTGATCGCCCCCGAGTTCCAGGCCTTCCTGGTCCTCCCCGAGGAGGTCGCCGCCCGCAGCATGGAGATGATCGGCAACATCAGCCCCGAGGCCGCCGAGAAGCAGGCTGAGATCTGGACCCAGTTCAAGACCCTCTGCGGGCAGTGAGCGGAGTGAGCTTGGGTTTTAGAGTTTAGTTGTAGACATGGACCGGGCGGTTTCAAGCCCGGATCGAATATGGCGAATCAGAGGGAAGAGAGTGCCCACGGAATGGGAGTGCGACGAGCTGACGGCCACGCTCAACGAGAAAGAGAAGGAACTCTTTGAGGACTTTATGGACGCCCAGCGCGAGGTCACCGTCCTCACGGATTGCGAGACTGTTTGCTTCGCGTTCAAGCTCGGTGCGAAGATCATGATGGATGTTCTCATTGACGGGCCGATGAAGGAAATCTAATCCGATATCAAGCAAAAGCACCTGGGAGCCGCGATCAGCGGTTTCCCAGGTGCCTGTCTTTATAGGGCCCCTGCCTCATCGGCATTCTTTACTGCCTCTAGGCGCCGGAAGAACATATCCCGTGTGGCCTGATCTTCAAACCACTCCGGATTGATCTCCGCGATCTGATTCAGACCCACGGCGCGGACTGCCTCGATGGCTGCCTCACGCTGGGAGAGCTGCCGGCTGCTCGTCTGGCAGCGGGCGCCGTCCAGCGTGTCATAGGCCAGGAAGGACTTGTTGAAGTCCATCAGGGGGTAGAGCTTTTCCAGCCTGTTCGTGTCGTTGCTGACCAGGAAGCCCCAGTTGCCCCAATGGCGGTCGGTGTTGCCGACCAGGTAGTCGATCAGGTTCATCATGTGATAGGCGTAGGCGTCCTTCTTCAGCACAAAGGCGTCCCGATCCAACTCATGATTGACGCAGTACACGTCCACCGCCTCCATGGAGACAAGGCTCCCATCTTCGGAAGTGATGATGCGGCTCCGGGAAACCGGCTTGTTCTCAAAGGTGGACGGCTCATAGGCCACACTCTCTGCCCGGAAGCAGCGGGCGATCTTCGAGGCCAGCAGCTCGGCCTTTACGTCGCGCTCATCGCCGTTCTTCAGAAGATAGAATGTCCTATTCTCACGGATCCAGGCCTTCGGCGCGACACCCTGGGTCCCGATGTCCCCGGCCGCGTCATTGGGCTTCAGCAGCTCCGCGTTCTGAACGGTAAGAGAGCGGCCGTTCAGGCTGACGTCGGCGAAGGCCCCGGACAACGAATGCCGGAACAGGCTGAGGTCGGCGAAACTGACGTTCTCCCGATTGAACTTGATCCAGTATACGTCGGTCAGGCTCAGCCCGTGATAGGAAATGGCGATGGCAGCGCGGTCGCGATCGGTTACGGCCTGCTTGGCTCCAATGCTGTTGAGAATCTCCTTGGCATATTTGCGGTCCGGGGGCAACACGCGGGAAGAGCACCAGTAATAGAAATTGTTCAGGTTGTTGAGGCGTACGTCCAGGTCACCGGCTTCCTCCAAATAGAGGATATAGGGCATGAACGACGGAGCATAGATCGTGCAGGTGCCGTCCTCGCGGATGGCCGCGACCTTGCGATCCTTATGCATGATCGTGAACCGCTCCCAGCCCTTGGCCAGAACGGCGTAATTGACAGCAATGCTCATTTCAGCAATTCTCAATCGTCGAGTATTATGACGTTTACCTTCCGGCTGTACGCGGTGCAGGCATCCAGCGCGATCACCCCGGGGCCGTAGTAGGGACTGAAATCCGCGTCCGGCCCGAACTCGGAACCTTTGTGCTCATAGGTGGCGTGGCCGTAGGAGCAATGCCAGTGGCCACAGAGGATCGTCTTTTCCTCGGTGCAGGCCTGCGCCGCGTCCATCCCGTTACACCACCGCGCCCGGCGCCATTCTTCGGGTGTGGCCTCGCGCCAGTCAGAGCGGTGGCTGTAGCTGCCGTCGCGCTCCTGGATGCAGGGAATCCAGCCGTGCACGAAAACATAATGCGCTGTCTCATAATAGTCTACCATCGCCGGGATGATTTGTCGATAATAGGCTGTGTTCTGCGCCGCCTCGGCAAAATCGAAATGGCGGATGATCGCCAGCCCGGGGTCAGAGCCCGTCAGCTGCAGGGCGGTTCCGTAGGTCCCGTTGCTCTTGTGGTGCCGGACCGGCAGGCCCTCGTCGATCGTGATCATTTCCTCGTAGAGATCTTCATGATTCCCGCGAACCAGGATCACGGCGTCCTGCTCCAGAAGGGAGAGAATGAAGCGCTGCATCTCCACGGCTTCCTGCCCGCGGTCGAAGATATCGCCCAGAATGATCAGCTTGTGCGGCTCGGGATCAATGAAATACCCCACCTCATCCAGCGCCTTATGAAATTCAGTATAAAAGCCGTGAATATCGGCGGTGATGTAGTATTTCATAAGATGCGCCTCATCCTATTCCCTTGATTGATTCCGGTAGATTATTGATACTTCTTTGGTGCGCTATTCCTTAAGCATATCTTCAATTTCAGCTCTTTCTATCATTGACCGCAGTCTTTCAATTTCATCATTAACAATGGTTTTATGTTTCAAATATGAAAGACCAGGAAACAGCGGACGTAGTTTCTCCAAGTAATTAATCCAGCCAGAAAGCATCGGGACTGCGCTTCCCGACCATGAAAACGATCTGGGGAGCAAATCAATCTTGCTGAACAATTCGGGATCAGAATTGCATTGTATCAAAGAACGGACAAATGATATTTTTCTATTTTCGTTGGCCAGTTCAGCGATTGCTTCAAATAGAGCCTGCATTTTTTCATGATTCCGATTTTGTTCAGAAATATAATGATTAACCCAAATATCGCTATCTTGAATCAGATCTTGTGGAACAACTACAAAGATTTTCATTACTGGAGAAAGATCATAATAAAGATATTTGCTGTGTTTAGCACATTCCTCCAATATAGAATCTATAATGGATATATAATTCTTACATTTGAGTATATTCTGCAGCTTTGTATTATCTTCTTGGCGGTGATACCTGTCTGCTGCATAAACATCATTATAGTACCTGATTCCAAATGTCTCATCAACACTGCATATCTCATTTAGTAGGGCACCATCATAATCCGTAAGGGAATGATGTACACTTTCGAAAACAAAGATGTCCTCTAATAGAGGCATATTGTTTTCAAATAACAGCATAAGCGAGGCCGGATTACAATAATGGCTATTGAAAAGTAAAGATAAATAGCACGAAACAATATATGGAGAATACGCTCGTTTATTGAAAATTAGACGAACGGAGTTTATGAATACATCTGGATCATATTTTTTATACCGCGATAAAAACTTTAGTTCTCGTGTCCTATCGATACGCAAATCACGGTCGTATTCGCTCTGAAGATAGCCATAGAACTCTTGTAAAGTATCGGCCGAAATGTATTTCTCTGGAAATTCGTGATAATACGCAAATAGCCAATAATCCTTAGTTTCCTTAGGCGAATCACAAATGATAGAAAAAACGTCAGAAGGCGAGAGAAAAGAAAACAGTCTACTCACAATAGCAAGAACATTTATATTGTCAAGCGCGTTCAGAGAGATAATCTTTTTTGAAGCATAGATACAATTCTCTTCGCTTTCCAACATATAGTTTACCGCTCTTTGCATTCCAGCGCCGACCGTATAAAGTGTATGAGCATCACAATTATTGCAATCGGCATATATTTCAAATAGCTTATCGAATGCTGAAAAAGAGTCTTCAGCACTACACAAATAGTTTGTAATGAGCCGGTCTTTCTCTGCCTGCCTTTCCAAATAGTCTAAATCCCGGGTAATCTTATAACCGGTAAGCAGAAAATAAAGACTAAGCTTCTCGCTAGAAAGGTATTTCTGAAAGACTGGTGATTTATGACCCGCCAGTGTTGTGATTGAGTTAAGATGATCAATCACAATACAATCATTTACATAGTGAATAACAGTATTACACGCCTCAACGATGCGACGTTCGCTATGTGTGTTCTGGCCGATAGGCAACTCTATTTCTAAATAGGCAGGGTGTACTCTAAAATGCTCAGAAAACACGGCCTCATAAGCAAGCACAACAGCCTCTTCGCAATATCCAAGTTTTTCATCGAAGGTGCATTTTTCGGATAATGCACATGAAATCAACGAAACTGTCAAAGCTGCCTTTATTACGAGAGAATTACTAATACACCTTGATTGATTGGCACGAATATCGAAATGATTGCCAATCCACCTAAACCAATTGCAATGTAAAGTGCTATATCTTTTGCTTTCATTAGTAACATCACATCATAGATCGGAATATATGTGATCTTTCCGCTCGTCGTGATCTCGCGGGTGTTGGACAGGACATAGGCCTTCTTCACATGATAATCCTCGTTCTTCACGAAGGCGCTCAGGGCGCTGTGGATGGTGTAATCCTTGCCGGACTTGACCTCGATGGGGACGGCGGACAGGCTGTCGTAATCGTCGATCAGATAATCGACCTCGCCCTTGTTGCGGTTATCGTAATAAAACAGCTTGCAGCCGTGCGCGGCCAGCTCCTGAGCCACCACGCTTTCATACACAGAACCGAGATTGATTCCTGTCTCATCGTCCAGGATCGCGCGGATATTGCTGCCGTACAGAACATCGGTCAAAAGCCCCACGTCGTTCAGATAGAGTTTCAGCAGATTCTTGCCGACCGCCTGCGTAAGCGGGAACACCGTCGTGGAGATCGCGTTCACGTCCAGGACGATACCGGCGGAGATCAGATATTCAAACTCGTCCTGATAATCGGAGAAACGCTTGCCGCGTTTGTCCTCAATATCCTGAAATACCACGCGCTTCTTTTTGCTCTCCAGATTGGAGGGAATCATGTCATAGATCCTGCGGATCTTCAGCTTCCGGTTGTTGTCCGCTTCATACTTCGACGCATCGTCCGCATAGAACGCGCGGATATCATGATGGATCGTTCGCACCTTTACGATGTTGGTATCGGCAATAAAGGAGTTTACGGCATCGGGCAGCCCGCCGATCAGCAGATACTTCTTGAAAAGATCCATGACCTTTTCATGCGTGGCAACATCCAGACTCTCACCGGCCAGGAACTTCTCGCGCATCGTGTCGATCGCAAAACGGTTGAAGCCGTTCGCAAGCAGGAACTCTTCAAAGTCCAGCGGGAACATGCGCTTGACCTCGATGCTGCCGATGGGGATCGAGCTCGTCTTCTTCAAGGTCACGCCAAGCAAAGATCCGCTTGCAATGTAGGTGAACTTGTCGTCCTGCTTGAGGAATTTGAGCATGGTCAGCAGGTGGGGGTAGGCCTGGATCTCATCGAGGAAGATCAGCGTGTTTTTCTTCTCACCCATTTTCTCGCCGGCGATGGTGCTGACCTGGAAATAAAAGTCCTTGACCGTGCGGACGGACTCGAACACACGGGGGCCGTTCTGATCCTCCGCGAAGTTCAGCTCGATATAGTTTTCAAAAAGCTGCTGTCCGACGTGGCGGATGATAAAGGTCTTGCCGATTTGCCGCGCGCCGTCGATAATCAGCACTTTGTTGGAGTCTGACTTCAAGTAGCTTTCAATATACGGCTGGATCTTCCGAACTAACATAGCGCACCTCCGCACTTTTCAAGAGAATCAAGGCCCAGAGTTTTCACACAATTCAATATGCTGGCTGTGGCATGAATCACACATTTCAATATTTATTATACTCAGAAAATCACACAAAGCAATAGTTCACGTGAGAAAGTAGCGCGAAAAACTTTTACACGACGTTGTTCTGTACGGAGATTTTTAATTGTTTTCTGCGGACGAGAAAAGAAAAAACGAAGTTTTTTATCAAAGCGCCTTGAAACTTGCTAAAAGCAAGATTCGCCTTGTGCCACACTTATTCGTTTTTTGCCTGTTCGTTCCGGGATCAAAACTTGCCAGGAGCAAGTTTCAGACCGTAGACAAACCCGCTTTTGGCTCAAGCCGAAAGCGGGTTTGCTGCGTAGGTGTTGAAAAAATCGGAAAAGAAGTCCAAAATGAGGTGAAATAGCGAGGGGATAGGGCGGGTTTTCCACCGCTTTTTTGCTAGTTTTTTGAGATTTAGGCATGCGTAGGTAAGCGCAGCCTTT
>CADAHL010000044.1 GCA_902787755.1 Oscillospiraceae bacterium
TATCTTTCCCCGCTCGGCATAACAAGGTTACCGCGCTCTTCAACGCTCTTAGACCATTTTGACCCCGTCTGCTTTTTCCTACAACAACTTGACACCGACGCGCTGACGGCGGCGGATTGCCTTCCGGGGAAAAAGAGACTATAATGGCAGCCTGGGGGTGAAAGGGAAAATGGTACGCAAGGACATGCTGCGCAGCGACTGGCACCGGATCCGCCGGAAGCGGCAGATCCTCCGGGATTTTGCCCGGGAGGGGAGAGCGGGAAAGATCTCCATGCTGGAGATCCTGGAGATCACGGAGCCCCTGGTCCGGGAGTATGAGGGCCGGGAGGTGGTGCTGGCCGACCGGGGCTATTTCTGGCTGCAGCTGGGGCTGCAGGGGGATACGGCCTGGTACACGGTGATGTTCGATCCTCGGGGCGAACTGGTGCAGATCTATGTAGACGTGACCGCCGGCAACGACTGTGAGCGGGAAAACCCGGTCTTCGACGACCTGTACCTGGATTTCGTGGTCCACGGGGAGCGGGTCTATGAGCTGGACCGGGACGAGCTGGAGGCGGCCTATGCCTCCGGGGAGATCTCCCGGGCCCTGTATGAGACCGCCCTGGCTGCCGGAGAGCGGCTGGGAAAACTCCTGCGGGAGCAGCGTGAGCAGATCCAGACTTTCTTCCGGGAGCAGTTCCGACAGCTGAAGGCAGAATGGGATGAAAAAAGCGAGTGATCTTCGACGGTCACTCGCTTTTCCTTTTGCTCTTTTCGCTGCCCTTACATGCTCTCCGGGGCGGAAACGCCCAGCAGGGCCATGGCGTTTTTCAGCGTGATGCGCAGGGCCTGGATCAGCCCCAGACGCTGGTTGGTCAGCTCCGGATCCTCGGGGTTGTAGACCTTGGTGCTGTTGTAGTAGCTGTGGAAGACCTTCACCATGGCGATGATGTAGTCGGCCAGCTTGTTGGGCTTGCGCAGCAGGGCGTCGTTGGCCACCTCGGCGGGGAAGTCGCCGATCATGCGCAGCAGCTGCAGCTCCTTCTCGTCGGTGAGCCGGTCATAGCTCTCCCGGGCCTGGAAGGCGGGCATCTTGGGATTGGAGAGCACCGAGCACATCCGGGCGTGGGCGTACTGGGCATAGTAGACCGGGTTGTTGTTGTCCTTGCTCCGGGCCAGCTTCAGGTCGAAGTCCATGTGGGTGGAAACGTCCTTGGAGGCGAAGAACCAGCGGGCGGCGTCCACGCCGATGTCCTCGCACAGCTCCCGGATGGTGATGGCGTTGCCGGTGCGCTTGGACATCTTGACCTCTTTGCCGTCCTCCACCATGCGCACCATCTGAATGAGGTCCACCGCCAGGGTGCCCTTGGGATAGCCCAGGGCGGTGAGGGCGGCCTGCATCCGGGTCACGTAGGAGTGGTGGTCGGCGCCCCAGAGATCCACCAGGAAGGGATAGCCCCGCTCCACCTTGTGGACGTGGTTGGCAATGTCCGGGGTCAGATAGGCCAGGGTCCCGTCGCTCTTGCGCAGCACCCGGTCCTTCTCGTCGCCGTATTCGCTGCTCCGAAACCAGAGAGCGCCGTCCTGCTCGTAGGTCAGGCCCATCTCCGCCATCTTGTCCAGCACGGCGTTGATGCGCGCCCGGCCATTCTCATAGAAGAAGGTCTCGTGCATCCAGGAATCCATCCGCACGCCGTAGAGGGCCAGATCCTTCTCGATCTTCTTCAGCTCCCGGGTCTTGCCCTCCTGCATGAAGTACTCCAGCCGCTCTTTGAAATCGGCCTGGAGCCACTTGTCCCCGTCCTTTTCGGCGATGTCTTTGGCGATCTGGATCACGTCCGGGCCGTGATAGCCGCCCTCGGGCAGGGGGTATTCCCGACCGAAGCAGGCAAAGTAGCGGGAGATCAGGCTTTCGCCCAGCATGACGATCTGGTTGCCGGCGTCGTTGACGTAGAACTCCCGCAGGACTTCCCAACCGCTGGCCTCCATCATGCGGCAGATGGCGTCGCCCCAGGCGGCGTTGCGGGCGTGACCGCAGTGCAGATCCCCGGTGGGATTGGCGGAGACCCACTCCACCAGCACCTTTTTGCCCTTGCCGGACTCATTGCGGCCGTAGTCGTCCCCGGCCTGGATGACCTGGTTGATGAGAGCGGTGAAGGCGGCCTGCTTCAGACGGAAGTTGATAAAGCCCGGCCGGGCCACGGTGACGCTCTCCGCCTCGGGCAGAAGCTCCGTCAGCTTCTCGGCGATGGGGGCGGCGATGTCCATGGGGTTGCGGCGCAGGGTCCGGGACAGCTTCATGGCGATGCTGGAGGCGTAATCGCCCAGCTTGGGATCCTTGGGCGTCTCCACGGCCAGAAGGCTCTCCTCCGGCTCGATATCATGGGCGGCCTTGACGGCTTCCCGGATCGCCTGGGCGATCCTGGTTTCAAAATCCTGCATATGGTAATCCTCCGTGTGTCGATCAAGTTCGATAGCGGTTTGATATTCTACCATAAAAAACCGCCCCTGGCAATCGCTTTTCCAGGGGCGGAGTACTTTTTTATGGGACAATTGCGGTTCCGGTCCGGCCCTCCAGGGCCTGGGCGGCCTTCTCCAGCGAGGTGATGAGAGCGCTGCCGCCGCCGCGAACAAAGTCCATGCAGCTTTCCACTTTGGGCAGCATGCTCCCCGGGGCGAACTGGCCTTCCTCGATATAGCGCTCACACTCGGCCAGGGTCATGGAATCCAGCGCCCGCTGATCGGGCCTGCCGAAATTGACGCAGACCTTGTCTATGGCGGTAAGGATGATGAGCCGGTCGGCCTTCAGCTCCCGGGCCAGAAGCGCGCTGGCCCGGTCCTTGTCGATGACCGCCGCCACGCCCTTCAGACCCTCCGGGGTCTCGGCCACGGGGATCCCGCCGCCGCCCACGGTAATGACCACCACGCCGGCCTCCACCAGCCGCTCCACCACCGCAAGCTCTACGATTTTTTTCGGGGCAGGGGAAGGAACCACCCGGCGGTAGCCCCGCCCGGCGTCCTCCACGAAGGTGAAGCCCTTCTCTCTGGCGATGGACTCCGCCTCCTCCTTCATGTAGAAGCTGCCCACGGGCTTGGTGGGGTGCGAGAAGGCGGGATCCGCCTCATCCACCACCACCTGGGTCACCAGCGTGACCACCTCCCGGCAGATGCCCCGGCTGCGCAGCTCCTGGCGCAGGGCCTGCTGCAGGTGATAGCCAATATAGCCCTGGGTCATGGCGCCGCATTCGGGGAAGGGCATGGCGGCGGTGCCGCCGCCCCGGTTGGCGGAGAACTCCATGGCCACGTTGATCATGCCCACCTGGGGGCCGTTGCCGTGGCCGATCACCACCTGGTAGCCCTTCTCCACCAGATCCGCGATGGGCCTGGCGGTCTGCCGGACAAGAGCGAGCTGCTCCTCCGGGGTCTTGCCCAGGGCGTTGCCGCCCAGGGCTACCACGATCCGCTCCGCCATCTTACTTCAGCGTGGCGTACATGACGGCCTTGATGGTGTGCATCCGGTTCTCGGCCTCGTCAAACTGACGGCCCTGCTTGCCCAGGAACACGTCGTCGGTCACTTCCATGGCCTCCAGGCCGTACTGCTGATAGATCTGCTCGCCCATGGTGGTGAGCCGGTCGTGGAAGGCGGGCAGGCAGTGCATGAAGATGGCCTCGGGCTTGGCCTTGGCGATCAGCTCCTTGTTGATCTGGTAGGGCAGCAGGAGCTTGATGCGCTTTTCCCACAGCTCCGCGGGCTCGCCCATGGAGACCCAGATATCGGTGTACAGCACGTCGCAGTCCTTGGCGCCCTGGGCGGGATCGTCGGTAAACTCCAGCACCGCGCCGGTCTCCGCTGCCACGGCCCGGCACTTCTCGATGAGCTCCTCCTTGGGCATCAGCTCCCTGGGGCCGCAGGCGCAGTAGTGCATGCCCAGCTTGGCGCAGACCACCATCAGGGAATTGGCCACGTTGTTCCGGGCGTCGCCGAAGAAGGTCAGCTTCCGGCCCTTCACATCGCCGAACTCCTCCTGAATGGTCAGGATATCGGCCAGCATCTGGGTGGGATGGAAATCGTCCGTCAGGCCGTTCCACACGGGAACGCCGGAGTACCTGGCCAGGTCCTCCACCACGGACTGCTTGTAGCCCCGGTACTCGATGCCGTCGTACATCCGGCCCAGCACCTTGGCGGTGTCCGCCAGAGACTCCTTCTTGCCCATCTGGGAGGAGCCGGGATCCAGGAAGGTCACGCCCATGCCCAGGTCTCTGGCCGCCACCTCAAAGGAGCAGCGGGTGCGGGTGGAGGTCTTCTCGAACAGCAGCACCACCTGCTTGTCCGTGAGCCACTTGTGCTCCATGCCTGCCATTTTCATGCGTTTGAATTCTGCGGAGAGGTCCAGCAGATAGCGGATCTCCTTGGGGCTGTAGTCCAGAAGGGTGAGAAAGCTGCGTCCTCTGATGTTGACTCCCATGATGGTTGTCCTCCTTATATTTAGTGCTTAGTGCGTAGTGCTCAGTGCGTAGGGGATGGAATTATCCCCGGATCAGGGGCATGGACATGCATCGGGGACCGCCACGGCCCCGGCTCAGCTCCGCCGAGGGCATCTCCAGCACCTCGATCCCCGCGTCGCGCAGGATGGTGTTGGACACCTCGTTGCGCTGGTAGACGATGATCTTTCCCGGAGACAGGCACAGGGTGTTGGAGCCGTCGTTCCACTGCTCCCGGGCCGCGGCGATGGGATCGCTGCCGCCGCAGCGGATCAGGGTAACGCGGTCCTGACCGGTATAGCGCTTCAGAATGGTCTCCAGATCCGCGTCCAGCCGCTCGATGTGCAGCACCTCCGGGTCGTCCCGGCCGGGGGTGATCTCGTAAACAGTGAGGGTGCCCAGGATGGCCGGGTGGACGGTGAACTTGTCCGTGTCGATCTGGGTGAAGACCGTGTCCAGGTGCATGAAGGCCCGGCAGTCCGGGATATCGAAGGCCAGGATCCGCCGGATCTTGGCCAGGGGATCCCGGAACAGATTCCGGGCGGCGGATTCGATGCCGTCGGGGCTGGTGCGCTGGGAGATGCCGATGGCCAGGGTGTCCTCGGTCAGATTCAGCACGTCCCCGCCCTCCAGACTGGCGTGGAAGTACCGGTCATAGTACCGGGCGACCCGGCCCTGGAAGTCCGGGTGATATTTGAAGATATAGTCGGCGTAGATGGTCTCCCGCCGGCGGATGGGATAGCGCATCCGGTTGAGGAAGATGCCGGTGCCCACCGAGCAGAAGGGGTCCCGGGTGAAGTACAGGTTTGGCATGGGGTCGATGATCAGATCGTCCGGCGGGGCGATCCGGTCCTGAAGGGAATAGGCGGAGACGTTGCCCATCTCCCGCATGGTGATGCCCTCCATGGTCTTCTCCACCAGGGCTTTGCCCTCAAAATTGGCCCGCATGTAGTCGGTGAGCTTGTCCTGCCACTTGCCGGTTTTCACGTCCCCCTCGGTGAGCCACTGGTGCAGGAAGGTGTCGATCAGCTCCGGGTGCAGGGTCAGGACCTGGGTCATCAGGTCCTCCAGATAGACCACCTCCACGCCGTTGTCCCGCAGGATCTGGGCAAAGGCGTCATGCTCCTGCCGGGCGACCTTCAGATAGGGGATGTCGTCAAACAGCAGCTCGGGGAGCCGGTCCGGGATCAGATTCAGAAGCTCCCGGCCGGGCCGGTGGAGAAGGACCTTTTTCAAGGGCTGGATCTCGCTTCGAACGCAAATTCCTTTCATGATTCCTCCTACGGCAATTCGATTCGTGGGAAAAAATGCCACCGGACAGGGGACCGACCGATGGCATGGAAAGCGGGAAACGCTTACGTTGGGTATTATACCGTATTTCTCCCGCTCTTACAAGAGCGAAAAGCGGGAAGAGGGAAAAGCGCGGGGCGGTCTGCCCGCCGGGGTCAGGCCGCCAGGGCCTCCTCGTTCAGAATGCCCCGGATATCCTCCGCGGCCTTCAGGATCCGTCCCGGGGCGAAGGGGCTCTGCAGCCCGGCCGCCGAGGCGATCTCCAGCATGTTGGCCGAATCCCGGGGGAGCATCTCCCCAAACTTCTCCAGCCCGGCGCCGGGAGCCTCCAGCTCCAGCTCGTAGATCTGCAGCGCTAGGTCGTTGGACACCGGGTAGGTGATCACGTAGAAGGGCATCTCGAAGAAGTGGACGATATCGATCCAGCTGTGGGAGTAGAAGGTCTCATAGCCGGGTTCGGCGTAGCCGTACTGCTCGGCCATCTCCAGGGACAGCTGGTTGATGGTCTCCACGGTCAGCTCCTCCGGGTCGATGGCGTAGAGCCGGTGCTCGAACTCGGCGAAGGAGGCCTGCTCCACGTACATCTCCAGGGTGTCCAGCATCTTCATCCGGGTCAGGTTCTCCAGATCGGAGGCGTCCAGACGGCCGTCCAGGTAGAAGAGCATCAGGTACTCCATGGCCTGGGAATAGACCTCGGCGGCATCGATGGTCTCGTAGGCGTTCCAGTTCACGTAGGCCTCGGTGAAGTGGCCAAACTCGTGGGCAAAGGTGCTCAGGTCCTCGGTGCTGCCATTGGGGCACATGAACAGGAAGGGCGTGTCGTATTCGTCCAGATAGGTCTGGAAGGAGCTGTTGAGCTTCCGGGAGTCCACCCCCACGTCGTAGACGCCGTAGCGCCGCATGAAGTCGAAGGCCTCCTCCATCTGCCCGCCCATGGCCCGGACAGCGCTCTCCAGGGTCTCGGTCATGGCCTGCTCGCTCAGGTCGCTGTAGTCGATGCGGGAGTAGGGATCCCACTGGGAGATCTCCAGATACAGGGGCACCAGCTCCTCCCGGATCGCGGTCAGGTAGTTCTCGGCCTGCTCGGGGCTGTAGTCCCGCTCCCAGTAGTATTCATACTGCATCTGCTCGTAGCTGTCATAGCCCAGCTTTTCGGCGATGGCGGCACGGACCTTCACCAGCTCGATGAAGACCCGGCCGATGGGCTCGTTGTAGCTGTTGTAGTAGCGCAGCACGGCGTTGTAATAGGCGAAGGGAGGGGCGGTCTCCAGGTAGCTGTACAGGTCGGCCTCCTGGCCGTTGGCAAGCACGATGGTGGGGCTGGCGATCAGCTCCCGGTACTGAGCCAGAAGGTTGGCCTCCTGCTGATACAGGGCCACCATCTCGTCGTCGTAGATCGCTTCGCTGTCGTCGGCGTACTCGGCGGCGAAGCCCTCCCAGAAGTACCGGCGCTCCAGGGTGTCGGCCATGTCGGACATGCCGCAGGCGTAGTAGACCTGCTCCATGAGCCGGTTCAGCTCCGAGGTCTGCTCGTCGCACCAGGCGGTCTCCTGGGCGTAGTACTCATCGGTCATGTCCCGGCTGCTGAGAATATAGGCCAGGCTGGACATGGTGTTGAAGTGGTCATAGGCCTCGTAGATCTGGTCCAGGCGCTTTTCCACCGTGGAATAGCTGCCGGTCTCCAGATCCTGCCGCAGCAGCTCCAGCAGCTCCTCCATCCCGTCCAGCTCCGGACGGACGTATTCGATCTGGGAGAAGGGGATGGTCCGCCGGTCCCCGTCGGTCTCGGCCCGCTCCGCATCCTTGCCCACGGGCCCGTTCTCGGCGTCGGCCCGGGCCTGGTTGATCCGGTCCACACTGTCCGAGAACACCGCCATGCCCTCCTTGCTGCCGCAGCCGGTCAGCAGGAGAAGGCACAGCAGCAGGCTCAGGGCTGCATAAAGGCGTCGTTTCATTTCGTTTCCTCCGGGCGTTCTGATAGTCTTCCCGGATATCATAACATAAAATCAGGCTTTTGAGAAGCGGGAATTCCCACTTGCATCCCCCGGCAGAAATCTCTATAATAAAAACGGAAAATCACAGAGGGAGGCAGGAATATGAACGAGATCTATGTGACCGGGCATCGGAACCCGGATACGGATTCCATCGTGGCCGCCATGGCCTACGCCCATCTGCGCCAGGCCCTGGGCGACCGGGACTATACCGCCGTGCGCATCGGCGCCATCAACGATGAGACCCAGAAGCTGCTGGACCGCTTCGGCATGGAGCCGCCTCCCCTCATCAAGAATATGCGCACCCAGGTCCGGGACCTGGACTTTGACCGCCCTCCCGCCCTGAACAGCTCCGTCACCCTGGATCTGGCCTGGCGGACCATGCAGGAGGGCTCGATCAGCGTGCTGCCCATCGTCCACGAGGACGGGACCCTGTACTCGATCCTCTCCGCCGGGGACATCGCGGCCTACGACATGCAGACCCTGGCCCACAACCGCATCGACGATCTGCCCCTGTTCAATCTGCTGAGCGTGCTGGAGGGCAACCTGGTCAACGAGTTCGGCACCAACGCCTCCACCATCTCCGGCGAGCTGTTCATCGCCCTGCCCCAGAACTATGAGGACCCGGCCCTGACCCGGCCGGACACGATCCTGATCTGCGGCAATCAGCCGGAGCTGATCCAGCGGGCCATCGATGCCGGCGTGAACTGCCTGATCATCTGCCGCTCGGACATTTGTCCGGAGTGGGCCGAGGCCGGCAGAGATACGGTGATCATCTCCACGCCGCTCAGCGCCCGAAGAGTCTCCCGGGTCATCTATCAGGCTCTGCCGGTGGAGCGGATCATCAAGAAAAAGGATATCGTGGCCTTCCATCTGGACACCTATCTGGACGACGTGAAGGAGACCATGCTGGAGAGCCGTTACCACAGCTACCCCATCCTGGATGAGCAGGACCGGGTGGTGGGCACCCTGTCCCGCTTCCACCTGCTGCGTCCCCGGAGAAAGCGGGTGGTGCTGGTGGACCACAACGAGGCCGCCCAGTCCGTCCCCGGTCTGGAGCAGGCGGAGATCCTGGAGATCATCGACCACCACCGGCTTGCCGATATCCAGACCGGCCAGCCCATCCACGTGCGCAACGAGCCCGTGGGCAGCACCAACACCATTCTGACCTCCATGTATTCCGAGTACGGCATCATGCCGCCGCCTAAGATCGCCGGACTCATGGCCGGAGCCATCCTGTCCGACACGGTCATGTTCAAATCCCCCACCTGCACCAAGCGGGATATCGCCATGGCCCAGCGCCTGGCCCGGATCGCCAACGTCTCCCTGGAGGAGCTGGGCAAGAGCCTGTTCTCCTTCTCCACCGACAAGAGCACGGAGGAGCTGTTCAAGACCGACTACAAGCAGTTCCACATCTCCGGCCAGAACATCGCCGTCAGCCAGATCACCTGCGGCGACTCCCAGCCGCTGCTGGATCGCCGGGAGGAGTTCCTGGAGCTGATGCGCCGGGTGAAGGCCGAACAGGAGTACGACCTGGTCCTGCTGATGATCACCGACGTGCTGAAGGAGGGCACCTTCCTGCTCTATGTGGGCAGCGACGAGGTGATCCGCCAGGCCTTCAACGCCAATCCCGCGGACAATCAGGTTTTCCTGCCGGACGTGATGAGCCGCAAGAAGCAGATCATTCCCATGCTGACCGCCCTCTGGGGCTAAGGCGTTCATGAAGAGTGAAAAGTGAAAAGTGAAGAGTGAAGAGTGAATAGTTATGGTGTCCGCGCAGCGGATACCATAACTATTTTGTTATTCACCCGCCCCGGCCTTCCCGAACAGGGAATCCGGAGCGCCAATACGACAGACTCGGCCCGTGTGTATGGACAGCAGCCGCAAAAGAGACGGATTTTACGCAAATTGCACCAAAATCACGCCGTTCAACAATTTTGTAGTGTATATCTTGCATATTTTCACACCCCGTGATAAAATGATAACGAGCGTATTTTGGCGGTAGTGCGCCGTGCCTTTCCGGGCCGGAACCGGAGAAGAAGACAGGCCGCGCCGCCGCTGGATTTACTGATAGGGGGGACGCACATGGAGAATAAGGCCAAGATCATCACAGTCGCAGGCAAGGGCGGCGTGGGCAAAACCTCGATCTGCGCTTCGATCGTGAGGCTGCTTGTGGAGAAGTATCCCGACAAGAAGATCCTCGCCATCGACGCCGATCCCGCCGTGGGTCTGTCGGTTGCTCTTGGCGTGGATGTGAAGCTCACGCTGGACGATATCCGCATGAGTATCGTGGACAGTGTGGAAAACGGCGAGACCCGGGAAGCGCTGGAGCTTTTGAGCGAGGCGCGTTTTCGGATCTTTGACGCACTGGTGGAGATGCCCGGCTTTGCCTTCCTGGCCATCGGCCGTCCGGAGAGCTCCGGCTGCTACTGCAAGGTCAATTCCTACCTGAAGGAAGTCATCGGCATCCTGGCCAACAGCTTTGACTACGTCGTCATCGACGGTGAGGCGGGGATCGAACAGATCCAGCGCCGCGTGATGGAGAAGGTCACCCACCTGCTGCTGATCACCGATCAGAGCAAGAAGGGCGGCCAGGTCGTCACCACCATCAAGAACGTGGCGGACGAGCTGATCTCGTACGAGAGGATCGGAGTCATCATCAACCGGGTCACCAATCCCGAGCTGGTGGAGCTCATTCAGGTCCCCGGCGTGGAGATCCTTACCGCCATCCCCGCGGACAGCGCTTTTGCCGCCAACGATATCAAGGGCAAGAGCGTCCTGGAGCTGCCTGCGGATTCCGCTATGCTCACGGGAGTGAAAGAAGCGCTCCAGAGAATAGAAATTCTGTAAAAGAGGTGTAACATTTGAAAGATCTTAAGCATCTGATCTACTTTGAACGTCTGCTTGAGAACGCCGACAATGAGCTGGTGGAGAAGGCCAAGGCCGACGGCGGCATCTGCCTGGGCTATACCTGCTTCCACATCCCTGAGGTACTGCTCAATGTGGACCGCTGCTTCTCTGCCAGACTGCGCGCCCCCAACACCGGCTCCATCGACATCGCCACCTACTACATGTCCAACTACACCTGCGAGTACGCCCGTGCTCTGCTGGAGCGCGCCATCGAGGGCGGCTACCAGTTCCTGGACGCGCTGATCGGCGTGGACGCCTGCTCCATGATGAACCGCTCCATGGAGCACTTCGAGATCCTGGGCGTGAACTCCAAGCCCAACTTCTTCGTCACCCATACCGATATGCCCTTCAAGATCACGGACTACACCCTGGACGGCTATGAGCGCCAGATGCAGGTCCGGGTCCTGGACCGCATTCACGAGGTCTTCGGTGTGGACACCTCCGACGCCGCCATCCGCAAGGCCGTGGCCGAGCACAACGAGGTCTGCAAGATCATCTCCGAGATCCGCGAGATGCGCAAGGCCGAGAACCCGGTCATCACCGGCTATGAGTTCCATGTGCTCAACCTTGTGACCTACACATGTCCCAAGGCCCTGATCCTGCCTTACCTGCGGGAGACCCTGGAAGAGCTGAAGACCCGCGAGCCGGATCCCAAGCCCGCCTTCCGGGCCAGAGTGGCCATCGTCGGCTCCGAGATCGACGATCCCAAGCTGACCAAGCTCATCGAGGACGTGGGCGCCTTGGTGGTATCCGACCGTTATTGCTTCGGCTCCACTCCCGGCCGCGAGGTCATCGAGCTCAAGGACGACGAGCCCGCCCTGCGCCAGATCTGCCTGCATTACATGGAAGTTTCCGAGTGCGCCCGCTACATCTCCGACGAGAAGGTGCTGCAGCGCCGGGAGACCTCCGACAGACTGGCCAAGGAGTTCGGCGCCGAGGGCATCATCTACGAGCAGATGAAGTACTGCGACTACTGGGGCTTCGAGCGTGCCCTGGTCAGCCACATCATGCACGATGAGTACGGCTGGCCCGTCCTCTCCATCGACCGTCTGTACAACAACGGCAACTCCGGCCAGCTGCGCACCCGTGTGCAGGCCTTTGTGGAGTCCCTGGAGATCAAACGCATTCATAAGGAGGGCAAATAAACATGGCCAAGGTACAGTACCCCAATCCGAAATTCTGGAGAGCCAAAGATAATATCGACTGGAAGAAGCAGGGCGAGAACCTGAAGGAAGTCCTGGGCATCTTCGGCGATATGCTCAAAGAGACCGACTGGAAAGACGTCGGCGAGAAGGTCGTTGCCGGCTGCAAGGCCGACATCGAGCGCGTCAAGGGCGAGTACAAGGACTTTATGGCCCTGGACAATGCCGAGAAGTGGGACCGCGTGGTCAACGGCGAGCGCAGCCTGGGCCGCCTGTACCGCAAGGGCGCCATGGCCACCGTGCGCCGTGAGTGGCGCGGCGTGAAGGACACCGCCTATGACTTCTGGGAGTGGGCCCGGCTGTGGGGCATGCTTCTGGCCACCTTCTCCAAGGACCTGATCCCCGCCATGAACAGCGCGCTGTGGTACCGCTGGATGATCTCCTACTTCTGCTGCCACGGCTTCATGGACAAGAATATCCTGGGTCTGCGCGGCTCCAACCTGCGCATGAGCCATGAGCTGACCTACCAGATCTTCCGCTACGTGGCGGAGAACCTGGTACTGCTCTCCAAGGCCGACCGCAAGAACGGCAACAGCGACGAGCTGAACAAGATGATGGTCACCTTCGACGAGATGACCATGGGCCAGATCATGGCCGGCTTCCCCGACCTGTGCGGCATTCCTCACCAGCTGCTGCCCATGTTCCTGGTCTCCGAGATCGACCAGCTGGTCTGCATCCCCTACATCGACGCCGTAGAGAGCTACGGCCTGCCTTCCGATACCTGCCCGGTGCCCTCCTCCGAGTGCGGCGCCCTGGTTATCAACGCCCTGCCCGACATGGGCTCCGGCTTCATCTCCTCCTCCATGCCCTGCGACGGCTCCACCATGGCTTCCTCTTACTTCTCCCGCCGCTTCCCCCATATCCCCGTGTTCCACCTCTGCTTCCCCGTCCGCTACCTGGATGAGGAGACCGTGCAGATGGGCGCCGAGGATATCAAGGCCTGCATCAAGTTCATCGAAGAGCAGACCGGCGCCAAGTGGAGCTGGGACGCCTACTTCGCCGCCATGAAGCGCTTCAACCATGAGACCGACCTGGAGCTGCAGAAGTGGGAGATCAACAAGTCCGCCCGCCCGCAGCTGATCGGACCCAGCTACGAGCTGTTCCGCAAGTGGAACTACGAGATGGACGGCGGCATCGACCCGCGCGTCATCCCCTCCATGGAGAAGGTCAACAAGATGCTGCTCAAGGCCTATGAGAACGGCGAGACCGCCTGGCCCGAGCGCAAGATGCGCTACCGCGGCATCGTGTGGTCCTGCCCGGCCCACTACTACGCCAACTTCTCCAACTGGCTGGCCAACTGCTGGGGCATCGACATCCTGGTGGAGATGGAGTCCCTGAACTTCACCAAGCACCTGGAGACCGAGGACAAGGAAGAGGCCCTGCGCGACCTGGCCCGTCTGTACGAGCGTATGGTCATGCGTCGCCACACCAACGGCGGCTACCAGAACGTGGTGGACGAGTGCTGGCGCCAGGTGGAGGCCTGGAACGCTCCTCTGGTCATCATGTACCAGAACGTGGCCTGCAAGAACATGGCCACCGTTCAGGGCCTGCTGGACGAGCAGGGCCGTCAGCGCGGCTACGACCTGATCTGGGTCGAGCACGACCTGATGGACCCCCGTACCGTGTCCCGCCGCACCATGCGCGACAAGGTCAACGAGTACATGCGCACCGTCAAGCACGCCGAGCCCGTCGATCCCTCCCTGGTGGAGTTCGAGGACGAGGTCTGCATGTAAGAAGTCTGTTCCGGATCCAGCCCGCTGCGCCGGGCTTTGATCCGGGATTCGGAAAAGCGGCCGCTGCGCGGCAGATTCAAATCAAATTATTAAGGAGAGATAATCCAATATGAAATACTTTGGCGGTTGTGACGTAGGATCCACCTACACCAAGGCGGTTATTCTGGACGAGAACGGCAAGATGGTAGCGGACACCACGATCCGCAGC
>CADAHL010000045.1 GCA_902787755.1 Oscillospiraceae bacterium
TATCTTTCCCCGCTCGGCATAACAAGGTTACCGCGCTCTTCAACGCTCTTAGACCATTTTGACCCCGTCTGCTTTTTCCTACAACAACTTGACACCGACCTGCCCTCAAAGAGTTTTGACGCAGAGAACCGAGTGTGGTACAATACCCGCGACGACACAAAATCGGCACGGAACGACAAACCGGGCCTGACAGAAACAGAGGAGGCAAGCGCTTTGAACAAAGGAAAGAGAATCGCGGCGGTCCTGCTGCTTCTGGCGATGATG
This sequence comes from Oscillospiraceae bacterium, assembly GCA_902787755.1. Lineage (GTDB taxonomy): Bacteria > Bacillota > Clostridia > Oscillospirales > Oscillospiraceae > Limivicinus. The sequence continues at coordinate 265 of CADAHL010000045.1, forward strand.
ATCGGCCTGGCGGGCTGCGCCAAGTGGGAGAGCGGGATCCATGATTTGCACGGCAGCATCATCGGAAACGAGTACAATATCGATATCTTCGACAACACCGGGATCCGGACCCTGCGCAGCCACGGGAAGAAGATCGACATCGACAACAACATCGTGGAGGAAAAGACCTATTCCTCCGATTCGGACGAGTGGTATTCCACCAAGACCCTGAGCTCCGTGATCACCATCACCATCGACGGCAAGCAGCTGATCTCCTGCGGGGACACCTGCATCTTCTACGACAAGCGGCTCCAGCCGGACTATGAGTTCTATCTGGACAGCATCGAGAGCGACTCCTCCGGACCCCTGGATTCGGTGCTTATCAGCGGCGTGGTCAACAGCATCAAAAACGACCTGGGAAAGCCCATGGTGGTGATCATCAAATCCCAGATGGGAGCGCCGATCTACGCTTTCTCCGGCAACAAGGTCTACTGGGAGGTCCAGGAGGATCTGCCCCGCTTCACCAAGCTGATGATCGACGGCATGGCGCTGTATATCCACAGGGCCAATTTCCAGATCATCGACAAGGCGCTGCTGGACTAAAAAATAACTGCCGCCGGGAACTAAATCTCGGCGGCAGTTATTCAATAGGCGGATTATTTTTTCGTGTTGTTTCTGGTCAGAACGCGGAGCCTTATGTTCTTTCTGCTGATGGACAAAAGGAATACCATAACAAGCAGGCCAGCCAGGACCAGATAGATCGTCACAGCATAGGGATAGTCTTTCTCTACGGCTCCAAAGTGGAGCAGAGCGACGCTGAGAAAGCTGCCGACCAGAAAGCCGGTGCGGAAACGGAGCCCCAGGCTGCTGCCTGCCCGACCGAAGCCGATACCGGCGGAGAAAAACAGCAGGATCGCCAGGATAATATAGGCGCTGCCCTCTACCTGCTGGTCCCAGACGGCTTTGGCCCAAAGAATAGCCCCAACACTCACAAGTATAGACACGATGCCGGTCAGTTCCGGCTTCTTGCTTTGAGCCCGTTCGATCTCCTTCCGGCGGGCGGTTTCCTGGGCGGCCTTCCGATCCGCTTCCCGCTCCTCCGGGGTCGGGTTGTGGAGCCGCCGGCGCTGCTCAGCGTCCTCCCGGGCCTTCAGCACCTTGGGCTGCAGCTCATCTATATACTTCTGGGCCTCTTTGTCGCCCAACTCAACGGCCTTTTTGTATGCGGTGAGGGCTTTCTCAATATCCTTCGGGGTACCAAGCGCATTTTCGTAGCATATGCCGAGACAACGATAAGCCCGGGCATTGCCCTGCTTGGCAGCCTTGGTCAAATACTCAAAACCCTTCTCCGGATCTTTCGCGCAGCCGGTACCGGAGACATAATCAATGCCCAGATTGCACAGACCTCTCGCGTTCCCCTGACAGGCCGCTTTGTAGTACCATTCAGCGGCCTTCGACTCATCTTTTTCCACGCCGAAGCCTTCATCATAGCATTCGCCCAGAGTGACCTGGGCCTCGGCGTCTCCCTGGTCGGCGGCCTTGCGATACCAGAAAACTGCCTGCTTTGCGTCCTTCTGGAACGGCCCCATACCGGTTTTGTACATCAGTGCCAGCAACTTCTGAGCCGGGAGAGCGCCGGCCTTTGCTTCGCAAATCAAAAGCTCCCGCTGTTGCTCCAAAGGGATGCTGCCGGTACTGCCCCTGCTGTTGCCAATGGATGTGTCCAAGTCCGAAAAACTGTTTTTGATACTGTTATATTCGTTCATAACGATCACACCTTCAGCTGTTTTAAGATATTATAGCATAAAGAAGGCCACAAATAAAAACCTTTACAGCAGAATGACTTCTTTGGGGAAGTGCTGCCAGGAAGACACGCTCGTGGTATCGGAAGTATGCGAACTCGTGAGTCCGTAATAGTGGAGAAAATAAGGCGGAAACTGTAAGAAAGCAGTTTCGAGGCGTACTCCATAAGGAAGTTGCTTTGAGGAGGCCATCACCGACTCGAAAGGACATGAAGCGGACGTGACCGATTTGGTCACGCCCGTTTTGTCTGTCTGATTCGGATTTTGGGGTGCAAAATCCGATGCTCGCTATGATTGTGGACAGAAAACTTCAGAGAAAACTACTCTATATATTCGTAGACGTTTGGCAAGATGGCGCTATAAAACTTCCGTTTGAAGGCGTGAATACTCGACATATTTCATATACTTCTCCCGCAGAAGGTTGCGACGTTCCTCGATTTCCCGTCAATTATTATTTTATGATAATGCAATTGAAATGGCAGGAACCTCTATTTCGTCTGCCGTTGAAAAACTACCGTCTGCCCTGTAAGGGAGAATACTAAATGCAGATGCAAAAGAAAAAAGATTGCTAATGTCAGGTGTATGATCGAAATAAACCATATTGATAATTTCAATTCGATGTGAATGAGGTAATACATAGGGGCCAGACAGAAATGTCATTACCATTTGCTCGTTTAACGCAATGTTATCATAGTTAACTATCATAGGCGTATCTGTATTGTTTTCGACATAAATAATAATCGGGTGATTGAGCGTGGGAGTATTATTGGGTTTAATTCTTATTTTGTATTTTTCTGTATTATATACTTCTACTCCTTCAAAATCATATGTTTCAGTATATGATCCGTAGTCTGATGTTTGTAATGTTGGGGTCAATTTACAAATGACTTCATTCGTATCGTCATAATAACAATCTAATTCAAAAGATATCTCTTGAATACTATTTATTCCCGCAAGCAATAACTCATCAACAGGAAAACCAAAGTCTGCGTCAGCTGTTTTTCCACTATAAACGTCGCCATATACAAGAGTTGATATTGTATACCCATTGACATCTATCCAATTTGTCGAGTACGAAATTGTATAATCGCTATGGTTTTCAATGCTTGCTTTGACCACGTATGTTTTGAATGCTCTATTGTATTCTAATCCGTTTATGATTACAGTTAGCGCATCATCTTCATAAAGGACCAACGGTGTCAAAGAAGGGCACGGTATTTTTATTTCTTGAGTTTCACCCCCGCTGGTCGTGTTATCGGAGGAATAATCGGTCAAGCTTCCACAAGCGCATAAAACGGAAATAATAATGAGTATTGATGATACGATGATAAGAACCTTTTTCGCCATCAGAACCTTCCTCCCAAAAACTATAATATTAATATCATAGCATACTTTAACGGTGAAAACAACCGGTTGTACCCCTCCGTCATTCTTTATACTGATATACAATAGCTTAGATCATGTTACGCGCAAAAAGAAGGAGACAGCTTCCTTAAGAAGTGTCCTCTTCCGCTCTGTTTTTTTGTTGGGCCCCAGCCATCAGGGATTATAATAGTCTCCGGAGTCCAGAACCATGTCGTCCTCCAGCATCGCTCCTTCGCCGGTATATTCAAAATGCCACCACTCAGTCTCTATGGTGTTGAATCCCACGGAGCGCATCACCTCGGTCATCATATCCACGTTGGCGCGCTGCTCCTCGGTCCACCGGTCCCGGCTGCCTCTGGCGGCCAGGGTGCGGAACGTGTGCATCGGCGTGGGCATATCCAGCTCCTCGCCGGTCTCCAGGTCGATCAGAGAGAGGTCCACGGCGCGGCCATAGTTGTGCCAGGAGCCCCAGACGTAGGGGTTGGCGATATACCGGGAGTCATGCACGATGTCGTAAAGCTCGAACTGGGCCCGCTTGGGACGGTAGGAATCATAGATCTTCAGCCGATAGCCCCGCAGGCGAAAGGCTTCCGCGGCCTGAAGGAGAAGCTCTGCGGTCGTGTCCTCCAGGATGGGGATGGGGGCGTACATGGCATGACCGGCAATGTTGTCGGGGCCGGCGAAGAGAAGGTCGAACTCCGCGTCCGGGATCCAGGAGCGCAGGTCCCTGGCGCCGGACACATATACCAGGGGATACTCGTAGCGCCGCGGGGTGAAGTATTCCCGGAGAACAAAGCCCTCCCCGCCGCCGGAGAGCCGGCAGCGATACCAGTCACCCTCCGTGCCGAGAACCGTCAGGCGGTCTCCGAAACTGAAGGCGTCAAGGATCGGGGAGGCAGGGTCGGCTTCGGAGTAACAGCTGACAGGAAAAGCAGTCATACAGTAGGCAAACTCGCCCTCTTCCGGCTCCTCCGGCTCATCCGTGACAACTGCGGCGGGCATACCGCCCAGCATGCCGCTGTTGGCGGCCGCGCCGGGCCGGGCCTGGAGAGCCTGCTCGTTGAGGCGGGCTCGGTAAGCATTGTGCACGACCACCAGCGCCGCGACGGCGACTGCGGCCAGAAGAAGGCAGACGCACAGGATGAGAACCAAAACGCGATCCTTTTTCCGCTGGTCCAAATCCACGCCTCCTTTCCTCAGGGCTCCTCGCCGATCTGATACTTGTATCTGGCCCGGATCTCTTCTCCCACGTTGAAAAAGCCGTCCGGATCGGAGTAGGAGAAAGCCATCTCCACGTCGAAGATCCGGGATTCGCCGTCCACAACGATCTCCACCCAGCTGTGATCTCGCTGATCCACATGAGGGACGCCGGTCTCCCGCTCCCGCTGATCCTGGGCCTCGCGCCCGGCGATGGAGCCGCTGATGGCGGTGGCGTCATAGCCCAGCGCTCTGGCCAGCGCCCAGAAGGCGGCGGCGTAGTTGTAGCAGTTGCCGTGCTCCGTCCGGAACATGACGGAGGCGGCTTCGATCTCCCAACCGCTGCTGCCCCGGTCATAGTGACCGCGGCCGCGGTAGCCGTAGTTGTAGGGATCGCTCACGTAGTCGAAAGCGGCCTTCAGCATCTCTTCCCGGGACATGGTCTCGAAATCCACGATCCCGACCAGCGTGTCCCGAACCAGCTCGTCCAGCTCCGCGTCTCCGCTGGTCTGCTCGCCGGCGGCGTTGAAGCGGATGCCCGCGTATTCTTTTCCCACCACCGGCGCGCCCTGCTCGTCAATGGCGTGAAGGCGGCCGTCCAGGAAGAAGAAGCCGGGCTGCCGCACAGGGGCGGGGGAGCTGTTCAGCCAGTGCTCGGACGGCTCGAATTCGTGGCTGACCGAGGCTTCCACGATGGCCCAGAAGTCGGGGTCCTCCGGGGAGACGTCCGGAATCGTGCCCACCAGTTCCAACCTCCGGTCATCGTCTCCGCTGCGGCCCAGGATCTGGTTCAGCGCCCTGGCCGCGTCCCGCCGGGTCAGGGATTTGTTGGGATAGGCGCGGACCCCTTCGCCGTCCGACAGCCAGCCGGAGCCCACGGCGGTCTGAAACGTGGGGTACAGGCTGCTCTCCGGCAGAACGTCCTCAAACCGGGCTTCAGCCTCCACGGATCCGCACAGGCGCTCCAGCATCGCATAGAATTCGTACCGGGTGATCGTTGAGGTCCGGGAGCCGAGAGACTCCGTCAGACCCAGGCTCACCAAAGCCTCCTCGGCCGTCCATTGGGACAGGGGACGGCCTTCCAGCTCCCAGTCCGGATCCAGGCACCAGAATACCAGCTCCAGAACCTGTGCCCGGCTCACCGTTTCGTCGGGAAAGAAACGTCCCTCCTCGTCCAGGGGCAGGAAGGCCTCGTGGGAGCCCTCTTCCCGGCGCAGGGGGATAGAGCCTGGGCTGAGGTCGCCGGACGGAGCAGGGCTTTCCGCCGCTGTTTCCTCCGTGGCCGTGGGAGCCGGAGACGCGGATGGGGATTCAAGCCTGGCAGGTGCCCCGCTGCAGGCACACAGGATGAGGCACAGAAGCAGCGGGAGCAGAATCAGGGCCGGATGAAACCGGGGGCGGGGGATACGATGGCCTCTCATTCCACACCCATGACGATCTCGGAATCGCCCTCCCGATAGGTGAAGACGGTGAAGCCGTCATAGTACAGTTCACCGTCCTCGCCGTCGCCCAGACAGCTGGAGACGTAGGCCCGGTCCAGGGGCTCGCCGATGGCGTCGATCAGCTCGGATACCGGCCGATCGACAAAGCTCTCGGCCAGGGCAAACAGGTCCTGCGCCGACGTTTCGCTGCCGCCCAGGACCGGGGTCTCGTCTCCGGGAATTCCGTCGACGGCGGAGGAGTCCTGAGGCACGGCCTCCTCAGGCTCGGCCTGGGGCGGCGCGGACTCGGGAGCGGGAGTGGCCTGGGGCTGGCCGCAGGCGCACAGGCTCAAGGACAGCAGCAGGACCAGCAGGATCAAACAGGTTTTCTTCATGATGTTTCTCCTTCTTCCAACAGATTTGGGATATTCCTCTCTACGATCTTCAGGAGATAGACGTCAAAGTCCTCCTCCGGAAGCTCGTAGGAAGTCTTTCTGGTAAAGGTGGCCGAGGCAAAGTCCTGGGCCAGGAAGGGGTACAGGGCGACGCCGAAGGAGTCGCGCCAGCAGTAGAGGCTGCCCCGGCCTTCGGGGTTTTCCGTGCGGATGGTGATGGCGTCGCCGCCCTTGGGATCAGCGAGACATTCATAGCTCCAGACGGTCTGAGCCCGGAGCTCGGGCTCCCCGCCGGGGCCCGTGGGATAGAGCATCTCATAAAGATCGCCCCGATGCAGACCGTCCCGGACAAAGGGCAGCTCGGCGTAAGAGCGCTTCCGGTCCCAGCGGCCCAGAATGGCGTCCGCCGCCATGGCGGCGCCTTCCGGCGTCCAGTGGGTATCCGTCCGGTAGTAGGGCAGCTCCAGAGAAAACAGATCCACGTAGTGGACGCCGTATTCCTCCAGCAGCGGCAGCAGACGCCGGGCACTGCAATCCTCGTGTTTATCGGAAATCCACGCGGGCATATAGGAAGCGTACAGGCTGTTTTTGTTGGGGGCAATGACGAAGAGAAAATCGCCGCCCCGGTCTTCGGCCCGGTTCTGCAGATCGAGAAGGCGCCGGGCGACAGCGCGAAGCGCTTCGTCGCTCAGATGCCCTCCGGTGTAGTCGGTCAGCGTGGGACTGTAGAAAAGCCAGCCTTCTCTGCCCGCAAGCACCTGTTCGTTGGGGGAACTCTGAAACAGGGAGTGGAGCCGGGACCACAGACCGATCATGTGCTGACGAAAGCCGAAGTGGTCGGCCAGATAGTCGGAGCACTCGTTGAGTACCTTCGGGTTCACGCGCCCCTGCGCGTCCAGCAGAGCGGGCGTCGGGGACAGGATCTCATTGGCCGAGGCTCTGGCCGGCGGCAGGAAGGGCATGGCAAGAGCGGGCAGCAGACAAAGCGCAAGTACCAGGGCGATGAAGGCCCGGGCGGAAAAATCATGGGATCGTTTCATAGCCGCACCCTCAGAACTGAAAATACAGGAAGGGGTGGAAGCCGCCGGTGGACATGCTGAGAATGCACAGCGCCAGCAGCACAAGGCTTCCCGCCCGCCGAAGCAGCGGAGGCAGGGGAGGCAGCTTCCATTCCTGAGAGAAGATCAGCGCCAGGACAAGGATCCCGGCCATGACCGGATGGAACACCCTGGCCAGCGCGGCCGTGCCGGCGGCGGTAAGGCCGGGGATAAACAGAGAACGGAGCATGGCCCAGGCGGCGGACAGGCTTTCGGCCCGAAAGACGACGAACAGCAGCATCACGCACAGCAGCGTAAAGCCTCTGTACAGGATCCGGCCGGGGGCTTTGGCCTGCAGCCGCTCCAGCGGAGCCCGGAACCGGCCCTCCAGGCTGCTCAGCAGCCCGTGGCCCAGCCCCCAGACCAGGAAGGTCCAGTTGGCGCCGTGCCAGAGCCCGGTGCAGAGAAAGACGAGAAAACGGTTCAGCGCGGCACGGGCCTGGCCTCTGCGGCTGCCGCCCAGGGGAATATAGAGATACTCCCGGAACCAGGAGGAGAGGGAGATATGCCAGCGCCGCCAGAAATCCCGGATGGACCGGGCGGCATAGGGGTGGAGAAAGTTCTCGGCAAAGGTAAAGCCGAACATGGCGCCCATGCCGATGGCCATGTCGCTGTAGCCGCTGAAGTCGTAGTAGATCTGCAGACTGTAGCACAGCGCGCCCAGCCAGGCCAGAGGCGTATGCCCTACGCCCTCCAGAAAAGCGGTGTCCGCCACCAGACCCACCGCGTCGGCGATCAGCAGCTTCTTTCCCAGGCCCAGCAGAAAGCGGCACAGGCCCTCCTCCGTCCGGGCGGGGGTGGTCCGGCGCTGATCGATCTGAGCGGAAATGTCGTGGTACTTGACGATGGGGCCGGCGATCAGCTGGGGAAAGAAGGCCAGGTACAGCAGCAGCTTCCCGAAGCTGTGGGCGGCGTGGCTCCGATCCCGATACACGTCGATGACGTAGCTCATGCCCTGAAAGGTGTAGAAGGAGATCCCGATGGGCAGAACGATGCCGGTGGAGGGGAAGCCCAGACCGGTGACGATGGCCTCGGTATATTTGAAGACGGCCAGGGTCGCCACGTTCAGAAGGACCGCGACGGTCAGGATCCGCCGGTTCCGGACCCCGCGGTCCCGGGACAGCAGAAGACCGGCCAGGTAATTGACCGTGACCGACAGCAGAAACAGCGGCAGAGCCCAGAGCTGACCGAAGGAATAGAAGATCAGACTGCCCAGAGCCAGTACGGTGTTTTTCTGCCGCAGACCGGGGCAGAGGCGCTCGGCAAGGAAGATCAGGGGCAGAAAGAGAAAAAGGAAGATCGGTGAACTGAAAACCATGAGCGCAAGCTCTCACTTTCCCGAAATAACGGCGTCGCGGCTCGGAAGGACCCCGGAAGCGGCGCGAGTTTTCCTTTATTTTACTAAACCACACCCCGGTTTTCAAGAGCTTTCCCGGATCGGAGAACCCGCGGGGAAAAGTTTTCGAAAATTGCATGAAAACGGGAGAATTCAGCGCTTTATGGTGGTGCATTTTGCAAATATATGTTAATATAAAAATACCCGATCCGGAGGGCGGAGCGGGCTGACGAGACTGGGGGAGGGTGAACTATGAAAACCACAAGCCGGGTATCGATCCTGGACGGTACCGCCCTGAAGCTTATCGCGATGGTCAGCATGGTCTTTGACCACGTGGGAGATCTGTTTTTCCCGGAACAGGTCTGGATGCGGGCGGTCGGCCGTCTGGCCATGCCGGTCTTCTCCTTTTGCATTGCCGAGGGCTATGCCCACACCCGGAACAGGAAGCGCTATCTGCTGCGCATGGGCGTCTTTGCTCTCATCAGCGAGCTGCCCTTTGATCTGGCTTTCTCCGGACGGATCGATTGGGGACATCAGAACATCATGCTCAGCTTCCTGCTGGCGATCCTGGGGCTGTGGCTGTTCGATGTGCTTGGGGGAGAGCCGGCAGAGGAATCAGAGCGATACAGAGCCGGGAAGACCGCTCTGGGTGCACTGGCGGTAGTCGCAATGGCGTCGCTGGCCTTCCTTCTGCGGGCGGATTATACCGTTTTCGCGGTGATCGCCGTGTTCCTGTTCTATGTGCTGCGGCGCAAGCACCCCCTCGTCCGAAACGCCGTGGGCGTGGGCTTTCTTGCGCTGATACGAACGCTGGGTTACTATGCGGCCACCGGGCTGAGCTTTATCCCGCTGGCGCTGTATAACGGAAAAAAGGGACGGGGTCTGAAGTGGCTGTTCTACGTCTTCTATCCCGGACACCTTCTGCTGCTGTATCTGATCCGGCAGCTGGCTGTGAGCTGAACAGAAGAGAGCAAAGGAGGAGATTCCAATGCTGCGGGCAGAAAACCTCAGTCTCCGCCTGCCTGAGGGAGAAATGGATTATATCCGCTTCGGCGGCGGAAAGCGAGCGCTGGTGATGCTCCCCGGCGTGGGGGACGGATTCAGGACGGTACGGGGCATGGCCCTGCCCTTTGCCCTGCTCTACCGGAAACTGAACCGGGATTTCACCGTCTATGTGTTCAGCCGCAGACGGGAGCTGCCGCAGCACGTGAGCACCCGGGAGATGGCGGAAGATCTGAACGAGGCCATGGCGCTGCTGGCTCTGCGGAACGCGGCGGTGGTGGGTGTCAGCCAGGGAGGGATGATCGCCCAGTGGCTGGCTATCGACCACCCGGACAGGGTGGGCAGGCTGGTTCTGACCGTGACGGCGAGCCGACCCAACGACACCGTGCGCCGGGTCATCGATCTCTGGACCCGGATGGCGGAGCAGGGAGACTATAAGGGGATCATGCTGGACACCGCCCGGCGCTCCTACTCGGAGCGGAGGCTCCGGCAGACCGAGCTGGAATACGGCCTGCTGGGCAGCCTTGGAAAGCCGAAGAGCTTTGCGCGCTTTCTGACCCAGGCGGAATCCTGTGTGACCCATGACGCCTATGACGAGCTGGAACGGATCGCCTGCCCCACCCTGGTGATCGGTGGGACGGAGGACGGGATCGTCACCGGGGAGGCCTCACGGGAGATCGCCGGGCGGATCCCGAAGGCCGAACTGTATCTGTATGAGGGACTGAGCCACGGCCTGTATGAGGAAGCCCCGGACTTTTTGGATCGTGTGGCCGAGTTTTGCCGCTGAAGGGAGGACCGGAATGAACGGAAAACTGTTTTGGAGTGCAATGGCGAAATTTTTCGGAGGACTTGTGCTGGTGGGGCTGCTGCTCTTTCCCGCGGCGGGGAGCTTCGGCTACTGGCAGGGCTGGCTTCTGATGGGTATCCTGTTCGTGCCGATGTTCCTGGCAGGACTGGTGATGATGGCCAAAAGTCCGGAACTCCTTCGCCGACGCCTGAACGCGAGGGAGGAACAGACCGAGCAGAAGCAGGTGATTCTGCTCAGCGGGCTGCTGTTTCTGGCGGCGTTTCTTCTGGCCGGGCTGAACTTCCGTTTCCGCTGGATCGTCATGCCCGACTGGTGTATCTGGACGGCGGCGGTCCTGTTCCTGCTGGCCTACGCCCTCTATGCTGAGGTGCTGCGGGAAAACGTGTGGCTCTCCCGGACCATTGAGGTGCAGGAGGATCAGCAGGTGGTGGACACGGGGCTGTACGGCATCGTGCGGCATCCCATGTATTCCGCCACGGTCCTGCTGTTTCTCTCCATGCCGCTGGTGCTGGGCTCGCCGATCTCGTTTCTGGTGATGCTTGGTTACCTGCCCGTCATCGCCAAACGGATCCGCAACGAGGAACAGGTGCTGGAACAGGGCCTGAAGGGCTATGCGGAATACAAAAAGAAGGTAAAATACCGGCTCCTGCCGGGGATCTGGTGAACAGGGAAAGAGAGAACCAATATGATCGAGCTGTCAAAGCTGTCCCCGGACTATGAGGTCCGCCGCCTCACGGAGGCGGACGCGGACGAGATCCTGACCCTGATGCGGGGAAATCCCCAATTCTATCGGTACTGCGGCAGGCAGAACACCCGGGAGGAGCTCCTGGACGATCTCCGGCTGACGCCGCCGGGCGTGGAGCTGTCCCGGAAAACCTATGCGGGCCTCTATGACTCCCGGGGCCTGGCGGCGGTGCTGGATCTGATCGACGGCTATCCCGGGGAGAAGGACGCCTATCTCGGATTTTTCATGCTGCGAATGGATCTCCAGGGCCGGGGGCTGGGCACCAGGATCGTGCAGGAACTGTTTCGATATCTGGGGTCCGAGGGCTATACCATGGTCCGCCTGGGCATTGACAAGGGAAATCCCCAGTCCACCCATTTCTGGAAGAAGAACGGCTTTGTCGTCACCCGGGAAGTGGAGCGGGACAGCGGTGTACTGCTGGCGGCGGAGCGGCCACTGTAAGGAGGAAATCTGCAGAAATGTCAACCCAAATAACTTCATAAGGTTGACAAATGAACGGCGCGGGCATAAGATGGGGCAGAGGAGGGCGATGAGAATGGATAACAGAGGAAAAACCGGTCAGTTGACTGCCTGCGCCATGGGGATCGCGCTCATTGCCTGCTGCTCCTGGCTCTCCATCCCGGCGACGGTGCCATTCACGCTGCAGACCTTTGCGGTGTGCCTGGTCACGGCGCTTCTGGGCTGGAAAATGGGCCTGGTCTCGGTGGCAGGATATCTGCTGCTGGGACTGGTCGGCGCGCCGGTTTTTTCCGGATTCAAGGGCGGCCTGGGGGCGCTTCTGGGTCCCACGGGGGGCTACCTGGTGGGCTTCCTGTTCACTGCCCTGACGGTGGGACTGGCGGCGGATCGCTTCGGCAGAAGGGTCCGGATCCTGGCTCCGGCGATGGCTCTGGGCATAGCGCTGTGCTATGTTTTCGGAACGGCCTGGTTCATTGTGGCCTACAGCCGGACCAGCGGCCCCATCGGAGTGGGCACGGCGCTGGGCTGGTGCGTATTCCCGTACCTGATCCCGGACGGCGTGAAGATCGTACTGGCCTGTCTGCTGTGTAGACGGCTGTATCCGCTGATCGGAAAGGGGAGAGGGACATGACAAGAGATCGCGTCCTGGACGCTCTTCGGGAAGCCGGGTCGGAATATGTCTCCGGTGAGGCTCTGGCCAGAAGCCTGGGCCTGAGCCGGACAGCGGTCTGGAAGGCCATCGATCAGCTGCGCCGGGAGGGATACCGCATCGAGTCCGGCCCCAACCGGGGCTATCGACTGGGAGCGGACAACGACGTGCTGAGCCTGGAGGGCCTGAGCCGGTATCTGCGGGAGCCCCGGATCCGTCCCCAGGTCTATGAGAGTATCGGATCGACCAACACGGCCTTGAAGTCCCTGGCGGCGGAGGGCGCGCCCGAGGGCCTGGCGCTGATCGCTGGAGCCCAGTCCCAGGGGCGGGGCCGTCTGGGCCGGAGCTTTTATTCCCCGGCGGGCAGCGGCCTGTATCTGAGCCTGCTGCTGCGCCCGGACTGCGATCCGGGAAAGGCCACGCAGCTCACCGCCTGCGCGGCGGTGGCGGTGGCGGAGGCCCTGGAGGAGCTTTCCGGCAAATCCGTCGGCATCAAGTGGGTCAACGACCTGCTGATGGACGGGAAGAAGGTCTGCGGGATCCTTTCGGAGGCCTCTCTGGACTGTGAGAGCGGGACCGTCAACTATGTGATCGTGGGCGTGGGAATCAACGTCAGGCGGCCGGAAGGCGGATTCCCGGAAGAACTCCGGGACATAGCCGGAGCGGCCTTCGGGGACGAGAGCATTCCGGACCTGCGCTGCCGACTGGCGGCTTCCGTGCTGGACCGGCTGTGGCGGGCCTATGAGCACCGGGAGGACGGCGGCGTTCTTGAGGCCTATCGCAAGCGCTCCCTGGTGCTGGGAAGGCCCATCAACATCCTGCCCCGGGAGGGAGAACCGGAACGGGCCACGGCCCTGGAGATCGAGCCCGACTTTGCCCTGCGGGTCCGCCTGGAGGACGGGACGATACGGCGGCTGAACAGCGGCGAGGTCAGTATCCGGATATAAAAAAAGGCGTTGTCTCAAAATAGCTAAAGAGGCTATTGAGAGGCAACGCCTCTTTCATTTGGCAAAGATTGTGGAAAAAGGCGGCCTGTTCAAGCCCTG
>CADAHL010000046.1 GCA_902787755.1 Oscillospiraceae bacterium
CCTTAGCAGCCAACCGGAATCTGCGGTTGCCACAGCGCCGCAGCGCTGTGATCTTATCTTTAATTATTTCACTGTCTACTTGACGGGGAGCAGTTCACGCACCCTGCGAAAACAGCACAGGCAATCTTTTTTTCGAAGCAATCAGAACAGGCCGCTGATCTTCCCAAATTCGTCCACGTCGATCTTTTCGGCGGCGGGGACCTTGGGCAGACCGGGCATGGTCATGATGTCGCCGGTGAGTACCACCAGGAAGCCGGCGCCGGCGGAGACCTTCACGTTCTTGACGGTGACGGTGAAATCCTCGGGCGCGCCCAGCTTGACCGGATCGTCGGAAAAGCTGTACTGGGTCTTGGCCACACAGACCGGCAGCCCGGCAAAGCCCAGGCGGGTCAGCTCGTCGATCTGTTTCTGGGCGGCAGGGAGAATGCTGACGCCGCTGCCGCCGTAGATGCGCTTTACGATGGCTTCGATCTTCTCGGAAATGCTCAGCTCCAGGGGATAGGAGAAGCGGAACTCGGGCTTCTCCTCCTCGCAGAGACGGACGACCTCCCGGGCCAGGGCTTCACCGCCCTTGCCGCCCTCGGCCCAAACGGTGGACAGGACGGTGTTCACACCCAGCTCCCGGCACTTGGCGATGATAAACTCGATCTCCGCATCGGTGTCGGTGGGGAAGCGGTTTACGGCGACCACGCAGGGCAGACCGTATACATTGCGGATGTTGGACACATGGCGCAGCAGGTTGGGGATGCCCTTCTCCAGAGCAGCCAGATCCTCCTGCCCCAAGTCCTTCTTGGAAAGTCCGCCGTGCATCTTCAAAGCCCGCACGGTAGCCACCACGACCACCGCAGAGGGCTTCAGACCGGCCATGCGGCACTTGATATCCAGGAACTTCTCCGCGCCCAGATCCGCGCCGAAGCCGGCCTCTGTGACCGCGTAATCACCCAGCTTCAACGCCATGCGGGTGGCCATGACGGAGTTGCAGCCGTGGGCGATGTTGGCAAAGGGGCCGCCGTGGACAAAAGCGGGGGTGCCCTCCAGAGTCTGAACCAGGTTGGGCTTCAGCGCGTCCTTTAAAAGGGCGGTCATGGCGCCCACAGCCTTCAGATCTCCAGCGGTGACAGGCTCGCCCTCGTAGCTGTAAGCCACTACGATCCGGCTCAGACGCTCCTTCAGATCGGTCAGAGAGGAGGCCAGGCAGAACACCGCCATGATCTCGCTGGCCACGGTAATATCGAAGCCGTCCTCCCGTGGGGTGCCGTTGGCCTTGCCGCCCAGACCGTCCACCACAAAGCGCAGCTGGCGGTCGTTCATGTCCACACAACGCTTCCAGGTGATCCGTCGGGGATCGATGTGCAGGGCGTTACCCTGCTGAATGTGGTTATCGAGCATGGCGGCCAGCAGATTGTTGGCTGCTCCAATGGCGTGGAAATCGCCGGTGAAGTGGAGGTTAATGTCCTCCATGGGTACCACCTGGGCATAGCCGCCGCCGGCGGCGCCGCCCTTGATGCCGAACACGGGACCCAGGGAGGGTTCCCGCAGCGCCACGACCACGTTCTTTCCGATGCGGCTCAGTCCGTCGGCCAGACCAATGGTGGTGGTGGTCTTGCCCTCACCGGCGGGAGTGGGGGTGATGGCCGTGACCAGGATCAGCTTGCCGTCCTCCCCTGGACATTCCCGCAGAAGCGCGGGATCAATCTTCGCTTTGTATTTTCCGTAGGGCTCCAGGTACTCATCACAGATCCCGGCGCGGGCGGCGATCTTCGAAATGGGCTGCATCTCACAGGCCTGGGCGATTTCAATATCGGTGGGATAAGGCATGATTTGTCCTCCTCTTCTGGCTCATTTGAAGTAGCGTACCGCCGCCTCAAACATGTGCATATCATAAACTCCGGGAACGTTACGATAGAGATTGCTGCCGATCCGCTCAGAATGGCCCATCTTGCCGAAGACCCGGCCGTCGGGGGAGGTGATGCCCTCCACGGCGAAAAGCGAACCGTTGGGGTTGAAATCCACGTCCATGCTGGCCTTGCCCTCCAGATCCACATACTGGGTGGCGATCTGGCCCTTGGCCGCCAGCTCTCGGATCAGCGCCTCATCGGCCAGGAACCGGCCCTCGCCGTGGGAGATGGGCACATTGTACACGTCTCCGACTTTCGTCATGGAAAGCCATGGGGACAGGTTGGAAGCGATGCGGGTGCGGACGATCCGGGACTGGTGCCGGGCGATGGTGTTGAAGGTCAGGGTGGGGCAGCTCTCGTCCGTGTCAATGATTTTGCCGTAAGGCACCAGGCCCAGCTTGATGAGCGCCTGGAAACCGTTGCAAATACCGCACATCAGACCGTCCCGCTGCTCCAACAGCTCGGTAACGGCCTCCTTCACCGCGGCGCAGCGGAAGAATGCGGTGATGAATTTTCCGGAGCCGTCGGGTTCGTCACCGCCGGAGAAGCCGCCGGGAATGAAGATCATCTGGGCATCCCGCACGGCCTTGGCAAAGCTCTCCACGCTCCGGGCAATCCCCTCGGAGCTCAGGTTGTTGACGACCAGGATCTGAGCCTCAGCGCCCGCGTCGGACATGGCTTTGGCGCTGTCGTACTCGCAGTTGGTGCCGGGGAAGGCGGGGATCAGAACCCTGGGCCTTGCCTGCAGATGGACCGGCGCGGCGGGCTTTGCGTTTTGGTAAGTGAAGGTCTCCACCGGAGTTGATGGGGTTGGGATGTTGCAGGGGTACACCGACTCCAGGCGATCCTCGTACAGCCCGGTCAGCTCGCGGAGCGACAGAAGCTCGTCACCCAGACGGATACTCTGCTCTTGAGTCACCGTTCCGAGAAGCTCCGCGCCGGGGATCTCCTCCACGGCTTCCAGCAGAAAAGCGCCGTAATCGTAAGAGAACAGTCGTTCAACGGTCAGTCCGGCGTCGAACGAGAAGCCAAAACCGTTGCCCAGACACATTTTCAGCACCGCCTCAGCGATCCCACCGGGACCGGGGGTGTAACAGGAGACGGCCTTGCCGCTGCGCAGCAGACCGGTGACCCGATCAAAGAGCGCGAGCAGGGAAGAGGCCAGGGGCAGCCCGTCCTCCCCGTACTCCGGGGCCAGACGGAAGAGCCGATGCCCGGCGGCTTTGAATTCGGGGGACACCATGTGCCGGACCTTGTCGGTGGTGACCGCAAAGGATACCAGGGTGGGGGGCACGTCCAGGGATTCAAAAGAGCCGCTCATGGAGTCTTTGCCGCCGATGGCTCCCACGCCCAGCTCCATCTGGGCCCGGAAGGCGCCAAGCAGCGCGGACAAGGGCTTGCCCCAGCGCTTTGGATCCTTCCCCAGACGCTCAAAATACTCCTGGAAGCTGAGATACACGTCCCGGAATCGGGCACCGGTGGCAACCAGCTTGCAAAGCGATTCAACCACAGCCAGATAGGCCCCGTGATAGGGGCTTTTCTCGGAGATCCAGGGGTTGAAGCCCCAGGCCATCAGGGAGCAGTCGTCGGTATGCTGCTTCTCCACAGAGATCTTCTGCACCATGGCCTGGATGGGGGTGCGCTGATACTTGCCGCCGAAGGGCATCAGGACGGTGCCCGCGCCGATGGTGGAGTCGAAGCGCTCGGACAGGCCGCGCTTGGAGCAGATGTTCAGATCGGCGGCCAGAGCGCGGTAATTCTCGGCAAAGCCGCCGCGAAGCTGCTTGCGGATCTCCCCAGGAGCGGCGGTTTCTACGGAAATGTGCTTGCTGGCGCCGTTGGTATCCAGAAAGGCCCGAGACAGGTCCACAATGGTCCGGCCGTTCCAGCGCATGGTGAGCCGGGGCTCCGTCTTCACCACAGCCACTGGACAGGCCTGGAGATTTTCCCGAGAGGCCAGGACCAGGAAGGCATCCACGTCCTTGGACTCCACCACAACGGCCATCCGCTCCTGGGACTCACTGATGGCAAGCTCCGTGCCGTCCAGGCCCTCGTATTTTTTCGGAACGGCGTTCAGGTCGATGTCCAGACCGTCGGCCAGCTCGCCGATGGCCACGGACACGCCGCCGGCGCCGAAATCGTTGCAGCGCTTGATCATCCGGCAGGCCGTGGGATTGCGGAACAGGCGCTGGAGCTTGCGCTCCTCCGGGGCGTTGCCCTTCTGCACCTCAGCGCCGCAGGTCTCCACTGAGTGAGTATCGTGGGCCTTGGAGGAGCCGGTGGCGCCGCCGATACCGTCCCGGCCGGTGCTGCCGCCCAGGAGGATGACCACGTCGCCCGGGGCCGGTGTCTCCCGGCGGACGTTCTCCGCGGGAGCGGCCGCAATGACCGCGCCGATCTCCATGCGCTTGGCGGCGTAGCCCGGATGATAGAGCTCGTCCACGATACCGGTGGCCAGACCGATCTGGTTGCCGTAGGAGGAATAGCCCGCCGCCGCGGTGGTGACGATCTTCCGCTGAGGGAGCTTGCCGGGAAGAGTTTCACTGACCGGGACGGTGGGATCCGCCGCACCGGTAAGCCGCATGGCGCCGTAGACATAGGAGCGGCCCGAAAGTGGATCCCGGATGGCGCCGCCGATGCAGGTGGCCGCACCGCCGAAGGGCTCGATCTCCGTGGGGTGATTGTGGGTCTCGTTTTTAAACAGCAGCAGCCAGGGCTGGCTCTCGCCGTCCACCTCCACCTGAATCTTCACGGTGCAGGCGTTGATTTCGTCGCTTACGTCCAGCTTGTCCAGCTTTCCCTGAGCCCGGAGCGCGCGGACCGCCAGGGTGGCCAGATCCATGAGACAGACGGGCTTGGTCCTGCCGAGCGCCCGGCGGGTGGACAGATAGTCCTCATAGGTCTTCTGCAGCAGGGGATCCTCGAAATGTACCTCGTCGATCACCGTGTTGAAGGTGGTATGACGGCAGTGATCGGACCAGTAAGTGTCTAGGACCCGGACCTCGGTGATGGTGGGCTCCCGGCCCTCGGAGCGGAAGTATTCCTGGCAGAAGGCGATATCATCCGCGTCCATAGCCAGACCGTACTGCCGGACAAAGCGCTCCAGCTCTTCCCGGGAGAGGGCGTTGAAGCCGGTCAGGATCTCCACGGTCTCCGGCAGCTCATATTGAACAGCCAGGGTCTCAGGCTTTTCCAGGGCGGCCTCCCGGGCCTCCACGGGGTTAATGACATAGTGCCGGATGGCGTTCAGGTCGGCCTCGTCCAGCTCGCCGTAGAGGGCGTAGACCTTGGCCGAGCGCACCAGGGGCCGTTCCCCCTGGGAGATGATCTGGATGCACTGACTGGCAGAGTCCGCCCGCTGATCGAACTGACCCGGCAGATACTCCACAGCAAAAACGGTCGCGCCGCTCAGATCCGGCTCTTCGGAAGCGATATCCAGCTGGGGCTCGGAAAACACGGTCTTCACCGCGTAATCAAAGAGCTCCCGGCTGATATTCTCGGCGTCATAGCGATTCAGGAGCCGTACCTTCTCCAGCCGCGAAATACCCAGAAGGGTCCTGGCGTCGCTGAGCAGAGTCCGGGCCTCGTTGTCCAGCCCGGCTTTCTTTTCCACAAAAATACGGTAGACCATATTAGCCCTCTCTGACCGCCAGCAGGGCCCTTGCCCCGATATCCCGACGGTAAAATCTGTTTTCAAAATGAACGTGATCCGCCAGTCGGTAGGCTTCCTCAATGGCCTGGGGGAGCGTATCGGCCACAGCGGTGCAGCCGACTACGCGGCCGCCGGCGGTGACCAGCTGCCCATCCTTCAGCGCGGCCCCGGCTACGTAGACCCGGTCCCGGATCTCCTCGGGGATCTGAAGGGGATAGCCCTTTTCGTAGGCCTGGGGATAGCCCCGGGAGGCCAGGATCACGCAGCAGGCGTTCTTTTCAGAAAAACGGACCGGAACCTCGCTCAGGCGCTCCTCGGTCACCGCCTGCATGATCTCAAGAAGATCGCTCTCCAGCAGGGGGAGCACCACCTGGGTCTCCGGGTCGCCGAAGCGGCAGTTGTACTCGATGACCTTGGGGCCGTCACGGGTGAGCATCAGGCCAAAGTAGAGGCAGCCCTTGAAGGGCCGGCCTTCCGCGTTCATGGCGGCGACGGTGGGCAGGAAGATCCGCTCCATGCAGGCTTCCGCCACATCGGGAGTGTAATAGGGATTGGGGGCCACGGTGCCCATGCCGCCGGTGTTGAGGCCCTGATCGCCGTCCAGAGCCCGCTTGTGATCCATGGAAGAGACCATGGGCACGATGGTTTTGCCGTCGGTGAAGGCCAGAACGGAGACCTCCGGGCCCTCCAGGAACTCCTCGATGACCACATGCTCGCCGCTCTTGCCGAACTTGCCGCCCTGCATCATGTCGATCACTGCCTGCCGGGCCTCCTGGCGGGTCTGAGCGATCAGCACGCCCTTGCCCAGAGCCAGGCCGTCGGCCTTGATGACCGTGGGCAGGGGAGCGGTCTCCAGGTACCGGAGCGCGTCTTCCAGACGGTCGAAGGTTTCAAAGCGGGCGGTGGGGATGCCGTATTTCTTCATCAGGCCCTTGGCAAAGACCTTGCTGCCCTCAATGATGGCCGCATTGGCCCTGGGGCCGAAGCAGGGGATCCCTTTCTCCTCCAAAGCGTCCACGCAGCCGAGTACCAGGGGATCGTCCGGGGTGACCACGGCGTAGTCGATCTTTTCCCGCAGTGCAAAGTCCACAATAGCGGGGATATCCTTGGCCCCGATGGGGACACAGGTCGCGTCACGAGCAATGCCGCCGTTGCCGGGCAGAGCAAAGATCTGCTCCGCCTTTGGGTTCTCCTTCAGCTTCCGAATGACGGCGTGTTCTCTTCCGCCGCCGCCAACCACAAGGATCTTCATGGGAACCCTCCGATCAGTGATGGAACAGGCGCATGCCGGTAAAGGCCATCACCATATTGTATTTGTCTGCGGTTTCGATCACGTTGTCGTCCCGGATGGAGCCACCTGGCTCGGCGATGTACTCCACGCCGGACTTCCGGGCCCGCTCAACATTGTCGCCAAAGGGGAAGAAAGCATCACTGGCGCAGGTCACGCCCCGCTGGGTGGCGATCCAGGCCTTTTTCTCCTCCGGGGTCAGCACCGGGGGCTTCTCCCGGAAGATCCGCTGCCATTCGCCCTCCCGCAGCACGTCCTCGTACTCGTCGGAGGTGTAGATGTCGATGGCGTTGTCCCGGTCGGGACGGCGGATGCCCTCCACAAACTGCAGGCCCAGCACCTTGGGATGCTGCCGCAGATACCAGTTGTCGGCCTTCTGACCGGCCAGACGGGTGCAGTGGATCCGGCTCTGCTGACCGGCGCCCACGCCGATGGCCTGTCCGTCCTTGACGTAGCAGACGGAGTTGGACTGGGTATATTTGAGCGTAATGAGAGCCACGATCATGTCGATCCGGGCCCGCTCGGGCAGATCCTTGTTCCGGGTCACGATATTCTCCAGAAGCGCGGAGTCAATTTTGAAGTTGTTGTGTCCCTGCTGGAAGCGGACGCCGAACACGTCCTTGAACTCCTGCGGGGCGGGCGTGTAGTCCGGATCGATGCAGACAATGTTATAGTTGCCTTTTTTCTTGGTTTTCAGAATGGCCAGGGCCTCTTCGGTATAGCCGGGGGCGATCACGCCGTCGGAGACCTCGTCCTTCAGATAGGCGGCGGTGGCGGCGTCGCAGACCTCGCTGAGAGCGGCCCAGTCGCCGTAGGAGCAGAGCCGGTCGGCGCCTCGGGCCCGGATATAGGCGCAGCCGATGGGACTCAGTTCCGCGTCCTCCCGGACGAAGTAGATCTTCCGGTCCAACTCGGAGAGGGGATGACCCACGGCGGCCCCGGCGGGGGAGACGTGCTTGAAGGAGGCGGCGGAGGCAAGGCCGGTGGCTTCCTTCAGCTCCTTGACCAGCTGCCAGGAGTTCAGGGCATCCAAAAAGTTAATGTAGCCGGGCCGGCCGTTGAGCACGGTGACCGGAAGCTCGGATCCGTCGGGCATGAAGATCCGGGCGGGCTTCTGATTGGGGTTGCAGCCGTATTTCAGTTCCAGTTCTTTCATTACGATCAATCTCCCAGATGTTTATTGAACAGTTTGACCTCGCCTTCGACCCAGGCGTAGAGGGAAACCTTGTTGTCGGGATTCAATGCCTGCCAGACCTCCTCCGGCTCGGGCATGTCGATGACCAGAGGCTCGCCGGCGAAGCTGGGCAGGGGAGAGCCGTCCCCCTGATAGGTGCTGAGGAAATAGCCCTGGCCCTCGTCGCAGCCTTCATAGTCATAGGTGCAGCGCAGGCAGCGGCCCTGGACACGCTTGAGGATGGACAGAGAGAAGCTGCCGTCGGCGTGGAGAAGGGCGGAGATGCGTGGCGTCCAGTTGGGCTCGTCTGGCTCGTATTCCCGGGTGGCCAGAGCGGCGCGGAAATCGCCCAGATCCCGAATGGTATCGGTCTGGTTGCCGTTGGTGACGATCAGATCCGTGCCCATCTGACGCACGGGATGATAGATGATCAGGCTGGGATCGGTGAGCTTGGAGGGGTCATAGGCCTCGGTGCGGATGCCGTCCTCAGTGAGAGAGAAGATGCGGTTGCGGCTGTTTTCGCTGCGGCCCATGATGAAGTAATAGATGCGGTTTTTGCCCACGGCGATGCCGCGTCCGGGATAGGGATTCGAGCGGAGAAAGGCAAGAAAGTCGGTCATGGTTCAAGCTCCTTTTCTTTGAGAATCCGGCGGGAAACCAGCTCCGCCGCTTCGGGGAGCAGGATCCATTCCGCCTGCTCCATCACGCGTTTCTGAAGGATCTCCGGGGTGTCCCCGGGCAGGATGGGGACCGCCTTCTGGAGAAGGATCTGCCCGCCGTCCGGGATCTCGTTGACGTAGTGGACCGTGGCGCCGGTGACCTTGACGCCGTAGCGGAGGGCCGCCTCATGGACCTTCAGCCCATAGAAGCCCTGACCGCAGAAGGAGGGGATCAGAGAAGGGTGCACGTTCAGGATGCGCTTGTCATAGCGGCGGGTAAAGTCGGCGCTGAGAATGCTCATAAAGCCGGCCAGGATCACAAGCTCGATGCCATGTGCCTCCAGGGCCTCCAGCAGGGCCTGCTCAAAGGCCTCCGCTGAGCCGCAGCCCCGCTTTGTGATGGTCAGACTCTCCACGCCGGCAAGCCGCGCCCGCTCCAGGGCGTAGGCCCCGGGTTTGTTGGAGATGACCAGAACGATCCGCCCGCTGGATAGGGCTCCGGACTTCTGCGCGTCCAGCAGAGCCTGGAGATTGGTGCCGCCGCCGGAGACCAGGACGGCGATCCGGGTTTTGTCCATGCCTCCGTCCTCCTCAGTCCAGCCGGATCCGGTCTTCGTCCCGGATCACCTCGCCGATGACGTAGGCCTCTTCTCCGGCGGCCCGGAGAGCCTCCAGCGCCTTGTCGGCGGTATCCCGGGAGACCGTCAGGCTCATGCCCACGCCCATATTGAAGGTGTTGAACATGTCCCGCTCCGGGATTTCGCCCCGCTCCTGCACCAGGGAAAAGATTGGCAGGCGGCGGACGGCGGCCTTCTCGATCCGGGCGCAGAGCCCGGCCGGGATGGCCCGGGGGATGTTCTCATAGAAGCCGCCGCCGGTAATGTGGCTGATGCCGTGGACCTCTGCGGCTTGAATAGCGGAGAGGACGGGCTTGACATAGATCTTCGTGGGGGTCAGAAGGGCTTCGCCCAAAGTCTGTCCCAGCTCCGGGATCCGGGCGCCCAGATCTGCGCGCTCCATGTCGAAGACCTTGCGTACCAGGGAGAAGCCGTTGGAGTGCAGGCCGCTGGAGGCCAGGGCCAGGATCACGTCACCCTCACGGACGGTGTTGGGATCCAGGATCCGGGACTTGTCCACAAGACCCACCGAGAAGCCGGCCAGGTCGTAGTCCTCCGGGGCCATGGTGCCGGGATGCTCGGCGGTCTCGCCGCCGATGAGAGCGCAGCCGGCCCTGACGCAGCCCTCGGCCACGCCGGAGACCAGCGCGGCCACCTTCTCCGGCTCGTTTTTCCCGATGGCGATATAGTCCAGGAAAAACAGGGGTTTTGCGCCGCAGCAGACGATATCGTTGACACACATGGCCACGCAGTCGATACCCACGGTGTCATGCCGATCCATGAGCTGGGCGATGCGCTGCTTGGTGCCCACGCCGTCGGTGCCGGAGACCAGAACCGGCTCGGCAATACCCGTAAGCTCTGGGGCGAACAGGCCGCCGAAGCCCCCCAGATCGGAGATCACGCCGGGGATAAAGGTGCGCTGCACGTGCTTTTTCATGAGCTTTACGCCCTCGTAGCCGGCTTCGATATTCACGCCGGCGGCGGCGTAGGAGGCGGAATGAGAGTGTTCCATGCCCGTATTATTCCTTTCCTGTCCAGCAGTAGGTACAGATTTTTTCCCGGTCGATGCCGATGGCCTCCAGGAGGCCGTCCAGGGACTGATAGCCCAGAGAATCAAAGCCCAGCTTCTCGCAGATGGCGTGGAGCAGACACTGGCCGCGCTTCGTGCCCGCGTCGGCGTATTCCTCCAGATGCTCCAGACCCTCGTCGCCCTCCAGCTCCTGGATGATCCGGCGGGCTAGAAGATCCCGGTCCGCGTTGCCCCGGGAGAAATTGAGGTACTTGCAGGCGTACATGATCGGCGGGCAGGCCGAGCGCATGTGCACCTCGGCGGCGCCGGATTCGTAGAGAAAATCCACCGTGCCCTGAAGCTGGGTGCCGCGCACGATAGAATCGTCCACAAACAGCAGCTTTTTGCCTTCAATGAGCTCCGGCACCGGGATCTGCTTCATCTTGGCCACCTGATCCCGAACGCCCTGGTTGGAGGGCATGAAGGACCGGGGCCAGGTGGGGGTGTACTTCACAAAGGGCCGGGCGAAGTGAGAGCCGCTGTAATTGGCGTAGCCGATGGCGTGGGGCACGCCGGAGTCGGGAACTCCGGCCACGTAGTCCACCTGGGGGAAGGTCCCGGCGGCCATCTCGTCCCGGGCCATGATCTCGCCGTTGCGGTAGCGCATCAGCTCCACGTTCACGCCCTCGTAGTTGGAGTTGGGATAGCCGTAATAGGTCCAGAGAAAGGCGCAAATCTTCATCTTGTCCGCGGCGGGGGAGAGGGTCTCGTAGCCCTCCGCGGTGATCCGAACGATCTCCCGGGGGCCGAGCTCATATACATTGTGATAGCCCAGCTTCTGGTAGGCAAAAGACTCGAAGGCCACGCAATGACCGTCCTGATCGGCACCGATGAGCACCGGCAGGCGCCCCAGCTTGTCCCGGGCCGCGATGATCTCGCCCCGGGCGGTCATGAGCAGGATGGTCATGGACCCGTCAATGAGACGCTGGGCGTTTAGGATCCCGCCCACCAGACTCTCGCTTTCGTTGATGAGCGCCGCCACCAGCTCGGTGGAATTGACCCTGCCCGAGCTCATGGCCATGAACTGGTGTCCGTGATCGGAGAAATAGGTGTCCACCAGCTCCTCGGCGTTGTTGATCTGGCCCACGGTGGTGATGGCGTAGAGCCCCAGGTGGGAGCGGACCAGCAGAGGCTGGGGGTCGGAGTCGCTGATGCAGCCGATGCCGCAGCAGCCTTGAAATTCCGCCACGTCCTTCTCAAAACGGGTGCGGAAGGGAGTGTTGGCGATGGAGTGGATCTGGCGCTGGAAGCCCTTTTCCGGATCCCAGATCGCCATACCGGCGTTGCGGGTGCCCAGATGGCTGTGATAGTCCGTGCCGAAAAACACGTCCAGCACCACGTCCCGCCGGGAAATCGAACCGAAGAAGCCGCCCATCAGGCAAAGAACAGCTCGGAGAGCGTCATGGGATCGATGTACTTGCCGTCCTTGTACACGCGCATGTTTCCGGAGGCGATCTCGTCGATGAGCATGACCTTGCCGTCGGCATCGTAGCCGTACTCAAACTTGATGTCGTAGAGGACCAGACCTCGGGCGGCCATCTCGTCGGCCACGATCTGAGTGATCTTCTGGGTCATGTCCTTGATCTCGTCGTACTGCTCGGCAGTCATCACGCCGAGCACGATCAGGCCGTCCTTGGTGACCAGGGGATCGCCCTTCTCGTCGTTCTTGAAGGTCATCTCCACGTAGGCGGGCAGATCGGCGCCCTCTTCGATGTAATCGCTGTAGCGGCGCAGGAAGGAGCCCACGGCCTTGTGACGGCAGATGACCTCCAGACCCTTGCCGAAGACCTTGGCGGGGAGGACCTCCATGGTGGTCTCTGCCAGATCCGCGGAGACAAAGTGGGTGCGGATCCCGGCAGCATTGATCTTTTCAAAGAAGTAGATGGACATGCGAAGGTTTACGTCGCCCACGCCGTCGATGGTCAGGCCTACGGAATTCTCGCCCGGATCGAACACGCCGTCCTTGCCGGTGCAGTCGTCCTTGAACTTCAGCAGATAGTTTCCGTTTTCCAGGGCATACACGTTTTTGGTCTTTCCGGTGTAAACAAGTTTTCTTTCCATGATATATCTCTCCTTTAAAAAGATGAACAATAGAATAGGGGGATCAGAGCCGTTCGACGATCCCGGCGTCCTTTGCGAGCACCGCCTCGGATTCCTTCCTGCGGCGCAAAGTCAGGCGGTCAGCCAGTGCGTCGTCGCTCAGCGCCAGGATCTGGGCGGCCAGCAGGGCGGCGTTGGCGCCGTTGCCGATGCCCACGGTGGCCACCGGGATGCCGGAGGGCATCTGTACGGTGGACAGCAGCGCGTCCATCCCGTCCAGGGCCGGGCCCTTGCAGGGGATCCCGATCACCGGCAGGGTGGTGTTGGCGGCGATGGCCCCGGCCAGATGGGCGGCCATCCCGGCGGCGGCCAGGATCACGCCGAAGCCTTTCTCTCTGGCGTTCAGGGCGAAGTCCCGGGCCTGGACAGGGGTGCGGTGGGCGGAATATACATGGGCTTCAAAGGGGATCTCAAGCTCCCGCAGGACCTTCACGGCCTTCTCAATGACCGGAAGATCGCTGTCGCTGCCCATAACGATGGCGACTTTTTTCATGAATGTTCCTCCGAAAATGAAAATGAGCGCACGAAACCATATCGGTTCTGTGCGCCCAGACGGTCGGCTTTTGTCTCGGCGGCCAGGCTCCCCTGTGGTGCTCCACATCCTCCGTCAGTAGCAAGGCCGTCTCTGAAATTACTCCCCGATTTTACTCAAAAGCGCACGTGAGGTCAATGGGCAAAAGAGCCAAAGTTTGGCTCCTTCGCTCACTTGATGGTGGGCGAAGTGTCCTTCTGGATCACGTCGTGGGCGCCGCCCTCCACGATGGTGGTGGCGGAGACCAGTGTCAGCACCGCCTTCTCCTGAAACTCCGGAATGCTCATGGCCCCGCAGTTGCACATGGTGTGCTTGACCTTGCTCAGGGTCACGGCCACGTTGTCCTTCAGAGAACCGGCGTAGGGCACGTAGGAGTCC
>CADAHL010000047.1 GCA_902787755.1 Oscillospiraceae bacterium
GCGCCGAACACGCTCCAGATCTGGGACAGGCCCATGAAGCCCATGCCGCAGCCGATGATGACCATGATCAGGGTGGAGACGATGGGGGTGGAGAAGAACTTGGCAGCGCCGGTCAGATCCTCGTGGGTCTTTCCTTCGGGAGTCAGCAGCTCGGCAAACAGGTAACGGCACAGACGAGTGGCGGAGTCCAGAGAGGTCAGAGCGAAGACGGAGACGGCCAGGGTGAACAGGTTGTAGATCACAGCGTAGGTGCCCTCGCCGGCGAAGGAAGCGAACATGGTGGCAATACCACCGGCGAAGATGGTGGGAGGAGCGGACATCTGGTACTTGTCGCCAACCAGGTTCCACACCACGCCCACAGCGATCAGGGCGATGACGCCCAAGGCGGACTCGACGATCATGGAGCCGTAGCCGATGATCTGAGCGTCCTTCTCATTGTTGATCTGCTTGGAGGAAGTACCGGAGCTGATCAGAGAGTGGAAGCCGGAGCAGGCGCCGCAGGCGACGGTGATGAACAGGAAGGGGAAGATGGGCTGGCCGGCAGCGTTGACCAGGCCGGTGAAAGCGGGAACTTCCACAGTGGCAGCGCCGGTGAAGGTACCGCCGATGATGGAGATGACAGCCAGGATCATCATGCCGTACAGCAGGAAGGAGCTGAGGTAGTCACGGGGCTGCAGCAGAATCCACACAGGCAGCAGGGAGGCCACAGTGACGTACACGGCGATGAAGATGACCCAGAAGGTGCGGCTGAAGTGCAGGCCGATGAACTGGCCGATGAACACGATGGCGATGATGCCGATGATGCCGATGACGGTGGCAGGACCGATCTTGGCATTCTTGCGGTACACAAAGTAACCGAAGATAGCGGCAATGACGATGAACAGGATGGAGGTCATGGCGGTGGAGCCGTTGGCCGCGTAGGTGGCAGCTTCCTTGTCAACGGAGGCGAAGGTGCCGGCCACGACCGCGGTGAAGGAGGCGATGACCAGGATCAGCACGGCCAGAGCGAAGACGATGAACAGACGCTGAGCCTTGACGCCCATGGAGTCCTTCATGATCTCGCCGATGGAGCCGCCGTTGTGCCGGATGGAGGCAAACAGGGCGCCGAAGTCGTGCATAGCACCGAAGAAGATGCCGCCGAGCACGCACCACAGGAACACGGGAACCCAGCCGAACACAGCGGCCTGGATAGGTCCGTTAATGGGGCCGGCACCGGCGATGGAGGAGAAATGGTGGCCCATCAGCACGGCGGGGTTGGCAGGAACGAAGTCCTTTCCGTCGTAGGCGGTATGGGCAGGGGTCTCGCGATTGGGGTCAACGCCCCACTGCTTGGCCAGCCAGCTGCCGTAGAACACGTAGCCCAGAGCCAGAGCGACGATCGCGATCAAGAGGATCAATAATGCGCTCATACTTTTCACTCCTTAGATGAAAAAGTTTTATTACTATTTGCTCTGCGCTTCCTCATGGCGCAGCGCAAACAGCTTACCGAAGAATTTGGCCAGATCCTGGCCCATGGGGTTGGTCACCGTCTTTTCCCTGTCCAGATCCACCCCGGCTGTGAGCAGCTCCGTATAGCCCTGGGTGGAGAGCAGGCCGTAGCTCCTGGAGAATTTTCTCCTCCGGATGGCCTTCATTACCTGGTCGTCCATGTCGTCGGCAACAAACAGCACCTTGCAGTTGGTGTACTGGTGCTCCTTGTGGGGCTTGACCTTGGGGAGCATTTCCTCCAGGGCCCAGTCCACGCACCGCTCCACCGTCTCTGCATCAAAGCCGGGAGCGGAGAACACATAGCAGTATTCCCGCTTCTCATTGCGCCAGATGTTGGCCTTCTTGGACAGGAAGTACTGTTCATCCCGGGAGCAGTACTCCGCCCGGAACACCAGGGGCAGCTCCCCCGGCTCCTCCACGGGAAAAATGGTGTAGTAGGCGCTGTAAGCGTCCTTCAGGATCTCCAGGAACATGGACCGCTCGATCGCCAAAACACACCCCTCCAAAAATGAACAAATTATGACCATCCCAACTATACTGCGATTCCGTTCAAATTTCAATACCTTTTTTCCGTGATTTTTTGGTCAATGTGTCGGGAGGTGTCGGGACATGAGAGATTTGCCCCCGGATCTCTCATTGCTTTCGGTTAAATCCGGTTTACAAGTAAAAGAAACTGTTGTAATATAGGATTCATTCGGATTTTGTCCCGAAAGAACGAGAAAAAGAGGTTTCCCATGAACGACAGATATTGTGTCCCCTGCCTGCTGGGACTGGAAGGGCTGGTGGCCGATGAGCTGCGGCGGATGGATCTGCAGGAGGTCCGGGCGGAGAACGGGAGAG
This sequence comes from Oscillospiraceae bacterium, assembly GCA_902787755.1. Classification (GTDB taxonomy): domain Bacteria; phylum Bacillota; class Clostridia; order Oscillospirales; family Oscillospiraceae; genus Limivicinus. Next base: position 2,329 of record CADAHL010000047.1, read on the forward strand.
TGTATTTCACCGGCGGTCCCGAGGCCGCCGTCAAGGCCAATCTGCGCCTGCGCACCGGCGAGCGGGTGCTGCTGGAGCTGGGCAGCTTCGAGGCCCGGAGCTTTGAGGAGCTGTTTGAGGGCGCCCGGGCCCTACCCTGGGAGCGCTGGATCCCCAAGGACGCGGCCTTCCCCGTGGTCGGCCACAGTCTGAACTCCCAGCTGGCCTCGGTGCCCGACTGCCAGCGGATCCTGAAGAAGGCTGTGGTGGAGCGGCTGAAGCAGAAATACCGGCTCCAGTGGTTCCCCGAGACCGGGGAGACCATGCAGATCCGCTTTTCCATCATGAAGGACCGGGTCTCCCTGTGCCTGGACACCAGCGGCGAAGGGCTGCACAAGCGGGGCTACCGCCCGGCCCACAACCTGGCTCCCCTGCGGGAAACCCTGGCCGCCGCCCTGGTCACCCTGTCCCGGTACCGGGGCCGGGACGAGTTCTGCGATCCCTTCTGCGGCAGCGGCACCATCCCCATCGAGGCGGCCCTGATCGCCATGAACCGGGCCCCGGGCCTGAAGCGCTCCTTCGCCGCCATGGACTGGCGGGTCTGGGATAAGGCCCTGTGGCAGCAGGCCCGGCAGGAGGCCCTGGCGGCCGAGTATCACGGGGACTACCGGATCCTGGGTTCGGACATCGACCCCAGAAGCCTGGCCATCGCCCACGAGAACGCCCAGCGGGCCGGAGTGGACGGGCTCATCCGCTTCGAGCAGGCCGACGCCGCCGCCTTCGACCGGAAGACCGACCGGGGCGTGATCGTCACCAATCCCCCCTACGGCGAGCGCCTGGGCGAGAAGGAGCAGGCGGAGGCCCTGTACCGGGACTTCGGGGCGGCTCTCTCCCGCTGCGAGAACTGGCAGCTGTATCTGCTGTCCTCCCACACGGAGTTCGAGCGCTGCTTCGGCCGCCCGGCGGACAAAAAGCGGAAGCTGTATAACGGTATGATCAAGTGCGATCTGTTTATGTACTATAGGAGTAGGGAGCAGGGGAAATGAAGCATCTGTTCATCGTCAATCCCGTGGCCGGGGATCGGGACAAGAGCCCGGAGATCCGCCAGCGGGTGGCAGAGGCCTTCCGGGGCCGTCAGGAGCCCTATGAGGTCTATGTGACCACCGCGCCCATGGACGCGGCGGACAAGATCCGCCTGGAGGCGGACAAGGGCGAGCATCTGCGGGTCTACGCCTGCGGCGGCGACGGCACCTTCAACGAGTGCGTCTGCGGCGCGGCGGGCCGGGAGAACGTGGCGGTCTGCCCCTTCCCCACCGGCACCGGCAACGATTTCTGCCGGATGTTCGGGGAGGAGAAGGATCTGTTCCGGGATCTGGAGGCGCTTCTGGAGGGTTCCGAGCAGGTCATCGACCTCATTGACTGCAACGGCCGGGCCTGCGCCAACATCTGCTCGGTGGGCGTGGACGCCCGGATCGCGGCGGACGTGCACAGGTACAGCAATATCCCCCTGATCGGCGGGGCCACGGGCTATGTAGTCTCGGCCATGGTGAACATGTTCAAGGGCATCGCCACCCCCATGCAGATTCGCTGCGGCGATTTTGCCTGGGACGCCAAAACCAGCCTGATCTGCGCCTGCAACGGCCGGTACTACGGCGGCGGCTTCAATCCCAGCCGGGACGCCCGGCCGGACGACGGTCTGATGGACGTGTACATCGTGAAGAAGGTGAATCTGCTCCAGTTCGCCGCCCTGATCGGCAAGTACGCCGCGGGCCAGGCCGATCAGCTGCCCCAGTACATCACCCATTTCCGCACCGCCGAACCCATCTCCATCCGCTGCGGCGGGCAGGACGTGGGCAACGTGGACGGCGAGCCCATGCCGGATACGAAGTTTGAGATCCGCCTGCTCCCCGGCGCCCTGCGGCTTGTAGTCCCCCGGGGGATGAAATTCTTCGGATAATTCGGAATTCGGAATTCGGAATTATGCAAGAACGTACCCTTATGTCGCAGGGGCGGGGCTTGCCCCGTCCGGCGGTGGAACCCGGAGAATATAGATCCCCCGGGCGAATCCGTACGACCCGGGGGTGATCCAAGAGGGGATCGCCCCTCTTGGGCGTTTCAATTAGGGTGGGTCTCGGGAGGGGAAGAAACCGCAATCTTCCCCTCCCGAGTGTCGTTTCTCTTTGGTTCTTTCTCTTTGGACAAGCAAAGAGAAAGAAGTTCCGTCCCTCCCCGCGTATTCGCCAAAGCGCCCGGCAAATCGAGACCGTACCGCGCGGGCGGGGGCAAGCCCCGCCCCTACGAGTTGAATGCACGTTTTCGATCAATTGAGACGGGCCGCCGGGGAGCGGGCCAACCAGGGCGTCGGCCCCTACGATATACGGTACGTTCTCATTCAACTCCGAACTCCGAATTCCGAATTCCGAACTTCTCTTCACTTTTCCCTCTTCCCTCTCTCGGTCATAAAAAATTAACAGAAAATCCCTCGCGGGGGGCTTGCAAAAATAGAAAACTGTGGTATCATTAGCATCGTTAGCACTCAGGTGTTTTGAGTGCTAACGATGTTGAATTCTGTAATCTAACATTTGGAGGTATAGATGCTATGAAACTCAAACCCTTGGCTGACAGAGTCGTTCTCAAGCAGAACGCCGCCGAAGAGCGTACCGCTTCCGGCCTTTACCTGGCCTCTTCCGCTCAGGAGAAGCCCGAGGTCTACACCGTGGTCGAGGTCGGCCCCGGCGGTCTGGTGGACGGCAACGAGGTCAAGATGATCGTCGAGGCGGGCCAGAAGGTTCTGGTCGGCAAGTACAGCGGCAGCAAGGTGAAGCTGGACGACCAGGAGTATACCATCGTGCGCCAGTCCGATATTCTGGCAGTGATCGAATAAGAGGAGGCTATTGAATCATGGCAAAGCAGATTATTTACGGCGAAGAAGCAAGAAAGGCCATCGAGCGCGGCGTCAACCAGCTGGCCGACACCGTTAAGATCACCCTGGGCCCCAAGGGCCGCAATGTGGTGCTGGACAAGAAGTTCGGCTCCCCGCTCATCACCAACGACGGCGTGACCATCGCCAAGGAGATCGAGCTGGAGGATGCCTTTGAGAATATGGGCGCCCAGCTCATCAAGGAAGTCTCCACCAAGACCAACGACGTGGCCGGCGACGGCACCACCACCGCCACGGTTCTGGCCCAGGCCATGATCGGCGAAGGGCTGAAGAACCTGGCCGCCGGCGCCAACCCCATGGTTATGAAGCGGGGCATCCAGAAGGCCACCGTCGCCGCCGTGGACGCCATCAAGGCTGTGTCCAAGCCGGTCTCCGGCACCAAGGATATCGCCCGGGTCGGCACCATCTCCTCCGGCGACGAGGTCATCGGCACCCTGATCGCCGAAGCCATGGAGAAGGTCAGCCAGAACGGCGTGATCACCATTGAGGAGTCCAAGACCGCCGAGACCTACAGCGAGGTCGTGGAAGGCATGCAGTTTGACCGGGGCTACCTGTCCCCCTACATGGTCACCGACACTGACAAGATGGAGGCCGTGCTGGACGACGCGCTGGTCCTCATCACCGATAAGAAGATCTCCAACATTCAGGAAGTTCTGCCCCTTCTGGAGAAGGTGGTCCAGCAGGGCCGGAAGCTCTTGATCATCGCCGAGGACGTGGAGGGCGAGGCCCTGGCCACCATCGTGCTCAACAAGCTGCGCGGCACCTTCACCTGCATCTGCGTCAAGGCCCCCGGCTTCGGCGACCGCCGCAAGGAGATGCTGCAGGATATCGCCGTTCTGACCGGCGCCACCGTGGTCTCCAGCGACCTGGGCATGGAGCTGAAGGAGGCTGATCTGCAGGTCCTGGGTCAGGCACACCAGGTCAAGGTCACCAAGGAGAACACCGTGATCGTGGACGGCGCCGGCGACGCCCGGGATATCGCCGCCCGCCGCAATCAGATCGAGCGCCAGATCGAGACCACCACTTCCGATTATGATCGGGAGAAGCTGCAGGAGCGTCTGGCCAAGCTCTCCGGCGGTGTTGCCGTCATCAAGGTCGGCGCCGCTACCGAGACCGAGATGAAGGAAAAGAAGCTGCGCATCGAGGACGCGCTGAACGCCACCCGCGCCGCGGTTGCCGAGGGCATCGTGCCCGGCGGCGGCAGCGCCTACGTGCTGGCCTCCAAGGCTGCTTCCGAGCTGCTGAACTCCCTGGAGGGCGATGAGAAGACCGGCGCGGCCATCGTGGCCAAGGCTCTGAAGGCCCCCATCATGCAGATCGCCGCCAACGCCGGCGTGGAGGGCGCCGTGATCCTGAGCAAGGTCATGGACGCCGAGAACGTCTGCTTCGGCTACGACGCCGCCAACGACGCCTACGGCGATATGATCTCCCTGGGTATCGTGGACCCGACCAAGGTCTGCCGCAGCGCCCTGGAGAACGCCGCCAGTGTCTCCTCCATGGTCCTGACCACCGAGAGCCTGGTAGCCGACATTCCCGAGAAGGCCCCCGCCGCTCCCGCCACTCCCGACATGGGCGGCATGTACTGATCCGAAAACCTCATAAAAACGCCGCCGGCCGGACCCAAACGGGTCCGGCCGGTTTATGCCGTCAAAAAAGTCCTGCGGACTCTTTTGACGGAGGGGATTGCAGCCCGGTGCGCGCACTTGCTGTCCGCTTACTGCGGCCAGCTCGCACACTTCCGGGCTGAGAAGTATTTTCTCCGACGTACACGCCGCCGGAGAAAATGGATTTGGACTTTTTTTGCGCCTGCGGGCGCAAACTCTGCGAGGCTTCTTTGACAAGCTGGCCGGCCGGACCCATTTGGGTCCGGCCGGTTTTTGTTTTCGGTTCGATTTTACGGTTTCGGAGAGACCGCCTGCAGGAGCTTTTCCAGGCTCTCCTGCCGCTCCAGGTCCAGCTTCATGGGCCCCGCGTCGGTCTCCAGGGCCAGGGTGGGCCGGTGCAGATCCACGCTGACGCACTTGCCCGCGCTGACCACCCGGTGGGAGGCCTGGGCGCTGCGGACGGCGCTCAGGGGCAGATAGTTCCAGCGCAGGCCCGCCGGGATGTACAGGGCCTTTTCGCTGAGCCGGTACTGCTCCACCCGCTTTGCGCCGCGAAAATCCGTCTTCGGGTCCTCCAGGCTCAGGCCCGGGACCAGACTGGTGGGTTCAAACATGGCGCTTTTCCCCCGCTTACAGGCCCTTGATCATGGCCAGGTCGCCGTAGAGGATGGAGTCGTCCCCCAGGTCGGCGATCTTGATGTCCACGGTGGAGCGGATCTGAGGCATGCAGTAACGGTCCACCTGGGCCAGGATCTTCTCCAGGAAGATGGGGCCCACCGCCTCGATGACGCCGCCGCCGTAGAGCACCAGGTCGGGAGACAGGGTGTTGATCATATTGCCGGTGGCGACGGCCAGATAATGGCAGGCCCGGTCTACCGCCTCCATGGCCACCTTGTCCCCGGCGGCCAGGGCCTTTTTCAGCTTCTTGGAGCGGAAGGGACCCTCCTGGACCGCCTCGGCCATCAGGCTCTCCCGGCCCCGGGACACCTGCTGCCGGATATAGGCGCTCATGCCCATCTTGCTGGAGAAGGCCTCCAGGCAGCCCCGCTGGCCGCAGCCGCAGAGGGGGCCCTCCGGATCCAGGACCATGTGGCCGTACTCGGCGGCCTTGAACTGGTTGCCGGTAAACAGCGTGTCATTGAGGATCAGGCCGCCGCCCAGTCCGGTGCCCACGAAGAAGCCCACCACGTTGTGGTAGCCCCGGGCCGCGCCGAACTTATGCTCGCCCAGCACGCCCAGGTTCACGTCGTTGCCCACGAAGAAGGGCACGCCGAACTGCTTGCGCATGGCGCCGGCCAGGTCGTAGTCCCGCCAGGGCAGGTTGGGGGTGAAGAGCACGATGCCCTTGTCCTGGTCGATGACGCCGGGGGCGCAGGAGGCGATGGCGTTGAGCTTCTTCCGGTCGATGCCGGATTCCCGGATCATCTCCTCCACCACGTCGATGATGACCTTCTCCACGTCCGCCGAGCCCTCGCCGGAGCTCTTGGAGCGCTTTTTCAGCCGGTAAATGATCTCGTCGTTCTCATTGAAGATGGCGCCCAGGACCTTGGTCCCGCCCACGTCCAGACAAATGTTGTAGCTCTCGCTCATGTTTCCGCCTCCCTGTTTTTATTCCATACCCAGCAGAGACCGCAGCTTCTGCCAAGCGCTCTTCCATCCGCTTTCCGCCCCGCTCTCCGGCCCATTGCCGGCGGGCGCTTCTTTGTTTTCCCTGCCGCTTTCGTCCTCCAGGTGCACCTTCCGCACGCTGAAATAGCGGTACAGGGCCTCCTGGGACGAGGTCCCCTCGCCGCCCTTCTCGCGGATATAGCTGCCGTCGGAGAGCATGAGCCGGGATTTCTCCCGATCCTCCCGCAGGGCGCTGAGGACCTGGTTGATCTGGGCCCGGGTATCCGGGGTCACCACCGGGATGAAGGCCTCCACCCGGCGCTCCAGGTTCCGGTTCAGCAGGTCGCCGGAGCCGATGAAGATCCGGGCCTCGTCGCCCTCGCCGAAGCTGTAGATCCGGGAGTGCTCCAGCCAGCGGCCCACCACGCTGCGCACGGTGATGTTGTCGGTCTTGCCGGGCACGCCGGGCCGCAGGCAGCAGATGCCCCGGATGAACAGCTCGATCTTCACCCCGGCCTGGGAGCACTCGATGAGCTTCTCCATGACCTCGATGTTGTTCAGGGCGTTGACCTTCATGGCCACCCGGCCGGCGCTGCCCTTCTGTCTCTCCCGTTCCAGCTCCTCCAGCACCCGGCTCTTGAAGCCCCAAGGCGCGATCCAGAGGTAGTCCCCCTTGGGGGGCAGCTGACCCTCCAGCAGGGCGGCGAAGGCGTCCTCCGCATCCCGGCCGGCGGCCTCGTTGGCGGTAATGAGGGACAGGTCGGTGTACTGCTCGCCGGTGATCTCGTTGTAGTTGCCGGTGCCCACCTGGGTGATGTGGCTGATGTTGCCGTCGTGCTGCCGGGTGATGACGCAGAGCTTGGAGTGGACCTTGTGGTTGGGCAGGCCGTAGATGACCCGGCAGCCCGCGTCCTCCAGCAGCTCGGAATAGTCGATGTTGTTCTGCTCGTCGAACCTTGCCCGCAGCTCGCACAGGCACAGTACATCCTTGCCCCGGTCGGCGGCGTAGGCCAGGGCCGCGGCGATCTTGCTGCTGGAGGAGACCCGATAGAGGGTGATCTTGATCCCCAGCACCTCCGGATCGTCCGCCGCCTCGTAAATGAGATCCACGAAGGGCATCATGCTCTGGAAGGGGAAGCTCATCAGCAGATCCTGCTTCTCAATGTACCGGAAGTACTCCCCTTTCTTCAGGCCCAGATCCCGGGCGGGCCGGCGCTCCTCATAGCGCAGGCTGGCCGGGCCGGAGATGGCCGAGCGGAAGGACAGGTCGAAGGGGATGTTCTGGTTGAAGACGAAGCGCTCCTGCACCTTCATCTTCTTGAGCAGGGCGGCCCGTCCCTCCTGGGAGAGCTTGCCCTGGATGCGCACCCGCACGGGCATCTCCCGCCGCCGCTTGGACAGCATGGAGGAGACCTTGTGCCGCAGATCGTCGTCCCCGCTGTCCTCGGCCCCGGAGAGGAACACGTCGGCGTTCCGGGTGACCACCACCACGGCGGACTGAAGGATGTTCTCCTTCTTCAGCAGTAGGGGCAGGAAGTGCCGCACCAGTTGGGTGGTGAGCACGATCTTCTGGCAGCCGTCGATCTCGAAGCTCAGATAGGGCGGGATCCGGTGCATGGGGATGATGGCCAGCTGCTGCTCGGTCCCCCGGCCCAGGAAGGCCACCACGTTGGGCTCCCCGTCCCAGAGGAAGGGCAGGGGCTGGTCCATGCCGATGATCTTGGGGAAGAGCAGGCCCTTGATATCGCCGAAGAGCTTCTTGCTCATCAGCTCATCCACCTTGCTGATCTTCTTGAAGTCCAGCACGTCCACCTTATAGGCCCGCAGCTCCTCCCGGACGGACTTCCACAGGCTGTCCAGCAGGGTCTGCTGCTCCCGGGTGACCTTCAGAACCTCCTGGATCATGGCCTCGGGCAGCAGGCCCGACAGGGGGTCGGCCTTGTCGGGAGTCAGCATGGCCCGGTGGAGCAGGATGCCGATGCGCACCCGGTAGAACTCCTCCAGGTTGGACTGATAGATCATCAGAAACTTGAGCCGCTCCAGCAGGGGCACCGCCGGATCCGCCGCCTCCAGCAGCACCCGGTGGTTGAAGGCCAGCCAGCTCAGCTCGCGGTTGATGTAAATGCTCTCCGGGGCGCTGAGACGCTCCGGCTCGGTTTTCTTGTCTTTTGAAGCCATAAACTCTCTCTTTTCTTACTGTACGTAGTGCTCAGTGCGCAGGGTAATTCGGAATTCGGAGTTCGGAGTTCGGAATTGAGTGCTTAGTGCGCAGTGCTCAGTGCTCAGGGATAATTCAGAGTTCAGCGAGAAACGTACCGTCCCCTTCGTAGGGGCGGGGCTTGCCCCCGCCCGCGCGGTGTGGCCTTAGTTTCCTGATCTCTTTGGCGAATGCGCATAATCGCTCGTTCCCTTGTAGGGGCCGACACCCTTGGCGGCCCGCGTAAGCCTCCCCTTAGCAAAAGGGGAGGTGGGCGCGGAGCGCTCGGAGGGGATTGCTGCCGCCGGTTTTGATGCGGCTTATCCCCTCAGTCGCGGAAGCGACAGCTCCCCTTTCCAAAAGGGGAGCCACAAAAAACGCTGCTCCCTGCCACAGGGACCGACGCCCTCGGGCAATTCGGAATTCGGAGTTCGGAGTTCGGAATTGAGTGAAGAGATGCGGTGCCTACGAAGCCGATGAAATAAGGTCCGTCGCGAAGCGACACCATAACTATTCACTGTTCGCTATTCACTATTCACTCTTCACTTTATTCCCCGCCCCTGAAAACGATAAACGAAAAACTCAGATCCTCTCCTCCAGGGCCTTTTCCAGAGCGGCGATGACCGTCCGGAGGACCTTGATGCGGGCGTATTTCTTGTCGTTGGATTCCACGATGATCCAGGGGGCGTTTTTGGTGCTGGTCTTCTGGAGCATCTCGTCGATGGCCTCCTCATACTGGGGCCATTTCTCCCGGTTGCGCCAGTCCTCCTCGGTGAGCTTCCACTGCTTCTCCGGGGTGTTCTGCCGGTCGTTGAAGCGCTGCAGCTGGGTGTCCTGGTCGATGTGGATCCAGAACTTCAGCACCACCGCGCCCCATTCGGTCAGCTGCCGCTCGAACTCGTTCATCTCATTGTAGGCTCTGCGCCAGTCGTCCTCGGAGCAGAAGCCCTCCAGCCGCTCCACCATGACCCGGCCGTACCAGGTCCGGTCGAAGATGGCGATGTGGCCCGAACGGGGCAGCCGGGTCCAGAAGCGCCAGAGATACTGCCTGGCAAGCTCGTGGGGCTCGGGAGAGGCGATGGGCTTGACGTCGAAGCCCCGGGGATCCAGGGGCTTGGCCACCCGGCGGATGTTGCCGCCCTTGCCCGCGGCGTCCCAGCCCTCGTAGCAGAGGATCACCGGGATCTTCTTGCGGTAGATGGCGTTGTGCAGCTCGCCCAGGCGCTTCTGCAGCTTCTTGAGCTCCTTGCGGTAGTCCTCGTCGGTCAGGCAGGGGGACAGATCCACGTCCCGGAGCTTGGGCATCTCCAGCAGGGGGAAGCTCTCCTTGAAGGGCTTGCCCACATAGCGGCCCTCCGTAAGGCCGGTCTCCACCAGCTCCAGCAGCAGCTTCATGGCGTCCCGGGCGGCCAGGGCTCTGTTCCCGCCGTCCAGCCGGTGCCACTTCACGGGCTTGTCGGTCTTCTCCATGAAGCTGTCGTAGGTCTCCCGGAAGCTCTTGTACTCCCGGTGCTGCCACAGGTCCTCCCGGGTGACCCGCCATTCGGTCTCGTAGTTGGAGCGCAGGGCCTCCATGCGTTTTCTCTGCTCGTCCCTGTCGATGTCCACGAACAGCTTCAGGATCAGATAGCCCCCGTCCCGGAGCTGCCGCTCGAACTCATTGACCGAGCGGATCCGCTGTTTGTACTGGTCTTTGGTGATCTCCCGGTGCAGGTATTTGCGCACCGTGTCCTCCATCCAGCCGGAGTCGTAGAACATGATCTTGCCGTTTTCCGGGATGGCCTTGGCGTAGGGATAGAGGAAGGGATAGCGGCACTCCGCCTCCGGGGTGATGACCGGGGAAACCACGTTGTAAAAGCGGGGATCGATCTCGCTGATCAGCTCGGCGATCAGGCTGCCCTTGCCGGCGGCGGCCCAGCCCTCCACCAGCACGATCACCGGCAGGCCCTTGGCCCGCAGCGCCTGCTGATGGCCCACCAGCTTCTCCCGCAGGGCCTTGGTCTCCTCCCGCAAAGCGGCGTTCTCGGCTTTTTTGGCTTGCTTGTCCTCTTTACTCACAGTGCTCGCCTCTTTCTATATGATGTTGTCTTTTCCGCTTTACTATGCTCTTTCCGGGCATAGTCTCTCTTTTCTCATTTTACGATAGCCTCCCGGGGAAGTCAATAAAATTCGGAGTTCGGAGTTCGGAGTTCGGAATTTTGCGTAGGGCGAAGGGAGTCGAACACTTACCGCCTGTGAGCGCCCCTTTTCGGCGCTTTTTGCCCTTTTTTCTTTGCTGGGCGTCAGCCCAGCTGCATCAAAGAAATCCGCCCGCTAAAACCGGCAAGGGTTCAACCCCCTTCGCCCTAACCGTCGGTCCCCACGCAGGGGCCGGCGGGACTTTCGGTTATGGTGTAGGGGCGGGGCTCGTCCCCGCCCGGCGGCGGGCACCCCTACCGTCTGCTGCGCAGGCACCTCCCCCCGAGGGGGAGGCAAGAGGCGGCTACCCGGCGGGGTAACCGGATAGAAATATTTACACCCCCGGGCGAATCCGTACCGCCCGGGGGTGTTCCAAGAGGGGACCGCCCCTCTTGGGCGTTTCCATTAGGGTGGGTCTCGGGAGGGGAAGAAAACGCAATCTTCCCCTCCCGAGTGTCGTTTCTCTTTGGTTCTTTCTCTTTGGACAAGCAAAGAGAAAGAAGTCCGTCTCTCTCCGCATTCGCCGAAGGGATCCGTAAGCCAAGATTGTACCGCACGGGCGGGGTCAAGCCCCGCCCCTACGACAGGACGGAAACGCGTGCATGTTTGCGGGCCGCCGGGGAGCGGGCCCTGCGGGTAGGCGTCGGCCCCTACGGGAGAGCCGGGGCCTGGCGGGCGATTCGTGAATCGCCCCTACGGAGAAGCGGAAACCTTCCGTCCCCATGCAGGGGCGGGGCGAATTCCAATCCGTCGGCTTCGCCGACACCGCAATTATTCACTATTCATTATTCATTATTCACTATTGCACTCTTCCCTTCCCGGCAGGTGAAGAGGATGACCTGGCGCTCCCGGGCGATCTGCTTTAAGAGCTCGATGGCCTGGTCGTAGCGCTCCGGGTCCAGATTCACCAGGGCGTCGTCCAGGATCAGCGGGCAGGGCTCCCCGTCCGGCAGGGCCAGCTCGCACACCGCCAGACGCACCGCCAGGTACATCAGGTCCAGGGTCCCGGCACTGAGATACTCCGAGTCCCGGGCCACCGTGTCCCCGGCCCGGCGGGTCCGGGCAGAGAAGTCCCGGTCCAGCAGCACGTCCTCGTACTTACCGCCGGTGACCATGGCCATGTATTGGGCGGCCAGCTTCCCCAGCTCCGGGGAAAAGCGGCTCTGGATCTCGGTGTCGGCCTGGTGCAGAGCCTCCTGGGCCAGCACGATAGCGTCGTACTCCCCCTGGATCTGATCGTACTCCTCCTGCATCCGGCCCAGCTCGCTTCTCAGGATCAGGGGATCGCCCATGGCGGACAGGCGGCCCTTCAGACTGGCCAGCTGCTGGCTCAGACGCAGGGCCTCGCCCCGGGCGGCGGTCAGCTCCCGGCCCAGCCGGGCGGCCTCGGAATCGCCTCCCGTGAAGTCCAGCTCCGCCAGGGCCTCGGATTCCAGCAGCTCCTGCTGCTGCCGCAGCTGCTCGTACACGGCCCGGGCCTTCTGCTCCCGCAGGGCGGACTGATCCGCCGCCGACTGGAGCTGCAGCCGCCTGTCCCGGATGGCCCGGATGTCCTCCGGCGAGGCGGCCCTGTATTTTTTCAGGAGCTTGTGCCGGGTCTCCTCGGCCAGACGCTGGGTCTGGTTGGCCTTGCTCCATCGGAACAGCAGCACCACCGCCCCCAGGCACAGCACCCCCGCCCCGATGATCAGCGGCAGCAGGGAATAGACGGTGTAGAAGCCAGCGGCCACCGCGGCCAGCAGGAAGCACAGGATGGCCGGCACCAGGCCCCGGCCGGGCTGGGCGCTCTGATCCAGCTGCTCCAGCACCTGCAGGTCCGTGTCGATCTGTTTCACAAGCTCCCGGCTGTCCCGATCCCCGAAGGGGGTCTGCCGGATCTCGTCCCGCTGCTGGGACAGGGTGGTCAGAGCCCGGTCATGGGCCTCGCTGCTCTCCTTCAGGGCGGCCCGACCGGCGTTGAGGCGCTCCAGGGCCTCCTTGCGCTGGCGGCGCCGGGCCTCGGTGACCTGGTTCTCCAGCCGCACGCAGTCCTCCTGGGTCCGGATCAGGTCCTGCTCCATGCGCTCCAGGGTGTCGGCCGCGCCCTCCATCTCCCCCAGAAGCCGCTGGGTCTCGTCCATGCGCCCCTCCAGGTCGGGCAGGAAGCCCCGCCGGTTCCAGCGGCGCTTGCGCTGCCAGGTCCGCAGCCGCTCCTCGGCCTCGGAGCAGGAGGTCTGCTCCTCGCCGGTGGTGACGATGGCGCTGATGCGCTTCTCCAGCTCCGGGGAGCCCTTGACGGCCACGCTGCCCTGCTCGATGAAGGCGCTGCGCCGGAACACCTCCCGGTTCACTCCGGTCAGCTGCTGGCCCGCGTTGGAGCCGTCCATGCCCTCCACCGGGGTGTTGGTGCCGGAATAGACGGCGGAGAACTCCCGCATGGGGGCGCTTTTCAGCCGGGTGGTCCGGGTGATGGTGATGTCGCAGTCCCGGGCGGTCAGGTCCATGCTGCCCTCCATCAGGGCCCCGGACCAGGGCGCATAGCGCAGCTTGTCCGGCAGGAAGCCGGCCTTGGCCCGCTCGCCGGTGTCGATGCCGTATAGCATGGCCCGGATGAAGGCGCACCAGGTGGATTTGCCGCTCTCGTTGGGGGCGTAGATGATGTTGAGCCCCTCGTGGAAGCTCAGGCTCTCATTCTCCAGCTTGCCGAAGGAGGCCGACAGCTTACGGATCTTCATGCACGGCCACCTCCTCTGCGTTGTCCAGAGCCGCCAGACCCCAGCGGGCGGCCTGCTCGATGCCTCTCCTCTCCTGCTCGGTGGCGGCGGCGTCGAAGCGGGACTTCAGCCGGGCCAGAAACAGGCCCCGCAGGCTGTTCTCCCCCACCCCGTCCCAGACGCTCCGGCGCAGCCGGGTCTCGTCCTTCAGCTGCAGGGAGAAGAACAGCTCGTCCAGATTGGCCTGGAGCCGCCGCAGATCCGGGGCGGCCTCGGTCTCGCCGGTGAGGACGATGCGATAGCTGTCGCTGACGGTGTCGTCGGGCAGCTGGGTGTGGATGGCCAGCAGCGGGTCGATGCCCGTCACGTCCACCCGCAGCTGTTCATAGCGCCGCTGGGCGATGCACACCGGGCGCAGCAGGCATTTTTCCCCCTCCAGCTCCACGATGCTGACGGTCTTCTCCCCGGTCTCGTCGAAGCCCCGGCCCTCGGGGCAGCCGGGCCAGGAATACCAGGTCCTGCCCGCCCGCATTAGGCCGCCGGTCTTGTGGATGTGGCCCAGGGCGGCGTAGTCCAGGCCGCTGTCGGCCAGCTCCTCCGGGGTGATGGGGTCATAGCGGCTGTTCCCGCTGCCCACCTCGCCGTGGAGGCAGAGGATCTGGTACAGGCCCTCCTGCCTGGGGGCGCGGAAGCCCCGGAGCAGCGGGCCGCTGGTTTTTTCGGTAAAGGCCGCGCCGTAGACCCGGGTCTGCAGTCCGGGCAGCTCCACGGCCTCGATGGCGTTTTTGCGGAAGATATGCACGTTGTCCGGCATCCGCAGCCGGGCGTAGGGGGAGGCGGGGGTGTAGCAGTCGTGGTTGCCCGGGGCGATGAACACCGGCGCCTGGATCTGTCGCAGGCAGCGCACCAGCTCCTCGCCGGTCTCGGCATAGCTGCCGTCGCTGTCCAGCAGATCCCCGGCCAGCAGCACCAGATCCACCTGCTCCCGCTCCGCCAGCTCGGCCAGCGCCGCCAGCAGCTCCCGCTGTTCTTTTCGCCGCACCGCGGCCTTGCCCGCGCCCAGGCCCTCGAAGGGGGAGTCCAGGTGCAGGTCCGCCGCGTGCAGAATTCGTAAGCTCGTCATGTCAGTCGGATCGCCTCCGCGTTTTGGCATCTGCCCGTCTCCGGGTCGATGGTGAACACACAGCCCTCCAGCTTCACCGGGCCCTTGGCCGAATCGTAGCGCCGGGGGGGATCGCCCATGAACTTGCCGATGGACTGCTCCGGGTCGATGCCCAGCACGGAGTGGACCGGACCGGTCATGCCCAGATCGGTGATGTAGCCGGTGCCCTTGGGCAGCACGCAGGCGTCGGAGGTCTGGACGTGGGTGTGGGTACCCCAGACCGCGCTGGCCTTCCCGTCCAGCAGGAAGCCCATGGCCCGTTTTTCGCTGGTGCCCTCGGCGTGGAAGTCCACCAGGATGATCTTCTCCCGGATCTCGGCCATATAGCCGTCGGCAATGACAAAGGGGTTGTCAGTATTGGTATCCAGAGTAAAGCGGCCCTGGAGGTTCAGCACGCACACGTCCCCGAAGGGGGTCTTGTAGGCGTCGATGCCGTGGCCGGGGCACTGGGGGCCGAAATTGGCCGGGCGAAGGATCCGCCGCCGCTCGTCCAGGAAGGGCCGCAGCTCGGTGCGGGTCCAGGTGTGGTTGCCCAGGGTGATCACGTCCACCCCGGCCCGGAAGATGGTCTCGGCCTGCTTGGGCGTGATGCCCACCACGTTAGCGTTTTCGCCGTTGGCCACCACAAAATCGATGGCGTTTTCCTTTCGGTACTCCTTCAGGCGTTTTGTCAGGAAGTCCAGTCCGGGCTCGCCGCAGATATCGCCGATGGCCAGGATCTTCACGCTCATACGCTCACCTCCGAAGTCAGTTTTCATTGTCTGTATTGTACCACATATTGCCGGGAAGTAGCAACGGCATTCTTGGACATAATATGGTTGTAAAAACCGGTAGGAAGGAGATGACTGCATGAACAGAACCAAGGAGTCCGTGGCCCTGGGCCTGGGCGCCGCCGCGGTGCTGGGCGCGGCCATGCTGCTGCGCCCGACGAAGAACCGCCGGATGAAGAAGGCCATGAAGCGCATGGGCAAGGTGGTGAACACCGTGTCTGACCTGATGGGCTGGTAAGGGCCAATTCGGAGTTCGGAATTCGGAGTTCGGAATTGAATGAGAAATGTACCGGTTGCACCGTAGGGGCCGCCGCCTACCCGCAGGGCACGCAGCCCGGCGGCCCGTCTCAATTGATCGAAAACGTGCATTCAACTCGTAGGGGCGGGGCTTGCCCCCGCCCGCGCGGTACGATCTTGGTTTCCGGATCCTTTCGGCGAATACGCGAGGAGACGATATTCTTTCTCTTTGCTTGTCCAAAGAGAAAGAACCAAAGAGAAACGACCCTCGGGAGGGGAAGATTGCGTTTTCTTCCCCTCCCGAGACCTACCCTAATTGAAACGCCCAAGAGGGGAGCGCCCCTCTTGGATCACCCCCGGGCGCTACGGATTCGCCCGGGGGGTTCTGTATTCTTTCGGTTTCCCCGCCGGAGCGCTTGCCTCCCCCTCAGGGGGAGGTGTCGCGCAGCGACGGTGGGGGCCTTCCCGCCGGACGGGGACAAGCCCCGCCCCTACATGGGGACGGAAGGTTTCCGGCCCTGCGCGCTGCCCGTCCAAGAAATTTTCAAAAAAAGCAAAAAAGCTCTTGCAATTCCAGCCAAGCTGTGCTAATATACTGAGGCTGTCAAGAGAACAACTTGATATGCGCTGTTAGCTCAGCTGGATAGAGCGTCTGGCTACGGACCAGAAGGTCAGGGGTTCGAATCCCTTACAGCGTGCCAAAATAACCCGACCCCTAACGGGGGCCGGGTTGTTTTGCATAAATGGAAGGGATTCGAATCATGTCCGCACATGCCGGGGGCATGTGCATGAGCCAGTGCGTACACTGGCGAATACTATTATTTTGTTTTCTGCTTCCGCGTGCAGAAAACAAAATGCAAGCGAATCCCTTACAGCGTGCCAAAAATCCCGCAAGCCCATTCGGGCCTGCGGGATTTTTGTATTGTAAGGGCTTCGGAGTCTCCCTTCAGGGCTTCGCGTCCTTGCCGCGCCCGGGGCTCTCCTCCCCGGCCTGTCGCTCCGCCAGATATTGCCGCAGCTCCCGGCGGTACAGCTCGTCATACTCTTCGCCGATCAGGTCGATCAGATCCCGGCAGGTGACCGGATCCTCCAGCACAAGACTCAGATCCTTGTCCGGGATCTCCCGGCACACCTCGCTGAAATGAAAGACCGCCAGCTCCAGCGCTTCTTTCCGCCGGGCGGCGTCGGCGGCGCGCCTTGCGGGGTCCTCCGAGAGAAGGAACTCCGCCGCTCCGGCCGCCTCGATCCCGATGCGCCGGAAGGCCCGGGCAAAATTGGCCAGCTGCGAAAAGGCCGGACTCTTTTTCGACTGGGACAGCGCATTCAGCACCCGGCTCACGTCCGGGTCCAGGCGAAGCAGCGCGACCGTGTCCTCCGACAGCCCGGTGCAGCGGCAGACCGCCTGGACCTGGGGATCGGGGGATCTGGTTTCCGTCAGGCCCAGCAGCCAGTCGGCAGAGACGCCGTAATGCGCCGCCAGCTTCCCGATCTCCCGGTAATCCACCCGCCGATCCCTGTCGTTCTCCAGATCCGAGATCATGGACGCGGAAACGCCGGTGTCCGCTCTGACCTGGGCCATCGTCTGCTTGCCGTGCCGATTCCAGATCAGCCGCGCATCCTTGAAGCGCTCCCCTGTTGACAGTATAAGCTCCATGTTCCCCTCCCAGGTTCCATACTCGGATTTTTTTGCTTGTTAATTTCCATAATAAGTGACTTTTGGGATATACGGCACAGGGCATCCTCCTGTGGTATAATCCAGCTACAGAACAACAGCAGAACCAAATTCCATTTTCAGAATACATCGCCGTTCTGCTGCTGTCAAGATTTTTTGGAGGGGGAAGCGCCATGAGCAATCGTCCGGGGATCATGTTCTATTTCGAAGACTGGGGGCCGCTGCGGTCTCTGGATGACAGCGCCCTTGCGGCTCTGGTCCGGGCCGCGATCGGCTACGGCGAGCGCGGCGAAGTCCCCGCCTTCGAGGGCATGGCCGCGGTTCTCTGGGGCCTGCTCAAGGGCAAGATCGACCGGGACGGCGAGCGCTATGAGGAGCGCAAGACCAGCGGCTCTTATGCGGTATACTGCCGGGAGTGCAAGCGTCAGGGAACACAGCCGATGGCGTTCGAGGCCTGGCGTGATCGATCGATCCCCGGCGATACCGATTCCAACCAACCCCAGCCACAGCCCCAACCGCAATCACAATCACAACCACAATCACAGCCTCAGAGTCAGCCCCAGGCCACGATGCCGCCCGCGCCCGAAGAGGTACAGGAGTTTTTTTCGGAGCAGGGGCTTCGGAGCGATCCCCGGCGGTTCTGGAATTTCTATCAGGCCAGGGGCTGGCGGATCGACGGACAGCCGGTGGCGGATTGGAAGGCTTTGGCCAGGACCTGGGAATCCCGGGAGAAGCGGGCGCCGCCTCTCCGGGCAGCGGAACCGGAGCCCCAAGCTGTGGACATGGAAAAGTTCAAGGCGCTTCTGGATCAGATTTAGGCGCGGCATTGCCCGGGCCGCCGGGGAGCGGGCCAACCAGGGCGTCGGCCCCTACGGAATGATTGGCGGGCGATTCACGAATCGCCCCTACGAAGAACGGGAAGCCTTCCGTCCCCATGTAGGGGCGGGGCTTGTCCCCGCCCGGCAGGGGAACCTGGGAGAATCGAGTAGGAGGGGCTGAATAAGCCCCGACCTCTCACACCACCGTGCGTACCGTTCAGTACACGGCGGTTCAAACGCATAAGTGCAGAGACTCGTAC
>CADAHL010000048.1 GCA_902787755.1 Oscillospiraceae bacterium
GGGCAAGCCCACCGACGAGATCGCGGCCGGCATTGAGATGGCCGTTGCCAAGCGCTGCTTCGTCATGGCCAAGAAGGCCGGCGCCACCGACTCCATCACCCTGACCGGCGGCTGCGCCAAGAACGACGGTCTGAAGGAAGCCATCGAGCATGTTCTGAAGCTGAAGGTCGTCAACCTGAAGACCGACCCCCAGCTGATGGGTGCTCTGGGTGCTGCCGAGTACGCCCGCCAGAAGGGCCTGGCCAAGAAGTAAGATCCCTGATCCCCAAAAGGCTCCGACATTTTGTCGGGGCCTTTTTTCATGCGCGGTGCTGCGCACAGTACTCACTGCTCAGCGCGCAGGGCGCAGGGGACGGGGGCCTGCGCCATAGCTCTTCGCCCCTCACTCCCGCCCCGTATCGGCTCCGGCAAGGGCGCATCCATGCCCTTACCGCTGGGCCCGGAAGACGAAATATTCCCGTTAACCGGGCAAATTGCAGAAAAACTTGACTGTTTTCCGCGGCTATGTTATATTGACCTTTGATTTCATGATAAAGGAGTTGGAGATCCAACTATGGACGACGGCAGTCGATCGCCGTGGATCATTGTTGCCGCGCTTCTGTTCTGCGCGGCCTATTTTGCGGTAGCGGAGACCGCGTTTGCTTCCGCCTCCCGGATTCGGGTGAAGACCGCGGCCGACCGGGGAGACGCCCGGGCCAAGACCGCGCTTTACGTGCTGGATCATTTTGACCGGGCCATCAGCACCATCCTGATCGGCACCAACATCGTGCACATCGCGGCGGCCTCCCTGGTCACCGTGGCGGTGACCAGAGCCTGGGGTCTGAGCGCGGTGACGCTCAGCACGGTAATCACGACGATCGTTGTATTTTTTGCCGGCGAAATGCTCCCCAAGAGCATTGCCAAGAAATATCCCGAGCGGCTGAGTCTGGCCTGCGCCGGCTCTCTACGGCTGCTCATGCGGCTGTTTGCCCCCCTGTCGGCCCTGCTGACCTGGATCGGGGAGACCGCCGCCAAGCTCACCCCCGGCGAGGGGGAGATCTCCGTCACGGAGGATGAGCTCTACGACATCATTGAGGACATGACCGAAGAGGGCAGTCTGGACGAGGATCGGGGCGACCTGATTTCCTCCGCCCTCCAGTTTGGCGACGTGACGGTGGAGAGCATCCTGACTCCCCGGGTGGACGTGGAGGCCATCGACATTGACGACAGCCCGGAGGAGATCCTGACCCAGGTTAAGAGCCAGAATCACAGCCGTTTGCCCGTGTACGAGGGCAGCGTGGACAATGTGATCGGCGTTCTGCAGATCCGCACCTTCATCAAGGCCTATCTGCGCCAGGGCAAGGCCATGGACATCCGCCCCCTGCTGGATCCGGCCTGCTTTACCCACCAGAGCACCAAAATCGACGAGCTTCTGCCCCGGATGAGCCGGGAGAGGATGAACATGTGCGTGGTCACCGACAACTACGGCGGCACCCTGGGCATCGTCACAGTGGAGGACATCCTGGAGGAGCTGGTGGGCGAAATATGGGACGAGGACGATGTGGTCAAAGAGCCCATGGAGGATCTGGGCGACGGCCTGTGGCTGGTGGACGCGGATGAGTCCGTCAGCGATGTGCTGGAGCAGCTGGACTACGAGGATCCCGAGGAAAACGAGGAGCTGGTGAACACGCTGATGGGCGAGTGGGCCTATGAGCAGTTCAGCGCCATCCCCAAGGTGGGGGACAGCTTCCACTATCACCGCCTGTCCGTCACCGTCTCCCACATGGAGCACAACCGGATCCTGAAGCTGAAGGTATGCCTCCTGCCCGAGGATGAGGAAGGGGGCGAGCAGGCATGAGTCTGGTACTTGTGATCGCGGGCCTTGTCGCCTGCGTGGTGCTTTCGGCCTTCTTCTCCGCCTCCGAAATGGCCTATTCCTCCTGCAACAGCATGCGTCTGGAGCATCTGCGGGATTCCGGCTCCCAGCGGGCCGGGGCGGCGGTGAAGATCACCGAGCATTTCGACGACGCGCTCAGCGCCATCCTGATCGGCAACAATCTGGTGAACATCGCCGCGTCCTCTCTGGGCTCCGTGCTGGTGATCCTGCTCACCGGCAGCGACCGGAAGGTCTGGATCGCCACGGCGGCGATCACCGTCACCATCATCATCTTCGGCGAGACGATCCCGAAGATCACCGCCAAGAAGAACGCCAACCGCTTTTCCGAGCGCTACGCCTACCCCATCCGGGGTCTGATGCTGCTGCTCTTCCCTCTGAACCGCCTGATCGTATGGCTGGTGAGCCTGCTGACCCGGGGCATGAAGGGAGAGGCGGACGAGGATCAGGACGAGGCGGTGGAGGAGCTGCAGTCCCTGATCGAGACCGCCGAGGACGAGGAGGTCCTGGACGAGGACCAGTCCGAGCTGGTCCAGGCCGCCATCGAATTCGATCAGATCTCCGCCTCGGAGGTCATGACCGCCCGGGTGGACGTGCAGGCCATCGACATCGACGACGACTGGGAGGACATCCTGGCCCAGATCCAGGAGGCGCCCTATTCCCGGCTGCCGGTTTACGAGGGCAGTATCGACAACATCATCGGCGTGCTGGTGCTCAACCACTTCCTGAAGGCGGTCACCGAGGGCGGCAAGGCCGATATCCGGGGCCTGCTGATGAAGCCCTGCTATGTGTACAAGACCATGAAGCTGCCCCAGGTGCTGAGCCTGATGAAGCGGGCCAAGCAGCATCTGGCCATCGTCTCCGACGAGTACGGCGGCACCCTGGGCGTGCTGAGCATGGAAGACGTGCTGGAGCAGATCGTAGGCGATATCTGGGACGAGACCGATCCGGTGGAGCCGGAGGCGGTGCAGCGCTCGGAGACCGAGTACGACCTCAGCGGCGACATGGTCATCTCCGATTTCCTGGAGCTACTGGAGATCGACGAGGACAGCTTCGAGGCCGAGAGCGAGACTCTGGGCGGCTGGACGGTGGAGCGCTTCGGCGCCTTCCCCAAGCCCGGGGACAGCTTCCGCTATGAGAACCTGGAGCTGACGGTCCTGCGCATGGACGGCCGCCGGGTGGAGCGGGTCCTGGTGAAGGTCCTGCCTGCCCAGGAGAAAGAGTAGTTTTCAGTTTTTAGTTTTTAGGGACGGAGCAGGAAAGCATTTCTCCAGGAACCATACGCTGAACGCTGAAAACTGGGGCTGTGAAAACGCTGTTTTTCACAGCCCCTTCTAACACACGCCCCTTCCGGGCATACTATCCGGGAAGGGAGCGTGGAGAAATGAACGGAAAGAAGCGCCTGGGCTGGCTGGCCCTGGCCCTGTGCACACTGGGAACGCTGGCGCTGACGGCGCTGCCGGGAGAACCGGCGGCGGTGCCAGCCATGAAGCTGGAGCCTGCGGCGCTGCTGGTCCGGCCCGGGGAGCTGTTCCTGGACGGCGTCCGGATCCCGGAGCTGCGCACCAGCCCCGACGGGAGCCGGACCTATGCCCCGGCGGCGGAGGTCCTGGCCGCGCTGGATCCGGACTTCTGGGCCGGGGAGGAGCTGGAATACCAGGCGCTCTCCTCCGAGGGCCGGGACTGGCTCTGGCTGGAGGACTTCTGCCGGCGTCATGGCATCGCCAGCTATACCGAGGGGCCGCCAGGCCCCATCTGGTGTACCTCCGCCGCCGGGGACTGGTCGCCGCCGGAGGGCTATCGGGCGCCGATCCTGATGTACCACGGGGTGGGCGACGACACCTGGACCACGCCCGAGCTGTTCGTGCGGACACAGGAACTGGAGGAGCAGCTTCGCTGGCTGCTGGAGGAGGGCTGGACCCCGGTCTGGTTTTCCAATCTCAAGCACGCCGATCAGATCCCAAAGCCGGTGCTTCTGTGCTTTGACGACGGCTGGTCCGACAACTACACCCAGCTCTTTCCGCTGCTGCAGAAATACCGGGTGAAGGCCACGCTCTTGATTGTGGCGGGAACCGTGGGCTGGTCCGAGCGGGTGCTGAGCTGGGAGCAGCTGCGGGAAATGCAGGATTCCGGCCTGGTGGAGCTGCAGTGTCACAGCCTGTACCATTCGGATCTGGACAGCCTGGACCGGGCGCAGCAGGAAGAGGAGCTGTGCTGGAGCAAGCTGGAGCTGATGCGGCATCTGGGGCGGATCCCCTACGTCATCGCCTATCCCCGGGGCCGGGAGAACGCCGACACCCTCGCCATCTGCCGGGAGGAGTACCGATTCGGGCTGAAAATGGGCGGACCGGTGTACGTTACCGGGGCCGACCCGCTGACGATCTGCCGCATCGGGATCCCCAGGGGCCTGTCCCTGGAGGAATTCGCCGCCCGGCTGGAGGCATAGAGCGAACAGGCCGTGCATAGACTTGGGTATCCCGAATTTGCGAGGTGCCCGCCATGAGAAAACTGCTGCCCCTGATCCTTCTGTCCGCCCTGATCCTCACCGGCTGCGGCGAGAACGCCCTGGAGAGCCGGTACGAGAGCTTTGCCCGGGAGCTCGGTGAGCGGGAGGACCTGAGCTTCACCGCCGAGCTGCGCTGTGAATATCCGGACCGGAGCGTCCGCTTCGCCCTGGCCTACCAGGAGACGGAGGAGGGCGAGACGGTGACGGTGCTCTCTCCGGAAAACATCGCCGGGATCCGGGCGCTGCGCCGGGAGGGCGGGACCAGCCTGGAATTCGAGGGGCTGATCCTGGACACGGGGGATCTGGACCTCTACGGCCTCAGTCCCATGAACGCCCTGCCCCTGCTGACGGACAGCCTGCGCCGCGGTCATCCGGACAGCCTGTGGACCGAGGGGGAGGACACCTTGCTCAGCCTGGTCCGGGACGACCATCTGACGGTCCGGGTCCGCTTCGACAGGGATATGAGGCCTGTGCAGGCGGAGCTGTACAGCGACGACCGGCTGACCGTATTCTGCGAAATATCAGATTGGAGATAGAGACATGGACGATCTGCAAAAGAGAACCTGGGCGGAGATTTCGCTGCCCAATATTCTGCACAACTACCGGGCCATCCGGGCAAGCCTGCCCGCCGGCTGCCGCTTCCTGGGCGTGGTGAAGGCCGACGCCTACGGCCACGGCGCCCTGCCGGTGTCGAAGCTGCTGCAGGAGGCCGGGGCGGATTATCTGGCGGTGAGCTGTCTGGACGAGGCGCTGGAGCTGCGGCAGGGCGGGATCACCATGCCCATTCTGATCCTGGGCCACACTCCCCACGAGTACACCGAGACCCTGATCCGGGAGAACATCACCCAGACGGTCAGCGCTCTGGCCAAGGCCAGGGAATATTCCGCCGCCGCCCGGGCCCTGGGCCTGACCCTGAAGGTACATATCAAGCTGGATACCGGCATGTCCCGGCTGGGCTTTCTCTGCGCCGGGGATTATTTCGACCGGGGCGTGGAGAACGTGATCGCCTCCTGCCAGCTGCCCAATCTGGAGCCGGAGGGGGTCTACACCCATTTCTCCGTCTCCGACGAGGACGGAGCGGACAACGAGCGCTATACCCGGGAGCAGTTTTCCCTGTTCTGCCGGGTGATCGACGCCGTCCGGGATCGGGGCGGGGTGCGCTTTGCCATCCGCCACTGCGCCAATACGGGAGCGGTGCTCCACTACCCGGAGATGGCCCTGGACATGGTCCGGCCCGGCCTGCTGCTCTACGGCTACGGCGACGAGGCCGGGAAGCTGGGCCTGAAGCCCTGCATGCGCCTGGTCACCACCGTCAGCACCATCAAACACTACGAGGCGGGCACCTGCATCAGCTACGGCCGGCATTTCGTCACTCCGCGGCACAGCCGGGTGGGGGTCCTGGCCATCGGCTACGCCGACGGGCTTCTCCGCTCTCTGTCCAACCGCTGCTCCTTTGCCGTGGCCGGGGGCTTTGCGCCCCAGCTGGGCAATATCTGCATGGACATGTGCATGGCGGACCTGACGGATCTGCCCCAGGCCCAGGTGGGCAGCGAGGTGGAGATCTTCGGGCCGAAAAACGACCTGAACGCCCTGGCCCGGGCCGCCGGCACCATCCCCTATGAGCTGATGTGCGCGGTGTCCAAGCGGGTCCCGAGAGTGTATCATAATTCGGAGTTCGGAGATCGGAGTTCGGAATTGTAAGCACGGAAAACAATACAGATCCCGGGCGGATCCGTACCCTTTGCCCACCCAAAACGGGGAAGCAGGGGCATACGGATCCGCCCGGGATCTCTGTTTTTCGGTATCGCTGCGCGGGACCCTGTGTCTGTCATCTTGAGCCAGCGGAGCGAGTCGAAGGATCTTTTCCGGTTCAATCCTCGATCACCCAGGGCAGCTCTACGAAGGTCGGCTCATGGCCCATGGCGGGCAGGAGCCGCTGAAACAGATCCTCGGTCCGGAGCCGGAGGCTGCTGGTGTTCCGGCAGGGGTGGCAGCCGAAGAACTCCTCCTTCAGCAGATCCCGGTCCACCAGCAGGCGCACTTTACCGTCGCTGTCGTTCATCAGGCCCAGCACGCTGGCCGAGCCGGGACTGGTGTCCAGCAGGCGCTCCATTTGCTCAGGGCTGCCAAAGCTCAGCCGGGCCGAGCCGATCTGCTTGGACAGCAGCCTGGTCTTGAAGGGCTTTTCTCCGGGCATGATGAGCAGATAGAAGTCTGTCTGCTGCCGGTTGGTGAGAAACAGGTTCTTGCAGATGGTGCAGCCCAGCAGGCCCTCCACCAGCTCGCACTGGGCGATGGTGTCGGCATGCTCGTGGTCCACCCGGTAGTACTCCAGGCCCAGCCGGTCCAGCAGGGCGTAGCAGCGCTCCTCCCGGTCGCTCCGGGTCTCCGGGGGCCGGCCCCGGTATAAAGTGCGGTCGATCTCCATGGTCTCCCTCTCAGCGCTTCTCCGAGGGCAGCCAGATCCGCTGCTCCCGGGCGTTCTCAATGAGCTCCTCCCGGAAGTCCGGGTGGGCGATGGAAATGAGGGCCTCGGCCCGCTCCCAGGTGCTGCGCCCGGCCAGATTCACCGCGCCGTACTCCGTGGCGATCCAGTAGGCCTGACTCCGGGGGGTGGTCACCACGTCCCGGAGCATGGGCACGATCCGGGAATGGCGCACGCCGGCCTTGTCGGTGAAGGTGGAGGGCAGGCACAGGAAGGCCGCGCCGCCTTTGGACATGCTGGCGCCGGTGACGAAATCCAGCTGGCCGCCGGTGCCGCTGATCTGCCGGAAGCCGGCGCTCTCGGCGCTGACCTGGCCGTACAGGTCCACGTTCAGACAGCCGTTGATGGAGATCATCCGGTCGTTCTGGGCGATGACGGCGGGATCGTTCACATAGCGCAGGGGAAAGCCCGCCACGCCCGGGTTCTGATCCAGCCAGTCGTACAGCTCCCGGGAGCCGATGGCCAGACCCAGCACGCCCTTGCCCGGGTGCAGGGTCTTGCGCCGGTTGGTGAGCTTTCCGGCCTTGAAGAGGGCCAGATAGCCGTCGGCGCAGAGCTCGGTGTGCATGCCCAGATCCTTCAGATCCGAGTCGGCGATCAACTCACCCAGGGCGTTGGGCATGCCGCCGATGCCCAGCTGCAGGGTGGCGCCGTCGGGGATGTGGGGCAGGATGTGCCCGGCGATCTGCCGGTCGATCTCGGAGGGCGGAGGAGAGGCCATCTCCCACAGGGGCCGGTACCCGGCCTCCACCACATAGTCCACCTCGGAGATATGGATTGCCTCGTCCTGGCCGCCCGGGATCCGGGGCATGGCCTCGTTGGTCTCCAGAATGACCACCTTGGCCTTGTCGGCGATGGCCTTGGAGATGCCCAGAGAGCCGGCAAAGTGGAAGTAGCCGTGCTTGTCCATGGGGGACACGGAGATCATGGCCACGTCCACGGTCAGGAAATTTTCGTAGTACCAGGCCTCGTTGCGGAAGATCATGGGGGTGAAGTAGGCCCGGCCCCGGTCGCAGAGCTTCCGCTCATAGCCGGAGCAATGCCAGGAGTTGTAGATGAAGTGATCCCCCTCCGGGTCGCACTCCACCACTGCCAGCGGACCCCGGAGCAGATTGCCCCGGACCTTTACGCCGTGAAGTTCGTCCCGCCGCCGGGCCAGAGCCTCGTCCAGCGTGGCCGGGTAGCCGTTGTTGGAGCTGTAATCCACCCAGTCGCCGCTTTTGACCACCTGCACCGCCTCGTCCGCGGTGCGTTTTTTGCGCTGATATTCGGAGAATACGTCCATGATGTCCTCCCTGTACCCATGATATTTCGGTGAAACGGGGGACCCTGTGCCAGGTCCCCCGGGATGCTCAGTTCAATTCGACGCGCTGGTCGCAGATGGACAGAGCTGCCGGCCGGTGGGTCACGATCAGAACGGTCTTGTCGGTCATGGCCCGCAGATTTTCCAGCACCCGGCGCTCCGTCTCCCCATCCAGGGCGCTGGTGGACTCGTCCAGCAGCAGGATGGGCCGGTCGGAGAAGATGGCTCTGGCGATGGCGATGCGCTGCATCTGCCCCTCGGACAGGCCCGCGCCCGCCTCGCCCAGCACGGTGTCCATCCCCTGCTCCAGCTCGTCTACAAAGCCGTCGGCGCAGGCGATCCACAGCGCCCGGCGCAGCTCGGTCTCCCTTGCCATGCCCTCGGGATCGCCGAAGGCCACGATCTGGCGCACAGACCCCATCAGCAGCTGGTTGGACTGGGGGACGTAGGCGAACAGCCCCCGCCAGTCCCCGGTCAGATCCCGGCGGCCCTGCCGGGTCCGGAGATAGCAGCGGCCGCTGTCCGGCCGGTACAGGCACAGCAGCAGCTTGAGAATGGTGCTCTTGCCGCTGCCGGAGGGCCCGGTGAAGGCGGTGATCCGGCCCTTCTGCAGATCCAGATCCAGGCCGTCCAGAACCACCGGCGGCGGGGTCTGTCCCTCCTCCGGGGCCAGGGGCTCATAGGTAAAATGCAGATCCTCCAGGCCGAAGCTCATAAGCTCCTGCCGGTAGAAGCGCCGAAGCTCCTCCTCGGGCACCGGGTTGGGACAATCCTCGGGCAGCGCTTCGGCCTCCATCAGCCGTTCGGCGCTGGCGATCATGGCCGTGTAGCGGGGCAGCAGCCCGGAGAGATTGGCAAAGGGCGCCTGGATCTGTCCCACCAGCTGCAGGATCGCCGTCATGGTGCCGTAGCTCAGGCTGCCGTTGAGGATCCCCATGCCGCAGACCAGGGCCGCTGCCACATAGGCCCCCTGGATCACCAGGCCGAAGCCGGTGTTGCAGAAATTGGAGAAATTGGCCCGGCGCATCCGGGCGGCCCGGTGCTCAGCCATCTTCTCCTCCGCCTGGCGGCTGCTCTGCTCCTCCCGACCGAAGCTGCGCAGAACCAGAAGGCTCTGCAGACGCTCCTGCAGGAAGACCCGCACCCGGCCGTCGGCCTCCTGGACCTTCCGGTGCATGTCCTTCAGAATCTTCCGAAAGCCGTAGGTGATGACCAGCACCAGCAGCCCGCCGGGCAGGATCACCGCCAGGAACCGGGGCTCCAGCGCCACGATGGCGATGAGGGCCGCCAGCAGCCGGACCGACATGCCCACCAGATCCGGAATGAGATCGGTGAGGGAGTTGGCCACCAGAGACACGTCGGAGGTGAGCCTGTTCATCCACTCTCCGGAATGCCGGGCCGTAACGGCGGCGTAATCCCGGGTCAGCAGACTGTGAAAGAGCCGGCTCTTCAGGCGGTTTTCCAGACCGGAGGCGCAGCGCTCCCGCAGAAAGCGCACCACGGCCCGGGCGAGAAGCTGCAGCGCCACCAGCCCCGTCAGGAAGATGGCGGCGCGGAGAAAGCCGGGCTGATCCCGCCCCACGGCGGAATCCACCAGGCGGCGCATGGCCAGAGCCGTCAGGACTCCGGCCCCGCCCAGCAGAGCCTGCAGCAGGAGCATCAGCCCGATATGAACTTGGTACCGACCTGCCGACTGGCTGAGCCAGCGCAGGGCCTTTCCGCTGCCCTTCATGGGTCTGACCTCATTTCCCGGGTAGGATCGTTCTCTTGACTTTGGACGCGGCGCGGCGCAGCCGGTCCCGGGCGGCCAGAAGCCCGGCCCGGGTCTGCCAGTGATCGCACCAGAGATGCACGTAGCGCAGATAGCCGGGATCGGTCACGGGAATGGTCTTGCCGTCCCGGATCACCGCGGTCATCACGCCCAGGATCTGCTCCTCCCGGACAAACTCCCCGGAGGCGCAGTTGTCCCCTGCGATGAAATAGCCGTCCTCCCGGACCTCCAGGATCCGGTGGAGCACATAGACGCCGTTTACACGCTTAAAAAGCACCGCGTCCAGATTCCGGCAGCGCTCCGGACCCTTTTTCTCAATGAGCATCAGGTCCCGGCCTTCCCGGATCAGCGGCCACATGCTCCGTCCCTTGTTGGGATAGACGATGCTGCCGTGCTTTTCCAGCTCCTGCTCGAAACTGGAGTTCATTCCAGCGCTCCGATGCTCTGGAGCTTTTCCACGATGGCGGCCACGTCCCGGGCCGCCCGTTCCCGCTCCACGCCCTCATAGCGCGCCAGGATGGCGTCCACAATGGCGTCCTGAGTGGTCTCTTTTTTCAGGCAGTCCACGATGAAGGCCGCGGTCTCGTTGGAGCGGACCATGCCGTGAAACTGCTTTGCCGCGGCTCCGGCGGCCACCATCATCTGCTCGCCGCCCAGCTGATAGGTCACAAAGCCTTTTTTCAGTTTCATGCTCTTTCCTCCTGCATTCCGTTGTAGGAAAATTCCGCCGCCTCCGGGTCCATGTTGCAGCCCAGACGATACAGACCCGCCCGCTCGGTCAGCTGCCCCAGCAGAGCCAGGGTCCGGGCCATCGCCCCGGGACTTTGGGGGTGATAGCACTGCTGATAGAGGGTGGGAAAGGCCTCCCGGGCCTCCAGCGGCTCAATGTGATTGGTCGTATCCCGGGTCAGCACGCACAGGGCCTTCAGCGGCAGCTGGACCGGCGCGCTCAGGTGATGCTTGCCGTTCCAGGGGGTGCCGCAGACCAGAACCTCCGTCTCCGTAAAGCGCAGCAGGGGCTTGTCGTCGTTGACCATCAGGGCCCGGTCGCCGAAGCGCTGCCGCCAGAGCCGGGTATGGGTGCTCTTGCCGGTGCCGCTTTTGGCGGTGAAAAGATAGGTCTGCCCGTCCACCGCCACGGCCGAGCCGTGAAACAGCAGGACGCCCCGCTCCGGGGCCTGCTCGGCGATCTGCCGATAGATGGCCAGCTCTTCCAGATAGCGCAGCGGCGCCTCCCAGGGCGTCCGCCCCTCCTGCAGAGCGCTGGCCCGGCTCTCTTCCTGCTCCCGCTCCAGCTGTTCCGGCCGGATCTCCACGATGAAATCCGGCTCCTCCCGGCACAGATACTCCCGGCAGAACTCCCGGGACTGGGGATACAGGGCCCGGACGCCCACACGCATCCCGGCCAGCTCCATGCAAAACTCGGTCAATGTCTTTCCCCTTCCTCCGCCCGGGCGGTCAGTCCTGCTTCCACCGGGAATAGATCTCCTGGATCTGCACGTCCAGGGTCTGGATCTGCTCGGCGATGGAAGCCCGCTGGCGTTCATACTCCTCCAGAACCTGCTCCTGCTGGTCCAGCGCCTCCTGGTGTTCCTCCCGGGCGCCGTCCAGCGTGACAACATGCAGATCATCCTCCTCCACGAAGGAGGCCACATAATCCAGCATGTTGACAAAGGACGCCTCGTTGAAGGCCGCGTCGCCGTGGAGACTGATCTCAAAGCACAGATTGCCGCAGACCTGGCTCAGATCCTGGATCTCGGTTTTCACCCCGTCAAAGTTCCAGGGCAGAGCCCCGGAGTACCACAGGTCCTCCCCCAGATCGGTGCTGATCAGGGGCAGAGAGTGCTCCCCGTGATGGATCACGGCGGTGAAGCCCTCCTCCCGGACCGGCTCCTCCCACTTGAGGAGAAAAGCGCCGTCCTTGAAGTAGATCGCCTCCGGCCGTTTCAGACCGTGCGCCTCCAGCAGCGAATCCAGGTGGGGAAACCATTCCTCCGGCTCCAGGGAGCCGCTGCACAGCACGCACCAGGACCAGCCTTTCTTCTGCAGCTGGGCGAAGGCGTCTTTGCTCAGGGCACCCGGATCCCCGGGGAAGTTGCCCTCGGAGAAGACCAGCATGCCGGGATAGCCGTATTCCTCCATCAGCGGCAGGGCTGCGTCCAGCAGCTCCGGCACCGGGTCCAGAAACAGCAGCTCCTCCGTGGCGATGCCCCGGGTGAGCAGAGGATAGGAGTTCTCCAGCCTCGTCAGCTCCCTCGTCAGCTCCAGGCGGCGCTCCTCCAGCGGCTTGGCCTGGGCCTGAAGGGCTGCGATATGGGCGGCCTGACTGCGGCTCTGGGCCTCGTTGACGGCGAGAAACAGCCCAAGGGCCAGAACCAGGATCAGGCTTATGGCGATCAAAGCCTTGTTTTTCATACGACACTCCCAAAAACAAAAGCGGCAGACAGCCGAAGCCGCCTGCCATCCAATATACTATATGAAATAATACGACTGCATTATATACCCTCTCCGGACAAATTGCAACACGGACAGCAAAAAAAGTCGGTGTCAAGTTGTTGTAGGAAAAAGCAGACGGGGTCAAAATGGTCTAAGAGCGTTGAAGAGCGCGGTAACCTTGTTATGCCGAGCGGGGAAAG
>CADAHL010000049.1 GCA_902787755.1 Oscillospiraceae bacterium
GAATAACCGCCCGACCTATCCGACACAATGGCCAAGTGTCGGATAGGAACGGCAAAATTTTTTGCACTTCTATTGCTTCTTTATCACACATAAGCAAATACGGCATGTATGTCATGGACGAGACTTTCGACATGTGGTACAACCGCAAAAATCCGTATGACTACGGCGTGGACTTCAATGACTGGTGGGAACGCGACACAACGGCGATGGTGGAGCGGGACTTCAACCATCCCTCCGTGATCCTTTACTCCATCGGCAACGAGGTGGGCGAACCCGCCGAGGCCAAGGGACTGGACTACGGCAGGAAGATGGTCGAGCTCTGCCACAAGCTCGACGCCTCCCGCCCCGTGACCTGCGGGACGAACCTGATGATCATGTCCCGCTATGCCAAGGGCAGCGGGATCTATCAGGACGGAGAAAGCAACACTGCCGCCGGGGATGGGAAAAAGAAAAAGGAAGGCGGCAACGCCAGCCTTGCCTTCAACATCATGGCATCCTTCATCGGGAGCGGCATGAACAAGGCTGGCAACTCCAAAAAGGTGGATGAACTGACCACACCATTTTTGGACGCCTTGGATATCGCGGGCTACAACTACGGCTCCGGCCGCTATCCCCTGGAGGAGAAGGCCCATCCCAACCGCGTCGTCTTCGGCAGCGAGACCTTCCCCCAGGACATCTGGAAGAACTGGCAGATGGTGAAGAAGTACCCCTACCTCGTCGGCGACTTCATGTGGACAAGCTGGGACTACTTAGGTGAAGCAGGCATCGGCGCCTGGAGCTATACCGGCGGCATGCCCTTCAACCGGCCTTATCCGTGGATCCTCGCGGGAGCGGGTGTCATCGACATTCTCGGCATTCCGGACGGCAGCTGCAAATACGCCTCCACAGTCTGGGGGCTGGAAGGAAATCCCGTGATCGCGGTAAAACCGGTGAACCACCCCGGCGTGCGCCCGTCGAAATCCGTCTGGCGCGGCACCAACGCGATTCTCTCCTGGAGCTGGGCGGGCTGCGAGGGCAACAAAGCCGAGGTTGAGGTCTACTCCGATCAGGCGCATGTGGAACTGCTCATCAACGGAAAACCCGTCGGCAGGCAGAAGGTCAAAGAGTGCAAGGCGCTTTTCAAGGTCAAGTACGCTCCCGGCACGGTCACGGCGGTGGCCTATGACGCCTCCGGCCGCGAGACCGGACGCAGTGAGCTTAACTCCGCCGACGCGCCGCTGAAGATCGCAGTACGGCCGGAGAAGTGTCATGCCAAGCCTGGCGAGATTGTGTATGTTCCCGTGAATATAGAGGGGGCAAACGGCGTCGTGGAATCCAACGCCGACCGGAAACTCACGGTCACGGTGGAGGGTGGAGAACTGCTGGCCTTCGGCAGCGCGAATCCCTGCACCGAGGAGCAGTACCACACCGGCAGCTTCACAACCTATCACGGTCGCGCTCTGGCTGTCGTTCGGGCTGGCGAGGCTGGAACGGTAAGCATAAAAGCAAGCGATGGAAGCATGACTGGCACAGCGGAAATCATGGTCAAGTGAGGAAAATCCGATGAGAGCGACACATTTACAGGTCGAATACCTGACTGAGCCCCTGAGGCTTGGCAATCCAAAGCCCCGCTTTTATTGGAACTGCGAGGGCGGCATGACCCAAACCGCCTATCAAATCATCTGCACACGCGCGGGTAAAACCGTATGGGACAGCGGCAAAGTGGAGAGTGCGTCGATGACGCATATTCCCTATGCCGGCGCAGATCTCCACAGCCGGGATGTCGTTTCCTGGAGCGTGCGGCTCTGGGACGAAAACGGCGAGCCGGGCGAGATCGCGGAAAGCCGCTTTGAACTGGGGCTGCTGGCAGAGAGCGACTGGACGGCTAAATGGATCAGCGGCGACTATAAGCCCGATCCCAAGCGCCGCTATCCGGTTGACTGCTTCAAGAAAGAATTTGCCGCAAAGGATGTCGTCAAGGCGCGCCTCTATGCCGCGGCCCGGGGCGTCTATGATGTGACGGTCAACGGCCGCCGCATCGAGGACTTCATTCTCGCTCCCGGCGCGACGGACTACCGCAAGCGCATCCAGGTGCAGACCTACGATGTGACGGAGTTTATCAAGGATCAAAACACCGTCGAGCTGCGCCTCGGAGACGGTTGGTTCCGCGGGAGCGTGGCAGCCTACGGTGTGACCAACGTCTTCGGCACGCAGACCAGCGTGCTGGCCCAACTGGAGCTGACCCATGCCGACGGCACAGTGCAGACGATCGGCACCGATGAGAGCTGGGCCTGGTCCAACGACGGCCCGATCCGCTTTGCCGACCTCAAGGACGGCGAGGTGTATAACGCGACGATGCGGCCGAGCTATTCCGGCAAGGCACAAGTCGTGACAGCTCCCAAGGGCGTCGCGCTCTGTGCCTCGGATAACGTGCCGGTCATGGAGCACGAGCGCTTTACCCCGTCGCTCCTGCCCGGAAAGGTGCTGGACTTCGGTCAGAATATCGCGGGCTATCTCAGCTTCCGTATCAAGGGAAAGAAGGGGCAGCGTATCCGCATCGTTTGCAGTGAGTTCTACGATGAAGAGACTGAGATGCTTGTTCGCAATGCGGTGGAAACAAAGCCGGCTTCCGGTTGGACGCAGCAGAAACTGATCTTGAAGCTGGTGGCCCAGAAGGTCAGCGGAGAGGCGGTGGAGACCCCGCTGCAGGAGATCCTCTTCACCTGCTCCGGCGGCGAGGACGTCTATAAAACCAGCTTTACGGTCTTCGGCTTCCGCTATGCACAGGTGTTCGGCGACGTGGAGTTCAAGCCGGAAGACTTCACCGCCATCGCGGTCTACTCCGATCTGGAACAGACCGGCGACTTCTCCTGCTCCGACGAGCGGGTGAATCAGCTGGTGAAAAACACCCGCTGGAGCATGAAGGGGAATTTCCTGGATGTGCCCACCGACTGCCCCACCCGGGAGCGCTTGGGCTGGACCGGCGACGCGCAGGTGTTCTTCCACACCGGCGCCTATTTCATGAATACGGCTGCTTTCTTCAGAAAATGGCTCCGTGACATGGAGGACGGCCAGTATAAAGACGGCTTCATTGGTGCTGTCGCACCCTTCAGCGGCGTGGAGATGATGTACAAGGCCACCGGCGGCTCGGTCGGCTGGGCGGATGCCATTTATCTTGTTCCGTACCGCTATTACCAGCGTTTCGGGGACAAGGAGCTGCTGCGCTCGTGCTGGCCGATGATGAAAAAGTATGCCCACTACCTGCTGAAGAACCGGGAGAAGGACGGGCACTACGAAAAGGGCGTGCACCTGGGCGAGTGGCTGGAGCCGCTTGAGTTCCGGGACAAGGTTTACGGTGCGAAAGCCAAACACCCGGAGGAGTGCACCGCCTACCTGTATCTCACCATGTCCACTATGGCCGAGATCGCCTCTCTGCTGGGAGAGCCTTGTGACGAGTACCAAAAAGCCGCCGGAGAGGCAAAAGAAGTCTATGCCAGATACGCCGAGCTGGACACCGACCGGCAGGCCAAGCTGGTGCGTCCGCTGGCCCTGGGGCTGCTGGACGGTGAGGAAAAGAAAAAAGCCCAGGCAAGGCTTGTGAAGGCGGCGGAAAACTTCCATTATCGGGTCGGAACCGGCTTCTTATCCACACCCTTCCTGCTCGGCGAGCTGACCGAGGCCGGCGCAGTAGAGACAGCCTACAACGTGCTGCTGAACCCGGAAAAGCCCGGCTGGCTCTATGAGGTGCTGCAGGGCGCTACTACGATTTGGGAGACCTGGGAAGGCTATGTGGGCAAGAACGCTGTTGACAAGGGTGACGCCGGAAGCCTGAACCACTATTCGCCCGGCGCGGTGTGCCAGTGGCTGTTCGATACCTGCGCGGGCATCCGCCCGGACGGGGAGAACCATTTCGTGATCACCCCCATCCCTGGCGGAGAACTGACCCATGCCGAGGCTAGCTACAGGAGCTTATACGGCGAGGTCAAGAGCCGCTGGGAGAAGACCGAAAGCGGTATACAATACAGCATCACGATTCCCTCCAACTGCACGGCGGAGATCCGGCTGGCAGACGGGAGAACAGAAAATGTGACAGCTGGCAAATATCAGTTTTGAACAACAGGAGAAAAGAAACGATGAAACAATATGAATTCTGGTTCGTGGTGGGCAGTCAGTTCCTGTACGGCCCGGAGGTTCTGGAGACGGTGGAGACCCGCGCAAAGGAGATGGCGGCGGAGCTTTCCAAGGCGCTGCCCTATCCCCTGGTCTACAAGGTGACCGCCAAGACCAACAAGGAGATCGCGGACGTGGTCAAGGACGCCAACTACTGGGACGAGTGCGCCGGCATCGTCACCTGGTGCCACACCTTCTCTCCCAGCAAGATGTGGATCGACGGCCTGCGGGACCTGCAGAAGCCCTGGTGCCATCTGGCCACCCAGTATAATCGGGAGATCCCCAACGACGAGATCGACATGGACTTTATGAACCTGAACCAGGCCGCCCACGGCGACCGGGAGCACGGCTTCATCGGCGCCCGGCTGCGCAAGCCCCGCAAGGTCATCGCCGGGTTCTGGCAGGATGAGAAGGTCCACAAGCGCCTGACCGACTGGATGAAGGCCGCCGTGGGCGTGGCCGTGTCGAAGGAAATGAAGGTCATGCGCTTCGGCGACAACATGCGCGAGGTGGCCGTCACCGAGGGCGACAAGGTAGAGGTCCAGATCAAGCTGGGCTGGCAGGTGAACACCTGGGCCGTGGGCGATCTGGTGAAGGAGATGAACGCCGTCACCGAGGAAGAGATCGACGCCCTGGTGGCCGAGTACGAGGCCGCCTACGACATCGCCACCGACAATCTCTACGCCATTCGCTACCAGGCCCGGGAAGAGATCGCCATGAAGAAGATGATGGATCGGGAGGGCTGCCGGGCCTTCTCCAACACCTTCCAGGATCTCTACGGCATGGAGCAGCTGCCGGGCCTGGCCAGCCAGCACCTGATGGCCCAGGGCTACGGCTACGGCGGCGAGGGCGACTGGAAGGTCAGCGCCATGACCGCCATTTTGAAGGCTATGGGCGAGGGCGGCAACGGCTCGAGTGGCTTCATGGAGGACTACACCTATCACCTGGTCGAAGGGCAGGAATACTCCCTTGGCGCCCACATGCTGGAGGTCTGCCCCAGCCTGGCCGCCGATCGACCCCGTATTGAGACCCACCATCTGGGCATCGGTATGAACGAAAAAGACCCCGCCCGTCTGGTGTTCGAGGGCAAGGCCGGCAGGGGCATCGTGGTCTCTCTGATCGACATGGGTGGCAGACTGCGGCTCATCGTGCAGGACATCGAGGCCGTGAAGCCCATTATGCCCATGCCCAATCTCCCGGTGGCCCGGGTGATGTGGCGGGCGCTGCCGGATCTCACCACCGGTGTGGAGTGCTGGATCACCGCGGGCGGTGCCCACCACACGGTGCTGAGCTATGATGTGACCGCCGAGCAGATGCGCGATTGGGCTCGGATGATGGACATTGAATTCGTCCATATCGGCGCGGACACGACGCCCGAGAAGCTGGAAGAGGAACTGCTGGTCAAGGATCTGGTGTGGAAGTTAAAATGATGGATTTAGAAAAGACTGTCCTCGGTATCGAGCTGGGCTCGACCCGCATCAAGGCCGCTTTGAGGCGCTGTTTGCTTATATTGGAGAAAACCGCGGCTTCTACAGCTTTACTTTTACCGAAACAAACCGGATCGGGGTGATTGGCGTGGCCTGGGAACTGCTGCAGGATAGGCTGCAGCGCTTGAATTACCGGGAATTTGGCTTTCAAACAGAGGAGAAAATGCAGTACCACGGCGAGTTTTTCCTCTTTGGTATGACTGCAATGCTGCGCCATTGGGTGACAAAAGGTTGCTGGGAAACACCGCACGAGCTCTGTGAAATCCAAGCCCGCCAGTATAGCCCGAACACTCGCGTTTTTTCTGGGGCTAAGAATACGCAAATGATTCATTTCAAATCCATGAGTAAAACTACTAGGTTTCTTTCATCATTTCCTCTATCAGCACGTACATCATGATCTTCGCGTCGAGACGGAGGGCTTAAACAAGTTTAAGGGGCTGCCTTTTGAGACAGCCCCTTTTTCTATCATGATATGGGGATCACGCAAACGGCTTCCTTATTTTCCCGCTGCCTGCGCCTTGTAGTCGTTGCCCCAGGCTTCCATGGCCTTGATGATGGGGCGCATGGATTCCCCGAGCTCTGTCAGCGAGTATTCCACCCGGGGCGGGACTTCCGGATACGCGGTGCGGCGGACGATGCCGTCGGCCTCCATGGAGCGCAGCGCTTCGGTCAGGGCCTTCTGGCTGATGCCCTCGATGCTCTTCTGCAGCTCGTTGAAGCGCCAGGGGCGCCCAAGGAGATTTCGCATGATCAGGAGCTTCCACTTGCTGCCGATCAGGGAGACCGTGATGGCTACCGGGCATTCGGGCAGGATGTCTTCCTTTGTTCTCATCGATCGCGCCTCCAATACGTTCAAATGGAATGTTACACCACAATCATACTGCAATATGGAGAAGAGCGCAAGCGGGCTAAAAAAATTCACGGTTACAAAAAGGTGCGTACTTGCGGAAAAGGGCGGCTTCCCGTAAACTGAAACCAGCAAGATCCAAGGAGGCACAGATCATGTTCAACAGAAATACGAAAAAGAAGACGCGCTTTTCGGACTTCCTGTCCGGGGAGTACGCCCGGGACTATATCAATCAGACCACGCCCTATGCCGAGCAGATCGATCGGGCGGCAAAGCGCATCCGCGAGGCGGACTATGTCCTCATCGGCGCGGGAGCCGGGATGAGCACCGCGGCAGGCGCGGAATACGGCGGAAGATTCTTCGAGGAACACTTCGCCGAGTTCCAGAAGATCTACGGCAAGGGGCCCTACATGCAGGATATGTACTCCGCCGGCTTCTATCCCTTCCCGGATCAGGAGAGCAAGTGGGGCTACTGGAGCCATCAGGCTCTGCTGGCCGGGCCGGATCTGGACGTGACGCCGCTGCACAGAACGCTGCTGGACGCGCTGAAAGGGAAAAAGATCTTTCTCCTGAGCACCAACGCCGATCGGCAGTTTGAAAAAGCCGGCCTGCCCCCGGAGCAGGTGTTCGCCACCCAGGGGACCTATGACCGCATCCAGTGCAAGCGCGGCTGCCATCCGAAAACCTACGACGCGGTGGAGCTCTTCCGGCAGATGGAGCGGGCGCGGCAGAACGGAAGGATCCCCGGCGAGCTGGTTCCCAAATGCCCGGTCTGCGGCGGGAATATGGAGATGAACCTGCGGGTGGACAATTTCTTCGTGGAGGACGAGAACTGGCACGCCGCCGAGGATCGCTTCAGCCGTTTTCTCTCGGAGTGTATGGACGGGAAAACCGTCCTGCTGGAGCTGGGCGTGGGCTTCAATACCCCCACGATCATCCGCTTCCCCTTCGAGAAGCTGACGCGGCAGCGGGAAAACATCTCGCTTGTCCGCCTCAGCCGCAGCAAGGCCATGGTCCCGGCCAGCCTCGGGGACCGCGCCATAGGTATCAACGCCGACATGGCGCAGAGCATCACGGACCTTGCCGAAAAACTGCGCGAAGGCGGGGAGGAATGAGCAGAACGGACGAGCTGTTCACCTTTGAACTGGACCTGGGCGCGGGCGAGGGCTGCATGACAGAGGAAGGGCTGGAGGACACGGTCTATAACTGTCTGGACTTCTGCCTGCTGTACGGAAAGACGCCGCACTTTTATCTCGGCGGCGACGACCCGCTCCGTCACCCTTCGATCTGGACGGTGCTGGAGCTGCTGCGGGAGGAGGGGGCGAGCTTCAGCCTCCTGAGCGAGCCGGAGAAAACGGAGTTCGAGCGGAACCGGCATCCGCTTTCCGAAGAAAACAAAGTGGAAATCGCCTGTGACGGGCTGGCCCGTCAAGGGGATACGATCATCGGGAACGTCTTTGAGGATCGGCTGGCAGATCTCTGGGTCGTCAGCGGCTGCGGGAGGTAAGATAGGAACCTTGCAAACTTCCAGGTAGATACAGAACAGTATCCCGCGTGCTGCTGAACCTTTTCTCCATGATCTATTCGGTGCCGAGTCTGGCGCTGCTGGCCCTGCTGATCCCGGTCACGGGCCTGGGCCGGAAGACCGCCATCGCGGCGCTGGTGATCTACAACCAGTATCTGCTGCTGGGAACTTCCTGGCAGGGCTGGACGGTGTGGATCGGGGCGTCGTGGAGGCCGCCGCCGGCATGGGCATGACCCATCTGCAGCTCCTGGTGGAGCGAAAAAGCGAAAAACAGCACGATAAAACGATCCCGCCCCCATCCGAGCTTTCCCCGGATGGGGGCGGGATCGTTGTGCGCTTCTTCCGCGATCGGGTTCACGATCTGCCGGACGGGCCTTGCTCCTCAAGGTCCAGAAAATCAAAATCCGCCGTCTGCCGGCGCAGCATGGCGTCCACGCAGCCCAGGCCGAACATCGTTCCGGTAAACTCCCCGTAGCCGCTGTGCTCGTCGGACAGGTGCCAGGTGGCAAAGTCCGGCCCGATGGCCGTCCAGTTTTCCCCGTCGGGGGACCAGGAGAAGGCAAAGCGCTTTCCCTCGATCGTGAGCCGCAGCCAGACCGGACCCTCCGGCGCCGGGATCTCCCGGTCCCGGTGGTCGTTCTTCACGCCGCGATCCACCTCCTGCACGCTCAGTACCGGGCAGCTCTGCTCCTCGCTCCAGGTCTTGCGAAGCCAGACGTAGTTCATGTTGTCGTAGTACAGCGCCAGACCCGCGCTGTGCTGGTACAGCTCCGGCGAAAAGTCCATTTTTGTCGTGATCACGGCCTGCAGCGTCGGCAGCTTTCTTGCCAGCAGGCTCACCCGGTTGGTGGAACTCAGGGACTCCTGCCCCCGCAGCCGCAGCCAGCCGGGCCGGGCTTTCAGATCGGCAAAGGTCTGGGGATCGGTGCGCGGGGCGTAATAGTCCTGTCGAAGCTCCGGTGCCTCGAAGCCGTCAAAGCCGGGCAGAATTTTGGCCTCAAAGGGCGGCAGATCGGCCTCTTCGCTCTCTGCTCTGACCAGATTCCCGCCGCCGACCAGCTGCAGCCAGCCGTCCTCCGTCCACTCCAGCTTCTGGATCGCCGCCTCCCGGCCCAGGGTACAGCACAGCTCCGGCAGGAAGGGCCGGGCGCAGTGATAGGCCATGAACACCTCGCCGTTCCGTGTCTCCGCCAGACTTCCGTGGCCCGCCTTCTGCAGCGGCGCGTCCGGGTTGTAGTAGCGGGGCTTGAGATGATCGGTATCGGCGCTCTCATCCCGGTTCTCGGGTACCGAGCTGAGGATCGGGTTGTGCGGGCAGGGCTCGTAGGGGCCGAAGACGTCTCTCGAGCGGCTGAGGGTGGCGCAGTGATAATAGCCCGTGCCGCCCTCGGCGCAGAGCAGATAGTAGTATCCGTTTTTTTTGTACAGGTGCGGCCCCTCCACGCAGCCCCGCAGGGTGGCACCCATGGAGATCCGCCGGGGATAGCCGACGATGGCCTTCGCTTTGGGGTCGTACTCCACCAGACAGATCCCGCCGGGCTTGCGTCTGTCGTCCCGGGTTTCCCATTCCAGGGATACCAGCCACTTGCGCCCGTCGTCGTCGTGGAACAGGGAGGCGTCGAAGCCCGCAGAGTGCAGATACACCGGCTCGGACCAGGGGCCCTCAAGCTCCGGCGCGGTGATGAGATAGTTGTCAATATCGAAAAAGCGGGCGTTCATGGAGCGCATGACCCCGTAGACCAGGGTAAAGAGACCGTCCTCTTCGCACCAGGTCAGGCAGGGGGCCCACACGCCCTTGGCCGAGGGCAGCCCGCGCAGGCTCAGCTCCTCCGCGTCCCGCAGAAGATGGGTCTGCAGCTCCCAGTGCTTCAGGTCACGGGAATGGTAGACCGGGATCCCCGGGAACCACTCGAAGGTGGAGCAGGCCAGATAATAATCGTCGCCCCGGCGGCAAAGACAGGGGTCCGAGTGAAAACCGGGCAGGATCGGATTTCGGATCATAACGACAGCCCTCGATTCTTGCGTATTGGTGTTTCCTATGTTATCTTGTTTTTGGAAACTTGTCTACCATAAATCTCCGGTCTTTATTAAAAATCGCAGGAGGTGCGCCATGCTCTCGGCCAAACAGCTCTGTGCTCATCTGTGCTATATGCTGCACACTCCGGTCCGGCTTTTCGACGCGGCGGGAAACTGCCTGACAGACGACGTCATCACAGCCGATCAGGAGGACCCGCTGGTCTGCGATCCGGATTTTGCCGCGGAGCTTCTCGCCAAGCTGGGGATGATCGAGCGCTTTGCCTACGGCATGGGCGACTTCGGCGGCAACTGATCTACACCGCGATCTCTTCCTTCCTGTTGGTCTACTACGTCAGCGTGGTGGGCATCCCCTCTGCCGCGGCTGGCAGCATCCTGGCGATCTCCAAGATCTTTGACGGCATTTCCGACCTCATCATGGGCCGCATCGTCGACAAGTCCAACAGCAAGCGGGGCAAGACGCTGCCCTGGCTGATCCGCATGTCCATCCCCGTGGGCATCTGCTCGGTGCTGATGTTCACCATCCCCGCCGGTTTCGGCCCCACCGCGAAGATCATCTACGCCTTCTACCACGCTGTCGGTAGGATCGACGGAAGGGCAAATCATGGCTCTCCCCGCCATTCCGGGAGGTCTCATGATCGGTCGGTACCCTGCGCTCCCGCGGGCGGACTGCCCAGGGGAGAAAGCCCCCTCTTTCCCCGGCAAATAAGAAAAGCCCTCCGGTATCTGCGCTGACGGCTTGCCGACACAGCACAGATCACAGGAGGGCTTCCTGTTAAAAGCCACTCGCTATGCGGGTGATCTTGACTTGTTTTATAGAAAGCCCTGTCGCCGGCGGCGAGCTCTCCCGGGACCAGGCTCAGAAGGCGATGGTCCGGGGCGTGATGGCCGGATCGTGGCTGCAGAGCACGGCCACGCAGCCCGGATCCTTCGCCGTCTGGGCGATCCAGTCCAGAGACCGGCGCTGCCACTGGGCGCTGAAGCCGAAGCCCGGGGTGACGTGCTCCTCCCAGTTCCGGGGGGAGAAGGCGGCGTCGGCGGCCAGAAGCACGAAGCGCGGGCCGCTGCGCACCAGTACCGCTGCCTGCCCGTCGGTGTGGCCGGGGAGGTTAACGAGCACCAGGCTCTCGTCCCCGAACAGGTCCACGGCCCAGCGGTTGGGGCCCAGCGGCGAACCGCGGTAATAGACCCGCTCCAGAGGCGCGTCCTGCCAGAGAGAGCGGGGCTGGCGCAGCTTGAACACCGTCCGGCAGGACCAGAAGTACTCGTCCTCCGGAACCACGATCCGGCGGGCGCCGCCGAGATGGCAGAGACCGGCCACATGGTCCGGGTCCAGATGAGTCAGCAGCACCAGATCCAGATCCTCCGGCCGGAGCCCGCGGGCGGCCAGCTGCTCATGGATGGCGGCGCCCTCCGGCAGCCAGGGATGAAACAGGGCGGCCATATGCCCGGGCAGCAGCTTTTCCGCCGCCCTGGGGTCGTAGACGCCCCGGGGACTGATGGCGCGGCACCAGCCGGTATCCACCAGAATGAGACCGTGGGGATGCTCGATCAGATAGACGCACACCGGCAGCGTTACCCGGTCCCGATCCGGGGCGAGAAGCTGTTTTCCCGTGTTTGTCAGACCGATGCCGTTGCCGTAGGGCACGGATTCCGATACCCGGATGCAGCCGCAGTGCAGGACATGGATCGAAATCAGGTTTGCCATCGGAACGATACCTCCCGTCGAATACTGCCTCTATCATAGCATTTTTGCGGCCCGGTGACAAGTCCGGCTTCGGACGCCGGGGCCGGGGACAGAAAACCGAGCCGGGACAGTTCGTCCCGGCTCGGCGAGGCCGTCAAAAAAGTCCTTTGGACTCTTTTGACGGAGGGGCTGCAGCCCGGCGCGCGCACTCGCTGTCCGCTTGCGGCGGACAACTCGCACACTTCCGGGCTGAGAAGTATTTTCTCCGACGTACACGCCGCCGGAGAAAATGGATTTAACTTTATTTGCGCCTGCGGGCGCAAACTCTGCGAGCTCGGCCTTGAAAACGGATTCGGAGGGGAAGGGCTTATTTCCACTTCCACTCGGTGACTTCGGGCAGATCGGCGCCGTATTTGGCGATATACTGCCGGTGCTCTACCAACTTGTCCTGCATCTGCTGGACCAGGTAGGCGCCGCGGTTGCCCAGCTGGGGCAGATTGTAGATCGCGGACATGACCAGGTTGAAGCGGTCCAGCTTGTTCAGGACCCGCATGTCGAAGGGCGTGGTGATGGTGCCCTCTTCGATGTAGCCCCGGACATGGAGGTTCTTGTTATGGCGCTTGTAGGTCAGCTCGTGGATCAGGCTGGGATAGCCGTGGTAGGCGAAGAGGATGGGCTTGTCCCGGGTGAAGAGCAGATCATACTCCTGCTGGCTCATGCCGTGGGGGTGCTGGGTGGAGTCCTGCAGACGCATCAAGTCCACCACGTTGACCACCCGGATCTTCAGCTCCGGGAAGGCGTCCCGCAGGATGGTGACCGCGGCCAGCGTCTCCAGCGTGGGAGTATCGCCGCAGCAGGCCATGACGATGTCCGGCTCCTGGCCCTGATCGGTGGAGGCCCACTGCCAGATGCCGATGCCCTGGGTGCAGTGCTTGACCGCCTCTTCCATGGTCAGCCACTGGGGGCGGGGATGCTTGGAGGCCACGATGCAGTTTACATAATTCCGGCTGCGCACACAGTGGTCGAAGCAGCTGAGCAGGCAGTTGGCATCCGGGGGCAGGTACAGACGCACCACGTCGGCCTTCTTGTTGACCATGTGGTCCAGGAAGCCCGGATCCTGGTGGGTGAAGCCGTTGTGGTCCTGCTGCCAGACGTTGGAGGCCAGCACGTAGTTGAGGGAGGCGATCTTGTGCCGCCAGGGCAGCTGATTGCAGACCTTCAGCCACTTGGCGTGCTGGGAGAACATGGAGTCCACGATGCGGATGAAGGCCTCGTAGGAGTTGAAGAAGCCGTGGCGGCCGGTGAGCAGATAGCCCTCCAGCATGCCCTGGCACACGTGCTCGGAGAGCATGGAGTCCATGACCCGGCCGTTCTCATCCAGGTGGTCGTCGGTGTCCAGCACGTCGCCGTTCCAGGCCCGGTCGGTGACCTCAAAGACGGGGTTCAGGCGGTTGGAGGTGGTCTCGTCGGGGCCGAAGGAGCGGAAATTGCGCTCCCGCTCGTTGAGCTTATAGATATCCCGGACGAACTTGCCCAGCTCCGCCATGTCCTGGGCCTCTACGCTGCCGGGGAAGGGGACGTCCACGCCGTAGTCCCGGAAGTCGGGCATGCGCAGATCCCGCAGCAGCTGACCGCCGTTGGCGTGGGGATTGGCGCCCATGCGGCGGTTCCCCTTGGGGGGCAGCTGACGCAGCGGCTCCACGGGGACACCGTTCTTGTCGAACAGCTCCTCGGGCTTATAGCTCTTCAGCCAGTTTTCGATCTGGCGGATATGCTCGGCGGAATCAGGCTGGATGGGCACCTGATGGGCTCTCCAGTAGCCCTCCACCTTGGCGCCGTCCACGTAGTCCGGGCCGGTCCAGCCCTTGGGAGTGCGCAGCACGATCATGGGCCAGCGGGGACGATCCTTGTTCCCGCCCTCCCGGGCGGCCTGCTGGAAGCGGAGGATGCTGGTGACGCATTCGTCCAGGGTGTCGGCCATCTTCCGGTGCATCTCGGCGGGATCGGAGCCCTCCACAAAGTAGGGCTGCCAGCCGCAGCCCAGGAAGAACTGCTCC
This sequence comes from Oscillospiraceae bacterium, assembly GCA_902787755.1. GTDB lineage: Bacteria > Bacillota > Clostridia > Oscillospirales > Oscillospiraceae > Limivicinus. Next base: position 13,787 of record CADAHL010000049.1, read on the forward strand.
AGCTCCTCGTGGGGGATCCGGGCCAGAACGGTGGGATTGGCGATCTTGTAGCCGTTCAGGTGCAGGATGGGCAGCACGGCGCCGTCGGTCTCGGCGGAGAGAAACTTGTTGAGCTGCCAGGAGGTGGCCAGAGGTCCAGTTTCGGCCTCGCCGTCGCCCACCACGGTGGCGGCGATCAGACTGGGATTGTCGGTCACGGCGCCGAAGGCGTGGGCCAGGGAGTAGCCCAGCTCGCCGCCCTCATTGATGGAGCCCGGCGTTTCGGGGGCCACGTGGCTGGGAATGCCGCCGGGGAAGGAGAAGCGCTTGAACAGCCGCTGCATGCCCTCCCGATCCTGACTGATGTCGGGATAGACCTCCTGATAGCTGCCGTCCAGCCAGTCCTGAGCCACCATGGCGTTGCCGCCGTGGCCGGGGCCGGAGATATAGATCATGTCCAGGTCATAGGCTTTGATGACCCGGTTGAGGTGGGTATAAACAAAGTTCTGGCCGGGGCAGGTTCCCCAGTGGCCGACGATTTTTTTCTTGATGTGCTCGGCGGTCAGAGGATGCTCCAGCAGGGGATTGTCCAGCAGATACAGCTGGCAGGCGGTCAGATAGTTGGCCGCGCGCCAGTACTGGTCCATGAGCGCAAGCTCTGCGTCGGTGGCGGGTTTACGGATGATCTGAGTCATGGCATTACCTCCATCATGATTTGCAGCAGGAATCGGCTTTCCTCTTACACATCTTATTATACCGAAAAGCGCGGGTTTTGTATAGGACGATTCTGACAAAATTCCAAGATTTGTTTGCTGCGCCCCGGGCGGATAACGAAACTTAAAATAGAAAGCGCCGGATCGGAATGCGAAATTCCGATCCGGCGAAGGGACGAATATTCTTCTCAGCCCGGCTCAGTTGCCGCGTCTGCGGCGCAGAAGCAGGCGCAGGAGGGCGGCGGACCCCAGCAGGGAGGCGGTCAGCAGAGCAGCCCAGAGGATGGGCAGCGCGTCGTCGCCGGTGATGGGGGAGACGCTGTTGCGGATGGTGAAGCCCTGGATCTTGGTGTAGTAGCCCCGCACCGGATCCTCGGTGATGGTGTACTTGATCTCCTTGCCCTGGGAATACTTGGGCAGATCGGTAAAGGTGTAGGTCCAGCGGCCTGCGGCGTCCGGCGTGATGGTGGCGACTTTGACCTCCTTGCCGTCGGCCAGCAGGCGGACGGTGATGCTGGAGGGCCGGTTGCCGGCCTTGTTGTTGCTGTCGCTCCAGTGCTTGAGCACCGGGATCTCGATGACCTCGGGGCTGTGGGTGTTGGTGATGGTGAAGCCGTCCACCTTGGCCTTGTAGCCGCTGACGGCATCCTCGGTGACGGTGTAGACGATCTCCACGCCCTTGTCCCGGTGCTTGGGCAGGTTCTCAAAGCTGCAGGACCAGTTGCCCTGCTCGTCGGGCTGGACGGTGGCGGCTTGGACCTCCTTACCGTCGGCCAACAGGCGGATGGTGACGGAGGAGGGACGCAGGCCGTCCTGATTGTCGCCGTCGTCCCACTTCTTGGTCACGTCGATCCGGGTGGTTTCGGGCTTGTGGGTATTGGTGACGGTGAGACCGTCCACGGTGGTGGTATAGTCGGGGACGGGATCCTCGGTGACGGTATAGACGATCTCCACGCCCTTGTCCCGGAACTTGGGCAGATCCTCAAAGCTGCAGGACCAGTTTCCGTCCTCGTCCGGGGTGACCTCGGCTTCCCGGATGACCACGTTGTCGGCCAGCAGATTCACAAGGATCTGCTCCGGCCGCAGACCGTCGGCGTCGTCGCCGTCCTTCCACTCCTTGGAAACCTCGACTCTCGTGAGCACGGGCGGGTGGGTGTTGACGATGGTTCCGCCGTTGGCAGCGGTGTTCTGGTCGGCGGTATAGCCGGGGATCTCGTCCTCCCGGATCTGGTAGGAGATCTCCTCGCCGGCGTCGTCCCGGCGGATCAGGCCGGTGTAGGTCACGGTGAAGGTGTTGTTGTCGTTTTCGGTGACGGTCAGCTTGTCTCTGTTGGCGGCGGTCACATCCTCGCCGTCAGCCAGCAGGTGGACCATTTCGGCGAACTCCTGGGCGGTGGGCCGCAGGCCGTCCTGGTCGCCGCCGTCGTCCCACTGCTTGGTGATCGAAACGGTGGTGGTGCTGTGCACCGGCATGGACAGGCGGATGGGCTGCACCTGGAACACGGACATCAGGCACTGGAAGGAGTCGGTATTGCCGGGCTGGAAGTTGTCGGGATAGTAGATGTACAGGTAGTAGTCGCTGGGGTGATCGGTGTACTCGATGAAGCTCAGCCACGCGTCCCGGTACTCCTGAGGCAGAACGTCGGCCTTGTTGTCGCCCCGGGCGTGGTTGATCATGGAACCCAGAACGGTACTGCCGGGATGGAAGACGTAGGCGCCATTCTCGTCCCGGATCGGCTTGCCGTTCTCGTCCCGGGCCAGGGTGCTGTTGCCGTCGTTGTCGTAGCCAACAAAGCAGGTGGGGTCGGTGAAGTTCTTGATGGACATGTTGGTCAGGTAGTTGGCGATGGTGTCATCAAGACCGAACTGGGCCTGAACGTCCGCTTTGTGATAGATGATGGACAGAACGTGGTCGTACAGCTCCTGGGGGGTGATGTCGGGGTTCTTGTTCTGGGCCAGGGAGTACAGCAGCTCCGGCGTGCCCACCAGACGGCGGTACCGGCCGTCGGGGGTGGGGTTGTCGTAGTTCTGGTTGAAGCAGTAGGCGGTGACCGAGCCCGCGGAGTCGTGGACGGTGTAGAGCTCCAGACCGATGTGGGAGGCCACGGAGCAGCACTCCGGGTGGGCGTGGTCATAGTTGACCTCGCCGACGAAGTCGTCCCGGCGCTCGGCCTCCTCCAGGGTGATGGTGAAGGTCGACTGGTCGTTCTCAATGACGTAGCCAGCCGGCACGGAGAGGAGCTTCAGCGTGTAGGAACCCTCCGGGAGGAAGGCGGTGTAGGCGCCGCCGGTGGTGGTCCAGGCCGCGGCGGCCTGACCGGCGGAATCCAGCACCTGCACCGACGCGCCGGAGACAGGGGAGCCCTGCTCGTCGACGATGGTGATATACACGGGCTTGAGGATGGAAGGGGCTTCCCCTTCGGCGGAGGCCACGATCCCGAGCGAGATCAGAAGCACCAGCGCCAGCAGGATGCCAAAGAATTTTTTCATGGAAATGCCTCCTTAATGACAGCGAGGGACGTGAATACAGCTTGTTCCCATAATGTTTCGATCTACTTTAGCATAACAGGGAAAACGTGTCAATACGGAATAGTTCCCAAATCAGCCAAGAATTCCCATGAATATCGGAACATATCCACGTAAAAAGTACACAAAAACCGAAGATTTGGAAGCCGCTTGCCCGGCCGGGGGCGGCCTGTGCGCGCTTCGGCTTGCGCATGGCCGCGGGATGTGCTAACATACAGGTCGGAAGGAAATTGCGAAAGGGGTTTCGCAATCGAAGAATAACAGTCAGGAAAGGGAGACGTTGACCATGAAAAAGATAGGATTTCTTGTGATTTTATGCCTGGCGCTGCTGCTGTCCGCCTGCGGAGGGCAGACCCCGGCGGCCACCCAGACCACGGCGGAGACTCCGGCGGCCGAGCCAGCCGCTGAGAGCAGCGCCGACGGCGGGCTTGCGCCGGACGATCCCGGCCTGCGCCACGTGGAGATCACGGTCCGGGATTACGGCGTGATCAAGCTGGAACTGAACGAAAAGGTTGCTCCCATCACGGTTGCCAACTTCGTGAAGCTGGCTCAGGACGGCTTTTACGACGGCCTGACCTTCCATCGGATCATGGATGGCTTTATGATCCAGGGCGGCGATCCTCTGGGCAACGGCACCGGCGGGGCCAGCGAGAGCATCCAGGGCGAGTTCTCTCTCAACGGCTTTGACAACCCCATCAGCCACGTCAAGGGCGTCATCTCCATGGCCCGGGCCCAGGATCCCAACAGCGCCAGCTCCCAGTTCTTCATCACCGTGGACGACGCCACCTTCCTGGACGGCAGCTACGCCGCCTTCGGCTGGGTGACCGAGGGCATGGACGTGGTGGAGCAGATCGCCAGGGACGCCAGACCCATCGATAATAACGGCACGATCCCACCGGAGGAGCAGCCGGTGATCGAGAGCATCGTGGTCCTGGACTGAGGGAGACGGCCATGGACATCCGCGAGCTGTTCACCTCAGAGGAGTGGATGCTGATCTGCGCGCATGCCGTCCACTTTGACCGGAGCGCGAGGCAATTTATCCGGGACGCGGTCCTGAACACCGTTCGTACAGACGGATACGAGCCGGGAGAAGGGGAGTTCCCGGGCTGGGCCCTGGTCGAGAAGGGGGTCGATCCGAATCGGATCGCGGATCTCGGCGAGGCCGGGCCGGACGAGACCTGAAAAAAAGAAAAAGACGGGGCCGTTGCAAAATGAGAGTTTTGCAGCGGTCCCTCTTTCTGCTCTAAAGGGCAAAAGGAACCGAGAATCTGTGGAAAACTTGCCACAAATCTCCCG
>CADAHL010000050.1:0-21441 GCA_902787755.1 Oscillospiraceae bacterium
CGTAGGGGCGGCCGACCATTGGCTCCCCCTCTGGGGGAGCTGTCGAGCAAAGCGAGACTGAAGGGGTCTCCCCCGGGCGGTACGCATTCGCCCGGGGATGCTGCATCTCCCAGGTCTCCCCGCCGGGCGGGGACGAGCCCCGCCCCTACACGGGGACGGAAGGCTTCCGGTTACCCGTAGGGGCGGCCGACCATTGGCTCCCCCTCTGGGGGAGCTGTCGAGCAAAGCGAGACTGAAGGGATCTCCCCCGGGCGGACCGGATTCGCCCAGGACTTCTGTATCTCCCAAGTCTCCCCGCCGGGCGGGGACAAGCCCCGCCCCTACATGGGAACGGAAGGCTTCCGGTTACCCGTAGGGGCGGCCGACCATTGGCTCCCCCTCTGGGGGAGCTGTCGAGCAAAGCGAGACTGAAGGGGTCTCCCCCGGGCGGTACGCATTCGCCCTGCAGGGGAGCGGAACGGTTGTGCTACCCGCAGGGGCCGGTAGGAAGATGTCGGCCCCTGCAGCACAGGCTTGCGTCCCTTGTCTTCCAGATACTCGCATCGCTTGTCTCCTAAAAACTCGTCCCCCGTCCCCTGAGCACTGAGCATTATATCCTGAGCACTATATCCTGCGCACTATAAATCTCTCTTCCCTCTTCTCCCTTCCCTGTGCTATAATGGCACAAAAACCGCAAGGAGTCACGCTATGCCGAATATCATCGAGATCACAGATTATACCGCACCGGAGCTGGACGTATACGCCAGGCTCACGGAGAATCAGCTGGTGAACCGGGCCGACCCGGAAAACGGGCTGTTTATCGCCGAGAGTCCCAACGTGATCCTCCGGGCCCTGGACGGAGGCTGGGAGCCGGTTTCTCTGCTGATGGAGCGCAAGCACATCCAGGGCCAGGCCCGGGAAGTGGTGGAGCGCTGCGGGGACATTCCCCTGTTTACCGCCGGGCTGCCGGTGCTGACCCAGCTCACCGGCTTTCCCCTGACCCGGGGCGTACTGTGCGCCATGCGCCGCCGGCCTCTGCCCGCCGCGGAGGAGATCTGCCGGAACGCCCGGCGGATCACGGTGCTGGAGAACATCATGAACCCCACCAACCTGGGGGCCATCTTTCGTTCCGCCGCCGCCCTGGGGATGGATGCGGTGCTGCTGACCCCGGCCTGCTGCGATCCCCTGTACCGCCGCTCGGTCCGGGTGAGCATGGGCACGGTCTTTCAGGTGCCCTGGGCCTATCTCGGCACGGAAATGAGCGACTGGCCCGGTCCGGGGATGGACCTGCTCCGGCGCCTGGGCTTCAAAACCGCCGCCATGGCCCTGCGGGAGGACTCGGTGTCGGTGGACGACCCCGCCCTGATGGCGGAGGAGAAGCTGGCCATCGTGCTGGGCACCGAGGGCGAAGGTCTGAGCAATGAGACCATTGCCGACTGCGACTACACCGTGCGCATCCCCATGTCCCACGGGGTGGACTCCCTGAACGTGGCCGCCGCCAGCGCGGTGGCCTACTGGCAGTTGGGGAGGAGGCGCGGGACGTGATCTGCCGACCCGACTTCTACGACCGCTTCCGCTGCCTGGCCTCCGCCTGTGGGCACAGCTGCTGCCGGGGCTGGGAGATCGACGTGGACGACCGGAGCGTCGGCTTCTACCGGACGCTGGACGACGACCTGGGCCGGGCGCTGACCGCCGCGCTGTTCGAGGACGGGGACGGCTGGCACTTCCGGCTGGACGGGCGGGAGCGCTGCCCCTTTCTCCGGGAGGACGGACTGTGCCGCCTGATCTGCGAGCTGGGCGAGGGGGCTCTCTGCGATATCTGCGCCCTGCATCCCCGGTTTTTCGAGGAGCATGGAGAACACGAGCTCTGGGGCCTGGGACTAAGCTGCGAGGCGGTGAGCGAACTGCTCTGGCGGGAGGAGGGGGAGCTGCGGTTTCTCTCCGACGGAAACGCGGCGCCTCTGGATTTTCCGGCGCTGCTGGAGTCCCTGGGTCTGGACTTTCCGCGGTCGCTGCTGCGGCATCGGCCCCAGATCGGCCGGGAGCGGATCGGGCAGATCTGTGCGGCTATGGCGGGCACCGAGCCCATTGACGAGCATTGGCCGACGGAGGTGGAGGCCACCGCCGCGGCAGCGCTTCCCCCGGATGATCCCTTCCGGGGGCATGAGCAGGCCTGGCAGCGGGTGTACCAGTATTGGATCTATCGGCAGCTGGAGCGGCTGGAGGACTTCGGGCCCCAGGCCCTGGCCGATTACGCCGGGCTCTGCCTGGACTACCTGCTGCTGCAGCCCGGCGATCCCGTTCAAACCGTCCGCCGCCTGTCCGAGCAGATCGAATACAGCACCGAGAACGTGGACCGGCTGCTGGGGCAATTCGGAATTCGGTAAAAAGCTGCAAACCCCGGGTGAAAACGCAGTCATGTACGTTTTCACCCGGGGTGGTTTTTATCCTTGGTCTTCTGCCGGGATCGCGCTGGCAAAATAGAAGATATCGCTGACCAGGCGCTCCGTCCCAAAGTCGATATGATTGAAGGGCTGGCCCTGGAACACCAGCTCGCCGGTTTGCCCGCCGTCCAGACAATAGGCCCGTTCCACACCCTTCTCCGCAAAATGCTGCGCAAAGGTCGTGACCGTCCAGCGGGCTTCCTTCTCAGGGGAATGGTTCAGGGACATGTAGAGATAGTGCAGGTGTCCCAGTTGACCGATCCCCGCCCGGGAGTAACCCTGGTTCACCTCTCCCACCGGGTAGCCGTCGCAGGGGATGGGCTTTCCGTCATCCACCAGCACCGGGCCGAACGCAAAGGAGAAGATCACATCGTTGTCGGCAATGTACTGTTCCATCTCCTCCCGGTCAAATTCCTCCCCCGCGCGGGTAAAGAGCAGCTCTCCGGTGCCGGTGATGAAACAGTTGTCCACCGCATTGTACTTCATCAGGCCGTTGGCAAAGGGCTCCTCCCGGAAGCGATACAGCTGCCGGTTATATACCGCCACGCCCAGGTCCCGGAACAGATAATAATCCGCGTTCATGGCGGCTACGGCGTTGGTCTGGGCGGCCAACTCCGAGGCGTAATACTGGATGCTGCTCCCGTAGCTGTCCTCCGCCAGCTTCCGGCGGAGCTGGGAGCCGTCGGCTACCCGGGTCTCGCAGAAGGAGCAGGTGTTACCGTCAATGAGTTCCTTCCAGCAGATACTGAAAATACTGGGATCCAGATAGGTCCGGATCTCCGAATCCGGGACAAAATCGGCCTCCGCAGAAAAAGCCAGCGCTTCGTCCTCTGTCAGGAGGCCCCAGTCCCGGGCCTGTTCCGCCAGAGCCAGCACCTGATCGGCCTGCTCGGACGGGAAGACGGCATAGCCCTCGGGGTCTGGAGGCGGCGCGACGACAGCATTCTCATCGATCGCATAGCGCAGTCTCTGCTGCTCCAGCTCCATCTGAAGGATCTGCTCCTCCAGCTCCTGACGTTCTTCCTCTACGCTTTCTTCCGGAGCGGTCTCCTCCGGGGTCTTGCCTTGTACAGTAACGCTTGCCGGGGTCTCCGTGGGAGGCTCCGCCGCCGGCTGTTGGGTCTGAGGCCCCATGGCCGCGCCGCAGCCTGTCAGCAGTAGGGCCGCGATCAGCGCCAGAGCCAGGCCGGTCCTCCCGGTCTTTTTGTATGTCATGATCTGCACCAGTCTTTCTTTTCGTGTTGCTACGGCTGCGGGGTAGGGACGGGTTCCTCTGTCTGGCCCGTCTTCCTTTGCCACTCGGCGTATTCCGGTCCGGTTATTGTTGTCTGCCCATCTATGAGTAGGACGCTCTCGAACTCATTGCCGTCAAACCGAACGATGCAGCTGTCAAACAGCGTCCCATCCCAGTCTACCGTGGTATTGATCAGATACAGGTAATTGTTGCCCTCCTTGCAGTCGCGGATGGAGCAGCCGGTAAAGCTCACATCCTCACAGGCCTCCAACTGAGCGCCGCCGGCGGAGCACTCATACATCTCCGTGTCCGCCACCCGCAGCCCTCTGCAGCTGCTGGCATGAATACCCAGCACGCCGCAGCCGAACAGGCCGCAGTCCCGAAGCTCCAGATCCCGGCTGCCCTCCAGGTTCAGCACATTTCCGGAGCAGGAGCCGGGCTCCTGGGTGTGGCCCGCGGTCAGCTCGCTCAGCGTAACAGCTTCGCTGTTCACCACGCTGAGAACGCAGGAATACCGAGGCTCGGTCAGGATCCGGGTCTTGTCTCGCCCCTGCCCCTGGATACTCAGGTTTTTCACACCGGTGATCACCAGGCTGAACCCGTCATAGTCCCGCTGCCAGTAGTAGTTGACGCTGCCATAGCCGCCATAATCAGAGGCGTCGGAAAGCAGGTAGTCGCCCTCCTCCAGAACGATGGCGGTGTCAGACCCGATGGCCGCCAGCAGCTCGTCCACGTTGGAAACCAGGCAGCGCATGGTCCCGTCGGGCAGTTGTTCGCCCTCCACGGCCACTGTCTCCGCTTCCCGGAAGCCTTCAAAGCTCACGTCCCTGCGCTCCATCCGATCCATGTCGAAGCTGATCAGGTCATTGCCTTCCAGATCTCTGGCGTAGAGGCCATAATCTCCGTCCTCATAGTAGCCCGCGCTGTGAGGATTGGCAAAATGGCAGCCATCCACGATAACAGGCACTCCTCGGAGGTTGAAGAGGCTGTGAAGGATGGTATTGTCTCTCAGTTCGCTGCCCAGCAGATACACTTCCCGGGAAGCTTCACTGCGCAGCACCTCATTGGTCCGGTTGTTCTGAATCTCGCAGTTGACCACCGCAAAGCCCTCGCAGGAGACTGTGTAAAACAAGAAGGAGCAGCTGAGATCACCCTTATTGCCGTTTTCAAAGATTTGGCAGTCCTCCAGTCTCAGATCCCGGCAGGAGATGGCGGTCACCGCACCGTCACTGCAGTCATAGATTTTCGTTCCCTGCGCACGGACATTCTGGCAGTTTGTCGCCCGGATCCCCAGCACGCCGCAGCCGTAGAGGCTGCAGCTGTCCACCCGGATCTCCAGGCTGTTCTTCATGTCGATCACTCCGCCGGAGCAGGCGCCGGGCGCCTCGGAGTGTCCGAGAGTCAAGCCCTCCAGGCTCACATCCGTGCAGCCGTCGAAGGTCAGCACGTCGGCGTAGCGGGGCACGGCGGAGATCGTCGTCTCTCCCTGCGCCGTGATCGCCAGTTTCTCCAGGTTTCGGATCACAAGCTCATACCCATCGAAGGAGGGTTCCCAGCTATACCAGCCGGCGTCATAGTGGGTGCCGTAGTCCGAAGCGGTGGACAGATCGTAGTTCCCTGCCGCCAGGGTGATGCTGCTGTTGGGGTGGATAGCGGCCAGAAGGCCGTCCACCGAGTCCACCGCGTGAACAGCGCCGGTCTCCTCCGGCGTCGCGCTTTGTACGGTAACGCTTTCCGGGGTCTCGACGAGTGGCTCCTCCGGCGGCGTCTGTTGGGTCTGAGGCCCCATGGCCGCGCCGCAGCCTGTCAGTAGTAGGGCCGCGATCAGCGCCAGAGCCAGGCCGGTCCTCCCGGTCTTTTTGTATGTCATGATCTGCACCAGTCTTTCTTTCAGATTGCGCTTCTCCACCGCGAAGCTGGTGGCTACCGCGGCCCTGGGCAGGCGCTTTTCCGCTGCCATGTCCAGCAGCATCTCGCCGTAGCGCCGTTTCTCCTCCGGGTCCATCCGGGTCAGCAGCGCCTCGTCACAGGCCAGCTCGCAGGCCCGATCCAGTTCGGAGCGGATCAGCAGGTGGATGGGATTGAACCAGTGGATCCAGGAGGCCAGCACCGCCAGCCACTTCATTCCAAGATCTCCCCGGCGGTAATGACACAGCTCATGAGCCAGGATATGCCGAAGCATGGCGGGGCTGTAGTCCCGGTCCGGCAGGATCAGCACCGGGCGCCTCAGGCCCAGTAGCATGGGAGTGTTCACACTTGCGCTGCGGCGAAGCGTCGGCTTTCTGCCCGGCAGGCCCTCATAGACCGCCAGGTCGCTGTCCCAGGGTGCCCGGAGGCTTTTCCGAAGCTCTCGGGAAAAGCGCCCATAGCCAATCAGGGTCCCGGCTGCACTCAAGCCAAAGCCGATGACCCAAAGACTCAGCCATAGGCGGGGACTGCCCAGCACATCCCGAATCCGGGCCGCCGGAGGCTCCTCCCAAGTCACCACAGCGTCGGTCCCCCCTACCGGCTGCTCGGCCTGCTCTGCGGGCGCCTCATAGGCAAAGGCCGCTCCGTCAGCTGGATTCTCTGCCTCCTCCGCCTCCTCCGCAAACGCCGACTCCCCCTCCCAGGTCTCCTCGTGGGAGGGCATGGGCCGGATCGGGCCCACCGCGTGAGTGGGCAGCTCCGGCACGGCCGCCGCTGTCCGGATCCCGGTGGGCAGCAGGCCCGGCAGCGGCAGCAGGAAGCGCAGCAGCACCGGCAGCCAGGCCCAGTACCAGAAGCGGCTGGGCAGCCGTGACCCCAGCAGCCGTCGCAGGAGCACCAGCAGCAGGGTCATCGCGGTGCCGCCGGCCGACAGGCTCAGCAGCAGGATCAGAAGATTCCGCATCGCTCAGTCCTCCATCCGGAACATGGCCCGCAGCTCTTCGATATCCTCCCGGCTCAGGCCCTCGGATTTCACCAAAGTGGCCACCAGGTCCTTGGCGCTGCCCCGGAACAGCCGGTCCACCAAGTCCCGGGCGGCCCAGTCGTTGTATTCCCGCTCCGACACCAGGGGCCGATAGAAGAACACCTTTCTCTTCTCCTGCTCCAGCACACCCTTGCTCAGCAGCCGCGTGATCAGGGTTTTCACCGTGGTGGCCTCCCAGCCCTTCCGGCGTCCCAGCTCCTGACGCAGCTTGGTGACCGGCAGGGGCTCTCCCGCCTCCCACAGCACCCGCATGACCTCCAGCTCCGATTCGGATATTTTCGCACTCAACAGATCCATGGTCTCAGCCTCCCGTTCTGTCAAATTTAGACTACGCGCGTCGTCTGGATATACCATAGCACGGCAGACTACAGTTGTCAACCGTTTTGAGAATTCTTAAGAAATTGAGTGCTCGGGGGACTGGGGGACGAGTTTTTCGTCTTCCGTTTTTTAGGGTAGAGACCGGGGTGGTATGAACATCGCGTGCCGCCCCGGTTTTTGCACCTGTGGGGATCGGCGGGCGATTTATGAATCGCCCCTACGGAGAAGCGGAAACCTTCCGTTCGCATGCAGGGGCGGGGCTGGTCCCCGCCCGGCGGGAAGACCCCCACCGTCGCTGCGCGACACCTCCCCCTGAGGGGGAGGCAAGCGCTCCGGCGGGGAAACCGAAAGAATACAGAACCCCCGGGCGAATCCGGTCCGCCCGGGGGTGTTCCAAGAGGGGATCGCCCCTCTTGGGCGTTTCCATTAGGGTGGGTCTCGGGAGGGGAAGAAATCGCAATCTTCCCCTCCCGAGTGTCGTTTAATCTTCCCCTCCCGAGTGTCGTTTCTCTTTGGTTCTTTCTCTTTGAACAAGCAAAGAGAAAGAAGTTCCGTCCGTCCCTCCCCGCATTCGCCGTAGGGATCAACAAACCAACACCATACCGCGCGGGCGACCGCAAGGGCGAAGCGAAGCGGAGCGCGCCCCTACGGTTTGAACGGTACGTTTCTCGTTAAATTCCGAACTCCGAATTCCGAACTCCGAATTGACCGGGGGCGTCGGCCCCTACGGCATGACCTGAAGGGTGAAGCAAAGCGGAAGGCACCCCTATCGGCCTTCGGCCACTTCCCCCAGAGGGGGAAGCAAGAGCCAACCGGGGCGTCGGCCCCTACAATGGAAGAAAACCGGGGCGGTACGTTGATTTGTACCGTCCCGGTCTCTGACCTGAAAACCAAAGTCTAAAAATTTTTTTAAAAACTCTGCGCAGCACTACGCGTTGATATTCTGATAGCAGATATGGTCGGCGATGGCCTCCAGATCCCGGGGGCTGACCCCATCCTCCTGATGGACCTTTACCACAAAGAAGGAGTCGTCCAGATAGACGAAGATGTAGGAGTTGTCCGCCCAGTCCCAGACGTTTCGGTGGCTGCTCTCCAGGAGCGTGACCACCGTGCCGTCGGCGGTGGTGTATTCCCGGGCCTCGTAGGCCGAGGGATCCTCGATCTCGTCAAACAGCTCCAGGCCGCTGGACAGGGTGCCGTACATGGAGTTGTAGGCATAGCAGTCGGCGATCCGGCCGTCGGACAGCAGCTCGTCGTAGTTTACCGCAAAGGTCCCCTCCTCGTACCAGTACAGGTGGTCGATCCGGGGCACGTCCGCGTCGAACAGCGGTCCCCGGCAACAGGCGGCCTCCAGCTCGGCGGCGATCTCGGTGCTGGGCCGGCCCATGTCCTCTTCCTGTAGCTGTTGCTGCCACAGCTCCTCGCTCATCCAGTCGGGCTTGCCGTGCAGCTCGTTATACTCCCGCATGCTGCCGATAAGGCTGGTGCGCTCGTGGCGCAGTACCAGGCCGTAGCGGGCCGCGATATCCTCCAGCAGCGCCGCCTCCTCCTGACTCCCCAGGCCGTAGAAGTAGTCGTAGCCCGGGACGCCCTGCTGCCGGTCGAAATAGGCCCTCTCCTGGGCGATATCCTGCGCGGTGACGGTCCGCTCCTCCAGAAGGCTCAGGTTGCCGTCGGCCAGCATGGCGGCCACGTAGGCCTCCCAATCGTCTTCCGGGTAGGGTCCCTTCTCCTGCAGTTCCTCCCCGCTGACCGCCAGGGCGTAGAAGCGCAGGATGGCGCCGCCGTCCGGAAGCTCCTCCTGATCGGTCAGCCAGGTGTCCTCCGGCGCCTTCATAGCCTCGGGGTACTCCACCCGCAGGGCTGCGCTCTCCTCCTCCCAGGCGCTCCAGGCGGCACGGTTGTTCTCCACCTTCTCCCGGATCTCGTCGTCGATGTCGTCGGGCAGATCCTGGGGCTGGGTCAGAGAAAAGACCGCGCCCTCCGGATTCTCCACCACCTCGGCCGTCTCGCCGTTCTCGGACAGCACCAGCTTGCCCGGGGTCTGCCGGGGCTCGTCCACGATCAGAGCCCGGGGACCCAGAATTCCGGCGGCGTAGGCGGTGGCCCCCAGCATCAGGGCGATCACCGCGGCGATGAGCAAGGTTCTCCAGATCTTCACGGTTTTTGTGCGTTTCATGATGACCTCCTTGTCCGGGGAGGTCTCCGGGGCCTCTGCCATAAGCCGCCGAAGAAGCCGGTCGCTCATAGCTGGATCCATCGGGATACTCTCATAGGCCTGTTCAAATTTGTTCTCAGTCATCGAAGCTCTCCCCCAAGCGTTTTTTTCAGTTGCTCCCTGGCCCGTCTGAGCCAGGTCTTCACGGTCTCGGGCGATTGATCCAGGATCCTTGCCATGTCCTTTACCGGGTAGCCCTCGTAGTAGTGCAAGTACACCGCGGTCTTGTACTTGTCCGGCAGCCGGAGGATCTCCTCGAGAAGCTCGTCCCGCTTTGCCTCCGGCGCGGCCAGATCCCGGTATTCCTCCAGATCCATCTCCGTCCGGCTCTTCTTCCGCAGCAGATCCCGGCACACGTTCGTCACTGTGACGATGAGCCAGCGCTTGCAGTGCTCCTGGCTCTGAAAGGGCTTTGTCTGCCGGAGAAGACGCAGGAAGGTCTCGTGGGCGGCGTCCTCGCTGTCGTATGGGTTCTTCATGTAGGTGTAGGCGATGCGGTAGACCATCGGCAAATAGATCTCATAGATCTCCTGAAAGCTTCTGCCCGTACGCTGCAGCGTGCTTTGCATGTTCTATCTCCCTTCGGACAGCCTGCTTGTTCCTTTCGCTGTCATATAGTATACGTCCGGGCGGGCTCTTTGGGGTCAGCGAATTGAAAAAATGCAAAAATATTCCCCGGAGCGGTTTCCCGCCCCGGGGTCCGTGTGATTCAGGCCGCGTCGTCGCCCAGGCTGTCGTAGTAGTCCGCCTCGCTGGCAAAGAGCTGATAGCGCCCGTCCACCATGCCGTAGTAACCGTTGGCCGTAAAGTAACCCTTCATTTTCCGTACCTCCCCGTATTCTCGTTGCCTCTTGCTTTCTGAGTACAGGATAGCACAGCATGTGTCCCATAAACCGGACTTTTCTTTTTGTGCCCCGACAGATTTTTCCCGCCAGGCCGGGGGTTCAGCTCACAACGCCGTACAGTTCGGGATGGTTGGTCTCACAGAAATACGTAAAGCCCAGGACCCGGTCGCAGTAGGTGGCGTGGACCTTGCCCAGCCTGCCGTTGGACTGGAACACCACCAGCGGCGGCAGCAGACGCTCGCCCCGCAGGGCCTTCAGCGCCGCCCGGACGCAGGCCCGGGTGGGCAGGAACTCCTCCCGGAATTCCCGGTTGTCCACGTTCTCGTACTGCCCGTCCTGGAAAATGACCTCCTCCATGGTGTCGGGGAACTCCGGGGAATCCATCCGGTTCAGGACCACCTCACCCACGCAGCGGCGCAGCTCCTCCCGCAGCCAGACGGATCCGGCCTCCCGGGTGATGAGCTTGGAGAGCAGAAACAGCTCCTCGAAGTCGATGGCGGGCTCCGGGCTGTCCTCCCTGAGGAGCTTTTCGTTCCATCCCTGGGCCGCCAGCGCGCCTGCCTCCAGATCGCCGCAGACCGCTGCGTCCACCATCATGCCCAGGTAGTCCGGCTCCGGAACCTCGGCGTAAGCGCAGGTGCTCAGCAGCGGGCAAAGAATCAGCGCAAGCAGAGCGGATATCCATTTTTTCATAGAATTTCACCTCCTTGTGCGTCTCAGTATACGCACAGGGAGGCGTAAATTCTGTCAGATCATGGCCGGAAACAGAAAAGAAATGGGAAGCCCCCACCGGGGCATAGTCCGGCCTCGAAGACGACGGTGGCCTCAAAGCTCCCGGCCGGTCCGCTGTTAAGACTCTGCAGAAGGATCCCGCAGAAGAGCATCACCAGCAGAATCAGGGCGATGCCCAGACAAACGATCCGTTTTTCTTTCATGCTCTTCACCTCTCTCTACTCTTAAAAACGCAGAAAACCCCGTCCGGGTTTCACGGACGGGGCCTTTTCGTCGAAATGCAGCGTTTTCCGGGTTTGTTTTTGGTGAATCTACCGGATTCTCGCAAAAGTTAAGAGATGTTCATAGTGTCCAGGAGATATTGCTCAGGGGACGCAGGCGCGGGATGATACCGCCGGGGAGCGGGCCAACCAGGGCGTCGGCCCCTGCGGAGGTTCCCGGAACGTTTCGGTTATGGTGTAGGGGCGGGGCTTGTCCCCGCCCGGCGGGGGAACCCGGGAGATACAGAAGCCCCGGGCGAATCCGTACCGCCCGGGGGTGTTCCAAGAGGGGATCGCCCCTCTTGGGCGTTTCAAATAGGGTGGGTCTCGGGAGGGGAAGAAATCGCAATCTTCCCCTCCCGCGTTTCTCTTTGGTTCTTTCTCTTTGGACAAGCAAAGAGAAAGAAGTTCCTCTCTCCTCGCATTCGCCAAAGCACCCGGCAAACCAAGACCGTACCGCGCGGGCGGGGACCAGCCCCGCCCCTACGAGTTGAATGCACGTTTTCGATCAATTGAGACGGGCCGCCGAGGGCGTCGGCCCCTACGGCATAACGGTACGTTCTTGCATAATTCCGAACTCCGAATTCCGAACTCCGAACTCCGAATTCCGAACTGTCAAGGGCGTCGGCCCCTACGACATAAGGGTACGTTCTTGCATCATTCCGAACTCCGAACCGCCCAGCGGCAGCAATCCCCTCCGAGCGCTTCGCGCCCACCTCCCCTTGCTAAGGGGAGGCTATGCTGCGTCCGACCGATGCGCATATCCTTCACGATGCGCTCAATTCCGAACTGAAGAACTCCGAATTACTCTTCACTCTGATCTCTTCTCTTTTCTCTCCTTCAGTCCTTCCAGCAGCTCATAGGGTACGAACAGGTCTCCCTTGCCGCTGCCCATGGAGATCGCGGGCTTGTTCAGGCCGTGGAAATCGCTGCCGCCGGTGGGGGTCAGGCTGTATTCCCGGGCCAGGCGGAGAAGATACGCGCTCTGCTCGGCGGTGTAGCCGGAATACAGGCACTCCATGCCTCCCAGGCCGTAGTCCAGACAGTGCTCGATCAGCTCCCGCAGGCCCGCGTCGTCCAGCCGGTACTGGAAGGGATGAGCCAGCACCGCCACGCCGCCGGCGCGCACGATGGTCTCTACGGTCCGCTCGATGCTCAGCATTTTCCGGGAGCGATAGTATTTCTGGCCCTTCTCGATGAAGCGGTCGAAGGCGTCCTGGACGCTGGAGGCATACCCCAGCTCCACCAGGATCTGGCCGAAGTTGGGCCGGCCGATGGCCGTGCCGAAGCGCTCCCGCATCCGCTCATAGCTGATGGGGATCCCATCGGCGGCCATGGCCTCCACCATGCGCCGGTTGCGCACGTCCCTCTCCCGGATCATCCAGACCAGAGTGTCCGCCAGGATCCGGGACTTGGGGTCGATGTAATAGCCCAGGATATGGACGGCCCGGCCGAAATGGGTGCTGATCTCGATGCCCGGCACCAGCTCTACGCCCAGCTTCTCCCCCGCCTTTCGGGCTTCGTCGAAGCCGGCCACCGTGTCGTGATCGGTAACGGCGATGGCGCTCAAGCCCAGCCGGGCGGCCAGTTCCACGGCCTGGGTGGGCGTATAGGTCCCGTCGGAGGCGGTGGTGTGAACGTGAAGATCGATCTGTCTCATTCTCGGTGTTTCCTACTTCTTATATTTTTCTCGAATCAGTGGATTTTCTCCGCCATCTCGTCATGGGCGGCGTTTTCCGCCTCGTCGTTCAGAGGCGCGAGCTCGGCCCGGCCGTATTTCCGGGTCAGGGCGGTGAGCAGAATATGGTCGCAGAGGGCCGGGTTCTTGGGCAGCAGGGGCCCGTGGCTGTAGGTGCCGAACACATTGCGGTATCTTGCGCCCTCGGTGCCGTCCTCGCCGTTGTTGCCGTAGCCGGCCAGAACCGTCCCCAGGGGCTGAACGGCGCTGCCCAGCCAGGTCTTGCCGCTGTGGTTCTCGAAGCCCACCACCAGACTGCCGCCGGACTCCGGCCCGCAGCGGAACTTGTAGTTTCCGATCATGCGCTCCTTCGCGCCCACGGTGTATAAATCCAGGGCGCCGATAAAGTCGCACCTCTGGCCGTCGTAGGTCTCATAATAGCTGCCCAGCATCTGGTAGCCGCCGCAGATGGTCAGAAAACAGACCCCGTCCTCGATGGCGGCCCTGATCTCCCGGTCCTTGCCCCGGTGCAGATCCTCCAGCAGCACCTGCTGCTCAAAGTCCTGGCCGCCGCCGATGAACACCAGGTCAAACCCGGCCAGACTGGCGCTGTCCCCAATGGGCAGCTTCCGGACGGTGGTCTCGATCCCCCGCCAGTTCAGGCGTTGGGTCATACACATCACGTTCCCCCGGTCGCCGTACAGGTTCAGCACGTCCGGGTACATATGACAGATCTTCAGTTCCATGGCGCGCTCCCCCCTTATTCCCAGAATTCCGCACCGCCGCAGCGGCGGATCATCACCTGCCGCAGTTCCAGCATGGCGGTATAGGTGGGCATGATCAGCACCGGCTCGGTCTGCCGGGCCATCCAGTCCACCAGGGCCTCGTAGTCCCGCTGGACCCGGATCCGCCCGTCGTCGATGCCGGCGTACTTGAGCCGGATGCGCAGGTCCGGCGCCCGGTCTCCGGAGACCAGCACCTGCCGGAGATTGCCGCCCAGGCCGCGCAGGCCCTCAAAGTCCGCGTCCCAGATCCAGGAGATGTCCGTGCCGTCGGCCCCCCGGTCGTTGAGGCAGATCACCAGCGAGAAGCGCTCGGTGATATTCTGCAGAAACTCGATGACCTGGTTGCAGCCCGCCGGGTTCTTCACCAGCATCATCCTGGCCCCGGCCTGGCCCAGGTCGAAGCGCTCCATCCGGCCGAAGCCGCATTGGAACTGCGCCAGGGCCCGCAGCGCCGCCTGGCTGCCCAACCCCATCTCGCAGATGGCGGCCACAGCGCCGATGGCGTTGTAAACGTTGTACATGGCTGGCAGATTGATCTTCGCCAGCTCACGCTTGCCGTTGATGCGCAGCACCGCCTCGGTGGAGTCCATGCGCTGAGCGACCAGATCGGTGACGGCGTAATCCGCCTCATGGCGGCAGTAGCCGCACTTGGGACAACGGAAGCCGCCCAAATGGCCATAGCTGACGTAGTCGTAGGTGTAGGCGGTCTTGCAGCGGATGCAGTGGGTGGCATCAGACAGCTCCGGCACCGGCTTGGAGGGGGCCGCGCCCTGGTCCACACCGAACCAGCGCACCGGGTTGGGCAGATCCCCCGCCAGGGAGGCGGTCAGGGAGCAGTCCGCGTTCAGGCACAGCAGGGCCTCCGGCACCGCCTGGATCCCCTTGCGGATATTGGCCATGGTGTGGGTCACCTCGCCATAGCGGTCCAGCTGGTCCCGGAACAGGTTGGTCACCACGATCACCTGGGGCTTCAGCTGGCCGAAGGCCTTCACCGCCGCGGCCTCGTCGCACTCGATGACGGCGTATTCCTTGTCCACCTTTCCGAAGATCGTCGCGTTTCGGACAAACTCCGTGGTGATGCCGCTGAGCAGGTTTGCGCCGGAGCGGTTGGCCAGGTAACTCTTGCCCTCCAGCCGGAAGGCCTCCTCGATCATCCGGGCACTGGTGGTCTTGCCATTGGTGCCGGTAATGGCCACGGTCTTCACGTTCCGGGCCAGAATGGCCAGCAGGTTGGGACAGAGCTTCAGGGCGATCCGGCCGGGCATGGCCGTGCCGCCCCGGTGCAGGATCCGGGCGAAGAGCTGCAGCGCCTTGCACAGCAGGATGGCGAAAAACGCGCGTATCGTCATAGCATAAACTCCTTTGGAGCGTAATTCATTCTTCTTTATGCGCCGCCGGGCCCGAACATGCCCGGCCGCTAACTAATTTATTATACCACGCCCCGCCCCGGGAAGCAATGGCAGAGAGCAGGGGGAAGCTGAAAAATAGAACCGGGAAAGCGGAAAAACATCGTTCCGCTCCCCCGGATTAGATCGTGAAGAGTGAATAGAGAAAAGTGAAGAGTTGTGGTGTCGCTTCGCGACAAACTGAAATCCATGCCGCTGCGCGGCATACCATATCTCTTCCCTTTTCACTCTTATCTTTTCACTTTTTGCTCTTGATATACTCGTCGATGCTCTTGGCGCCGGCCTTGCCCGCGCCCATGGCCAGGATGACCGTGGCCGAGCCCGTAACCGCGTCGCCCCCGGCGAAGACGCCCTCCCGGCTGGTCCGGCCGCCCTCGTCCGCCTCGATGCCGCCCTTGCGGGTGGTGTTCAGGTTGGGAGTGGTGGAACGGATCAGGGGGTTGGGGCTGGTGCCGATGGCGATGATGACGGTGTCCACGTCCAGGACCCAGTTGGAGCCCGGAATCGCAACGGGCTTCCGGCGGCCCTTCTCGTCGGGCTCGCCCAGCTCCTGGCGGATGCACTCGATGCCGGTGACAAAGCCGTTCTCGTCGCCGCGGATGGCGCAGGGATTGTTCAGCAGGTTAAACTCGATGCCCTCGGCCTCGGCGTGCTCCACTTCCTCCAGACGGGCGGGCAGCTCGTCCCGGCCCCGGCGGTAGACGATGTGGACCTCGCTGGCGCCCAGGCGCTTGGCCACTCTGGCCGCGTCCATGGCCACGTTGCCGGCGCCCACCACCGCCACCTTGTGGAAGTGCTTGATGGGAGTGTCGTAGTCGTCCCGGTAGGCCTTCATCAGATTGGTGCGGGTCAGCAGCTCGTTGGCGGAGTACACGCCCATCAGGTTCTCGCCGGGAATGTGCAGGAACTGAGGCAGGCCCGCGCCGGAGCCGATGAAGACGGCCTCGAAGCCCTCCTCAAACAGCTCGTCCACAGTGATGGACTTGCCGATGATGGCGTTGTTGACGATCTTCACGCCCCGGGCCTTCAGATTGTCGATCTCGGCTGCCACGATCTCCTTGGGCAGACGGAACTGGGGGATGCCGTAGACCAGCACGCCGCCGGACTTGTGGAAGGCCTCGAACACGGTCACGTCGTAGCCCAGCTTCCGCAGATCGCCGGCGCAGGTCAGGCCCGCGGGGCCGGAGCCGATGACGGCGATCCGGTGGCCGTTATTTTCCGGCACCTCGGGAGCGGGCTTGTTCTCCTTGGCCATGTGGTAGTCGGCCACAAAGCGCTCCAGCCGTCCGATGCCCACGCTCTCGCCCTTGATGCCCCGGATGCACTTGGATTCACACTGCTTCTCCTGGGGGCAGACCCGGCCGCAGACGGCGGGCAGAGCGTTGGTGGAGGTGATGATCTCATAGGCCGCGTCAAAGTCGCCCTCGGCCACCTTGGCGATAAACTCGGGGATGCGCACGGACACCGGACATCCGGTGCGGCACATGGGGTTTTTGCAGTTGAGGCAGCGCTTGGCCTCGTCCATGGCCATCTCGGCGGTGTAGCCCAGAGCCACCTCTTCAAAGTTCCCGGCCCGGACCACAGGATCCTGCTCGGGCATGGGATTCTTGGTCATTCTCATATTAGCCATTGCGTTTTCCTCCCGTGATGCGGCAGATGTGCCTGGCGGCCTCTTCCTGCTCGTCCTTGTAGAAGGAGGCCCGCTTGATGAGCGAATCAAAGTCTACCTGATGGGCGTCGAAGTCCGGCCCGTCCACGCAGGCGAACTTGGTCTCGCCGCCGACGATGACGCGGCAGCAGCCGCACATGCCGGTGCCGTCGACCATGATGGGGTCCAGGGAGATGATGGTGCTGATGCCGTAGGGTCTGGTCACGTCGGCCAGGAACTTCATCATGATGTCCGGTCCGATGGCGATGACCCGGTCGAACTGGGGCTTGCCCTGGGCGATGTTCTCGTCGATCTCCTTCTGGAGATAATGGGTGGTGAAGCCTTTCTCGCCGTAGGTGCCGTCGTCGGTGCAGATGATGAGCTTGTCGGAGGCGGCCTTCAGCTCCTCCTTCAGGATCACGATGTCGGCGGAGCGGAAGCCTGCGATAAAGGTCACGTCGATGCCTCTGGCGTGCATCTCCTTGGCGATGGGGTAAGCGATGGCGCAGCCCACGCCGCCGCCGACCACGCAGACCTTCTTCAGGCCCTCCATCTCGGTGGCCTTGCCCAGAGGACCGGCGATATCGGAAATGACGTCGCCCTCTTCCACGGTGTGCAGCATCCTGGTGGTGCGCCCGGCGGCCTGGACCATCACCGTGACGGTCCCCTTCTCCCGGTCGTAGCCGGCCACCGACACGGGCACGCGCTCGCCCTGCTCGTCCAGACGGAAGACCACGAACTGACCGGCCTGGGCGTGCCGGGCGATCAGAGGCGCTTCGATCTCAAACAGACAGATCGTTTTCGCGTCGTTCAGAAAACGCTTGGTCACTACTTTGTACATATTCTTTGCTCCTTTTGGAACAGATTTTGCCATAACCTTTCTCATTTTATCCTATTTGTATAGTCTTGTCAATCAAAGTGCCGGAAAACGTGCCCGGAAAACCGCAGCTAAACGCCGCGCTCCCGCCATTCCATGCGGAAGCAGGCCCCGGCCCGGTCGCTCTCGCCGGACAGGTAGCCCAGGCCCTCCTCCCGGACCCGGCCCAGACGCAGCTGGTCCCCCAGCAGAGCCTCGTTGGCAAACTCCGCCCGGAGCTCCCCCAGGCTCTCCTTCGCCATGCCCAGTTCCCGCTGACCCAGGTCGAAATACCGGGTGTTGTTCATATGCCCGTTGCCGTCCAGATAGTCCTCCGGCACCAGGAACAGTCCTGTCTGAGGAGCCTCCCGCCGTCTGGGCGCCATGGGCGGGCGACTCTCCAGCCCGGTGTGCTCAGCCGGCATCTCCACCCCGCTCTGGCTGGGTTGGAGCATCTTACGGCTCTCCCGATCCACTACCGCCCAGAGAGAACTGCCTTCGATCAGCAGTTCCTCCCCCTCTGTCACCCGGAAATAGCGCAGATACATACCGTGCCGGGTCTCCCCGGGCCAGGTGATCACTCTGATCGTCTCTCCGGGTGCCGGCCAGCGTCTGATCTGCAGCTGGTAGCGGGTCACCACCCACATGACTCCGTGGGCTTTCATATCCTCGTAGCCCCAGCCCAGCAGCCGGGACTGTTCGGCGGCGGCCTCCTGCATCTCAAAGAAAAGAGCGCTGACCGCCAGGCCCTGCCCGCCTATCTTTACTTCTCTTACAAATACACCCATATCTTCACTCCCGATCCAAGGTCCAATACTCGCAGAAGGGGCCCACCGACATCCGCCGCTGGGGGATCTCCGCCAGCAGGGCCTCCGGCTCCAGGATCGCCGCGCCGTTCAGGCGGCAGATTCCCAGCTCCAGCAGCTCCGGACACAGGGTCACCGTGGGGCCGGTCAGAATCACCTGCGCCCCCCGGCACAGCTCCAGCAGCCGGGGCATGGTCTTGTTCACCGCAGCCGAGCCCGTGATCACCGCAATGTCGCAGTCCGGCAGCAGATATTCGCAGGCGCTGTCCGGGTAGTCCCCCGGCTTGGGTTCCCGCTCCAGGATCAGGACCCGCTCCGCCTTCTCCACAAGCTCTGCGGTAATGCCGCTGTGGTGCACCAGATGGCCCACGAAACCCAGGGTCTTCCCCGTCAGGTCCACGCCCTCCAAGGCGCTTTCGGTAGAGAAGCAGCCCAGCGCCTTCGCCCGCTCCGGGGTGTTGTAGAAGGCGTTGATGACCGCCATGCCCTCGCCGGCCTCCTCGAAGTTCCAGGACAGGGCCGCCCGCCCGGCCTTTCTCACCGGCAGGCCCTCCAGGCTTGTAAACATCCGCGGCCGGCTCTCGCCCTGGGTGTGCATGGCAACGCCGCAGCGCCCGTCACTGAGCAGCGCCGCCGTCCAGGATACGCCCCGGACGATCCGCTCCACCTGGGTCTGTCCGTCCAGCCCGTCCAGCAGCAGTTCATAATACGCAGGGATCCTCATGTTTTCCCCTCCACATCTCCGATTCTCCGTTATTTTACCCCAGAATTTCACCGAACGCAAGGGACCCTTGCATGAACGCCCCGCTTGTGGTAAAATCCTGTTAACTCCAAATACGAGGAGGCTCCACCATGTCTGTCAAAACCATCTACCTGGCCGGAGGCTGCTTCTGGGGCACCCAGAAGTTCTTCGATCAGTTTGAAGGCGTGCTCTCCACCCGGGTGGGCTACGCCAACGGCCCCACCGAGAACCCCAGCTATCAGCAGGTCTGCGCCTCCAGCGGCCACGCCGAGACGGTGCAGATCGACTATGATCCGGAGCGGATCGGCCTGGAAGCGCTGCTGGACGCCTATTTTCTCACCATCGACCCCACCTCCTACCATCGGCAGGGCGGGGACATGGGGATCCAGTACCGCACCGGGATCTACTATACCGACCCGGAGGATCTGCCCCTGCTGAAGGCCCGGCTGGCCAAGGAGCAGGAAAAGTATAAAGCGCCCATTCTGGTGGAGCTTGAGCCTCTGGAGAACTTCTATCCCGCGGAGGAATACCACCAGAAGTATCTGGACAAGAACCCCGGCGGCTACTGCCATATTCCCCGGCAGCTGCTGGAGCTGGGGAAAAATGGAGGAAAGCGATGAGCAGAATCTGTGAATACTGCGGCCGCAGCATTCCCCAGGGCGAGGACACCTGCCCCCACTGCGGCGCGCCGGTCCTGCCCTCGGCAGGCTCCGGCTCTGCGGGCGTGCCCCAGACCATCGAAGAGCTGAAGGCCTTTGCCGCCCGGCACAATCTGCCCCTGGCGGACATGCGCTTCTTCCTGGGCGAGAACTATCCGGATCCCCGGGCCTTCGGCATCTACGAGGACGAATACGGCCAGTTCATCGTGTACAAGAACAAGGCCGACGGGACCCGGGCCATCCGCTATCAGGGTCCGGACGAGGCCCACGCCGTGCACGAGATCTACCTGAAGATGAAAGAGGAGATCAAGAACCAGCGCCGAATGAAAAGTCAGGCTGCGGCACCCCGGTCTTCCTCCGGCAGCGCCCGCTCCGGCCTGCAGAAGGAGCTGAACCTGCTGAAGGCCTTCTTCACCCTGGTGATCATCGTCGTCCTGGTCCTGAACCTGAAAAGCTGCATCGGCCGCGGCCCGAAGAAGGGCTATTACCACTACGGCAACGACTACTATTACAGTCAGGGCAGCGACTGGTACGTGTACGACACGGATACATACGGCTGGATCCCCACCATCGTGGACGACGACCTGAGCGACCATTCCGATCAGTACTACGAATCCCCGTATTACTCCTCCGACTATGGCACCGGGAGCTTCGCGGACAGTCCCTATTACGACTACGACTACGACGACGATGACGACGACTGGGACTGGGACGACGACAGCGACTGGGACTGGGATTCCGACGACAGCTGGGATTCCGGCTCCACCGACTGGGACTCCGACTGGTAAAGCGCGTTTTCCCCGGCATCCGGCCGGCCTCTGCGCCGGTCGATTTGCCGCTCATAAAGTGATATAAGAAAGGAAACTATCCCATGTCCGATTACATCATTGCCACCTCCTCCACCTCCGATCTGCCCCGGACCTGGCTGGAGGCCCACGCCATCCCCTTCATCTCCTATACCTACACCGTGGGCGACAAGCTCTTCGAGGACGACTGCCGGGAGGAGACCCGGGATGCGGTCTATGCCGGCATGCGCAAGGGCGACCGGCTGAAGACCTCCATGATCAATGAGTACGCTTACTACGACTTCTTCAAGACCCTTCTGGAGACCGGGAAAAACGTGATCTTTCTGGATATGTCCCAGAAGATGTCCGTTTCCTATCAGAACGCCAACAAGGCCGCGGAGATGATCCGTCCGGAGTACCCGGAGCAGACCCTGTATGTGATGGATACCCTGTGCATCTCCGGCGGTCTGGGCACCCTGGTGGAGAACATGGTACAGCGCATGGAGGCCGGCGCCTCCTTCCAGGAGGTCATCGCCTGGGGCGAGGAGAACAAACTGAAGATCGCCCACCGCTTCACCGTGGACGACCTGAACTATCTGAAAGCCGGCGGCCGGGTCTCCAATGCGGCGGCCCTGGTGGGCTCCATGCTGTCCGTGAAGCCCGTGCTGTACGTCCCCGACCGGGGCACTCTGGACGTGGCGAAAAAGGTCCGGGGCCGGAAGGCGGCCCTGAAGGCCATTCTGGACGGCGTGCTCCACGATCTGAGCCAGATCGACCCCAGCGGCCTGAAGATTCACATTCTCCAGGCCGACTGCCGGGCTGACGCCCAGGCCGTCAAGGATGGGATCCTGGCGGCCTATCCCCAGGTGGGCGAGATCACCATCACCGGCCTGGGCGTGGTCATCGGCGCCCACTGCGGTCCGGGCCTGCTGACGGTCTTCTATCTCTGCAACGGCAGAACGCCCGAATAAGATAAGAGCGAAGAGTGAAAAGATAGGGCGAAGGGGGTTGAACCCTTGCCGGTTTTAGCGGGCGGATTTCCGCCGACACTGCGTCAAACACCTTGAAAATACGGAAGTATTCCCTGCGGCGT
>CADAHL010000050.1:21489-24139 GCA_902787755.1 Oscillospiraceae bacterium
TTTTGATGCAGCTGGGCTGACGCCCAGCAAAGAAAAAAGGGCAAAAAGCGCCGAAAAGGGGCGCTCACAGGCGGTAAGTGTTCGACTCCCTTCGCCCTAACCTGCGGGGGACGCCTCCGGTCCCGGCGGGAAAAGCTCCGGGGCAGTCTCAAACAACGAGACTGCCCCGGAGCTTCTTCTTGTTTTGATCGGTCGGTTTCCTCACTCGTACAGCTCTGCGATCCGTCTGGCGGTGGCGTAGGCCTCCCGACGCACCGACTCCGGCGACAGGATCTCCGCCTCCGGCCCGAAGCCGAAGACCCAGGCGAAGAACTGGGGGCTGACCACCGCCTCCACGGTGACGGTGAAGTGCTCCTCCCCGTCCCGAATGAGCATCGCGTCCTTGCCGAAGCGGTCCAGCACCGCCCCGGCCAGGTGGTTGAGAAAGCGCAGCCGGACCTTCTGGACCTGGCCGGCGAACATGCCGAAGACCTTCTGGGAGTAGGCGGACATGTCCACCTGCTCAAACGCCTCCTTGCCCCGGCGGGGCTCCCCGGTGAGCTGGATGCCGCTCATCTTGTCCACCCGATAGTGCTTCATGCGCTGCTCGGCGTCGTCCCAGGCCAGCAGGTAATAGTTCTCATCGTCCCAAAGCAGGGCGTAGGGGCTGACCACGTACCAGGCCCCGTTCCGGCGGAATCGCTTCTCCTTCTCCACGGTAAACTCAAAGTAGCGGAAGCGGATGCTCCGATCGGCGCTGATGGCCCCGGAGACCGCGTCCACGTTGTAGTACACGCTCTCGTTCATGCTCTTGACCCGGTTGCGCACATAGACCTGCCGCTCCAGCAGCGCGGCGTCGTAGACGCTGGCCAGGGCCTCCACCTTGCCGATCAGCTCCCGGGTCTTCTTCTGGGTGATGAACTTGGAGGACTGGATGCTGTCCACCAGCAGCTTCAGCTCCGGCATCTCGAAATCCCGGCTGGCGATAAAGTATCCGCCGTTTTTTCCCTTCTGTCCCACCACGTCCAGTCCGAAGGTCCGCAGCGCCTCCAGATCGTCGTACAGACTCTTTCGCTCCGCCTTGATCTCATAGCGGTTCAGCTCCTCGATCATCTGGGGGATGGTCACCGGGTGATTCTCGTCGCTCTGGCGCAGCAGATAGCGGCTGAGCACCAGCAGCTTCAGTTTCTGATTGGAAGATTTTGGCATTTTTCTCGCTCCCTCCGGGCGTTTTTTCCATTGTACCACAGATGGCAGTCCGATAAAACGGACTTTTGGAAAAAAGTTTTCCCGGGAAAGTCCGGTTTTTGGCCGTGCTGTTTTTGTATGATAGAGCCACAGAACAAAAACAGGGAGGTCACCGCCATGAATGAAAAAGAAACCGTCTGCACCACGTCCACCCGCCCCCAGATGCTGGCCGGAGGCATGTATCTGGCCGCCTTTGCCCTGGTCCTGATCCAGGCGCTGATCGGGGCTTGACGGCTCGGCTCCGGTCTGCTAAAGTAATGCGGTAGTCAAAAGCGACATATACTGTATGGCTGAGCAGGCCGGACCGCCCCAGCGGTTTGGAGCCGGGTATGGATACAGTGGGCGATCGGCTCACGGGACAGCGTTTTCTGTTCCCGTGGGCTTTTCTTTTTGGAGGTATGGAATATGGAGCAAAGAACAGCGCCGGTCGTCGGCGCGGAATTTGAACGGACGGCGACCCGGGTCTCTCTGGTGAGCGTGGCGGGCAACAGCGTGCTGTCCCTTCTCAAGCTGCTGGCGGGGATCCTGGCCCATTCCGGAGCCATGATCAGCGACGCGGTCCACTCCGCGTCTGACGTGTTCAGCAGCCTGATCGTCATCGTCGGGGTCAAGCTGTCCGCCCGGCAGGCCGACCGGGAGCACCCCTACGGCCATGAGCGCTTTGAGTGCGTGGCCGCCATCGTGCTGGCGGTGGTGCTGGCCGTGACCGGTCTGTTCATCGGCTACGAGGCGGTGGAGACTCTGCGGGAGGGCTCCGAGGGCGCTGCGGTCCCCGGTGTTCTGGCCCTGATCGCCGCGGTGATCTCCATTCTCAGCAAGGAGGCCATGTACTGGTACACCCGCTGGCACGCAAAACGGCTGCGCTCCTCGGCCCTGATGGCCAACGCCTGGCATCACCGCAGCGACGCGCTGTCCTCCGTAGGCGCCCTCATCGGCATTGCCGGGGCCCGGATGGGGGTCCCCGCCATGGAGCCCGTGGCCAGTCTGGTGATCTGCCTGTTCATCCTGAAGGCCGCCTACGATATTTTCCGGGAGGCCACCGGCAAGATGGTGGATCACGCCTGCGACGCTGAGACCGAGCGGCAGATCGCCGCCTGCGTCCTGTCCGTGGACCGGGTGCTGGGCATCGACAGGCTGCAGACTCGGGAGTTCGGCAGCCGGATCTATGTGGACCTGGAGATCCGGGCCGATGGAAATCTCTCCCTCTTCGAAAGCCACGCTATCGCCGAGCAGGTCCACGACCGGATCGAGGAGACCTTCCCCGCGGTCAAGCACATTATGGTCCACGTCAACCCTGCATGAAAACTTTTCCTGTGAAAAAGGCGGGCGTGTTGCAAAATAGCGCAGAATAACAAAAGCACCAGATGGGTCCAAAAAGGACTTGGCTGGTGCTTTCGTTTGCGTTAGAATTTGGTTGTGAAGA
>CADAHL010000051.1 GCA_902787755.1 Oscillospiraceae bacterium
TGCGCTGCCGTTCTATCCGTATACCGTTCCTGCCCCCTTGTTGTCGGCGGCGTTTTCTCGCTCGCTCTTGCCTAGCAGCATACCAAGAGGTCGTGGCGAAGTATCCCATACAGGCGGTCATTCAATTATAAAGATAAACATATTTGCTTAGCCTTCGAACGCTATTATACTAACGGAATTTGTTTATGTCAAGGGCTTCTGAGAAAATAATTAAATAAATTTGCTTAAGTTATCCTTGACGACATTAAGCACATCTGCTATAATCAACGCAAGGACATGTACAGGAGGAAATGTTATGGCCATCGGTGAACGAATCCGCTTTATACGCAATCTGCGGGGCATGACACAGAAGTATTTGGGGACACTGGTTGGCTTTCCTGAAAAGACTGCCGATATTCGTATGGCGCAATATGAAGCCGGGACACGCACGCCCAAGGAGGATCTGACCAAAGCACTTGCCAGTGCTCTGGAGGTTTCTCCGCTTGCGCTGGATATTCCCGATATTGACAGCTACCTTGGCTTGATGCATACGCTGTTTGCTTTGGAGGATCGCTATGGGCTGACCATTGAGGACAGAGACGGAGAAGTTGTTTTCCGTATTGATCCCCGCAGAGGAAGAGAACGCATCTCGGAAATGGTCTGTGCTTGGGCTCCTGTCGCGGAAAAATACCGCACCGGGGAGATTACCAAGGAAGAATATGACAAGTGGCGCTATAACTATCCGCAATACGACAGCTCTCGTATTTGGGTAAAAGTGCCGTCCCAGGAGTTAAGCGATTTGATTATTAACAACTAATAAGGAGAGTAATTATGTACATTTTTTGGGACAATTCAAATATCCACTACGCTGGATTAAATCATGTTAGGCCACTAAAAGAACCTGGTTCAGTAAAGGAAAGCTACCGTACATATTTCAAAGGATTGCTTAACTTGGTAAAGCAAGAGCGACAAATAGATGATATCTTTTTTGCTGGTAGCGTTCCTCCGAAAGGCGACTCGCTCTGGAACGCTGTTAGGCAATTAGGAATTACTCCATCCTTACTCCCCAGGAGTTTAACTGATGGTGAAGCAGATACTACAGATCATGTTTTACAATTAGCGCTACTTCGACTTGCCTTTGATCATCCAGAGCCAAGCACTGTGGCTCTTCTTACAGGAGACGGTGCTGGCATAAATTCTGGAGAGGGATTCCTTGCGGATGCTAAGCGGCTAAGTTCAAGAGGCTGGAAATTTGAAGTATACTCTTGGGATATCGCATGTCATTCTGAGTTAAGATCATTTGCAACAGAACACGGAAAATATTACAAACTTGAGGACTATTACGAAAACATTACTTTTATCCAAGGCGGAAGAAGAGCAAAAGAAATATAAAAAAGAGCTAACTGATCCAACAAAAATCAGTTAGCTCTTTTTTATGAGTAATGCTTAAAGTGTTGTCAAAACGTTGTCACGAGACGTTTTCACACCGACGTTTTTGCAATCATTCGTATTCCACGGTGGCGGGGGGCTTGGAGGTCACGTCGTAGAGGATGCGGTTCACGCCCTGAACCTCGTTGACGATCCGGCGGGAGACCACGTCCAGCACCTCGTAGGGGATCCGGACCCAGTCGGCGGTCATGAAGTCGTCGGTGAGCACGCTGCGCAGGGCGATAGCGTAGTCATAGGTGCGCATGTCGCCCATGACGCCCACGGAGCGCATGTTGGTCAGGGCGGCGAAGTACTGGCTCATGCTGCCCTGGAGCCCGGCTTTGGCGATCTCCTCCCGGAAGATGAAGTCGGCCTTGCGCAGGATCGCCAGCTTTTCCCGGGTGACCTCGCCGATGATGCGGATGCCCAGACCCGGCCCGGGGAAGGGCTGGCGGGTGATCAGATACTCGGGCAGGCCCAGCTCCCGGCCCAGCTGCCGCACCTCGTCCTTGAAGAGCATGCGCAGGGGCTCGATGATTTCCTTGAAATCCACGTTCTTGGGCAGACCGCCCACGTTGTGGTGGCTCTTGATGACCGCGGCGTCGCCCTTGCCGGACTCGATCACGTCCGGATAGATGGTGCCCTGGCCCAGGTAGTCCACGGTGCCGATCTTTCTGGCTTCGGCCTCGAAGACCCGGATGAACTCTTCGCCGATGATCTTCCGCTTCCGCTCGGGCTCGGTGACGCCGGCCAGCTTCTCCAGGAAGCGTTCGGAGGCGTCCACCCGGACAAAGTTGATGTCCCAGCGGGCGAAGGCGGCCTCCACCTCGTCGCCCTCGTTCAGGCGCATCAGGCCGTGATCCACGAACACGCAGGTCAGCTGCTTGCCCACGGCTTCGGCCAGCAGGGCCGCGGCCACGGAGGAATCCACCCCGCCGGACAGACCCAGCAGCACCTTGCCGGAGCCCACCTTGGCCCGGATGCTGTCGATGGCCTGCTGCTTGTACTCGGCCATGGTCCAGTCCCCGGCGGCGTGGCAGATCTCATAGAGGAAGTTGCGCAGCATCTCACGGCCGTACCGGGTGTGGTTTACCTCGGGGTGGAACTGGACCCCATAGAAGCCCTTTTCCTCGTCGCAGATGGCCACATTGGGGCAGGCGGCGGACCGGGCGGTGAGCCGGAAGCCCTCCGGCACCCGGGCCATGTAGTCCCCGTGGCTCATCCAGGTGACGCTCTCCTCCGGCAGACCCCGGAAGAGCCTGCAGTCGGTCTCGAAGAAGGTCTGGGTCTTGCCGAACTCCCGGGCGGAATCGTCCTGAGCGGCGGTGACCAGCCCGCCCAGCTCCTGGGCCATCAGCTGACAGCCGTAGCAGATGCCCAGAATGGGCACACCCAGGGAGAACACGCCCTTGTCGGCGTGGGGGGACCCGGCCTCGTAGACGCTGCTGGGTCCACCGGTGAAGATGATGCCGATGGGATCGTAGGCCCGGATCTCCTCCAGGGGGGTGTCATAGGGCTTGACCTCACAGTAGACATTGCATTCCCGGACCCGCCGGGCGATGAGCTGATTGTACTGGCCGCCGAAATCCAGGACCAGAACCTTCTGCTTGTCCATAGGCTGAAATCCTCCTCAGATGATTGATTTTTCATAGAATACCACAAGTACGTCCCCGGCGCAAGGGGTTCCGCGGGGAAGGGAAAAGGCTGTGAAACGGGAGTCTCACAGCCTTTGCTCTTATCGCTCCTCCCGGAAGTAGGCCAGACCCAGAGAGGCAGGGGGCTGGTTCTCCCGCTTGTTGCGCATGGAGGAGATGACCAGAACGATGATGGTGACCACGTAGGGAAGCATCTTGTACAGCTCCTTCACGGCCAGATTCATGCCGGAGGGGATGTACATGTGGAGGATATACAGGCCGCCGAAGAGGAAGGAGGCCAGCACGCCCACGTTGGGCCGCCAGATGGTGAAGATGACCAGGGCGATCGCCAGCCAGCCGCGGTCGCCGAAGGCGTTGTTGGACCAGACGCCGGAGGCGTAG
Source organism: Oscillospiraceae bacterium (assembly GCA_902787755.1). Taxonomy (GTDB): domain Bacteria; phylum Bacillota; class Clostridia; order Oscillospirales; family Oscillospiraceae; genus Limivicinus. Next base: position 3,444 of record CADAHL010000051.1, read on the forward strand.
TCCATCACGTAGTACAGGCCGCCCAGGCCCGCCACCATGGAGCCGATGCAGGTGGCCGCGTATTTGTAGCGCCCCACGTCGATGCCGGCGGCGTCGGCGGTGTTGGGGCTCTCGCCCACAGCCCGCAGATGCAGACCCACCCGGGTGTGCCGCAGAATATAGGCCGCCACCAGGGCGATGATCACCGCGGTGTAGGCCAGAAAGCCGTAGGACAGGAACAGCTTGCCGAACCAGCCCAGCCCGGAGGCGATGGGCAGAGACTGATGAAACCGGGCGCTGGTGGCGCTCAGAGCGATGGAGGGCACGTCCGCGCCGGAGAGCTTGATGAGGGAGCCGCCGAAGAAGTTGCCGATACCCACGCCGAAGGTGGTCAGGGCCAGACCGGATACGTTCTGGTTGGCCCGGAGGGTGACGGTGAGGAAGCAGTAAATGAGGCCCATCAGCAGAGAGCCCAGCAGAGAGGAGCACAGGGGGATCGCTACGGTCAGGAAGGGACTGGCGGCGCCGGACTGCTCGTAGAAGAAAGCGCCGATGACGCCGGAGATGGCGCCCACGTACATGATGCCGGGGATGCCCAGGTTCAGGTTGCCGGATTTTTCCGTCAGCGTTTCGCCGGTGCTGCCGAACAGCAGGGGGATGCCCTGGACGACGGCCCGGGGGATAAAGGAGATCAGATCAAACATCACTCAGCCCTCCTTCCCCGCCTCGCGGCGGAACTGGATGCGGTAGTTGATAAAGAACTCGCTGCCGATGATAAAAAACAGGATGATACCGGTGAGAATGTCGCCATAGGACTGGTTCAGGCCGAAGTTGGTGGCGATCTCGCCGGCGCCCCGGCTCAGGAACACCAGCAGGAAGCTGGTCAGAACCATCCAGATGGGGTTAAACTTGGCAAGCCAGGACACCATGACCGCCGTGAAGCCCCGGCCTTCCACAATGTTGGGGGTCAGGGTGTGGTTGGTGCTGCCCACCAGCAGCAGACCGGTCAGACCGCAGAGGGCGCCGGACAGGAGCATGGTCCGGATGATGACCCGGTCCACCTTGATGCCCACGTAGCGGGCGGTGCGCTCGCTCTCGCCCACCACGGCGATCTCATAGCCGTGCTTGGAGTAGCGCAGATACAGGTACATGCCCACACAGACGAAAGCCACGATGATCACGTTCAGCAGATACTTGTAGCTGCCGATGGTGGGGAACCAGCCGATCTGGGTGTTGGGGTTGATGACGCCGATCTGGCCCGAGCCCTTGGGGGACTCCCAGACCACGCAGTAGTAGGCCACCAGCTGAGTGGCCACATAGTTCATCATCAGGGTGAACAGGGTCTCGTTGGTGTTCCATTTGGCCTTGAAGAAGGCGGGGATGCCGCCCCAGATGGCGCCGGCCAGCAGACTGGTGACGATCATGCACAGGATCACGGCCCAGTTGGGCAGCTTATTGGCCAGCAGGATCATGCAGGCCGCGGAGGCGAGACCGCCGGCCAGGGCCTGTCCCTCGCCGCCCAGGTTCCAGCAGCGCATCCGGAAGGCGGGGGTCACCGCCAGGGAGATGCACAGCAGCATGGAGATGTTCTGCAGCAACACCCAGATCTTCCGGGGGGTGCCGAAGGAGCCGTTAAAGATGGCCAGATAGATCTTGAAGGGGTCCTCGCCGGTGACCAGCATGGTCACGACGCCGCAGACCAGCAGGGCCAGCAGCACCGCGCCGCCCCGAATGCCCCAGGTGGCATACCAGGGAAGGGCGCCCCGGCGGACGATATGAAAGAGAGGGCTTCTCTGTTTATTCATGGGCGTTTCCTCCCAGCTTCGTCATCATCATGCCCACGTCCCGTTTCTTGGCGCCCCGGCCCGGGACGATGCCCGAGACCTTGCCGCCGCACAGGACCAGGATCCGGTCGGCCAGCTCCAGCAGCACGTCCAGGTCCTCGCCCACGTAGATCACGGCCACGCCGTCGGCCTTCTGGCGATTGATGAGGTCATAGATGGTGTAGGAAGAGTTGATGTCCAGGCCCCGGACGGCGTAGGCGGTGAGAAGCACCGTGGGGGCGGAGGCGATCTCCCGGCCCACCAGCACCTTCTGCACGTTGCCGCCGGAGAGCCGGCGCACGGGGGTGGAAACGCTGGGTGTGGAGACCTCCAGATCCCGGACCACATCCTCGGCCAGCTTGTGGGGACTCTTGCGATCGGTGAAGATCGAGCGGCCCCGGCGGAAGGAGCGGAGCATCATATTGTCCGACAGGTCCATATTGCCCACCAGGCCCATGCCCAGCCGGTCCTCGGGCACGAAGGACAGGCTCACGCCCATCTCCTGGATGCTCAGCGGGTCCTTGCCGATCAGCTCCTCCCGGGTGCCGTCGTCCTCCACGTAGCAGATGCTGCCGGCCTCCACGGGCTGCAGGCCCGCGATGGACTCCAGCAGCTCCTTCTGGCCGCAGCCGGAGATGCCGGCGATGCCCAGGATCTCGCCGGAGTAGGCGGTAAAGCTCACGTCGTCCAGCTTCAGGATGCCGTCGATGCTTCTGACGGTCAGACCCTTGACCTCTACCCGGGGCTTGGGGTCCTTGGGCTCGGGCCGCTCGATGTTCAGGGTCACGGCGTGACCCACCATCATGTTGGTCATCTCCTGGGCGTTGGTGCTCTTGGTGGGCATATCGCCGATGAACTGCCCGTGGCGCAGGATGGCCACACGGTCGCTCAGGTCCTCCACCTCGTGCATCTTGTGGGTGATGATGACCACGGCCTTGCCGTCGTTGCGCATGTTGCGCAGCACGGCGAAGAGCTTGTCGGTTTCCTGGGGGGTGAGCACCGCCGTGGGCTCGTCCAGGATCAGAATATCGGCGCCCCGGTACAGGACCTTCACGATCTCCACCGTCTGCTTCTGGGAAACGGACATGTCGTAGATCTTCTGGTCCGGGTCCACGTCAAAGCCGTAGGTCTGGCAGATCTCCCGGATCTTTTTGGAGGCGGCCTTCAGATCCAGCTTGCCGGGCAGGCCCAGCACGATGTTTTCCGCCGCGGTCAGCACGTCCACCAGCTTGAAGTGCTGATGGATCATGCCGATGCCCAGATCAAAGGCGTCCTTGGGGGAACGAATGACCACTTCCTTGCCGTCGATGGCGATCTCGCCCTCGTCGGGGAAGTAGATGCCCGAGAGCATGTTCATCAGGGTGGTCTTGCCGCTGCCGTTTTCGCCCAGCAGGGCCAGGATCTCGCCCCGATAAATGTCCAGCCAGACCTTATCGTTGGCGACCACCTTGGTGCCGAAGCGCTTGGTGATGTTGCGCATGGTAACTGCGGGGATCTTGTTGTCCAAAGCGACAGCCTCCTTTACGCTGCTGCGAAACAAAAGCTTACAACAGCCGATAGATAGAGATATGCTGTAAAAGGAAACGCAGAAGCGATTGCCTCCACGCTTCCTTTCGCAGCATAGCTCCGAAATGTCATGTGGGGGAGGAAGCCCCGGCGGGATCGTCGGGGCTTCCTCGCAGCAGTTCAATTAGGCAATGATGGTGATGCCGTCGATGTCGATATCGAAGTAAGGAGCGGAACGGAACTCGGACTCGTGGAAGTAGCCGTCCAGGATGACCTCGGTCTCGGGAGCGAAGTCGCCCATGTCGTCCACGTCGGCCAGGTAGCTGGTCAGAGCCTCGCCGCCCACGGTGAAGGTGGAAGCGTCGAACACGTGCAGGGTGCCGGCCTTGAAGGCGGCCTCGGCCTCGGCAATGGCATCGGCGGTGCCGGCGGCGGCAACAGCCTCGTTGATCTCGGTCAGCTCCACGGAGCCGGTCTCGATGGTGCCGGTCCAGTCAGTAGCGATCTCCTCGCCGTTCTTGACGCAGTTGATCATGTACTCCATGTAGGGGACCCAGTTGATGCGGGAGGACACGATGAAGGTGTTGGGGGCCACGGAAATGGTGGAGCCGTTGTAGGAGACGTTGGGGACGCCGGCGTCCTCGCAGGCAGTGGGAGCGCCCATGGAGTCAGCGTGCTGGCTGATGAGCTTGCAGTCGTTGGCGATCAGCTTCTGAGCGCCTTCCTTCTCCAGAGCCTCGTCGTACCAGGAGTTGGTGAAGGTCACTTCCATGGTGGCGGTGGGGCAGACACTGCGGGCGCCCAGGAAGAAGGAGGTGTAGCCGGACTTCACTTCGGCATAGGGGTAAGCGCCGACATAACCGATCTTGGCCTCGTCAGCGGTGAACTCGCCGGCCTCGATCATCTCGTTGAGCTTCATACCGGCAGCGATACCGGCCAGGAAACGGCCCTCGTAGATGGAAGCGAAAGCGTTGTGGTAGTTGGCAACACCGGCGGTGTGAGCCTGGGTACCGGTGGCGTGGCAGAACTGGACCTCGGGGAACTCCTTGGCGGCCTGGAGCATGAAGGACTCGTGACCGAAGGAATCGGCGAAGATGATGGTGCAGCCCTCGTCGATGAGCTCGCAGGCGGCGTCATAGCACTCCTGGCCCTCGGGAATGTTGGTCTTCAGGATGTAGTCAACACCGGTGTTCTCGCAGGCTTCCTTGGCAGCGTTCAGGAAGTTCAGGTCATAGGTGGAGTTCTCATCGTGCAGGAAGATGAAACCGACCTTCAGGGCAGCGGCCTCCTCGGCGGGAGCGGCGGCCTCGTCGGCAGGGGCGGCAGTCTCGTTCTGGGCAGGGGCGGCAGTCTCGTTCTGGGCAGGGGCGTTGCCGCCGCAGGCGCACAGAGCCACGACCATGACCATAGCCATCAGCAGGGCGATCAGCTTTTTCATTCTTTTTCTCCTCATCATATAAGATAATTTATCTAAGCCGTATCCTACGGCGGTAGATACAAACAAAAAACGCCGGTCAGCGGACGCACCGCAGATCCGACGGGAAGAAGGAAACAAAACCTCCGGAGGGAAAGCTTTGTTCCCTCCCAGGTTAAATTTCGATAGTCCGGTCATTTACGGCGTCCGGGTAGAAACTTCAAATCCATATCATTTGCTTATATCGAAAGGCGTTATTCACTTGAGACGCGCATACAATATCATGCCGTTCACAAAAAGTCAAGCCATTTTTTAGCTATTTTCGCCATTTTATACTTAAACTTTTTGTACAAAAAACACAAAAAATTTTAACAAAACCGGAGGCCGTCATCGCTCATCTCGGCGATCCTGGCCAGGGATTCCACCCGCAGACCCTGGGAGCGGAGCTTGTCTCCGCCGCCCTGGAAGACCTTTTCCACCGCAATGCCCGCGCCCACCACCTGGGCTCCGGCCTGCTCGGCCAGATTCTTCAGCCCCACCAGGGCCGCGCCGGTGGCCAGAAAGTCGTCCACGATCAGGATCCGATCCTCTGCGCTCAGGTACTCTTTGGAGACCACCACGGTGTTGGTGTTGCCGTGGGTGAAGGATTCCACCTGGACCTGATACAGGGAGTCGGAGATGTTTTTGGTCTTGCTCTTCTTGGCAAAAACCACCGGGCAGCGGAACACCAGTCCCGCCATCACGGCGATGGCAATGCCGGAGGCCTCGATGGTCAGGATCTTGTTCACGCCGGAATCGGCAAACAGCCGGCCCAGTTCCCTGCCCATTTCATACAGCAGCTCCGGGTCCATCTGATGGTTGAGAAAGCTGTCCACCTTCAGAATGCCGCCGGGCAGCACCTTTCCGTCCTTCAGGATCCGCTGTTCCAAAAGCTCCATATCTCTGTCCTCCTGTATCGGGTTGGCGACATGATATAACAAAAAGGCCCTGGATTCAACTGGAAAATAGCACAAAATTCCGACCTTTTCACCGGCGATCTTTGGCCGTTGCCATCCGAAAAGCGCCGTGGTATAATCGGTCCAGAGAATAACGGAAAGCGATGTGCTTTGCCATGAAGATCAAACAGAGAGTATCCCTTCTCCTGGTGCTGGCGCTGATGCTGGGTCTGCTGTCCGGCTGCGGCCTGATCTCCCCCGCGTCCTATCCGGAGGCTCCGGTGCAGAATGTGGAGTTTACCCTGGTGGAGGACACCCCGACGCCGGAGGCTCCCGCCGAAGCGCCCGCTCCGGCGCCCGCGCTCCCCGGAGAAACGGCTCTGCCGGAGGAAAGCCCGGAGCCGGCCGCTTCCGCGCCGGAGGAGCCGCCCGCTCAGGAGCCGAGCCTGGATGAGGACGGGACCTATACCAGCAAGGAGGATCTGGCCCTGTACCTGCATCTCTACGGCCATCTGCCCTCCAACTTCGTCACCAAGAAGGAGGCCCGGGCGGCGGGCTGGACCGGGGGCTCGGTGGAGGCCTTCTTCCCCGGCATGTGCATCGGCGGGGATTACTACGGCGACTACGAGGGCAATCTGCCCAAGGCCAAGGGCCGCAGCTGGCACGAGTGCGACGTGAACACCCTGGGGCGCCGAGGCCGGGGCGCGGAGCGGATCGTCTGGTCCAACGACGGGCTGATCTACTACACCGGCGACCACTACGAGACCTGGGAGCTGCTGTACGGCGAGCCGTGAAAAGCATATAGAAAAACAACCGGGGCGGTACGTTGATTCGTACCGCCCCGGTGTTCACTGAGTACTAAGCACTGCGCACTAAGCATTGCTTACAGCCGCTCCAGATCCTTCAGGAACAGGGCGGCCTCCCCGTCGGAGGGGATCAGCCAGCCGGAGCGGGGGGAGACGGTGAAGGCCATCACCGCCGGGCCGTCCATCAGGCAGCTGCGCTTGAACTGCTGGCTGAACAGGCGTTTGCACCAGCTCGTAAGCCAGCGCTTGAGCTCCTCGTCGGTAAACTCGTCGCCGTATGCGGCCTTGGCCAGCCGGAAGGTCTTGGCGGGCGTGAAGCCGTCCACCAGGATATGCCAGGTGAAGAAGTCCTGCAGACTGTAGGAGCCCACCGCGTCCTCGCTCTTCTGCTCGATCAGATCGTCGTGGATGGGCAGCAGCTCCGGCGTCACCGGGCAGTCCAGCACGTCGTACAGGGCGGCCTTCAGCACCTTGTCCCCGGTGGTCTGGGCGATGTGGCTCACATTGGCCCGGACCTGGGTCTTGGTCAGGCCCAGATTCACGTCGTACATGCTGGTGTGGTCCCCGTTGTAGGTGCACCAGCCGTCGATGTACTCGCTCAGATCCTCGGTGCCCACATCCAGGCCGTTTACCTTGTTGGCAATGTCCATCAGGACCTGGGTGCGCTCCCGGGCCTGGGCGTTTTCGAAGGCGATGGAGTAGTCGTCGTGGGCGTGGCCGATATCGTCAAAGTGCTGGTACACGCTCTTGCCGATGTCGATGACCCGGACCTCGCAGCCCCACTGCTCGGCCACCACGATGGCGTTGGACTTGGTGCGGCTGGAGGTGCCGAAGCAGGGCAGGGTGCAGGCCACCACGTTGGTGGCGGGCGGCGTATTCCATGCGCCGGACCAGGCCGGACACCTGCATGTCGATGCTGCGCTCACAGTAGGCGGGCAGCTCCGCCGGGTCTTCCGGCAGATGGGGGTGCTTGTTATACTTCCGGGTGAGGACGGTATCCGCAGGCTCGTCGCCCCACAGGAGAACGCTGTACTCATCGTCCCAGCCGAACAGACCGCTGTCCCGGCGCAGGTTGGAGAGCAGCTGCACGTCGATCTCGGTAACGGCCAGAGCGTCTGCCTTCTCCTGCTCGGCCAGGAGCTTGCCGTTTTCAGCCACCAGGCACAGGCCGGAGTAGACCCGGTCGGTGCTGCTCTCGCCCCGGCCGGGCGCGGCCAGAACGATGGCGGCCTTCCCCCGGCGGGACTCATAGCGCAGCTCCAGCCGGGCATCCTCAGTAGAACTGAGGGTCTGGGCAAAGCCGGCCATATCGGCGATCAGCGTGGCGCCGGCCTGGGCGTGGCGCAGCACGGGGCTCTCCGGGTCCTCCCGGTCGATCCCCAGGCGGACCGCCACCCGCAGCTCGCTGAGGGCGTTGGACTCGAACAGAATATCTCCGCCCAGCTCCACCGTGGTCCCGCAGATCTCCGCCTCTTCCCCGTCCCAGATCGGGGCGGCAAAGCGCTCGTCACCGCTCTGCCGGGGAACTAGGGCCAGGATCTCGCCGTCAGAGAGGGCGGCGGCCACGCTGTACAGTCGGCTCTTGTGGGCGTAAGGCAGGCCCACGAAGACCAGCATATCGCTGCCCTCGGTGGCCTTGGCCACCTGGGCTAGGGCCTGTTCGGCCCCGTCCAGGATCACCCGGTGCCGGAACAGATCCCAGCAGCTGACGCCGGTGAGGGTCAGCTCCGGGAACACCAGGACCTTCACGCCCTGCCTGTCCGCTTCCCGGATGCATTCAATGACGCGCTGGGCGTTATAGTCGCAATCGGCGACCCGGATCACCGGAGAGGCCGCCGCGACCTTCACAAATCCATCTTTCATATCGTAATCTCCTCTTCCTCATAGCCTCCCCTGAGTAAGGGGAGGTGCCTCCGAAGGAGGCGGAGGGGCTGATCCGCAGGCGGGGCAGCCCCTCGGTCGCTGACGCGACAGCTCCCCTTGCACAGGGGAGCCATGATCTCACAGCTGAATCCGCTGCTCGATGTAGTCCTTCACCTCGCTGATGGGGATGCGGACCTGCTCCATGCTGTCGCGCTCACGCACGGTGACGCAGCCGTCGGTCTCGGAATCGAAGTCGTAGGTGACGCAGAAGGGGGTGCCGATCTCATCGGCCCGGCGATAGCGCTTGCCGATGGAGCCGGTCTCGTCGTACTCCACCATGAAGCTCCTGGCCAGCTCGTCCCGGATCTTGAGGGCGGGCTCCGCCAGCTTCTTGGACAGGGGCAGCACGGCGGCCTTGATGGGGGCGATGGCCGGATGCAGATGCAGCACTACGCGCACGTCGTGCTTTTCCTCGTCCACCACTTCCTCGTCGTAGGCCTGGCACAGCAGGGCCAGCACGGTCCGGTCCAGACCGTAGGTGGACTCGATGATATAGGGCACGAAGCGCTCGCCGCTGAAGGGGTCGATATACTCCAGCTTCTGGCCGCTGTACTCCTGGTGGCGGCTCAGGTCGAAATCGGTGCGGTTGTGGGTGCCGTTGATCTCGCCCCAGCCGAAGGGGAACAGGAACTCGATATCGCAGGCGGCCTTGGCGTAGTGGGCCAGCTTCTCATGGTCGTGGTAGCGCAGGTTCTCCTCGGGAATGCCCAGGGACATGAAGAACTCCTTGCCGAACTGCTTGAAGAACTCGTACAGCTCGCCGTCGTCGCCGGGCTTGCAGAAGGTCTGGAACTCCATCTGCTCGAACTCGATGGTGCGGAAGGTGAAGTTGCCCGGGGTGATCTCATTGCGGAAGGCCTTGCCGATCTGACCGATGGAGAAGGGCAGCTTGGTGCGCATGGCCCGCAGCACGTTGGGGTAGTTGACGTACTCGCCCTGGGCGTTCTCGGGACGCAGGTAGATGATGCTCTTGGCGTCGTTGGTCACGCCGCGGAAGGTCTGGAACATCAGGTTGAATTCCCGGATATCGGTGAAGTTGTGCTTGCCGCAGTTGGGGCAGGGAATGTGGTGCGCCTTGATATAGTCGAACATCTGCTCCTTGGTCATGCCATCGGCGTGGGCGTCGGGGTCCGCGTCGTCAATAAGGTTGTCGGCCCGGAAGCGCATTTTGCACTCCTTGCAGTCCAGCAGAGGATCGGCAAAGCTCTGCACGTGGCCGCTGGCCTCCCAGACCCGGGGGTTCATGAGGATGTCCGCGTCCACCTCGAAGCTGTTGCGCCGCTCCTGGATGAACTTTTTCCGCCAGGCGTCCTTCACGGTGTTCTTCATCCGGGTGCCCAGAGGACCGTAGTCCCAGGTGTTGGCCAGGCCCCCGTAGATTTCGGAGCCGGCGAAGATGAAGCCCCGGCCCTTGCAGAGCGCGATGATCTTGTCCATGGTTTTTTCGGTGTTTTTCATAGATTCTTCCTTTCCTGCGGCTGGCTGCCGCAGAGATCAAATTTTGGAACGATTCAATATAACACAATTATTCCCATTTCGCAACGATTGTCAGCATTTTGCTTAATCATTGGCGAAAAAAACAGCGGGGCTGTGAAAAACCTTGTTTTTCACAGCCCCGGGGCGTCACACCGCGCCGGGCTTGCCCAGCATGCGGAACATATTCTTCTTGTAGGCCTCCACGCCCGGCTGGTCGAAGGGATTGACCCCGGACATATAGCCGGAGATGGCGCAGGCGATCTCGAAGAAGCAGACCAGAGCGGCAAAGCCCTCCTCGTCCCGTCTGGGGACCCGGATCACGATGTTGGGCACGCCGCCGTCGATATGGGCCTGCTTGACCGCGTCGGCGGCTACCTCACAGATCTCGGACAGATCCCGGCCGGCGATGTAGTTCAGGCCGTCGGCGTTGTCCTCGCTCTCGGGGAAGGGGAGCGTATCCCGGCACTTGTCGAAGCGGACGATGGACTCCATCAGCATCCGGGGGCCCTGCTGGATGTACTGGCCCATGGAGTGCAGATCGGCGGTGAATTCCACGCTGGCGGGGAAGATGCCCTTGTGGTCCTTGCCCTCGCTCTCGCCGTAGAGCTGCTTCCACCACTCGGCCATGAACCGGAAGCTGGGCTCGTAGCAGCCCAGGATCTCCACGCCGTAGCCCTTGTTATACAGATGCTGCCGGGCGGCGGCATACTGCCAGGCCGGGTTCTCCGGGCTTCTCAGATCCAGGGCCTTGAACTCGGCGATGGCCGCGTCGATGACCTTCTGAACGTCGATGCCGGCCACGGCCATGGGCAGCAGGCCCACCGCAGACAGCACGCTGAAGCGGCCGCCCACGTCGTCGGGAACCACGAAGCAGGGCCAGCCGTGGGCGTCGGCCAGGGATTTGAGCACGCCCCGGCGGGCGTCGGTGGTGGCGAAGATGTGCTCGTCGGCCTTGTCGCCGTATTTCTTCTCCAGCAGGCCCCGGAAGATGCGGAAGGACACCGCCGGCTCCAGGGTGGTGCCGGACTTGGAGATCACGTTCACGTCGAAGTCCTTGTCGCCCAGCAGGCGCAGGGTGTCGCACAGGGCGTCGGGGGACAGGCCGTTGCCCACGAAGAAGACCCGGGGATCGTTCTCGCCGGGGATGGGCTTGAGAAGCTCGATAGCGCCCCGGGCGCCCAGGTAGGAGCCGCCGATGCCGATGACCACCAGGGCCTTGGAGCGGCTGCGGATGGTTTTGGCCGCCTCCAGAATGGCGGGCAGTTCCGTGTCCTTAATGCGCTGGGGCAGCTCGAACCAGCCGGTGAAATCCGCGCCCAGGCCGCTGCGCTCGGAGAGCGTCTTGTGGGCCAGGGCCGCCAGGGCATAGTCAGGACCGGCGGCGGTGAAGAATCCGGCAGCGCCGGAGAGCTCGACTTTAACCATAAAAGTTCCTCCTGTCGGAAATTTAAGTTGTGTACCATACGCTGATATTATATCGTTTTTTCCCGGGATTGCAAGGAAAAGCGCTCAGAGCTTCAAAAGCCGTTTGGCCCGGTCCCGCAGCCGGGGGGCCAGCCGGTCATAGAGCCGCAGCAGGCCCGGCTCGATCCAGCGGCCCAGGGTCCATTCCCGCAGCAGATCGAAGGCCACGCACAGCAGGAACACCAGCAGCACCTTCCCCAAGGCGTGGACCGGCAGCCACCAGGAGTGCAGAAGCCCGGCGTTGGACCAGACTTCACCCCAGATCCGGTGGCGGAGATACTCGTTGTCGTGGATCAGGTACACCGCCATCACGTGCCCGGCGATCCGGTTCACGGCCCCGGAGCGCAGGGGGAGGCGACGGAAGGTCAGGAACATGGCCAGAGCCCAGAGGGAGGAGGACAGGCTGTGGGCGGGCTGGAAGAGCATGGAACGGTCCAGCATCGCCTGGCTGCCGGTGAGCAGGGCAAGACCGTCCGGGATCAGCACCGTGGCAAACTGCAGGACCGTGGCCCCCAGCAGAAGGAGTCCGCATTTTTTCCGGTCGGAGCGCTCCGGCAGGTACAGCCGCAGGCAGCCGCCGGTCCAGTACCAGACCAGGAAGAAGCCAAAATTGCCGAAGTTGTTCAGATTGAAGACGGAGAGGGTGGGGATGACGCACCAGAGCAGCTGCAGGATCAGGCAGGCGCCCAGGTTCGTACGCCGGTCGCCCTTGAGGAGCATCCGGTTTACGAAGGGGGAGAAGAGGAAGAACCAGACATAGGCGTAGAGGAACCAGTTGCCCACACCGAAGAGAGCGGGCAGGGCGGATTTCAGCAGGAGCTTTCCCGAGAAGCTCTCCCAGCCCAGAATCATGGCCAGAACGGCAAAGAACAGGGTATAAAAGGTATACTGGGCCAGAAGGCGCACCAGACGGCGGTAGTAGGCCGCCAGATCCGCGGTGGCCCGGAGCAGAAAATAACCGGAGAGGAGCACAAATACACAGTTGGCCGCCCGGCCGAACAGACCGAAGAGCTGCAGAAACACCGTCCCGGCGCAGAAGTCGGGCAGGGAGAGCAGATAGATGGGCCCATGGGCCACGTAATGGTGGGCCACCACCAGCAGCATGCACAGAATGCGCAGCAGCTCCGGCCCGGAATCCCGGACGGTTTTGGTTTCGGACGCCATAGGCTCGCTCCTTTCCGGCTGAATTTGCTGCTACAACAGTAAACCCATTCCGCCCGGATTGCAAGCAAAGTTTTCGGCGGAAAGGCACGCGGGCGTCCGGGGGAGCGGTCCCACCCGGCCCTTCGGGCCGCTCCCCTCGGCAAAAACACCCTGAGCCGAGCTGAGCGAGGCCTCGCGCCGACCAAGGAGGGCCAAAGCCCGACGCGATCAGCGCGAGTAACACGCCGTCAAAAGAGTCCGCAGGACTCTTTTGACGGCCTCAAAAAAACTCCCCCGGCCGAAGCCGGGGGAGCGCCCGCGAATGCCGTGCTGGCTCATGAACAACCTGCACACAAGAGCAGGTGGGTCGCCTAAGTTCTGTTTCGCTGCTTCCAACTTCCGGGCGCAAGGCCCGGGAGGCCTGCAATCCGCAGACTCAAATCGGCATCCCTTATGAGAGATGTGGGTTTTATGAGCCACGATGGTCTTAAAACGACGACACGCACACCGCAGGACATGATCACATTATTATTGTATGGGAGGGGGAGGAGAATTATTCGTCCTCGTCCTCATCGTCGAACAGCAGCACCATGAAATGCTCGTACACATCCTGGAGCTGGGCCTCATCGTCGATGGATTCAAACAGCTCGTCGCCGTTTTCGTCCGTGACCGAGCGAAGAATGATGATGCCGTAATCCGGGTCGTCCTCATCCATGTTGGCGGGAAGGAAGGCGATATAGTGCTCGCCGTTGTAGTCCATCTCGTCCAGGATCTCCAGCTCAAACTCCTGTCCGTCGTCGTCGATAATGGTGATCAGATCGGGGCCAAATTCATTCTCTTTGCTCATTTCACAGACCTCCTGATTGGGTTAATCCTATTGTAACCGATATCGCTTCGGAAATCAACCATGAAATGGGAATCGCACCCGTCGTCATAAAAAAACCCGGGGCAGAGTGAACCGAACCAGATTGTGCGGACAGCACAAAAAAGACCCGAGATGTAGGAGAGTAGAATTAAGTAACGAACTGGCATCGCAACTCTAGCGGTGTCA
>CADAHL010000052.1 GCA_902787755.1 Oscillospiraceae bacterium
GGCGGAGGTGGGGATGCAGATGAAGTAGGCCTTTTCGCCCATCTTCGGGAATTTATAAATGCGCTTGCGGATATCGGAGAAGCGCATCGCCATGTCGGCAAAATCGACCTCGGGATGCTCATAGAGGACCCACATGATCTTGGCCGCGTCCATGGGCGAGCCGCCGCCCAGGGCGATGATCACGTCGGGCTTGAAGGTCGCCATGCGCCTGGCGCCCTCTCTGGCGCAGGCGAGGGTCGGGTCGTTGGGAACGTCAAAGAAGCAGGTGTGCTCGATCCCCAATTCTTCCAACTTCCGGAAGATCGGGTCAGCTGCTCCGGTCTTGTGCAGGTGGGGGCCGGTAACAACGAAGGCGCGCTTTTTGCCCATCTCGCCCAGCTCCTTGAGGGCGACGGGCAGGCAGCCCTTCTTGATGTAGATCTTTTCCGGCGCGCGGAACCAGAGCATGTTTTCCCTTCTTTCCACCACAGTTTTGATGTTCAGCAGATGCTTGACGCCCACGTTCTCCGATACCGAGTTGCCGCCCCAGGAGCCGCAGCCCAGCGTCAGCGACGGAGCGAGGGCAAAGTTATAGAGATCGCCGATGCCGCCGTGGGAGGAGGGCGTATTGACTACGATGCGGCAGGTCTTCATCCGGGCCTGGAAGGTCTCGAGCTTGTCCTGCTGCGTGGCGGTATTGAGATAGATGGAGGCGGTATGGCCCAGGCCGCCGCCCTCCACGAGAGCCTGCGCCTTGTCTACCGCGTCGGCAAAATCCTTGGCTCGATACATGGCGAGGACGGGGGAAAGCTTTTCGTGGGCAAACTCCTCGGACTTATCGGTGGATTCCACCTCGCCGATGAGGATCTTGGTGCCCTCGGGGACCTGAACCCCGGCGAGAGCCGCAATTTTCGCGGCGGACTGGCCCACGATGCCGGCGTTCACCGCGCCGTTGATGATGACGGTTTTGCGCACTTTATCCAGCGCTTCCCCGTAGAGGAAGAAGCAGCCGCGCCTTGCAAATTCCCTGCGCACTTCATCGTAAATGCTCTCATGCACGATGACCGACTGCTCGGAGGCGCAGATCATGCCGTTATCAAAGGTCTTGGAGTGGATGACGGAGTTCACCGCCAGCAGGATATCCGCCGAGTCGTCGATGATCGCGGGGACGTTGCCCGCGCCGACGCCGAGAGCCGGGGTGCCGGAGGAATAGGCCGCGTTGACCATGCTGGGTCCGCCGGTGGCCAGGATGATATCCGACTCCTTCATGAGAAGCCGGGTCATCTCACGGGACGGGGCGCTGATCCAGCCGATGATGTCTTCGGGCGCACCGGCCGCCACAGCGGCCTCCAGCACGACCTTGGCGGCCTCCACGGTGCTGCTCTTGGCACGGTGGTGGGGGCTGATGATGATGCCGTTGCGGGTTTTCAGCGCCAGAAGCGTTTTGAAAATAGCAGTGGAAGTGGGGTTCGTCGTGGGGATGATGGCGCATACGAGGCCCAGGGGCTCGGCGATCTTCTTCACGCCGTAGGCCTTATCCTCCTCGATGACGCCGCAGGTTTTGGTGTTGCGATAGGCGTTATACACATACTCAGAGGCAAAGTGGTTTTTGATGACCTTATCCTCCACGATGCCCATGCCGGTCTCGGCGACCGCGGCCTTCGCCAGCGGGATCCGGGCCTTGTTCGCGGCAGTCGCTGCGGCCAGGAAGATCCTGTCCACCTGCTCCTGTGTATAGGAGGCGTAGACGGCTTGCGCGGCCTTGACCCGTTCGATCTCTTTCTCAAGCGCTTCCAGGGTGTCAACATTGGGATATTCTCTGTTCATAATCATCAACTCCTTTTCGGGTTCGTCAAAATATTAACACATTTTTTCGCTTACATCAATTGTCATTGTGTCCGAAAAAATCGGGCCGCATCACGCTTGAAAGAGCAGGAAACCGTCGTTTTCACGATAGCGCGCTTTTCTGTTTTCGGGACGACGGAGACGCCTTTGTGGAGAGCCTGCTGAAACGCTGTTTTTTCCCGGTCCTCCGAAAGCTTGAACAGAAAGCGAAGCACCTGACGGGGTCGGCGTTCATTGTGATCTCGCCCTATCGCTTGCGGTATTTTGCTCTTGTTATTCCCGCGGCTCTCTTTGTCGTCTCCCAAAGAGGCGATGGTTTCATCTTAGGTGCAACCAAGCTGGAGGATCTCCAGACTCCGCTGATTCAGAGGTTTTACAACGATCTCCTCAAGCCCAAAAAGCCCGGCGTATCTCCTCTGTCGCCCAAAACCGTCCGTTGTATCCACGGGATCTTTCACTCCGCATTAAGCAAGGCCGTTCAGGTTGGCTTGATCCGTACAAATCCGAGCGACGCGTGTGAACTACCTCGCGCTGTACGCAAGGAAATCGTCCCGCTGGAGGATGAGCAGATCACGCAGTTTCTCAAGGCAATCGAGGGACATACTCATGAGTATCTGTATAAAATTGCCCTTTTTACCGGAATGCGGGAAGGGGAAGTACTCGGTCTTACATGGGATTGCATTGATTTCAAGCGCGGAACGCTTGTGATCCGACGTCAGCTTGTCAGAGAACGTCAAAAGGGTGGAGAGTATCACTTCTCCACCCCGAAGAACGGCAAGATGCGCGTTATTGTGCTTGCGCCAACCGTTATTGAGTTGTTCAAGGCACAGCGGGCAAAGCAGGCGTTAATGATGATGGATGCGGGAAAGAATTGGGAAAGCCACAATCTGATTTTTACAAATCCGACTGGAGGCTATCTCTCTTACCGAACCGTCTATGACTGCTTTAAGCGCGTTGTGAAGAAACTTGGCCTGCCCAACACCAGATTTCATGATCTGCGCCACACCTATGCGGTGGCCGCGATCAAGAGCGGAGACGACATCAAAACCGTTCAGGAAAATCTCGGACATGCCACAGCAGCCTTCACGCTTGATGTTTATGGACATGTTACAGATCAGATGAAGCATGTCAGTGCGAACAGAATGGAGGCCTTTATCAGCTCTGTTTCGTGTTGATTCGTCCCGCTTCTTGTTAATCTCGTAAGGCTAAAAATAAGTAAAACTTTTACTTTTGGAAAATCGGCCTCAACTTTTTGAGGCAAAAAGAGGCGATTTTACCTGGATAAAAGGAAAATCCGAACCTTTCGGTTCGGATTTCATGGTGGACGATACAAGACTCGAACTTGTGACCTCCCGCACGTCAAGCGGATGCGCTACCAGCTGCGCCAAAAGCGGATGCGCTACCAGCTGCGCCAATCGTCCATAGCTCGGATATAATAACCCCGTTTTTCTCTTTTGTCAAGACTTTTTTCAGAATTGGACGGAGCTGTTTTCTCAGGACGGGAGGGAAGGGTCTTCAGCGGCCGCCGGGACCGCGCTCAGCAGCTTGAAGGCGTTCTGCTTTTCAGCGGAAGGATAGCGTTTTTGCTGCAGGCCCGGCTCCGGCGCGGGGAGAGTCAAAGCGGCTCTCCCCGCGTTTTTCGCTTCGGATCAGTCCAGCGCCACGGTCTCGCCCACCGAGAGAAAGACCAGCAGCTTCTCCCGGACAGGCTTCCGCAGGATCCGCTCCAGAGCCCGGGCATACGCATTCAACTGGCCACGATAGTGCTCGGCCCGCTTCACCGCCTCCGCCTTGCTTCTTACTTGGTCGGTCTTATAGTCGATGACGGTCAGTCCGTTCTCGTCCTCCAGATAGCAGTCCACCACGCCCTGCAGCAGCACCTGCTCGCCTTCGCCGTCGGGAAAATACTCCGAGGCCGGACACAGCAGAGAAAACTTGAACTCCCGCTTCAGGGTCTTTGCCGTCAGAATGCGCTGCCCCAGAGGGGACCGGAACAGGCGGAAAATCGCCCCTTCGTCCACCGCCTCCGCCTCACGCCGGGACAGGAAGCCCCGCTCCCGCAGGCTTTCGATCTCCTGCCGGATCTCCTCCGGGCTGCCGGTACGGGAAAAATCCATGACCTGCAGCACCAGATGGGTGGCCGTGCCCTTCTCCGTACCGGTGACAGGCTGATCCGCCCGGGCGAAATCCGGGAGCCGGAACTGCCTCTGTTTCCGGATCCGCGCGGGAACGTAGGCGTCCTCATCCCGCTCCCGATCGCCCTTCTGCTGGGTGGCCGTGACCTTGGAGGGCAGGGTCTCCGCCCCGCGGTGGGGATAAACAAAGCGCAGGCGCTGCTCCAGCAGGCTCTGGCTGTCCTCGTCCGCCCACGTCCGGATCTCCTCCGGCGCGGCGCTTGCCTCCTCCCGGGGGCGCTGGCAGACCCGCAGAGACCAGTGTTCCTGCTCATCGGCCAGAACCGCCAGGATCATCCATTCGGCCGGACTCGCCTTCCCCCGCAGGATCTCCGGCGACAGGGGGCTGCTGACTTGATTGGCCAGCTTTCCCAGGGCCCGCTCCGCGTTTTTCAGACTGGCTGTGACGAACAGCCGCTCCTTGGCCCGGGTGAGCGCCACGTACAGCAGGCGCATCTCCTCGCTGACCAGCTCCCGGTTCTGCCGATCCATAATGGCATGGTAGGCCAGGGTGGGATACTTGACCCGGCGCTCCAGATCCACCATCATGGGTCCCAGGCCCAGCTGGGGATGGACCAGTACGCCGTCCGATATTTTAGTCTTATTGAACTGATGGGCAGTATCGCAGAGAAACACCACCGGAAACTCCAGGCCCTTGGACTTGTGGACCGAAAGGATCTGGATGGCGGAATCGCCCCCGGCGCCCAGGGCCGGCTCCTCTCCCTTTTGGGCCCGCTGCCGCAGCCAGAGCACGAAGCGGTGCAGGCCCTTGAAGCCGCTGGCCTCATAGCTCTCGGCAAGACCGATCAGGGCGGTCAGGCGGTTCCGGCGCTGCTCGGCCTCACTCATGGCGCAGCAGATCGCCAGCAGATCCATCTCCTCCAGCAGCAGCGACACCAGATCCGCCGCACTCAGATCCGGCGCCCGGCGGCGCAGGCTCTCCAGCAGCTCCAGGAACGCCGCGGCCTTCGGGTCCTTCTCCCCGTACAGGCTCAGGGCGGTGTACAGATCCGCTTCCTTGTCGCAGGCCCGGATGGCCACCAGCTCGTCGGCCGTGAAGCCGAAGGCGGGGCTGCGCAGGGCGGCGATCAGGGCCACGTCCTGATGGGGGTCGTCGATCACCGACAGCATACTCAGCACCGCCGAGACCTCCACCGCGCTGAAGAAGCCGCCGCCCTGGCCCGCCGCCACCGGCAGGCCCAGTCGGCCCAGCTCCCGGCGAAAGGCGGGGCCGGTGCGATTGGCGGTGCGCAGCAGGATGGCGATATCCCCATACTGCAGGGGACGGACGCCCTCCTTGCCGGTGACGGTGCAGCCGGAGGCCATCAGCTCCCGGATCTCCCGGGCCACCAGGGCGGTCTCGCCGGCGATCCGATCCGGGCTGTCCTCATCGTCGTCCCCGCTGCTCTCGTCCAGAAGCAGCAGCTCCGGCTTGGGGACCCGGCCCGTGTAGGCCCTGGAACCGAAGATCAGGGCCGCCGCGTCGTCATAATCCACATCTCCCAGGCTCCGGGACATGGCCTGGCGGAAGATGGCGTTGGCGCCGTCGATGATCTCCTGCCGGGAGCGGAAATTCTCCCGCAGCAGGATCCGCCGGGGCTCTCCCTCGGGGGTGGACTCCGCATCGCCGTATTCCCGGTACTTCTGGTTGAAGATCTCCGGGTCTGCCAGGCGGAAGCGATAGATAGACTGCTTGACGTCCCCCACCATAAACAGGTTCTTTCCGCTCCGGGACAGGGCGGCAAAAATCGCGTCCTGCACCTGGCTCACGTCCTGATATTCGTCCACCATGATCTCCCGGAAGCGGCCGGAGATCTCCCCGGCCAGCTCCGAGGGGCTGCCGTCCTCCCGGGTCAGCAGCTTTGCCGCCTTGTGCTCCAGATCGCCGTAATCCACCAGGTTCGCCCGGCGCTTGGCCCTTGCGTACTCCCGGTCGAACTCCATAACCATCTGCAGCAGGGCGCACATGGCCGGGGAAGTCTGGGTCGTCTCCCGCAGCAGGGTGGCCGAATCCCGGTCCATGGTCTTCCCGATCTTCTCCATGGCCTTTTTACAGGCTTCCCGGATCTCCTTTACCCGATCGCTCAGCGCGGGATCCGGGCTGTTGCGCAGGGTCATTCTGGGGAAGCGAATGGGCAGAGCGGTCCGCGCCGCGTCCCAGCCCCGCTCCGCCTGGCGCACAAAGGCCCGGAGCCCGTCGGCCGTCTCGGCAAAGCTGTCATAATACGCGGCGAAGATCTTGGGCTCGGCGCGCATTTCGCCGATGGCCCGGTCCATGGCCTCCGCCCAGTAGGCCGCCGTATCGCGGACCTGCAGGAGCATCTGCCGGCCCCAATCGGTCTGCGCCACGTCCTCCACCGGGGTCCGGAGCTGGTCGATCTGGGCCTGGGCCCAGACCTCCGGCCGGGCGTGGCACTGCATCTGGTTATACAGGCTCAGGGCCAGCTCGCCCAGCTTGGCGTCGTCCCGGCCCGCGCCCACGGTGTCGGCCAGCAGGCGGAAATCCGGCTGCTGCTCCAGGCGCAGATAGCTGCGCTCCAGGACCCTCTCCATCGCGGCGGCCTTCATCATCGCGGCCCGATCCTCGTCCAGGATCTTGAAATCCGGGCTCAGCTCGGCCTGGTGGCTGTACTCCCGCAGAAGATTGGCACAGAAGCTGTGGATGGTGCCGATCTGGGCCCGGCGCACCAGAGCGCTCTGCTTCCGCAGCCGCCGGTTGCCGGGATCCTCCGCCAGGGCCGCGCTCAGTTCCTCCATGATCCGGCCCCGAAGCTCTCCGGCGGCGGCCCGGGTGAAGGTGATGATGAGAAACTCATCCAGATCCGCTCCGTCCTCTCCCCGGAGCCAGGCCATCAGCCGCTCGGTCAGGACTTTGGTTTTGCCGCTGCCGGCGCCGGCGGAGACCAGAACAGCGCTGCCCCGGCTCCCGATGGCCAGACGCTGGGATGCTGTGGGCTTGAATTCACTCATGCTGTGCCTCCTGTTCTCTCTCCGGGCTCTCTGCGGCCTCCATATTTTGCCATACCTCGTCGTCCTTCAGCTTTTGCAGACGGCGGCAGCTCTCGCCGTTCTCTCCGTCGGAGAAAAAGCAGGCGTCCTGATAGGGACAGCTGAGGCAGGCGTTCTCCTGCTGGCTGCGGTACCAGGGGTCGGCGGCGATGGCGCCGTGACGCAGCTCGGAGGCCATTTCCCTGAGGGTCCGGCGGATGTGCCGGTCCAGCTGGCCGATCCGCTCCGCGCTGGCCAGGGAATTGCAGGACCCGGCGGCGCCCCGGAGCTTTACGGGGATGTAGCGCTTGTCCTCGCCCTTCTCCCAGGCCTCCAGGACTTCGGGATCATCCAGCACCAGGCCGGAGCGGCGCAGCTGGTCGCTGCGCTTTTTTTCGATGGTTTCGCGGTCCGTGTCTCCGTCGAGTCTCAGCAGAATGCTTTTGGCGGGGACGTACATCACCCCGGCGGGCACGATCTCATGCTCATAGCGCCGCTCGCCGTCCGCCTCCAGGGCGAACAGGTACAGCAGCATCTGCAGGCCCTGGCCGTACCAGATATCCGACAGGGAGAACTGCTTGTGGCCGGTTTTGTAGTCCACCACCCGCAGATACAGCCTGCCCTCGTGGACCCAGCCGTCCACCCGGTCGGCAATTCCGGTCAGGGCCAGCTTCTCCGCCCCCTCGCCCAGCTCCAGCGGACGGATATCCTGGGCCTTGGAGAAGTCCAGTTCGAAGTCCAGGGGCTGGAAGTCCGAACGCCGCAGCTCCTGGGCGGTATCCAGCACCACCTGACGGGCGTCCTGGCAGATCCGATGAAACAGATAGAGGAAGCGGGGGGTCTTCTCCCGAAAGTCGTTGAGCTCCTCATGGACATATTTCTCCACGTAGCGCTCGCAGATCCGGCCCACCTGCTCGTCGCTGACCTGTCCGAAGCCCCCCAGCCCGGAGACCTCCCGGGCGGTGTTTTCCAGCAGATAGTGGTAGAAGGTGCCGATCTCCGGGGCGGAAAACCGGGCGGGCTCATGGGGCTTGGCCTTCAGGCCGTACTGGCAGAAGTAGGCGAATTTGCAGCTGGCAAAGCGGTCGATCCGGGACGCGCTGAGCCGCAGCTGCTTGCCGTAGAGCTGCTCCACCGCCTGGGGGCTCAGCTGGCCCCGGGTCATCTGCGCGGCGGCCGCCAGCCGGGAAAAGCGCTCCGGCTCCCGGCTCAGGAACCAGGATGCCGCCGCCCGGGCCTGGCTGCCGCCGCCCCGCAGGGCCGTGGCCGCCATACTCAGGGCGGGGTTCCGGGCGGACAGGCGCAGGTCGGCGGCGCAGACCGTCTCCGGCGTCAGGCCGAAGATCGCTCCGGCCCGGTGATAGACGTAAGCCGGCTGCACCGGACTGCCCTCGGTATTCCGCAGGGGCGCGATCAGGCAGAGGCTCTCCGAGGGCAGGGTAAGACAGTGGTAGATCAGGGAAAACTCCCGCCACAGCTCTCCTTCGCCACTGCCCAGGTCGATAGACAGCTCCTGCAGGCGCTCCCTCTCCTCGTCGGAGAACACGCCGCCGCCCTCGGCGGCGGGAGGCAGCCGGTCGTCGCTGCAGCCCAGAACGATCAGGTGCCGGATATTCCGCCGGCGCATCCGGTCGAAGTCCCCGGCGTTGACCCGGTCCAGCGCTACCGGGATCAGGCCGATATCATACTGGGAGAGCATCAGCAGAAAGAGTCTGCCGAAGGTCTCCCTGTCCATTTCCGTATCCCCCAGGATGGCGGCGCACTGCTCCAGCGCGCTGACCGTCAGCTCCCAGAGCTGGCTGTATTCCGCGGCCAGCTCCAGCCGATCCTCCGCCTCCAGCAGCCTGGCGCGTTTCTCCAGCTGTTCGGGCAGACGCAGCTCCTCCAGCAGTTCGGCCAGCGCGGCGGCCTGTTTCTCGGCGGTATCGGCCAAGCCGGAGCGTTCGGCAAAGTTCAGCAGCGGCCGGGATACCCGCTGCCGCAGCTCATTGATGCGCCCGAGCTTCTCCCGGCTCTCCTCCGTCTCCGCCACGCCGTATCCGTCCGGATGCTGGCGCCAGTCGGTATTCCGCTCCCAGGCCGCGCCTCTGAGCTGCCAGAGAAAGAGATAGCCCGCCAGCAGGTCCGACTCCTCCTCCGTCAGATCCAGCAGGCCGGTACGCAGATAGCTGAGCACGTCGTCCAGCTCCCAGCCGTTCTCCGCGATCTCATACGCAAGCCCGATCAGCGCCGGCACGGGCCGGGACAGGACCTCCGAGCGCCGGGTCACGAACAGGGGCACGCCGTACTGCCGGAAGGTGCTCTCCAGCTGGGCCCGGTAGCTCTCGAAGCCCCGAACCGCCACGGCGATCTCCCGCCAGCGGCAGCCCTGCTCCCGGACCAGCTCCAGGACCCGGGCCGCGGCGGCCTCGCACTCCTCCTCCGGGCTCTGGGCCAGCAGCAGGCGGATGGGGGCCGGATCCCCGGTCCAGGTCTGTCTCTCGTAGCGCAGCATCTGCTCGGAGAAAAAGCGCAGGGCCGGCGCCTTCCCCTCCCGGGCCTCCATCTCCCGGACCTGGACCGGGATCCCCAGCGCCTCGGCCCGGGACAGGAGCAGATGGGCCGAACGCCGGGACAGGGCGAATATCTCCTCCGTGCCGTGAAGTCCGTCCGCCGTCAGGCAGACCGTCATCTCCACGCCCTTTTTCAGCAGCGCCTCCAGGACCCGAAGCTCCTGGAAGGTAAAGTCGATAAAGCCGTCCACATAGACGTGGGTGTTTCCATCAAAGCCGCTGCGGCCGATCTGCCCGGCCAGGATGCTCAGCCGGTCTGCGGGATCCAGATGGCCCCGGGCCGTCACCGCGTCGTAGGCCGCGGCGATCAGGCTCAGATCCTCCAGCTTGTCCCCCAGCGCGCCGGGGCACTGCCGGGCCGCTTCGGCCAGGGCCTCCGGCTCCACGCAGGCGCTCTTCAGCTCATCCAGGGCCCGGAGCAGCAGCACCTGCAGTTCTCCCCGGCGGTGCGCGCCGGTATAGACCTTCAGCCGGGATCCCACGGCGTCCAGAGCCAGGGTCATGCACAGGAGCCGTCCGCCCTTGTCCAACAGCTTATTCGCCCCGCCGCCCAGCTCCTGTTGGAGCCGCCGGGCCAGGCCCGTGAAGCTGAAGACCTCGGCATAGAGGCTCAGTCGGTCGCCGCAGCGGGCGCAGAGCTCCCTCTCGGCCTCATGGCTGTACTGTTCGGGCACCAGCAGGAGCCGTCCGCCCCGGCCCTCGTCCACAGCCCGGCGGATCTGATCCATGATATATGCGGTTTTTCCCGTGCCCGCCGGTCCCAGGAGCAATGTCAACATAGCCCTCTCTCCCTGCTCACTCGTTTTCCCTTATTGTAACAGAACTTTCCCTCTTCCACAAGCGCACGTCGGTTCACTCCCCATCCCTTCCTTGCGCTGCCGCCGGATTTCTGCTACAATGCGGGCAAAGAAACAGGAGGGGGTGCTGTCCATGACAGCGGAAGAACGGATCCGGGCCGCGGTGCCGGAGATCGTGGATTGGTATTCACGCAGTCGGCGGCTTCTGCCCTGGCGGGAGGAGCCCGGACCCTACCAGATCTGGATCTCGGAGATCATGCTGCAGCAGACCCGCATCGAGGCGGTGATCCCCTATTATGAGCGCTTTCTCCGGGAGCTTCCCGATGTGCAGGCCCTGGCGGAGGCGGAGGAGGACCGGCTGCTGAAGCTCTGGGAGGGCCTGGGCTATTACAGCCGGGCCCGGAATCTGAAGAAAGCGGCGCAGAAGATCATGACCGACTTCGGCGGCCTGCTGCCCCGGACAGCCGGAGAGCTCAAGAGTCTGCCCGGCATCGGGGACTACACCGCCGGGGCCATCGCCTCCATCGCCTACGGCGAGCCTGCCCCGGCGGTGGACGGAAACGTGCTGCGGGTCCTGTCCCGGCTGCTGCGCAGCGGGGAGGACGTCGCCGCCCCTTCCGTCAAAGCCCGGATGACGGCCCTGCTGGCCGGCTGCTATCCCTCCGGAGAGCAGGCCGCCCTGCTGACCGAGGGTCTCATGGAGCTGGGGGAGACGATCTGTATCCCCAACGGCACTCCCCGCTGCGAGCTTTGCCCGCTGCGGCGGCTCTGTCTGGCCCGGGAAGCCGGGGATCCGGAGCGCTATCCGGTCAAAACGCCGAAAAAAGCCCGCCGCATCGAGGAGCGGACGATTCTGCTGCTTCACCGCGGGGAACTCTGGGCCATTCGCCGACGGGAGAGATCCGGACTGCTGGCCGGGCTCTGGGAGTTTCCCAATCTGGACGGCTGCCTGGAAGCCCGGGAGGCGGTGGAGGCCGCCCGGGAGCTGGGCCTCACGGTGCGCGGCATCCGGCCCGCGGGCCAGGCCCGGCACGTCTTCACCCACGTGGAATGGCACATGACCGGCTATCTGCTGGAGGTGGAGGCTCCCAACGGGGATCTTCTCTGGAAGACCGCCGGCCAGATCGCCGAGAGCTATCCCCTGCCCACAGCCCTGAAGACCTACCGGGCGCTGGTCCTCGGGATATAAAACGGGCGCTTTCCAAGAAGCCTCGCAGAGTTTGCGCCCGCAGGCGCAAAAGAATCAAATTCATTTTCTCCGGCGGCGTGTACGTCGGAGAAAAACCTTCTCAGCCCGGAAGTGTGCGAGTTGTCCGCTATACGCGTAAACAATCTATTCAAATTCAAAGCGGCTGCTTTGAATTTGGGAGGAAAACGGAGGGAGCGGATATGCAGTTTTCACCGGTATCACGAGCTTCGTTTGACGAAGTGCGCGCTCCGGGCTGCAGCTCTTCCGTCAAAAGAGTCTATTAGACTCTTTTGACGGCACAAAAAGGGCGTTTTCCAGACTGTGGAAAACGCCCCAACGCATCCAATATAGCGTAGTCTTTGTGCAATGTCAACGGGTCATCTGCAAAATCGGCGCTTCCCACAAGCCAGGATTGGTAATTTTGTACAGAATACCACTTGTATTTCCCCCTGCGTTTTGCTATATTATAGCCAGAAAGGGTGAGAACCCGATGTACATATAGGAAAGCCCCCCAGCGTGGGATCTGACGGTGTGCTGCCCGGTGTCGGGGAGCGGGAACGACGGCAATAAGCAGCTCTCACTGATGAGAGACGGGGAAGCGAACCCATTATTTGAGGCCGGTGAAAAGGTGTTCCGCAGGCGACAGGGCAGGTCGAAATTGAAAGAAAGAGAGGTAACCAGGATGTTAGATACTAAGAAGGCAGGGTAACCCTCGACTGCAGGAACACGGTGATGCGGTCGAGGGTTACTTCTTTTTTTGCCTTTTTTCTGATATATATTTCGCCGCCTCCGGTGCCCGGAGGTATTTTTTTTGCCCAAAAGCCTCCCGGTATGGAAAAAGCCGGGGCGGCGCCGCTTCTGGTCAAAGCAGCGTACCGCCTCGGTTTCTCTTTCTGCGCACTAAGCACTGCGCACTGCGCACTATCTTACTTCTTCTCGTGCTTGCCCACGTAGCTGCCGGGCAGCCGGGGCAGAGGCAGATCGAAATCCAGGACCAGGGCGCACCAGTTCTGATCGTCGTGCTCCTCCAGGAAGCGGAAGATCAGCTTGGTGATCTCCCAGGCGATGAAGCCGGAGGCCAGGCCGATGACGGCGGCAAAGAGCACGTCGGAGGGATAGTGGGCCATCAGGTAATTCCTGGCGATGGCCATGACCAGCACCACGATCACCGAGGGCCAGATCCACTTCTTCCCCCGGGTCAGGCTCAGGGCCGTCATGCCCGCCGCCGCGGCGGTGACGTGGCCGGAGGGGAAGGAGAAGCCGTCCTCGGCGGGAGAGCCGATGGCCATCCAGAACTGGCGGTACAGCTCCTCGGCCTCAAAGGGCCGGGGCCGGGCCACCCAATCCTTCAGGATGATGTTGGTGATCAGCGCGCCGCAGGCCACGGCGCCGAACAGGCACACGCCGATCTTCCGGGTCCGGGCAAAGCACATGAGCACCAGCGCCGCCAGGAAAAACAGGATCCCTTTCTCTCCCAGCAGTGTGACAAGCTTCATCAGCGGGGTCAGCAGGACGCCCAGGATCTTCCCCAGGCCGTTCATCAGGGTCAGGATCGCCCGGTCATAGCCGGCGAAAAAGGTGTTGAGCCACAGGGCAAAGGCAGTCAGTTCCATAGACAGATTCTCCTTATATATTATTCCTTATCCAATTATCCAAACCAGGCTTCCCGTTCTTCCCGGTCCAGCCTCAGATAGTAGCAAAGATTTGTGATGCTGTGCTCGTCCCAGTCCATCTCGGTGATGAGCCGCTTCAGACCCTCCACCTCGTGATGCCAGGATTCAAAGCGCAGGCCCCAGCGTTCCCGGTCCCGGGCCACCTCCGGCTCCACGTAGGCCGCCATCTCGTCGATCCGGGCCAGCAGCGCCTCATTGGACAGCGGGCCCCGGATCAGCTGCGCATAGCGCTCCAGGCAGCGGGTGCGGAACTGCTCGTTTTTCAGCAGGCCGTTGGCCAGGGCGGGCAGCATCTCGCCGGAGTTGCCGTGAGCGCCCAGGAGGATCACAAAGTCGGTGTTCTCGTACCAGAAGGACCAGTCCAGGTCGTACAGGGCGAAGGTCCATTTCCCGCCGTTTTCCGGGGAACGGTAGACCCGGGTGTTGCCCTGCAGGTCCGTGTTCCCGCACCAGCCCTCGAACAGGATCCAGTCGATCAGGCTGTCCAGATCCAGGTGGGCGGCTACCTCGTCGTAGTTCTCCTGCACGCTCATGTCCCGGTTCCAGACGGGGGCCATCACGTCCCGGTAGAAATCCGTATCCGGCAGCACCGGGAAGCGCAGCATCTCCACGCTGTGCTTGCTCACTCCGGTGCGGGAGGCATAGAACTGCCGGTCCAGATCCTCCTTCAGGCAGTACAGCCCGTGGTAGGCGCCGTTGATGTACAGGGCGCAGTACTTGCTGCGCTGGGTCAGCAGGCTCTCGCTGTTCTCCAGGCACAGCTCCTGGACCAGCTCGTTGCGGATCACGGCAAAGGTGTAGTCCTGGCCGGCCCGGATGGACAGATCCTCATATTCGGTCAGGCCCCGGCCGTAGATGTCCGCCTCCAGCGCGCCGCCGTAGCGGCCGGAGAAGGTCACCCCCAGGCTCTTTTTCGGCAGAGACAGGCTGGTCCAGCCCTTCATGCTCACCCCGCAGCGGTGATTGAAGCTGTGGTCTCCGTCGTACAGGGCCAGATTCGCATCCAGCACCGGCCCCTTATTATTATTATCGTAGACGCCCCGGAAAAAGTAGGCGTCGTCCACCACCAGGCTCAGGGTCGGCAGGCTGTGAGCTTCATTCAGAAAATAGCTGTAGGTGACCGTCGGGCTCTCCAGGGCCCCCTCTTCCCGGCTCACCGCCCGGAGGATCGTGGTCCTGCTGATCGTCAGAGGTCCCTCATAGACCGGGGAACTCTCGTCCGGCACGGACCCGTCCAGGGTGTAGCGGATCTGCCCCGGCGCCGAGAGCGCAAGCTCCAGGCTCTCCGTCCCCTCATAGCAGCCGTCCGGGGTCAGGGCCGCAGGCGCGGCGGAGACCCGCCGCACGCCCTCGCCGTTCTCCTCTCCGGAGCTGGGCTGGGTATAGTAGAGGAATCCGCCCTCCTCGCCCCGGCCCAGGCTTCCGTCCGCAGGCAGGTCATGGAGGTACACGTAGTCCAGCAGCGCCCCCTGCCCGTCCAGCAGGTACAGGGTCTGACCGCCGGCGTCCAGGCTGAAGCCGGTGTTCTCCCCGTCGGCGGGACTGTCACCGTCACAGCGCAGCAGCAGCCGTTCCCCGGGCTCCAGGCTCCTGTCCGGGAAGGGCCAGCCCTCCTCGTCCCGCTTTTCGGTCAGGACGCAGCCGGCCAGGCTCAGGCTCTGCTCACTCCGGTTTTCGATCTCCACCCAGTCGGACAGGCTGTTCTCCGGTCCCAGGGGGAGACTGTCGTTGGCCACGGCGATCTCGGAGAGGCACAGTCCGCAGGCCGTCCTCGTCCGGGAGTAGTCCTCATAGCCCTGCGGGCTGTTTTCGAACCAGGGGCTGATCCAGACCGTCTCGGCAAAGCTGCCGTCGGGCTGCCGGGCCAGCGAGCGATCCGGCGCATCGCAGTCGCAGCTGAGCTGATCCAGCACACTTCCGTCCGGCCCGGTGAGCGTCAGGCTCTCGCCCGGAGAAAGCTCAAAGCCGGTGCGTTCCTCGCCGCACAGGATCACCGCCCGCTCCCCCGGCTGCAGCGTATAGGTCGGGAAGACCCACATCACCAGGGGCGCCCGGTCCGACAGGCCGCAGCCCGCCAGATCCAGAGGCTCGGCGCTGAGATTTTCCAGCTCGATCCAGTCGGGAAAATCTCCCTTCTCGTCGGCGAGACTGGCTCGGTTTTTCACCATCACTTCGCTGATGCGGAGCTTTCCGGTGTAATCCGGCGGGGCCGTGGGCGGGATCGCCGGCTGCGACGCCCCGGGCGTCGGCGCGGGAGAAGCGCTCTCCTCCCGGGCCCGGTCGTTTCCGCAGCCCGAGAGCAGCAGGGCCAGCAGCAGGATCACCGGCAGCGCCGGGCAGCGTCTTCCAGGATACTTCATGGACTCCTCGAACTCTCAAATCATTTGTCATGTTTTTTCGGCTGCCGCGTCAGCGGTGAGAAAAGCGACGTCAAACGGCGTCATGGCGGCAGTTGTTTCGTTATTATACCACAGTTTTCCGCGAAAACAACCGCCCCCGGGCTCATGCGGCAGAAAAAAGTCTCTGTTTTCGCCGGAAATCCCACGTTTTGATTCTTTCTCTGCCGGCTTATTCCGCTCTTGCAATTTTCGTTTTCTGGTGTTAAACTTATTGTTTGTGTTGAAACAATGATAAGGGAGCAATCGACTATGGACAAACTGAGAAATGTGGCTATCATCGCCCACGTCGACCACGGCAAGACCACCCTGGTGGACGAGATGCTGAAGCAGTCCGGCGTTTACCGGGAGAACCAGGAGGTCCAGGACCGGGTCATGGACTCCGGCGACCTGGAGCGGGAGCGCGGCATCACCATTATGGCCAAGAACACCGCCGTCTGGTACGGGGACACCAAGATCAACATCGTGGATACCCCGGGCCACGCCGACTTCGGCGGCGAGGTGGAGCGGATCCTGAAAATGGTCAACGGCGTCATCCTGCTGGTGGACGCGGCGGAGGGCCCCATGCCCCAGACCCGCTTCGTGCTCAGCCGGGCCCTGGAGCTGGGCCATCGGGTGATCGTGGTGGTCAACAAGATCGACCGCCCCGACCAGCGGATCCACGAGGTCATCGACGAGGTGCTGGAGCTTCTCATCGACCTGGACGCCACCGACGAGCAGCTGGATTCCCCCATGCTGTTCTGCTCCGGCCGCAACGGCACCGCCAGCTACTCCCCCGACGTGCCGGGCACCGACCTGAAGCCTCTGTTTGAGACCATTCTGGACTACATCCCCGCCCCGGAGATGGACGAGGACGCTCCCTTCCAGATGCTGGTCAGCAGCATCGACTATAACGATTACGTGGGCCGTATCGCCATCGGCCGGATCGAGCGGGGCGTGATCCGTCAGAACCAGGAGATCGAGGTCTGCAACTACCACGATCCCGACGCGCCCACCATGAAGGCCAAGGCCGTAAGCCTGTTCCAGTTCGACGGACTGAGCCGGGTCCCGGTCACCGAGGCCGGCGCCGGCAACATCATCGCCATCAGCGGCATCGGCGAGATCACCATCGGGGATACCATCTGCGCCCGGGGCGCCGCCGAGCCTCTGCCCTTCGTGAAGATCGGCGCTCCCACCCTGGAGATGACCTTCTCCGTCAACGACAGCCCCTTCGCCGGGCGGGAGGGCAAGTTCGTCACCTCCCGGCAGATCCGGGACCGTCTCATGCGGGAGACCCTGAAGGACGTGTCCCTGCGGGTCAGCGACGTGCCCAGCAGCACCGACAGCTTCAACGTGGCCGGCCGGGGCGAGATGAGCCTGTCCATCCTGATCGAGACCATGCGCCGGGAGGGCTATGAGTTCCAGGTCTCTCCCCCGCGGGTGCTGTATCAGGAGATCGACGGAAAAAAGTGCGAGCCTGTGGAACGGGTCGTGGTGGACGTGCCCTCGGACTGCATGGGCTCCGTCATGGAGAAGCTGGGCGCCCGCAAGGGCGAGTTCCTGGAGATGACCCCGGTGGGCAACCGGATGAAGCTCCAGTTTCTGGTCCCCTCCCGTGGCCTGTTCGGCTACCGCAACGAGTTTCTGACCGATACCAAGGGCGAGGGCATCCTGGCCTCCGTCTTTGAGCGCTATGAGCCCTACAAGGGTGAGATCGCCCGGCGCAATACCGGCTCCCTCATCGCCTTCGAGACCGGCGAGGCCGTGGCCTACGGCATCTGGAACGCCCAGGAGCGGGGCGCCATGTTCATCACCCCCGGCACCAAGGTGTACGCCGGCATGGTGGTGGGCGTGTGCCCCAAGCAGGAGGACGTGCCGGTGAACGTGTGCCGCACCAAGCACCTGACCAACACCCGGGCCTCCGGCTCGGACGAGGCCCTGCGCCTGGTCCCCGCCCGGATCCTGAGCCTGGAGCAGTGCCTGGAGTTTCTGGCGGACGACGAGCTGCTGGAGGTCACGCCCAAGAGCCTGCGCCTGAGAAAGAGCATCCTGGACCACAGCCAGCGGATGAAGGCCGTCATGCGGGCCAAGAGCTGAGGCAGGGACTTTCTAAGAATACGCGAATCCGGGGCTACTCTGAACCGAACCAGTAAAAACGGACAATAGACAAGAACCCCCTTGATGTAGGAAAATAGGAGTACTACATCAAGGGGGAATTATTATGGCAAGGATATA
>CADAHL010000053.1 GCA_902787755.1 Oscillospiraceae bacterium
ACTGACACCGCTGGAGTTGCGATGCCAGTTCGTTACTTAATTCTATTCTCCTACATCTCGGGTCTTTTTTGTGCTGTCCGCACAATCTGGTTCGGTTCAGCGTGTCGGCGGGGGTCATTTTTTCGCCCTGAGTGCGGTGAGATCGGGGAGCCGGGCCGGAGGTCGGCTCAGTGCTTGTTGCGGCCCCAGAAGGTGTTGTAGCGATCCGGGGTCCAGCCGGGCTTCACGTCCTTGACCGCCTCGGCGGCGGTGATCACGGCGTCGTCGTGGTCAACATCGATGAGGACATAGCGGTCGTTGCCCATGCCCAGCTCCTTCATATAGCTGAGCTGGCGCAGACCGTGACGGCTCTCCACCCGCTTTATCAGCGCTTTGCCGCCGCCATCGGGCAGGGCGTAGAGCAGATCGATGCAGGCGTTATCCACCGCCAGGATGTCCAGGGAGGCCAGAATGCCAATGTCCGGCGTGACCACGGGCTCAGCCTCGGGACCGGCGCAGTCGCAGTCCACGGACATGTTGCGCATGGTGTTGATGAAGCAGACGTGGGGTGCGAAGTGATCCACCGTGGCCTTGGTGCTCTCGGAGATGCGCTCCATCAGCTCCTCCTCGGCGATGCTCCACATATTGCGGGAGCCCTCGGCGGTATGGATCTCCTTCTTGCCGATCCGGCCGTCCGCGCAGCCGATGCCGATGTTCTTGTTGCTGCCGCCGAAGCCGCCCATGGTGTGACCCTTGAAGTGGGTCAAGACCAGAAGGGAGTCGTAATCGGGCAGGGTCTTGCCCACGTGCATCTCCGTAAACCACTTGCCGCCCTTCACGGGCAGGGTGGTCACGCCCTCGGAATCGGTGATATCCACCGGGCAGAAGGTCCAGCCGTTGATCTCCAGAGTCTTACGGTGATCCTCGGTGGTGTAGCGGCTGCCCTCGTAGTAGGTGTTGGTCTCGATGATGGTAGCGTCAGGCAGCTTCTTCTCCAGCAGCTCCTTGACCCAGGGGCGGGGAAGAATGTTGGGACCCTGGGCTTCCCCGGTGTGCAGCTTCACGGCGACCTTCCCGGTCAGCACGGAAGAGACCTTGTCAAAGACCTTCTGCAGCCCGGCTTCGGACAGATCCCGGGTGAAGAACACAACGGAGCTCTCCCCGGTGCGAGCCTCGAAAGGCACGTACTTGTTGCCGTCCTTCCCGGCGACAGGTTTCTTTTCGCTCATTGGCATTCATCCTTTCCAAAATACTTTCGTTCTCTATTGTATCATTAAATGCTGATCCCCGCAAGTAAAGACGCCGCCGTATTGTTCGTCAGAATGAGGGAGAATAGCCGGCCTCCAGATACTTTTCCCGCCAATGGGGCTCGGCGGGTCCGGCTGCGGATTCGCTGCCGCGGCAGAGATCCAGAGCAAGTTCCTCCAGCAGAGGGCGCAGCTCCAGCTTCCGCAGGAACTTTTCCGGGATCCCCTCCATCCCCAGAGCGGCGCCCAGAAGGTTACCGGTGACGGCGCCGGTGGAGTCGCTGTCGCCTTCGTGATTCACCGCGGCGATCAGCGCCCGGTCAAAGTCGTCCCGGTGGCGCAGGGCGCAGAACAGGGAGATCGCCAGCGTCTCTTCCGCCACCCAGCCCTGTCCGAGACGGTGGATGGCCTCCAGGTCCGGCGACCCGGATTCCGCCAGATCCAGCGCCCGGTTCATCAGCGCCAGGAAGTCGTCCATGGATTCAGCCTCCGGGAACAGAGCCGGCATGGCCGCCAGGGCGTCCTCCGCAGACGTCAGCAGATCCCGGCCCTCCGCCAGCAGGCGGATCATGTGGCCCAGGGCGGCCGCGGGAAGATAGCCCAGCTCATGGCCGTGGGTCAGGGCGGCGGCCTCCGCGGCGATCCGATCCGAGAAGGCCAGGTCCCGGTCGCTGTGGGCAAAAAACAGGCCCACCGGAGCCACCCGCATCACCCCGCCGCAGCCCTTGCTGTGATTGATGGGGCGTCGTGTGCTGCCGGGGATGTTCTGTCCAAGCGCGCGCAGGCAGGTGTTTCCCGGCGCCCGCAGGCTGTACAGCTCCCGCACATTTTTCAGCCATGAGCCGCGATCTCCGGCGGAGGGCGGCCAGGACGCGGTCTGAGTCCGATACCAGCTGCGGTAGCTGGCCCAGATCGCCGCCGGATAGTCCGGCTCGACCCCGGCTTCCCGGGCCTCCGTCAGGCCCTGGAGAAGGCCGGTGGCGGTGAACAGGGTCATCTGAGTGTCGTCGGAAAACAGAGCTTGGCCGCCGGACAGCGTATACTCCGAGATGCCGGGTCTGCCAAAGTGCCGAAAGATCCGGGCTTCGCTCCAAAACTCCACGGGATAGCCCAGCGCGTCTCCCGCGGCGCCGCCAAGGAGACAGGCCAGGCTCCGATCGATGGTCTTCATGTGCGCTTCCTCCTGATTTTCGGGATCTCTTATTTCTATAATAACACAGGGAAGAACGACGGAAAAGAGGGGGAAAACGGCAGGGGCCGGAACCTCCGGAGAACACAAAGCGGGGGCCTTGGACTTTACAAATCCGGAGCCTTGGGATATACTGAAACCAGAGAAACGGCACGACAAGATCAGAAAATACACAGGAAAGGATAGAAGAACATGAAGAATGAGTTCTATTTCCCGTCAAAGGACGGATCGACCCGGATCCATGCGATCGAATGGATCCCGGAGGGGGAAGTGCGCGGGGTGCTGCAGATCGCCCACGGCATGGTCGAATTCATTGACCGCTACGATCGCTTCGCCACGTTCATGGCGTCCCAGGGCTTCTACGTGGTGGGCAACGACCATCTCGGCCACGGCCTGTCCGTCAAGGATGAGGACCAGTACGGCTTTTTCGCCGAGAAGGACGGCAACCTCTGCGTGATCGGGGATATGCAGCAGCTCCGGGAGGATACGGCGAAGAAATACCCCAAGGTCCCCTATTTCCTCCTCGGGCACAGCATGGGTTCTTTCCTGGCCCGGCAGTTTATCGAGATGTACGGGGAGGGGCTGACCGGCGCCATCATCATGGGGACCGGCTACCAGCCCACCGCGACCCTGAATATGGGCATTGCCCTGACCGGCATGCTCCAGAAGGTCAAAGGCTCCCATTACCGCAGCGCCCTGGTCAACAACATGGCCCTGGGGGCCTACAACAAGGCCTTTGAGCCCGGCCGGACCAAGAACGACTGGCTCAGCAAGGATGAAGCCATCGTCGACGCCTATGTGGCCAATCCCCTGAACCAGTTCATGTTCACCGTCAACGGCTATCAAAACCTGTTCCGGGGCATGCGCTTTGCCCAGCGCCAGGACAACCTGGACAGGATCCCCAAGACGCTGCCCATTCTGGTGGTGTCCGGCGCGGACGATCCGGTGGGTGAATTCGGCAAGGGACCGAAGACCGTGGCGGAAGCCTACCGGCAGATCGGCATTCAGGACGTCACGCTCAAGCTGTTCCAGGGGGATCGCCATGAGATCCTGAACGAGCTGGATAAGCTGGACGTGGACCGGTATCTGCTGCAGTGGATCGAGGCCCGGATGTAAGCCCACGGCACAGAAGTCCATTCAGATAATATACCAACCGCCCGGAACCGACATAGGTTCCGGGCGGTTGCTGTTTCCGGCAGATCGGTCTTTCGGAGGCGGCAGCCGCAAAAGATGCCAAAAGCCGCACACCGCGATAAAAAAACGAACGCCTCCGAAGAGACGTTCGTTGATGTTTTGCAGTTTAGCGCTTGCTGAACTGAGGAGCGCGGCGGGCGGCTTTGAGACCGTACTTTTTACGCTCTTTCATTCTCGGGTCGCGGGTCAGGAAACCGGCGGCCTTCAGGGTGGCGCGGTAGCTCTCGTCTACCAGCAGCAGGGAACGGGCGATGCCATGACGGATGGCGCCGGCCTGACCGGAAACGCCGCCGCCCTTGACGGTGGCTTCCACATCGACCTTGCCGACGGTGCCGGTGGCGACCAGGGGCTGACGGACGATGAGCTTCAGAGTCTCCAGGCCGAAGTAGTCGTCGATATCACGGCCGTTGACGGTGATGGCGCCAGTGCCATTGGGGATCAGGTGAACGCGAGCCACGGAGGACTTCCGGCGGCCGGTACCATACATATAGGGCTTCTTGGTCTTATAGGTTGCCATAAATCATTTCCTCCTCTCAGCGATCCCAGACTTCGGGCTTCTGGGCGGCATGGGTGTGCTCGGGGCCGGCGAAGATGCGCAGGCGCTTGAGCTGCCACTGGGCGATGGTGTTCTTCTGCAGCATGCCCCGCACTGCCAGACGCATGGCCAGCTCGGGCTTGCGCTGCATGAGGGTCTTGTACTGGGTCTCCTTCAGGCCGCCGGGGTAACCGGAGTGGGTACGGTAGTACTTCTGCTCCAGCTTCTTGCCGGTCAGGACAGCGTCCTTGGCGTTGATGATGATGACGTAGTCGCCGCAGTCAACATGAGGGGTGTAATCGGTCTTCAGCTTGCCGCGAAGAAGGTCGGCAGCCAGGGCAGCGGTCTTGCCCATGGGCTTGCCGGCTGCGTCAAGGACGTACCACTTGCGGGTAACGGTCTCCTTGGTGAGCATGGTCGTAGACATATTCTGTGCCTCCATATAGATTCAAAAAGTTTTGACTTTTCAGGCGCTCTTTGATATGCTTTCTCTCAGGGCGCTCATACTTTATAACACAAGCCCTCGCCCCTGTCAACAAGTTTTTTAATTCTGATTTTCAATGCTCTTGAATTCTTTGAAAATCTCAAAAAAACTCGCAAATTCTGAAAACGGATTTTTCTTTTTCGAGGTCACGCCATGGATTCCAGAAAACTCATCAACGAACTGACCGGCCACGTGCGCCGGGCGGTGGACGATTACGGTATGATTCAGGCCGGGGACAAGGTGGCCGTGGGCGTCTCCGGCGGCAAGGACAGCCTGCTGCTGCTCCTGTGTCTCAAGCACCTGCAGAGCTACTATCCCAAGCCCTTTGAGCTGGAGGCCATCACCATCGAGCTGGGCTTCGAGGGCATGGATTTTGCCCCGGTTGCGCAGTTGTGCCGGGATTGGGACATTCCCTACACCTGTCTGAAGACCGACATCAAGGAGGTGGTCTTCGACGTGCGCAAGGAGTCCAACCCCTGCTCCCTCTGCGCCAAAATGCGCCGGGGCGCGCTGAACAACGCCATCAGGGAGCACGGCGTGAACAAGCTGGCCCTGGGGCATCACTTCGACGACGCGGTGGAGACCTTCATGATGAGCCTGCTGTTCGAGGGGCGCCTCAGCTGCTTTATGCCGGTGACCTATCTGGACCGCAGCGGCGTGACCCAGATCCGGCCCCTGATCTACCTGGGGGAGCAGAAGATCAGCAACGCCGCCCGGGATCTGGAACTGCCGGTGGTGGAAAATCCCTGCCCCCAGGACAAGGCCAGCAAGCGCTACGAGATCAAGACCATGCTCAAGACCATGAGTGCGGACTACCCGGATATGAAGACCAAGGTCTTCGGCGCCATGCAGCGTCTGCCCCTCAAGGGCTGGGAAATGGGAAAAAGGGAAGAGTGAAGAGAGCGCTCAGTGCTCAGGAAAACGAAGCGAGTCGGAAAAACCCGGATCCGGGATTTTCCGACTCGCTTTGCGACACAAGAGTGCATAGTGTTTCGCGCTCAGGATACAGACCGGGGCGGGGCATCCGGTCCGCGGAGCTCTGTTTTCGACCACCCACAGGCCGGCGCTCAACTCCGAACTCCGAATTGTCTTTACTCTTCGCTTTTCTCTTCCGGCGCTTCTTCCGCCTCTTCCTCCTCGGGATCCTCCAGATCCTCGGGCAGGACGGCCATCAGATCCTCCTTGGTGGGGGCGTCCATGGCGGCGACCCGGTTGGCCTGGCGCACCACCATGTCCTCAAAGCAGTTGCGCACGTCGCGGCCGTTGCCGAAGTTCTCGCTCCGCTCCTCGTAGAGCTGGGTGAACATCTCCACCGCCGCCTTCTCCGCCTCCTCGGTGAGCACGTACTGGTTCTTCTTGCACTGGATCTTGAAGATGGACACCAGCTGCTCGCCGTTGTAATCGGGGAAGTAGAAATACTTGTTGAAGCGGGACTCCAGGCCCGGGTTGGAGTTGAGGAAGTTGGTCATGGGCCCGGTGTAGCCGGCCACGATGATAATGAGGTCGTCCCGGTGGTCCTCCATGGCCTTCAGAAGGGTTTCGATGGCCTCCCGGCCGAAGTCGTTCTCGCCGCCGGAGGACAGGGAATAGGCCTCGTCGATGAACAGCACGCCGCCCAGGGCGGACTTGATGACCTCCTGGGTCTTCAGCGCCGTCTGGCCCACGTAGCCCGCCACCAGGCCGGAGCGGTCCACCTCAACGAGCTGGCCCTTGGACAGGACCCCGATGGATGCGTACAGACCGCCCAGCAGCCGGGCAACAGTGGTCTTGCCGGTGCCGGGATTGCCCATGAAGACCATGTGCAGGCTCATGGGCGGGACGGGCAGCTCCGCGTCCTTCCGGAGCTTGCGGACCTTCACCAGATTGATCAGGTTCTTGATGTCCTTCTTCACCTCGTCCAGACCCACCAGGTCCTCCAGCTGCTCCATCAGCTCCTCAAAGCTGGGACGGGGCTCCTCGGCCTTGGCCTGGTCGGGCTTGGCCTCGCCCCCGGAGGTCTGCGCCTGGGGCTTGTGCTTCTCCTGGAAGCTGGGCTCGGCGCTGGTGACGAAGTCCAGAGGGTTCAGCCCCTCCCGGGATTTCTTCACGCCGGTGGTGTCGCAGATGGCGGTGAGACGGTCGGTGCACTCGGTGATGAAGCCGGCCTCCTCGTAGGTCACGTCGTCGTCGGTGGCGGCCAGGTACAGCAGGATGTTGGTCAGCATCCGCACAAAGGTGCGGGAGGTCTCGCTGCCGCGCTTGGCGTCGCTCTCGGCCAGGTTCCAGAAGAACACCGGGGGCAGGAAGGCCTCCTCCTTGCCGGCGGCGCTGACCAGCGTCCACAGCAGCCAGGTGGGCTTGGGCTGGTTCCGGGAATAGATCTGGTTGGCCATGTCCACATGGCGCTGGTTGATGCCCCCGGAGCGAGCCCAGAGACCCAGGGCGCACCTGGTCATGAACTCATCCAGGTCCGGCGCCAGAGAGGCGCTGCCGATGCGATAGAAAGCGTCGGTGTTGGCGACGTAGATCTTGTGGAATTCTTCGGGAGAGCGGGTCCAGGTGGTAGGCATGGCGGGTTCCTCCTGTGTGTTATTTCTCTTGATGATTATTATAATCCAAAAACCGCCGGGGTCAAGGAATTTCGGGAGAATCACAGGCAGGCGGGAAGACAAATTCTTGCGAAAAAAGGCTTGACATTTGGGAGAAAATCGCTTATATTATCTGAGCGCTCCGAAGACAGCAGGAGGCGAAAGCCATAATTCCTGCCGAGGACATCAACATCATTACGATTGTTATGTGCCTTTGCGTCTTTTGGATGCAAGGGTTTTCTTTTTGAGCGCGATCAGTCTGTGGAGGTGAAACAACACACATGCCTAACGCAAAAGTTCTTAGCGAAAAGCAGGCGATCGTGGCAGCCCTGGCTGAGCGTATTCAGAAGGCGGGCTCCGGCGTTCTGGTGGACTACAGAGGAATCACTGTGTCCGAGGATACCGAGCTGCGTACCGAGATGCGCAAGGAAGGCGTTGTCTACACCGTCGTCAAGAACACCCTGACCAGAAAGGCTCTGGACCAGCTGGGGATGAGCGAACTCGACCACGTCCTCAACGGCACCACTTCTCTGGCCACCGCCGAGAATGATCCCATCGCTCCCTTCCGTATCATCAATGATTTCAGCAAGAAGATGGGCGACCGCTTCAACGTCAAGGCCGCTTTCCTGGAGGGCAAGGTCCTCAATGAGAGCGAGATCGCCGAGATGTCCACTCTGGGCACCAAGGAAGGCCTGTACGCGAAGGTCCTGGGAACCATGATCGCACCTATCACCGGTCTTGCCGTTTGCCTCGGCCAGATCCTGGAGCAGAAGGGCGGCTCTGTCGAGGCCCCCGCTGCCGACGCCGAATAATGGCGTAAACAAAATTTTGAAAAGGAGAAACTATCAATGAGTGAAAAAATCGCTGCCATGATCGAAGAGATCAAGGGCCTTTCCGTTCTCGAGCTGTCTGAGCTCGTTCATGCCCTGGAGGACACCTTCGGTGTCTCCGCCGCCGCTGTTGCTGCTCCCGTTGCCGGCGCTGCCGCCGCTCCCGTGGAAGAGCAGACCGAGTTCGACGTCGTCCTGACCAGCTTCGGCGACAAGAAGCTCGCTGTCATCAAGGAGATCCGCGCCATCACCGGTCTGGGCCTGGTCGACGCCAAGGCTCTGGTCGAGGGCGTTCCCTCCAAGGTCAAGGAAGGCATCTCCAAGGAAGACGCCGAGGCCCTCAAGGCTCAGCTCGAGGCTGCCGGCGGCACTGTCGAGATCAAGTAATCTCACCCACACAGACAAAATCCCTCTCCGGGAATTGAACCGAACCAGTAAAAACGGACAATAGACAAGAACCCCCTTGATGTAGGAAAATAGGAGTACTACATCAAGGGGGAATTATTATGGCAAGGATATA
>CADAHL010000054.1 GCA_902787755.1 Oscillospiraceae bacterium
GCGCTCCTCATGGTCCATGATCCGTCGACCATTGCGATGGGCAATGCCCGCGACATGGAAAAGGCCATCGCCGCGCTCAATGAGGTAAAAGAAGCAATCGTAAACGCCTATGCCGCCAAGAGCGGTCTGCGGCGCAGCAAGATCGCAGATCTCATGAGCGAGGAAACCTGGCTCAATGCCAAGAAGGCCGTGGAGCTGGGTTTTGCCGATGAAGTGTTGTACGAGGGTAAGGAAACGGAGCCCGAGGAGAAAGAGGACGATTCCGCTGTGACGGTGGAAGCGCAGCTCTATTCCACCCGGGTCATGGACCGGGCGATCTTGGATCGTCTGGGTATAGAGGAGCAGCCGCCCGCTCCCGTGATCGGCATGGACGGCAAGACAGAGGATGGGGCCGTGCCCTATCAAATCCTTATAAACCAGCTGGAGTTCCTCCGTTAAGGGCTCCAGCAATATTTTTTATGGAGGAAAAACGATCATGAGTAAGATCATCGAACTTCGCAATAAGCGCAATACCCTGTGGGAGCAGACCAAGGCGTTTCTGGAAGAGCACCGTGATGCCAACGGTCTGGTGGAAGCTTCTGCCGTGGAGCAGTACAACAAGATGGCCTCCGATGTAAAGGCTCTGGGTGATGAGATCCAGCGTCTGGAGGATCAGATGGAGATGGACGCCAAACTGTCCGCTGCCACCTCCGCTCCCGTGCACGCCGATCCCAAACCCGGCCGCAAGGCCAATGTCCGTCCTACTGCCACTGCCGAGTATGGTGAAGCCTTTTGGAACATGATGCGCGGCAACAGCTCTATGGAAGTGCGCGATGCTCTGTCTGTGGGTGTCGATCAGAACGGCGGCTATACCGTCCCTGATGAGTTTGAGCGTCAGCTCATTCAGGGGCTGGAAGAGAACAACATCTTCCGCACCCTGGCTCACACCATCCACACCAACTCCGGCTCCCGCATCATCCCGCTTGCAACCGATACCGGCTCTGCTTCGTGGATCGAAGAGGGCGCGGCCATTCAGGAATCCGACATGACCTTCGCTCAGGAGACGCTCTCCGCGTACAAGCTGGGCTGCATGGTCAAGGTCAGCAACGAGCTCCTGAACGACTCCGCGTTCGACATCGCTGCCTATATCGCGCAGCGCTTCGGTGTGCGTTTCGGCAATGCCGAAGAGGATGCCTTCATCAACGGCACCGGCCCGTCTGCCAATCCGCAGGCCACGCCCAGCCAGCCCACCGGTATCCTTACCAGTGTGACAGCTACCCCGGGCAACACCACGGCCAACGCCCAGACCGTCCACTTCGACAACATCTACAAGCTGTATTACAGTCTGAAGGCCCCGTACCGCAGAAAGGCTTCCTTCCTGTGCAACGAGACCCTGCTGCTCCAACTGATGCTGCTGAAGGACCTGAACGGGAACTACATCTGGAAGCCGGGCCTGGATGTCGCCAAGCCCGACACCATTCTGGGCCGCCCGATCTACACCAGCAGCTACATGCCTGCCATCACCGGCAATGCCACGCAGGATAAGAACAAGAAGGTGCTGCTCTTCGGCGATTTCAATTACTACTGGATCGCCGACCGCAAGGCCCGCACCCTCAAGCGCCTGAACGAGCTTTACGCCGTGACCGATCAGGTCGGCTTCATCGGCACCCAGCGCGTGGACGGCAAGCTGATCCTGCCCGAGGCCATGCAGGTCATGGCTCTCGGCTCCGGCGCTGCCTCTTCCGGTTCCTGATGAATGGAGGTGACGATCATGGCGCTGATTTCTCTTGAGGAAGCCAAGAGCTATCTCCGGGTGGATACGGAGGATGAAGACGCCATGATCGCCATCCTTCTGTCTTCGGCCGGGAAGCTCTGCGCCGATGTCGCACGGCTCACCGATGAACAGTGGGCTGCGGTGAACAACGATAATGAAGACGCCACCCTTGGTCCCACGCGGGAGACAATGAGGGTGGCGATCCTCTATGCGCTTGGATATCTGTTCGAGCATCGGGAGGAAGCCGACCATCACAGTCTGACGCTTACGCTGCGGTCCCTGCTCTTCGGTCTCCGGGAAGGAGTCGTGTGATGAATATTGCAGGGCTCCGGGTGCGGATCACCATACAGCGGAACGAGACTGTGACAGATAAGTACGGCAATCATAAATCCGTCTGGCAGGATTATTTCACCTGCTGGGCGACAGCGGTGACCAGTGGCCTTTCTTCTTCCGAAGATGAGACCGCCGGTCATACTGTCGAAGCAGACCGGCTGGATCTGACGGTCCGGTATTCCTCCGAAACCGCTGCCGTCAACTCCAAGCAGTACCGCATTCTGCTGGGCGACCGCATTTATAACATTCTGAGTATCGACGAGATGGGCTTCAAGCATAACAGCCGAAAGCTCCATACCGAGCTGACGGAGAGGTGATTCTATGGGGCGCAGGGTAAGCATTGACGGTCTGGCCGATGCAGTCATGCAGGAACTGGACAATTACGCTGACACTACCACGGATGGCGTGAAGGCAGCAGTGAAAAAGGCCGCCAACACTGTGAAAAAAGAAATCGCGGCGGGAGCCCCGGAACGGACCGGACGTTATGCAAAAAGCTGGCGGACCAAGACCACGAAGGAAAGCGCTTCCGCACTGGAAATCACGGTGTATTCCCCAACACGGTATATGCTGGCCCATCTGCTGGAACATGGGCACGCCATGCGTAACGGCGGCCGGGTTGCTGCCAAGGTGCATATCGCGCCTGCCGAGCAGGACGGTATTGAAGAACTGGAGACGGAGATTGGGAGGACGCTGCGGCATGGATAATCTGATCAGCATCATGGAAGAGATCGGCATCCCATATGCCTACGATCATTTTGCCGAGGGCGAGTCTCCGGAGCCGCCCTTCGTTTGCTTTCTCTGTCCCGGCAGCGACAACTTTGCTGCTGACGGCTGGGCCTATTTCAAAGTTGATGTCGTTCATATTGAACTGTACACCGACGAAAA
Organism: Oscillospiraceae bacterium; assembly: GCA_902787755.1. Lineage (GTDB taxonomy): Bacteria > Bacillota > Clostridia > Oscillospirales > Oscillospiraceae > Limivicinus. The sequence continues at coordinate 2,972 of CADAHL010000054.1, forward strand.
GAATCCGGAAATAGAATCCCGCATTGAAACCGTGCTCGATGGGCACGGCATTTTTTATGACAAGACCGAGGTCTGGATCGAGAGCGAACGGCTCTACGAAGTCCTTTATTCTTTTGAGGAGGTAAAACCCCATGAGTAACAAGGTGAAATACAACCTGAAAAACGTTCACGCCGCGAAGCTCACGACCGAGGTCGTGGACGGCGTGACGAATTATTCCTACGCAACGCCCAAGGCGATCCCCGGTGCGGTCAGCCTGTCGCTGGATGCTGAGGGCGAAAGCTCTCCGTTCTATGCTGACGGCATTGTGTATTTCCGCACTTATGCCAACAACGGCTATTCCGGCGATCTGGAAATCGCGCTGATCCCCGAGTGGTTCCGCACGGAGATCCTCAAGGAGCTTCTGGACAGCAACGGTGTGCTGGTGGAGAAAGCGGACAACACCGAGAGCGTGAAGTTTGCGCTGCTCTTCGAGTTTGACGGCGACGAACACGGCATCCGTCACGTCCTGTACAACTGCGCAGCCTCCCGGCCGAGCATCGAGTCCCAGACCAAGGAAGAGACGATCGAGCCGCGGACAGAGACCCTGAATCTGACGGCAGATCCCCGCGAGGATGGTCTGGTCAAGAGCCGCACCGGCGACACCACCGCCAAGGCCACCTATGACGGCTGGTATGGCGCTGTGTATATTCCTTCGATTGAGCCCACGACGGAGCCGGAGGAATAAGCCATGCAGGAGAAAACTGTTGTGATCAGCGGCAAGGAGGTCCGGTTCCGTTCTTCCGCCGCGATCCCGCGGCTCTACCGCATTAAGTTCAAACGGGACATTTTCAAAGACCTCACAAAGCTGGAAAAGTCCTACAAGGGCAAGACCGATGACGGTGAGGAAATGCAGATCGAGGATCTGGAGATCTTTGAAAATGTGGCCTACATCATGGCCTTTCATGCTGATCCCACCATTCCCGGTACCATTGAGGAGTGGCTGGATGAGTTTGAGATGTTCTCGATCTACCAGGTGCTGCCGGAGATCCTTGAGCTCTGGGGCGCGAATCTGGTGACGGACATAGAATCTAAAAAAAACGGAATCCCAGCGCCCGGGAGATAACGACGCCGCTTTTCCTACTCCGATGCCTGGAGATCGGGCTCTCCATGTCGGACCTCGATCTCCTGACCATCGGCATGGTCCTGGATATCTGGACGGAGAAAGGAAACGACGATTACAAATACGGTGAGAAAGATACCGTGCGTGTCGCCGGGCAGAAGGATTTCGATAATTTCTGATGAAGGGAGGCGAGCATCATGGCTGGACGCATCAAAGGCATAACAGTGGAAATCGGGGGCGACACTACAGGTCTGGAAAAAGCCCTGAAAAGCGTTAATACCACGATCCGAAACACCCAGAGCCAGCTGAAGGATGTGAACCGTCTCCTCAAACTGGACCCGTCCAATACAGAACTCCTTTCTCAGAAACAGCGTGCGCTGAAGGATGCGATCGGCGCTACCACCGACAAACTGGAAACGCTGAAGCAGGCACAGGCTCAGGCCAAGCAGCAACTGGAAAATGGTGATCTCGGACAGGACAAGTATGACGCCCTGCAGCGTGAGATTATTGAAACCGAGCAGGAACTCCGCCGCCTGCAAGAGGAGGCAGCCTCCACCAGTGTGGCGCTTGCCAAGATCGACGAAGCCGGGAAGAAAATTGAGTCCTTCGGCGATTCCGTCACCCATGCCGGTCAGGCGATCATGCCCGCCTCTATGGCAGTTGCCGGTCTCGGTGCTGCCGCCGTAAAGACCGCTGCGGATTTCGATGCAGGCATGAGCAAGGTTGCCGCCATCTCCGGAGCAACTGGTGATGATCTGGATGCCCTGCGGGATAAGGCCCGCGAGATGGGTGCCAAGACCAAGTTCTCCGCATCCGAGGCTGCCTCCGCTATGGAATACATGGCGATGGCGGGTTGGAAGACCGAGGATATGCTCGGTGGCATCGAGGGTATCATGAACCTCGCCGCCGCATCCGGTGAAGATCTGGCGACCACGTCGGACATCGTAACAGACGCCCTGACAGCATTCGGCCTGACCGCTCAGGATTCTGCCCATTTTGCAGATATCCTCGCTGCGGCAAGCAGCAACGCGAATACCAATGTCGCCATGATGGGAGAAACCTTCAAGTACTGCGCTCCCATCGCGGGGGCTCTCGGGTTCTCCGCGGAGGACGTAGCAGAGGCAATCGGCCTGATGGCCAACGCGGGCATAAAGAGCACGCAGGCCGGTACAGCGCTCCGCACTATCATGAACAACCTTTCCGGTGAGGTAAAGATCACCGGCGCGGCGCTGGGTGAAGTCACCATCGCCACCACCAACACAGATGGCTCCATGCGTGAACTGTCAGATATTCTGGCAGATTGCCGTGGGGCCTTTTCTCTGCTTTCCGAATCCGAAAAGGCTCAGGCCGCGGAAGCGCTGGTTGGCAAGAACGCCATGTCCGGCTTCCTCGCCCTGATGAATGCCGGGGATGCGGATATTGAAAAGCTGGCCAACTCTATTGACCACTGCTCGGATACTTTCGTCAAGACTGTGGACGGTGCGATTATTCCCATGTCGCAGGCACTTGAAGAAGGCATTGATTGGATTGAAGAATACAACGGCGTATCGGAGCAGATGGCCGCTGTCATGCAGGACAACCTCGGTGGGCAGCTGACGATCCTGAAATCTCAGCTTGAGGAACTGGCCATCTCCTTTGGAGAAATGCTGATGCCCGCTATCCGGGCAATCGTCAGTAAGATTCAGGCTTTTGTAGACAAGCTGAACGTTATGAGCGAAAGCCAGCGGAAAGCTGTTCTGACTATCGGTCTGATCATTGCGGCCCTGGGACCGCTGCTTGTGATCCTCGGCACAGTCATCTCTAAGGTTGGCGTGGCCATGCAGGGCTTCGTAAAACTGGCAACCGGAGTGAAGAAACTCGGCGTCGCCGTGAAAGCGGGCACCGGCGTCTTTGGTAAGCTGGGTGCGGCTCTTGGCGGAATCTCCGCGCCCGTACTGGCAGTGATTGCTGTCATTGCCGTTCTGGTCGCGGCGTTCAAGCACCTGTGGGATACCAATGAAGAGTTCCGCAACGCCATCACCGCCATATGGAATGGGATCGTCAGCAAGATCCAGGCTTTCTGCCAGGGCATTGTTGACAGGCTGAACGCTCTCGGCTTTGAATTTGGCTCCATCGTGGATGTGCTGAAAAGCCTGTGGGACGGACTCTGTCAGTTCCTCGCACCAGTATTTGAAGCCGCGTTTTCTGTTGTTTCAACAGTTCTCGGCTCCGTACTCAATGTGATCACCGGACTGCTGGATGTGTTCATTGGCTTGTTCACGGGGAATTGGTCCCAGCTTTGGAACGGCGTGAAGGAAATCTTCTCTAGCGTATGGGATGCCATTACTGGCCTGTTCGATACGGCGCTGAATCTGCTGAAGTCTCTGGCAGAGGTCGTTTTCGGCTGGTTCGGAACCACATGGGAATCCGTGTGGACGGGAATCAAATCCTTCTTTGAGACTATCTGGAACGGGATCGTTGCTTTCTTCTCCGGCATTTGGAACAGCATCGTTTCCGTCGTCACCGCACAGATCAATGCCGTGAAGACCGTGGTTACTACGGTTTTCAATGCCATCAAAACAACCGCCTCCACAATCTGGAACGGCATAAAAACGGCGATCAGCACTGTAGTCGACGGGATCAAGAGCAAGGTCTCCTCGGCGTTTGAGTCCGTAAAAACCACGGCCACAAACCTCTTCAACGGAATCAAGAGTACCGCTACATCCGTATGGAATGGAATCAAGACCGCAATCGTCACTCCCATTGAGGCGGCCCGGGACAAGATCCGCTCCGCGCTCAACGCCGTCAGCGGCTTCTTCTCCGGGCTGAAGCTGCAGCTTCCGCATATAAAGCTTCCGCACTTTCGTGTATCCGGTACGCTCTCTATCTCTCCTCCGAGCGTCCCGCACCTGTCCATCGACTGGTATAAGGAAGGCGGCATCATGACCAAGCCCACCGTTTTCGGCATGAACGGCAGCGCCCTGATGGCAGGCGGCGAAGCGGGATCGGAGGCGATCCTGCCTTTGAGCGGTTTTTATAAGCAGCTTGAGGCCATGCTGACTGAAAAGCTGAATATGCACAATGTGGAGAAATACCTGGCCGTCATTGCTGCCAACAGCGGTAAGGGCATCTACCTGGATGACGGCACCTTGGTCGGTCGGCTGCTGCCCGCCATTGACAGCGGCCTCGGCCAGACGCAGAAGCTGAATGCGAGGTTGAGCCTATGAAGCCTGACGTAACCATAAACGGGATTTCCATGCTCAGCCTCG
>CADAHL010000055.1 GCA_902787755.1 Oscillospiraceae bacterium
AACCGTAGCCCTCGGTCATGGACTTGGGCAGTACGCGGATATCGAAGAGCACCGGCACATCCTTGATGAATTTGGCCTCCGCGATGGCGGCGCGCAGCTGCTCCAGGCTGCGGACGGTGTAGCCCTTGCATCCGTAGCCCTCGGCGATCTTGGCAAAGTCCACGGGCATGAAGGGGCCGGAGTGGGCGCCGTCTTCGCCGCGGAAGCGCAGCTCCGTGCAGAGGGTGTCGTTGCCGTGGCCCACCTGCAGGTTGTTGATGCAGCCGAAGCTGGCGTTGTTGAAGAGGCAGATATTGATCTTCTTGTGCTCCTGGAGAGCGGTGAGCATCTCGGAGTGGAGCATGATGAAGCTGCCGTCGCCGGCCATGGCATAGACGTCCCTGTCGCCGATGGCGTACTTCACGCCCAGGGCGCCGGACACCTCATAGCCCATGCAGGAGTAGCCGTACTCCATATGATAGGTGTCGACAGCTTTGGGCCGCCACATGCGCTGCATGTCGCCGGGCAGAGAGCCGGAGGCGCCGATGACCACGTCCTCGGGGTCGATGCACTCGTTGATCACGCCCAGCACCGCGGTCTGCGTCAGCTCCGCGTCCAGATCCTCAGCAAAGCGGAAGGCGGATCCGGCATTGGCGTCGTTTACTTCAGGCACGTAATCCGGGCCGAAGGTGATGCCGTCAAGACGCTTGAGCTCCTGCTTCCAGCGGGCGATAGCCTCGTCCACCTCAGTGGTATAGGGGGCCTTGTAGCCATCCAGCGCACGGAGCAGGGCGGGCAGGGCCATCTTGGCATCCGCCACCACAGGCACCGCCGCGTCCATCTTCAGGGCCTGGAACTCGGATACGTTGATGTTCACGAACCTGGCGTCGTCCCGGAAGAGCCATTTGGAAGAGGTGGTAAAGTCGGTGTAGCGGGTGCCCACCCCGATGATGACGTCCGCTTCCCTGGCGATCTCATTGGCGGCTGAGCAGCCGGTGACGCCGATGCCGCCCAGGTTCAGGGGGTGATCCCACACCACCGCGCTCTTGCCCGCCTGGGTCTCGCCGAAGGGGATGCCGGTCTCCTCAACAAAAGTGCGGAATTGCTCATGCGCCTCACTGTAGCGCACGCCGCCGCCGCAGATGAGGAGAGGCTTTTTGGCCGTGCGGATCAATGCCGCAGCCTCCGTCAGGGCTTCCGCCTCCGGCAGGCGGCGGGCTAAACGGTGGACCCGCTTGCGGAAAAAGCTTTCCGGATAATCGTAGGCTTCTCCCTCCACATCCTGAGGCATGGCGATGCAGACGGCGCCGGTATTGGCGGGGTCGGTCAGCACGCGCATGGCGGAGATCATGGCGCTCATCAGCTGCTCGGGGCGGACGATGCGGTCCCAATACCGGCAGACAGCGCGGAAGGCGTCGTTGGTGGAGAGAGACAGATCATGGATCTGCTCCACCTGCTGCAGCACCGGATCCGGCTGGCGGCAGGCATAGACATCGCCGGGCAGGATCAGCACGGGGATGTTGTTGGCGGTGGCGGTGGCGGCGGCGGTGACCATGTTGGCAGCACCGGGACCAACGGAACTGGTGACCGCGATGATCTTCTTTCGCTTGCACTGCCGGGCAAAGGCCACGGCGGTATGGGCCATGCCCTGCTCATTCTTCCCTTGCCAGACCTTCATTCGGTGGGCCTCCTGGCCCAAAGCCTGCCCAAGGCCCACCACGTTGCCGTGGCCGGGCAGCATGATCACACCCTCCACGAAAGGATGCTCGATGCCGTCATAGGCGATATACTGGTTTTCCAGGAAGCGGACCATGGCCTGTGCCATAGTCAAACGTACGGTTTTCATCGTCTTCCTCCTTATCCCTTGAAGATGTGGTCGTTGGCATCCGGTTTCCAGAGCCAGGCGTGTTCTGGGTCGTCGATGCGGGTCTTCAGCCAGGGATCGCCGTCCAGATGCCGGATCCCCCAGGAGTAGCAGAGGGCATACCCGGGAGCAGTGACCTGGGAGTGGAAGCCCGAGGTGATAATGCTCATGCCGTTGTGACCGGTTTTGTAGATCTCCCCGTTGGCAAAGCCCGCCCCGAAGCCCTGGGGATGGTCAAAGCGGTAAAAGTACACCTCCGGCTGAGGATGGTGGTGGGGCGGGTAGCTGGACCACTTGCCCGGGTAGCTGAGCACCTCCCCCAGCACCATGTTGGAGAAGGGAGCGTTTTCATAATCGAAGAAGGTCTTGATTTCCCTCTTCATTGCGCCCATCAGCTCGCCCTTGGCGCCGGCGTGCTGGGTCTGCACGGTCTCCGGGGTGTACAGGACAGCTTCATAGTCCCGCTCGTTCAGGGTCTTCTGTATGTAGATCTCGCTATGGCAGCGGGCGGTGAGGCGGATCTCGGTGCGTCTGGGAGCCAGCAGACAGTATGCCTCGTGATAGAAGCAGTCCGGGCGCTGGGCTTCAACGCGCTTGTCATTCCAGGCAATCTCTGCCGCGCCCTGGAAGAGCAGCACCGCGCATTCCTTCTCCTCCTCCCAGATGGTGAAGCTGTCCCCTTCCTCCATGAGCAGCAGGCCCACGTCCATCATGGTGCCGTAATCGTCCTCGGCGGTGTCGATATAGGTATTGTAGCCCCGCTGCAGCTCGGTGTTCTTATTCAGGTAAGTCATGCTTGCCTCACAGTCCGGTATGCTCGCGGATATAGCGCCGCCCCTTGATGGCATACTCCAGCGGATCGGCCTTGGCCGGGTCCTGCTCAGCCTCTACCAGCAGCCAGCCCTGATAGCCGGCCTCGCTCAGCACCTGAAATACAGGATCGAAATCCACGTTGCCGTCTCCCGGAACGGTGAAGGCGCCGTTGCGCACGGCGGTGAGAAAGCTCCAGTTGTTCTTTCTGGCCTCCTCCACTACGCTGAGACGCATGTCCTTCAAATGCACATGGCCCACCCGGTCCACATATTTTTTCAGCATGGTCAGGGGATCCTCGCCGGCGAAGGTGAAGTGGCCCGTGTCATAGCAGAGGAAGACGGCCTCAGGGTCGGTATTGGCCATCATGCGGTCTGTCTCCTCCGAGGTCTGCACCACAGTGCCCATATGGTGGTGGAAGCAGAGCTTGAAGCCCCGCTCCCGGGCTACCCTTCCCAGCTTGTTCAGTCCGTCGCAGAAGCGGTCCCACTCGGCATCGCTCATCACATATTTGTGACCGCCGGTGAGAATGGGAACCTCCGTCTTCCCCTGGATCGAGTAGCTCTGCTCGCTGACATTGATGCGGTTGGCGCCTACAGCCGTGAGGAAGTCCAGCTCCCGGATGAAGTCTGCCTCCACCTCCTCATAGGGCTTTGTGAGCAGGAAGGAGGAGAACCAGCGGCTGGCGATGCGCATGCCGCGCAGGTCCAGCTGCCTTTTCAGCTCCACAGGATCGCTGGGGTATTTGTTGCCGATCTCACAGCCGGTGAAGCCCGCCAGGGCCATCTCGCTGACCGTCTGCTTGAAGGTGTTCTCCGCGCCCAGCTCAGGCATATCATCATTGCACCAGCCGATGGGCGCAATGCCGAGAAAAACAGTTTTGGGGTCAAACATCCCTTTCTTCCTCCCTTTTCAAGCGTTAAAATGTGCAACCAATCCGGCGAAGTCGGTCCCCTCCTCCACCGCGCCCAGGCTGATGGAAAGCTCCGTCAGTTCCCGAGCCAGAGCCTCGCTCACCGCAAAGCCCGTCTTTTTCATCTCATCAAATTTCCGATATTCGATCTCGCCCGGCAGGAAGATCTCCTGCACGCCGGGAGCCTTGCGTCCATCCTTCATCATGCGCACATAGCGGTCCACCTCGTCCTTGAACTGCTCGATGGGCATGAATTTGCCGGGATCGATCACGATCACGCAAAAGCCGGTGTTTTCCTTTTCCAGCTTGGAGAACAGGCCCAGATCCGTGCCGAAGCAGGCGGCGGAGAACATGGTGCTGAGCACGTCCACCATTACAGCCAGACCATAGCCCTTATGCCCCGCGATGGGAGACAGGGAGAAGGCCTTTCCGGGGTCCGTGGTGGGAGCGCCGTCATAGTCCTTGGCCCACTCCGCGGGAATGGGTTGGCCCTCCCGCTCGGCCGCCTGGATCTTGCCCATGGCCACGCAGGTGGTGGAGATGTCCATCACGATGGGATACTCCTTCCCCGCCGGAACGCCCAGGATGATGGGGTTCGTGCCGATGAGCCGGTCAGCCCCGCCGAAAGGCGAGGTGAAGGCATAGGTGTTGCAGCAGACCAGCGCCACCATATCGTCCGCAGCGGCGCGCCACCCGTAATAGGAGCCGCAGCCGATGTTGGCATTGTGGCGTCCTACTGCCATGGCAATGCCGAATTCTCTGGCCTTTTCCTTCGCCAGGTCATATGCCTTGTTTACGGAAACAATTCCGGAGCCGTTATCACAGTCGAACACCAAAACGGCGCCGCTGTCAAGTAGTTTTTCAAATCTGGGTTTGTTGTTCAGGGAGCCTGCCTTGATCTGACGCAGATAGCGGGTCAGGCGGGACAGGCCATGGGAATACACGCCGGTAAAGTCCGAGTGGGCGATGACCTTGGCAATGATCTCCGCGTCCTCCTCCGGAAAGTCCGAGGCGGTGAGAATGCCGCGAACCAGGCGCACTTCTTCTTCATAGCCGATATTCATAGCATTTCCTTCTTTCGATTCAGTTACGGATCCTGGGCAGCGTAGAGCCTCCAAAGGGCATGGCCAGAACGCTGGCGTCTGCGCCAAGCTCCCGGAAGGCGGCGTCCAGCGCCTCCTGGGCCGAGGGCATGGGGTTGAGGAAAATGGAGCGCACAAACTCCTCCTCCAGGTCCGATACCAGGCAGACCCTGGCCTTCCGCAGGGTCATGGCAATGGCTGCGGCCTTATGCCCGCCCAGCTGGAAATCCCTGCCGATGCGTTCGATCATGGCCTCCGGTGAGGGGGATGTAGTCATCCACTCCTCAAATACCCGCTCGCCCAGACCCTCCCGGCAGGAGCCGATCAGGATGATGATGCCGCCCTGGCGCACCGCGTGGCGGGCATTGTCCAGGGCCTTCTGGGTTTGGTACAGGTTCAGGTCCTTTGGCGCTCCACCCTGGCTCACGATCACGATGTCCGCCGGCCTGTCAAGGAGCTTAAGATAGATGGTATCCAGAAAAGCGCAGAGCTTCCGATGAGCTGCTGTCACGTCTCCTGCAGCCGCGCACAGGATCTCCTTGTGCTCGCCCAGCACCACATTCAGGATAAAGTCGATCCCGCAGACGGCCCCGGCCTCCTCGATGTCCATACGCAGGGGATTACCTTCCAGATTTCCGGCGCAGGCCTCCGGGCGCACCATCATGGAGTGATTCGACTGAATGGCCGCCCTTGTGGAGCAGCCCGGCATGATCGCCTTGGCCCCGCCGGAATAGCCGGCGAAATAATGGTACTCCACATTCCCCAGGCAGATCCTCCGATCCGCCTCGGCCACAACCCGTGTAATATCCACCGGGGTTCCCGCCTTGGTGACGCCCAGGTGCACGCAATCGGTCGGATCGCTGTCCACGCAGCGGATCTCCCGCCAGGCCCGCTCCCCCGCCAGGCGGCGCTTCTCCTCATCGCTCTGATGTCGGTGGCTGCCCAGGGCAAAGACCAGCGTGATATCCTCCGGCCGGATCCCCGCGGCATAGAGCTCATCCAGCAGCGGGGGCATCACCTTGGCCGTGGGCATGGGCCGGGTCAGATCGCTGGTGATGATGGCAACAGTCTGGCCGGGATGAAGGATCTCCCTCAGACGCGGCGATCCCACAGGCTCCCGCAAGGCCCGGCGCACTTCTTCCTCCTCCGAGGCGATGGCGGGGGCCGCGTTTGCCCGCAGCACCCCCATCAGGTTCTTCTCGGGCAGCTCCACAGTCTGCACACCGCTGCCCATTCCGAATTCCAGCTTCATTTCGTCTGTTTCCTCTTCACGGCCTCCCGCGCAGCACGGGTCACATGCTCCGCTGTGAGGCCGAAGCGCTGCTGCAGATAGCCCTGGGGACCCACCTCGCCGAAGCAATCCTCCACAGCCACCGCCTCCAGCGGTGTGGGGCAGCGGCGGGCCAGCAGCTCGCTCACAGCAGAAGTAAGGCCGCCGATCCGGTTGTGATTTTCCGCTGTGACCACGGCGCCGGTCTTTTCGGCCCAGGCCAGCACAGCCTCCTCGTCCAGGGGTTTCACGGTAAAGCAGTCCACCACTGCGGCGCTGATGCCCTCTTCCTCCAGGGTTTTGGCGGCCTGCATGGCCTCATGGACCAGAATGCCGCAGGCGAAGATCACAACATCCGTGCCCTCCCGCAGCGTCACGGCCTTGCCAATGGGCAGCTCGCTTCCCTCCGCATAGACCTTGGCATAGCTCTTACGTCCCACGCGGATGTACTTCACCCCCGGCCGATCCTTGCACTGGCGCAGGACGCTAATGAGCATGGTGGGGTCGGTAACATCGATCACAGTGGCGCCGGGAATGGCCCGGTAAAGCGCCATGTCCTCAAAGGGCATATGAGTCCCGCCGTTCATGGCGGCGGTGACTCCTGGGTCGGTTCCGATTATGGTGATGTCGTTTTTCGCGTAGCCAGCCGAAAGGAAAAGTTGGTCGTAGCAGCGGCGGGAGGCAAAGGGTCCGAAGGTATGCACCATAGGCTTGAAGCCCGCAGCGGCCAGGCCGCAGGCCACGCCGATCATGTTGGCCTCAGCAATGCCGCAGTTGATCGCGCGGTCTGGATTGGCAGCGGCCCACTTGGCGGTGCCGATGCAGTTCATCAGGTCAGCATCCAGATAGACAAAGTCAGGGTCCTCCGCAGCCAAGGCAGGGATGGTCTCCCCCAGCACGCTCTTGCAGAGGCGGGGATCCATGCTGCCGTCATATACGATCTTCATGCTTCCACCTCCCAGGCCTGTTTTTCAGCCTCCAACGCCTTGGTCCAGCGCTCGTACTGCTCATCGCTCACCGGCAGGCTGTGGTTCATAACCTTTTCGGCCACCTCCTGCACACCTGCGCCCTTCACCGTGTCCAGCACAATGGCATAGGGCCGTTCACCGCCGGCTCTGGTGCGTTCCAGAGCCGGGACCAGCTCATCGATGTCGTTGCCGTTTACCTTCACGGTGTCAAAGCCGAAAGCCTGCAGCTTCTGAACAAAGTCCCCCATGGGGTAGACGTCCTGGGTCCAGCCGTCCAACTGCCGCTTGTTCCAGTCCAGCAGAACGACCAGCTCGTTGCTCTCCCCGTCGCCCACGATGAGGAAGACGCGGCTGTCTCGGCCGCGGAGCTTGTCTCCCAGGGCCATGCCGCAGGCAAGAGACGTACCCTGGCCCAAAGAGCCGGTGGTCATATCAACGCCGGGGGTCTTATTGCGGTCACAGTGGCTGGGCAGGCGGGTACCCGGTCGGTTCAGGGTCTTCAGCTCCTCATAGGGGAAAAAG
>CADAHL010000056.1 GCA_902787755.1 Oscillospiraceae bacterium
CCTTAGCAGCCAACCGGAATCTGCGGTTGCCACAGCGCCGCAGCGCTGTGATCTTATCTTTAATTATTTCACTGTCTACTTGACGGGGAGCAGTTCACGGAGCCTTTCACGGTATTCTGTGTTTATTTGAAGCGGAGCTTGGGGCGGTAGAACTCGAAGATCACGCCGTCTCGGCCCTTTTCATTCCGGGGCTCATGGGAGGTCCAGCCGATACGCATGGCGCCCAGGGCCTCGCTGAGCCGGACCAGAGGCGGCCGGGGCCCGATGCGGTAGGCGATAAATTGGGGCCGGGCCAGGAAGTTAAAGAGGGAGTGGCTCATGGCGAAGGCCTGGACCTTGGTAAAGCCCTCCCCGGCGTAGCGCTTATAGGGCATGGCCAGCTGGCCACGGACCAGATCCGGCGCGTGGAGCCGGAACCAGGTCACGATGAAGGGGTTGAAGCTCTCAATGCACACGTCGCCCCGGTAGCTCTCCAGCAGAGCGTGGGTCTTCTCGCACAGCTCCCGATTGCGCCGGCCGGTCTTCAGCTCCACGATCAGGGGACCCCGCCCCCGGATCACCGCCAGCACATCGGAAAACAGGGGAATGGTATGCTCGGTCCCGCAAAGGGAGAGCTGCTTTAATTCCTCGTAGGTCTTCTCATCCACCCGGGCGTGGACTCCGCAGACCCGGTCCAGGGTGTCGTCATGGAAGACCACCACCTGGCCGTCCTTCGACAGCTGCACGTCCAGCTCGATGCCGTAGCCCTCCCGGGCGGCCAGCCGAAAGGCCTCCAGGGAATTTTCCGGCACGGTCCTGTCCCGGCTGTGCAGGCCCCGGTGAGCAAAGTTCGCCCCCATAAAAGGCGCCTTCTGCCGCTTGGACGCAGCCCCTGGGGCCACCAGGAACACAGGCGTCAGCAGAGCGCAGGCGGCTGCCGCCACGGGAAGCCAGATGCTGTGCTTGTTTGCCGCGATACTCATTTGTTCCACTCCTCTAACTTCTTCTTTCCTGTACAGTTTACCACTTTTTACCGGGTGCCGTCAATCGCTTCTTTGTGTATTTTGTTCAAAAGGCGGAAGAAAAATAAGGGGCTGTGACTTTCGCCACAGCCCCGATATGCGTTCAAGCAACGGCTTACGCAAATACTACGAACGAATTACTAACCCTCTCAGTCGTCGGCGCCCAGGGCTTCCAGACCCTTGACGTTGGCCACCTTGCCGGACTTGATGTTCTTGACCAGCAGGGTGAAGACGCAAAAGCTGCAGGCGGTGAGGATGCTGGCATAGACCGGCAGGGCCCGCCAGGCGGAGGAGGCGTTCAGCACCAGGCCCAGCAGCACCGGGGTGACGGTCTGGGCGGACATGGAGGCGGCGTAGTAGTAGCCGGTGAACTTGCCGATCTTCTTGGAGGAGCACAGCTCCACCACCATGGGGAAGGAGCAGTTGTGTACCAGGGCCATGCCGAAGCCCTTGAAGACCCAGACCACATACAGCAAGGTGGGGAAGGCAAACTCGCCGCGCTGGCCCACCACGTTGTGGGTGGGAGATACGAAGCACATGATGATGAGGCCTACGAAGGTGATGGCCAGGCCTGTGGAGATGGTCCACTTCCGACCGATCTTATCGGCAATGGAGCCGGCGATGGCAAAGCCGACCACCGAGGCCACACCACCCAGAATGGTCAGGATCATGGTGGCGCTGGACACGGACTGCAGGTGGTAGATGACGTAGTTGCCGATATAGGTGCCCAGGGCGTTATCGGACATGAACCACAGGAATTCCGCGCCCAGAATGGCCAGCAGCATATTGCGGTTGGCTTTGGACATGGGCTTGTCGTCGTCGATGGGGGTCTCCACCGCGGCCAGCTGTTCGCCCAGGGCCAGCTCGTCATGCAGCTCTTCGGCCAGCTTGTTCTCCTTGATGGTGAAGAACAGCACCAGGGCGGAGATGACCATCAGCACCGAGGCGATGATGAAGGGCAGCTCGATGGTCCACAGGTTCCGCTCGCCCATGGGGGCGTTGATGTAACTGGACAGCACCATGAAAATGCCCAGCACCGTGGCGAAGGCGCCGCCGAAATAGCCCATGATGTTGATGATGCCGTTGGCCTTGGCCCGCAGGGGCTTGGGGGTGATGTCAGGCATCAGAGCCACGGCCGGATTGCGGTACATCATCATGAAGATCAGCACGATGGCCATCATGGCTACCATGCCCACGATGTTGTTCATGTGGAAGAACAGGGGAATGAAGGGGAAGGCAATGGCGGAGACGAAGGTGCCCACCAGGATGTAGGGCATGCGCTTGCCGATGGGGGTCCTGGTCTTGTCCGACAGGTTGCCGAAGATGGGCAGCAGGATCAGAGCGGCCAGGTTGTCGCAGGCCATGATGATGCCCACGATCCACTGCACGTTCAGGATCTTCTCCGGATCGCTGGCCTTCAGCTCCGCTGAAGTCATGTCGTAGAAGCTGCGGGCGAAGATGTCCGTCAGGAAGGTGGGGCACCAGGAGTCGTAGACCTGCCAGAGCAGCAGGATGCCGAAGAAGGCAAAGCCGATGAGCGCGGTGCGCCTGGTGTTGAGCTTCAGCCCTCCGGCGGGGGCGCTGTTTTTCATGAGATCTCCCTCCGATTGAAGTTTTTGCTCGAACCTACTCGTATCTTACCCCAGCTTGTGCGGTTTGTAAATGAAAAAATCGGAGGCAGTCGCTTTGACCGCCTCCGATCTCAGGGCTCGGAACATTCGGGCATTAGTTCGTTGGAGATGATCTCCAGCATTTCGTTGAGCTTGGACACGTCCTCCGAGCTGAAGCGCTGTTTCATCCGGTTGACCACCGTCAGCTCATAGGAGGTGAGCAGCTCCATGTAGTGGTAGTACTTCTCCGACAGAACCAGGTGATATTCCCGGCGGTCGGTGGTCGAATTTTGCCGTACCAGATAGCCCTTCTTAATGAGACTGTTAACTTTGTAGGTGGCGTTGGACTGGGAAATGTTCAGAAAATCGGCGAATTGTCCTACGGTGGGGTTGTCCAGCATCTTGATGACTTCCAGGGAGAAGCCCTCCATGGCGGAAAGAGAGCCGTCCCGCTCCCGGACCAGCTTGAAAACTTCGCGGTAAAACTGCAGCTTGAACTTGTCGTAAACCTCGAGGAAACTTTTCTCCAGCATGATCTCGCCCCTTCCATCCAAATCTTGTACCATATATTATCATAACAAATGAAGGAGAAAAACGCAATGAAAAAAGCGACAAAAACTGGAAATTAATTTACCGCAGACTGCACCTGCCCGTTGGGACCGCTGACCGGGACCCGGCTGCCGGGAACGAGGCTGCTGTCAGCACAAAAGACAAAGAGAAAGCTGCCAGCAGCGGTGACGCTCCGGTCCTCCACCAGGATCCGATCGCCTTCGTCGCCGGAGAAGGGGCAGAGCAAATAGCCCAGATCGCTCCGGTCGGGTGCGGTCTGCTTGTCGGTCTGGCACAGGGCCAGGACGCTGCCGCCCTCCAGCCACACGCCCTCCTGGCCCTTCAGTGCCTGACGACACTGGGATACGGTGATCTGGCCGCCGGTGACGCGCAGCAGGCCTGCGCCGGTGGCCTCGGTGCCCGCCTGGATGGCGTCACCCGCCTGGCTTAGAAGCTCCAGATTGCCGCCGGAGACGGTCACGCTGCCGCCACTGCGGACGGCGTCCTCCAGCGCGGCCAGGTTCAGGCTTCCGCCGCTAATCTCCAGGTTCAGCCCGGCCTTCAGGGCTTTGCTACCGCCGTCGGAGCCGTCGCCCCGGGCGGTGACAGCCAGGGTCCCGCCGCTGATGCGCAGTTCCCGGGCGGCCTGAATGCCGTCGCCCCAGGCTTCAATCTGGATCTTACCGTCGGAGATCTCGATCCAGCCCTTGTCCTCCCGGTTCTCTTCCGCCGTTTTGAGGCCGTCGCCCAGGCAGCTGACGGACAGGGAACCGCCCCGGATCTGAATGGAGTTCTTGGCCCGAACGCCATGGTTCACCGCTGTGACGATCACATCGCCATAATTCAGATCAATGTCGTTTTTGCAGCCGATCCCGTTGTTCAGCCAGCCCTCCACCGTGAGCTTACCGGCACCGTCAATGTCCAGATCGTCCTCGGCGTACAGGGCCGCGCCGCTGGCATTGGGGTCGGCGCTCTCCCAGTTCTCTTCGCCGGAGCGCAGGAGATTGTCGCTGCCGCTGGCCAGCTGCAGGCTGAAATCCTTGGCCTGGCGCACATACAGGGCCGGGCCGGACAAATTCGTGATCCGGGCGTTGTCCAGGATCACCGTGACCTCAAGAGGCTGATCCCCGGTATCTACCAGCAGCTGCCCGTCGCTGAACTCGCCGGTGACGGAATAGACCCCGGACTCGTAGATCAGGACCAGACTGCCGTCGGCGGAGGCGCCGGCACCCCGGACGCTCGCCCGGTCGCCGGAGAGAGTGATGGCGGTAATGCCGTCCTCAACGGAGCCGGAGCCCGGCAGGGGAGAAGCGCAGCCGGCCAGCAGCAGGGCAGCGCACAGAAGCAGGGGAAGGATCGTTTTCATAGGATTCTCCTTGAGATGATCAGAAATCTGGGAAATAAAGCGCCCGCTCTTCTTCGGTCACTTCCAGAAGCTCGCACAGGTTCCAGATCCCGGTGCCGGCCCAGTCTTTGCCGTCGATGAGCTCGTGGAAGTTCTCCCGGGAGCTCTGCCACCGGCGCTCGAACAGGCCGAAGCGGCTGTAGTCCCGCTCCACCTCCGGCGCGATCTGCTCAGTCAGACGGTCGAACTCCGCCAGCAGGGCCTCGTTGGACAGGGGCCCCCGCACCAGCTCACCGGCCCGGCTCAGAAGTTTGGCACGGAAGTCCGGGTTTTGCAGCAGGGGACGGATCAGGTGGGCCACCTGCCGGAACTGCAGGTTGTAGGCGGAGAACAGGTTGGAGTAGGCGTTCTCCGGGGCGATCAGGGTGGCGTCCAGATCGTAGAGGATCAACCGCCAGCGTCCGTCGTTCTCCGTGGAACGGCAGTAGCGCAGGTTTCCGAAGGTCAGGTCGGTGTTCCCACTCCAGCCCTCGATCAGACACCAGTCGATCAGGTTGTCCACATCCAGCACCGAGCAGACGTAGTCATAGTTCTCCGGGAGGGAGAGATCGTTTTCCATGCAGAAGCGGAACACGGTGTTAAACAGCTCCGAATCCCAGCTGACCTCAGACTCCATCACCGTCATGCTCTCGGGACTGACGCCGTAGAAGCGGGCGGCCATCTGGGCGTTGGTGCGCTCGGTCAGGGCATAAATGCCGTTGTACTTGCCGTCCATGTACAGAACGCAGTAGCGGTTGCGCTGGGCGATCAGACGGTCAGAGGCGGCCAGGGCCATATTCTCACACAGCTCGTTGCGCACAATGCAGCTGTAGTAATCCTGGCCCGACCGGAGAATAAGACTGCCAAACTCGGTCACACCGCCGCCGTACACGTCATAGCGCAGGGTGTCGGCCCCGTAGGTGCCCCGGAACCGGACGCTCATGTTCTTTTTGGGCAGCACCAGGCTGGTCTCGCCGTGCATGCGGATCCCGCAGCCGATGGAGAAGCCGCCGCCATCCTTCTCGTACAGGGTCAGGCTGCCGGGCACCTCGATGCCCTTGTAGCCGTTATCGTACATGTTGACAAAGCGGTCGGGCTGGTTGGAGACCAGACTTACCACCGGCAGGCTGTGGCCCTCGTTGAGGATATAGCTCAGAGTCAGGGGGCGGCTGGGCAGACAGCCCGCTTCCATCGCCACCGCCCGGATCACACAGGTCTCGGTCACCTCAAAGGGACCTTCGTATTCCGGGGAGTTCTGGTCGGGCGCCGCAGAGCCCACGCTGATCCGGACCGGATTGTCGGCGGCCAGCTCCACCGTCACGCTCTCCACGCCGTCAAAAACGCCGTCGGGCTGGAGGGACACCGGACTGGCGGTGACCCGGCGGCAGCCGGACGCATTCTCCCGGTTCGGGCTGGGCTCCGACATGCGGAACCACCCGGGGCGATCAGCCTGTCGGCCCAGGGTACAGTTGTAGGGGAGATCTGTCAGGGCCGCGTAGTCCGCCGTCGTCCCGTCCGCCCTGGTCAGAAACAGCTGCTCGCCGTTGTCGCTGAGGGAGAAGGCGTCGCACAGAGGCGCTGTGGTCTGCTCGTCGGGAGAGGAGTCACAGCGCAGCAGGAAGAAGTTCCCCGGATCCAGATTGCGCTGGGGCAACTGCCAGGCAAAGGGCGCGTCGGCGTCGTCGGACAGATAGTAGTCGCCCAGCCAGACAGACTCCGAGGATATGTTTTTCAGCTCCACCCAGTCGCTGTCGCTCAGCTCCGGCCAGAGCTCGCCGGAATTGAACACGCAGACCTCCCAGATCTGAAGAGGCTCGGAGCATTCCAGGGTCTCCTGCCAGGCGTCATAACCCGCGCCGGTATTTTCAAAGCCCGGGCTGGGGTATTGGGTCTCGGCCCAGGTCCCGTCGGCCCGAAGCTGCCAGGACAGATCCGCCCCGTCGGAGGCGCAGAACACGCTGTCCTCCAGCGCGCCCTCCGGGGAGTGCAGGAACAGCGTTTCCCCCTGAGACAGGGAGAAGCCCGTGTGCTCCTGACCCAGAAAGACCGCCAGGCGTTCTCCCGGGGCAAGGATCCGATCGGAGAAGGGACGGGTCTGCTTCCCGGCCCCGTCGCTGAGGGTCCAGCCGCTCAGATCCACCGGCTCGGACGAGAGATTCTCCAGCTCTGCCCAGTCCGGGAAGGCGCCGTTCTCGTCCCGGAGACAGGCCCGGTTTTTTATCATGACCTCGCTGATCCGGACCGTGCCCAACGCTTCCGGAACCGGCAGGGAGGGCGTGCCCGACGTCGGCGCCGGGTCTGCGGGAACCGTCGGCGCTTCCTCCCCGCCGCAGGCGCACAGCACCAGCAGCAGGCTCAGCGCCAGCAGCAGAACCCATATTTTTTTATAGGAGCGTCTTTCCATACCAATACTCCCATTGAATGCAATTCTAAATACTTATTATAACGCCCGGGGGCTGAAATTGTCAAATCAGAGCGAAGCCAAAGTCGGTGTCAAGTTGTTGTAGGAAAAAGCAGACGGGGTCAAAATGGTCTAAGAGCGTTGAAGAGCGCGGTAACCTTGTTATGCCGAGCGGGGAAAG
>CADAHL010000057.1 GCA_902787755.1 Oscillospiraceae bacterium
CAGATAGCCGCCGTTTAAGTGGCAGCCGCCCCGGTTGGCCACCGCGTAGCCCAGCCCCTGGCCCACGGCGCGCCGCGGCTCATAGGCGGCCAGCTCCATGCCCTTGGAGTGGATGGCAAAGTCCTTGCCGCCGTATTTCTCGCTCAGGCGCTTGCTGCCCTCGGCGAGCTCATCCCCGATGCCGCGGCGATGGGCGATATCCTCAAAGACCTGAGACAGGCCTTCCGTCTGCCCAAAAGTGAGTCCTGTTTTCCACAGCCCCTTTTCGTTGGCCTCCATGGCCCAGGCCAGGGTCCCGGCCGTGGAGATGGTGTCCATTCCCAGCTCGTCCAGCTCATAATTCCAGCGGCAGATCTGTTCCAGATCGGCGTTTTCAATATTCCCTCCCAGCAGACCAAGCGTCTCCAGCTCCGGCCCCTTGACGGTTTTGCCGTCCACCGGCACACGGCGGGAACAGCGGATCGGGCAGGACAGACAGCCGTTGTTGGAAAGGTTCAGTTCCTCGGCCAGCGCCTCGCCGCTGACGGCCTCGAAAGCCTCAAACTGCCCCTTGGCATAGTTTCGGGTGGACAGCAGCCCGTGCACCTGCATGGAACTGACCAGTCCGGCCGTACCCAGCTTGGGAAGCTGCTCGCCCGTCAGCGGATGGGAGCGGATCGCCTGCACCCACTTCTTATGGTGTTCGGTAGCTTTTTCTTTGTCATAGATGCTGGGGATCGCATCGCCCGCGGCGGTGATGGCCTTGAGATTTTTGCTGCCGAATACCGCCCCCATGCCGGCCCGACCCGCTGCCCGCTCGCCGCTCATCACGGAGGCATAGCGCACCCGGTTTTCCCCGGCCGGGCCGATGGCGACCATGCCGCAGCGAACCGGTTTGCCGTGGGCGGCATCCAACGCTTTTTGCAGGGCCTTCTGGGTTTCAGAGACCTTCATACCCCAGAGTTCGGCTGCGTCATGGAAGCGGAATTCTCCGTTTTCGATCTCCACCCAGGTGGGCTTTTCGCATTTTCCCCGGAGGATCAGCGCGTCCAGCCCCGCTTTTTTCAGGAAGTGCCCGAAGTTTCCACCGCAGTTGGAGGAGGATGTGATCCCCGTCAGCGGGGAGAGGGATGAAATGTCAAAGCGGTTGGAGGATGGCGCGCCTGTGCCGGTCAGCGGTCCCGTGGCGATCACAATCAGATTTTCGGGATCGAAGGCCCTCTCCTTCCCGGTCAGATTGTCGTAGAGGATCTTGGAGGCCATGGCCTTGCCGCCGATATATTTCTCCCGATCTCGGTCGGTCCAGATGTAGTTTTCGGTCTTCCGGGTGCCCAGATCCAGCAGCAACACTTTGCCCATGTATCCGCCGTAGTTTGTCATAAGGCATACGCTCCCCTCGTTCTTGTTCCCTCCCATCATATACCAAAAGCCGGGTCTTGAAAAGCTTAAAATTTTATGTGCAGTTTCGTACAGTTTCATGTTGTTTGGCACAATTGATCTGCTGAGTTGATTGAAATGCCGGGCAAACGGTGCTACACTACGGACAACCGAATACGCTTTCTGAGCAAGCGGTGGACGAGCCTCTTTCCGGAAGCAAAACGCGGCGCAAATGTTTTGCGTCTGTTTTGTTTTGGAAAGGGGACTTTTTTGTAGGAGGAGAAAACATGAAAAAGATCGTATCCCTGATCCTTGCGTTGGTCATGATTTTTGCACTGGCCGCCTGCGGACAGAGCGCCGCTCCCGAGGCCACCCAGGCCCCCGCGCCGGCGGAGGAACCCGCTGTCGAGCCCGCTCCCGCCGAGGACGCCGCGCCTGCGGAAGAGCCCGCCCCCGAGGCGAACGCGCTGGTGGTCGACACCTGCATCCTCAAGGAAGCAGACGACGACATGATCAACAACTACAGCCTGCTGGCTGTGAATCCCGACGCTCCCTGGGTCGATGCCGACGGCAACCCGGTCAGCGACGTGAAAATCAACACCGCCGGAGCTGCGGCGCTGATCAACTGGCTGCTTTCCGAGGAGGGCCAGAGTCTGGCTGCCAACTACGGCTTTGAAGAGTACGGCGAATACCTGTTCTATCTCAAGGACGGCCGTCCCGTCTCCACCGCTGAGATCCCTGCAGCCACCGAGGAGACCAAGCACATCCGCCTTTCCACCACCACCTCTGTCAATGACTCCGGCCTGCTGGACTATCTGCTGCCTGTTTTCCAGGAGAAGTACGGCTATGAGGTGGAGGTCTCCTCTGCCGGTACCGGCAAGGCGATCGCCGCCGCCAAGATGGGCAACGCCGATCTGCTTTTGGTCCACTCCAAGAAGCAGGAGGAAGCTTTCATCGCCGATGGCTTTTCTTATGTGCTGGACGGCATGGAAACCGAGCGCCTGAACTGGATGTACAACTACTTCGTGCTCTGTGGTCCCTCTGCCGACCCCGCCGGCGTCAGGGACGCCGCTGACGTCAAGGCCGCCTTCAAGGCCATCGCCGACGGCAAGTTCACCTTCATCTCCCGCGGCGACAATTCCGGCACCCACACCAAGGAGCTGAGCCTTTGGCCCGAGGAGCTTGGCATCACCGCCGACAGCTTCCAGGATTATACTGACTGGTACATCTCCGCCAACGCCGGCATGGGCGCCTGCCTGGTCATGGCCGAGGAGATGGGCGCTTACATTCTCACCGACAAGGCCACCTTCCTGACCTTTGTGGCAAACGATGGGGACATGGGCTGAGCGCCGCATCTTGATTCCTGTACGAATATGACGTAAAATAATAGCCGTGGAGCTTGCCTCCACGGCTATTGGTTAACCTGCTTCCCCTCCGGGGAACGTGCCCGAAGGGGCGATAGGGGTTTTTGTATGGGCTCTTCTATCCGAAAAGCGATCGAGCTGATCCTCTCAGCCGATCCGGAGCTTCTGAATATTCTCTCCACCACAGCCAAGGTCTGCCTGACAAGCTCGATCTTCGCGCTGCTCCTTGGCGTACCCATCGGGATCCTGCTGGGAGCGGAGCGCTTTCCCGGCCGCAAGGTGCTGCTGGTGCTCAACCGCACGCTGATCGGTATGCCGCCGGTGGTCTGCGGCCTTCTGTTCTATATGCTCTTCTCCGGGGTCGGGCCCTTCCGGCACCTCCACTGGCTCTTCACGGTAAAGCTCATGATCCTGGCCCAGGTGGTGCTCATCACGCCCATCATCGTCGGCGTGATGGAGACTTTCGTGGCGGACACCGCGCCCGCTCTGCGCGAAACGGCCAAGGGGCTGGGCTTCGGCCGGATGAAGGAATACCGCCTGCTCATAAACGAATGTCTGTATTCCATCTTCTCGGCTTATCTGCTCTCCTTCGCCCGGGCCATTGCGGAGGTCGGCGCCGTGGCCATGGTGGGCGGCGCCATCGCCTGGAAGACCAACGTCATGACCACCGCTATCATGATGTACACCAACCGCGGCAGCTTTACCCTGGGGATCGCCCTGGGACTGATCCTGCTCAGCCTGTCGCTGCTGGTGAATATCGTCCTCAGCGTACTGCAGGGGAGGCTGAGCCGATGAAGACGATCGCTTTTTCCAAAACCTACAGCAAACGGGTCGTTTTGAACCTGCCGGAGTTGGAGCTGCCGGAAGGACAGATCACCGCGGTCATCGGCCCCAACGGCAGCGGGAAATCCACTTTCGCGAAGATTCTCGCCGGGATCGAGCGCGCCGACGAGAAGAGTCCGGTGCTGTCCGGGCTCTCTGTAGGCTATCTGCCTCAGAAGAGCTTTCCGTTCCGCATGAGCACAGAGAAGAACATACTGACCAACGGAAGTGACCGCGCCCGTGCCGCCCGGCTGATGAAGGCGCTGGAGCTGGAAGGGCTTGCCGGGCAGAGCGCAAAGAAGCTCTCCGGCGGGGAGACGGCCCGCATGGCCCTGGCCCGTCTGCTGATGAGGCAATATGACCTGCTGATCCTGGACGAGCCGACCTCGGCGATGGATATGGAATCCACACTGGCCTCTGAGCGCTTGATCGCAGACTATTGTCACAAAACGGGCTGTGCGGTGCTCCTGATCACCCACAGCATCCAGCAGGCCAGACGCATGGCCCAGCAGCTTCTTTTCCTGAGAGAGGGAGAGCTGATCGAGCAGGGAGAGACGGAGCCCGTTCTCTCAGCGCCCACAAGGGCGGAGACAAAGCAATTTCTTGAGTTTTACGGAATTTGAATAAAGGAGGAAATGACCGTGGGCGCAGTGAAAAAGGCATATTACCGCAGTTTCCAGGCCGTCTTTAACGTGGGAGCGAGACTTCTGATCTGGAGAAAACCCATCCCGGTCTCCGGCGTGGGCAGCATCCGGAAGATCCCGGAGCTTTTGAAAAAGGAGAAGGTCGGAAAGGTCATGGTCGTAACGGGCCCCACCGTCGGCAAAAAGCTGGCGCCGAAGATCCTGACGGAGCTGGACAAGGCCGGGATCTCCTACACGCTATTTGCCGAGGTCGAAGCCAATCCGTCCGTCAACACCGTCAACAGGATCCAGAAGCTCTATCTGGACAGCGGCTGCCAGGGCTTTATCGCCATCGGCGGCGGTTCTCCGATGGATGCGGCGAAGGCCGCCGCCGCCCGGGTGGTGCGGCCGAACACGGAGGTCGGCAGGATGGCAGGGCTCCTGAAGGTGGGCAGGAAGATCCCGCCCTATATCGCGGTTCCCACTACGGCGGGAACCGGCTCGGAGACCACCATTGCCGCCGTCATTACCGACACCGACACCCATCACAAATACGCCCTGATGGATCTGCACCTGGTTCCGAAATACGCCGTTCTTGATCCGGAAATGACCCGGGAGCTTCCGCAGAAGATCACCTCTACCACCGGTATGGATGCGCTGACCCATGCGGTGGAGGCCTATGTCTGCTGGACTTATAACACCGATGAGAGCATCCGCCTGGCCGAGGAGGCGGTATGCGAGATCTTCCAATACCTGGAGCGGGCCTACAACGACGGAAACGATATGGAAGCGCGCACGCAGATGCTGATCGCCTCCTACAAGGCGGGCTTTGCCTTTACCCGGGCGGGCGTCGGCAACGTCCACGCCATCGCCCACACCCTGGGCGGCCTGTACAACACGCCCCATGGCCTGGCAAACGCCGTGATCCTGCCCATCGTGCTGGAGGACTACGGAGAGGCGGTCCATGAGAAGCTGGCGCACCTGGCGGAGCTGACCGGCGTGAAGTTCACCGGCACCGACGCCGAGAAAGCCAAGGCGTTCATTGATGAGATCCGCGCCATGAACAGGCGTATGAACATTCCGACGGGCTTTGACTTCATCAAAGAGGCGGACATCCCGCAAATGATCACTTGGGCGCTGGCGGAGGCCAACCCCGTCTATCCGGTGCCGGTGGTCTACGACAGGAAACGCTGTGAAAAAGTCATCCGCCGCATCATCGCCGAGGCGTAGAGGAGATCGACCAGCATTTTTGCTGGGGGACCGTTGCAAAATGAGAGTTTTGCAGCGGTCCCTCTTTCTGTTCTAAAGAGTAAAAGAAACCGAGGATCTGTGGAAAAGAAGCCACAAATCTCTCGGTTATTGCACAGCAAAGCCAGCCCCAGCCCATAGACTGACGCCAAATGTGGAAAAGGGATTCCATTATTCATCACGCAACTGAAATCTCGGATAAATGCGTTCGCAATTTCCCTTCGCACTACCCCCGGAGATCAGTCCTCCGGGGGCTTTCACGCTTGTTTGCGCATACCTGTACGGCACACAAAGGAAATCCCGTTAGGGCAGCGAACACTCCCAACGGCCAATTTCCCGCCGCCGGAGTGTTCGTTGCCCGTTATGTTCGATTTCGGTCTCCCCAATCGCACATCTGGTCGAGGATCGGCATCAGAGACTTTCCCCGTTCAGACAGGCTGTATTCCACCTTCGGCGGGATCTGGGGATATTCCGTCCGGATGATCAGCCCGTCCGACTCCAGCTGCTTGAGAGTCGAGCTCAGGGTTTTGAAGGTGATGGTCCCGATGTACTTCTGCATCTCATTGAAGCGGACCACCCCAAACTCCATCAGCGTATACAGGATGAACATCTTGTACTTGCCCTGGATCAGGGACATTGTGTAGTTGAAGCCGGTATCCTCCAGGCTGTAATTGGAAATACACTTCGTTCCCATGGCACTATCCTCCGAGATAGTATATATCTTAAATGTGCGTACTTGCTTTTACGGTCTGCACTGGCTATAATTATAGTGAAGCGGCAAGGAGATGTCAATGCTTGTCACGAAAACAGAGCTGTGCTCGGCCGGGTTCCCGGGGTCGGCGACGCGGTTGGGAAGCCGGAACCGGAGCAGGCCTGTCCATTTGGGAGATCAATGAAGGAGATTGCTGTTATGAAGAAAGATTTTGGCGTGAAGCCCTGGCTGTACCCTATGCCGACTTACATGATCGGCACCTACAACGAGGATGATACCGTAGACGTCATGATGATGGCCTGGGGCGGCATCTGCGCGGAAGATATGGTCGCCCTGAATCTGGAGGAGGATCACAAGACCGTTCTGAACCTCCAGGCGCGCAGGGCCTTCACTCTTGCCGTTCCCGGCACGGATACGATCCGGGAATCGGACTATCTCGGTACGGCGAGCGCGAAGAAGTTTCCGGACAAGTTTGCGAAGACGGGTCTCCATGCCGAAAAGAGCAGCCGCGTGGACGCCCCCGTGATCACGGAGTATCCGCTGACCCTGGAGTGCGAGGTCGTGGAGATGCAGCAGCAGCCCTACGGCCTGCGGGTGCTGGGCAGGATCGTGAACGTGCTTGCGGACGAGGAAGTGCTGGATGACATGGGCCGGGTCGACGCCGCGAAGCTGAACGCCTTTGCCTTCGACCAGATGCGCAACGGCTACTACGCCATGGGCGAAAAGCTGGGCCAGGCCTGGAACATCGGCGCCGGGTACTTGAAGAAGTAAGTCCGGGAGCCGTTCGGAACCGAATACGAAATCAAAAAGCCTCCGATGCTCTTTGAACTGCTCCCCGTCAAGTAGACAGTGAAATAATTAAAGATAAGATCACAGCGCTGCGGCGCTGTGGCAACCGCAGATTCCGGTTGGCTGCTAAGGCA
>CADAHL010000058.1 GCA_902787755.1 Oscillospiraceae bacterium
TGCAATACCGGCGCGGTGCTGGTGCATGCCATCGACTACGCGGAGGATAAGATCCTCGCAAGCATCAACGGAGAGAATCCGGAGTGGTGTGCGATGACCGAAGAATACATGGAAGTCACCGGGGAAACGGAGCTGGGCTTTACGCTCGGCTCTTTCTTTATCCCGCTGTGCGAGGTCGTGCGTTTTTACAGCGGATAATACAGATGGAGGGAACAATGCAGAAGACTGCTGAACTGAAAGTCCTGCCGGTATCGGTACTCAAACCGGCAGAATACAATCCTCGCAAGAAGCTGAAGGCCGGGGATAAAGAGTACGAAAAGATCAAGAACAGCATTGAGGAGTTCGGCTTTGCCGATCCGCTGGTCGTAAACTCCGACATGACGATCATTGGCGGACATCAGAGACTGACGGTGGCCATGGATCTTGGCTACACCGAAGTCCCTTGTGCTGTTGTCGATATTGATAAGGTCCGGGAGAAAGCGCTGAACATTGCGCTGAACAAGATCACCGGCGCTTGGGATGATACCCTGCTGGCGGAGCTGCTGGAGGATATTCAGAACAGCAACTTCGACCTGGGTAAGACGGGCTTTGATCCGCCCGAGATCAATACGTTGTTCAATAAGCTCCATGACAAGCAGGTCCACGAGGACGACTTCGATGTAGATTCCGAACTGCAGCAGCCGGTCTTCAGCCAGCTGGGTGACCTTTGGCTGATCGGAAAGCACCGGGTGATCTGCGGCGACAGCACCGGTGAAGAAATCTACACCCGCCTGATGGATGGTGAGAGAGCAAATCTGGTACTGACAGACCCGCCATACAATGTGGACGTGGAAGAGACAGCCGGAAAGATCATGAACGACAACATGGGCGATCAGGAGTTTTATAACTTCCTGCTCTCCGCTTATCGCTGTATGCACGCCAACCTGGCCGACGACGGCAGCATCTATGTCTGGCACGCGGATACGGAAGGGCTGAACTTCAGGAAGGCGTTCAAGGACGCAGGCTTCTATCTTTCCGGGTGCTGCATCTGGAAGAAGAACAGCCTGGTGCTGGGACGCAGCCCCTATCAGTGGATTCATGAGCCATGCCTCTTTGGCTGGAAGCAGAAGGGAAAGCACCAGTGGTATTCCGACAGGAAGCAGACCACCGTGTGGGAATACGATAAGCCCCGCTCCTCCAAGGATCATCCGACCATGAAGCCGATCACCCTCATGAGTTATCCGATCAAAAACAGTACCATGACCAACGGCATCGTGCTGGATCCCTTCCTGGGAAGTGGCTCGACCCTGATCGCCTGCATGCAGACAGATCGGATCTGCCGGGGTATTGAGCTGGACCCGAAGTTCGTGGATGTGATCGTGAAGCGGGCAATTCAGGAGAACGGTGGCAAGTATGATGATGTGTTTGTCATCCGCGATGGCCAGAAGCTCCGCTTTGACGAGGTGGCGACCTTTGAGCCCCAGGAGGTGGAGGCATGAAGGTCGAGCTGATTGCCTATACGCCGACTGCCGCTGGGGTCTGCTGTGACGCAGCGGCGATCTGTACGGATTCCAATAATGGCTACCGGTCGCTACAGCACTCCCTTGCCTCCGGGCATGAGTCGGTGTTGGAGCACGCTGTGTTTACCTTCCGTGTGGAAGGAGCCAGTCGGGTAACCCTGGCACAGCTGACCCGGCACCGGTTGGCCAGCTTCTCCGTCCAGTCCCAGCGCTATGTGAAGCTTGATAACCCGGAGCTGGTCATTCCGGAGAGCATCCGCAGCTCAGCATTTGCCTCTGAAGCGGAGAGCAGCATGCGCTATATGCTGAATCTCTATCAGCGGATGGTGGAAGCCGGGATTCCGGCAGAGGATGCCAGATATGTGACACCGCAGGCGGTCCCGACATCACTCATCGTTACGATGAACGCCAGGGAGCTGCGGCATTTCTTTTCCCTTCGCTGTTGCAACCGTGCCCAATGGGAGATCCGGCAGCTGGCAGATGAAATGCTGAAGCTGTGCCGGAAAGCGGCACCGACGCTATTTGAAAATGCCGGACCGGGATGTGTTCAAGGCGGCTGTCCTGAGAAAAAAAACCTGCGGGCATCCGAGATCGAAAGCAGAGTGGGACAAGTAACCGTAGAAATAGAGACTTCGGGATGGGATGAAACAAGCTCATCGTATATGGAGGAGATGAACGTGAGGTATGTGATCGTGTTTTTGATCGTAGCGGTGCTCGTACTTGTTGTTGGAATGGCCCTGGCGGTCATCGCTTCCGATACCGATGACTGGAACAAGGAGTTCGATGACCGTGATCAGGAAGCCTACCTTCGCAAATGGAATGAGCAGCGAAAGAAGCATAAAGATCATACCTGCAGGTAAGGTATCGAAGCCATTCTTGGGGCTGTTTTGTGGATTGTGTCAAATCTGATACTTCTTCCCAAACTATCGCAGAAATGACTTTACTTTTCAGGCTTTCAGAGTGATGTATTACACACCGCAAGAGAAGCGGCACAAGCTGAAAGGAGCGAAAAGTCATGAGAAAATTTGAGAAGAACATTGAAGACCGGAAACAGCTGGTAGCCCGCCTGAAGGAACTCACTGGGCTTGAGTCCAGATACACCTTCGTACCGCGCTGCGCCTACTTGGTCGGCAGCTTCACGGTAGAGAAGGATGGCAGCCTCACCGTGGAGGAGGGAGCAGATGAGCAGGTGCTGGATACCCTGATCGCAGAAGGCATGATCGGAAGCGAGATCGGGCAGGAAGCGACAGGCTGCGCGGAGACGGAAAGGGAAGCCGCTGAGGACCCGGCCGACAGCACAGAGGAGGGGACGGAAGAGATGCAGGAAGCACGGGAAACCATGGAGAGCGAACCGGAAGATTCCGGCTTTGCAGCCAGCATCAGTTTTCCGCTTTTCAAGCATACGCCGTCCTCCCTCATCAATCTGATCTGCATGATCCATTCCAGAGGCCCGCTGCTTTCCAAGGCAACCGGAGGAACCTTCTTTGCCAGCAAGGCGTTGACAGACGACCTGCTCAGTCACGCATCTTTTATCCAGACGAAGGATGTGGTCGAGTTCCTGAAGGAGAGGGAAAACCTGGCGGCAGACCTGCAGGGCCTCACCTTCGATGATGAGAAGCTCACCTTTGACGGATTTGGAAGCGCTGAGAATCCCGAACACCTGCAGACCTTCATGAAGCTGGCGGCGGCCATGAACAAGATGGCGACGACCCAGAAGCGGGTACAGGCCAAGAGCGTGGATGACAGCAATGAGAAATACGCGCTTCGGATCTGGCTGATCCGTCTGGGGATGAACGGCGATGAATATAAGGAGGACCGCAAGCGCCTGATGGCCAACCTCACCGGCCATACAGCCTTCCGATCCGAAGAAGAAAAGGAGCGCTGGACCGCCAAGCAGACAGCCAAGAGAGATGCTCTCCGGGCAGCAAAAGCTGCGGATCCTGCGGCGCAGAACGCTGTGTAAATACACCAATTTCCAGGGCAAAATAAGCCCTGATAATTGTCAGATAAATAGTCGATTTCTCTGAATAAATGACTTGCTATTATCTCCTTTCAGAGTGATATATGTACACACCGAAAGGGAAAACACACACGGCAGAGCCGAAAGGAGATAAAAACCATGACAGAGAAAACCGCCCGCCAGATCGAAAACATGAAAGCCCAGACCTTCGGAGTAGAGGTTGAGGGAAACAACATCACCCGGCAGAAGGCAGCCAAGGTTGCCGCAGACTTTTTCGGAACCGGCCGCTACGAATACACCGCAAGCCGGAACGGCTACATGACCTGGAGCGCCTGGGACGCACAGGGCCGGGAATGGAAATTCCAGAGGGACGTGAGCATCAGCGGACCGGACGACGAAAAGTGCGAACTGGTCACCCCGATCCTGACCTACGCCGACATGGAAACCTTCCAGGAACTCCTCCGGACCCTCCGCCACGCCGGAATGAAGAGCAGCCCCTCCAGAGGCTGCGGGGTACACATTCACATCGGCCTCAAGGGCCTGGACGGCAGGGACCACAACGCCAAGACCCTGCGCAACCTGGTGAACATCATGGCCGCACATGAAACCCAGATCGGCCGGGCCATCAAGATTGACCAGGGACGCACCGGACACTACTGCAAGGTGGTCAGCCCCGACTTCCTGGCCAGGGTCAACCGGCAGAAGCCCCAGACCATGCAGCGCCTCGCAGACTGCTGGTACGAAGGCAACCACGCCAGCTACGGCAGAAACCAGCACTACAACGACAGCCGGTACCACATGCTGAACCTCCACGCTTCCTTCACCAAAGGGACCATTGAATTCCGCCTCTTCCAGTTTTCCGACCCGCACGACGGCAAGCGCGGCGGCATCCACGCCGGGGAGATGAAGGCTTACATCCAGCTTTGCCTGGCGATGAGTGAACTGGCCAAGGAACTGACCTACGCCAGCCCCAAGCCCCAGCAGACCGACAACGAAAAATACGCGATGCGCTGCTGGATGCTCCGCCTCGGATTCATCGGAGACGAATTCGAAACGGCCAGGGAGATCCTCCTGAAGAACATGGACGGCAACGCAGCCTGGAGACAGGCCGCCTGCTGAGCCGGACAACAACAAGCCTTGCGCCGGGACGCGGCATACCCACAGAAGGGCATGCCAAGTACCCGGCTTAAGGCAGTGAAAGGAGGCGACAGGCCATGAAAGAATACAAAGTGCTGATTACAGAGACCCTGCAGAAGGCCGTGATTGTTGGCGCAGAGTCAGAGCAGGAAGCGCACAGGCGCGTGTCCGATGCATGGAAGAACGCAGAGTACACACTGGACACGGAGGATTTCCAGGGTGTGGAGTTCCATGTGATCGGTGAAGCGGACGGCGATCCGGAAGACAAAGATATCGACCGCATCGAGAGCAAGGGCGGTGGCGGCGGTGAATGACTTCTGGAAGGGCTTCAAGCTGATGAAGCCGGAGGACAACGAGGTCTTCTGCATTGCCTACGGCAGCAACCTGGACGAGACCAGAATGAAGCAACGCTGCCCCAGCGCTGAGGTATTCGGAACATCGGTCATTGGCGGATATCGGCTGCTGTTCAAGCAGAGCATGACAGGTGCCTACGCGACCATCGAGCAGGACGCCAACTGCTGTGTGCCGGTGGTGATCTACCGGATCACGGCAGAAGATGAGCTAAAGCTGGACCGCTTTGAGGGTTATCCCAAGTATTACTATAAGCGGGATTTCCTTCTTCCCGTGTGGGGTCTGAACGGCAGGAAGAAAAAGCTCCGTCGAAACTGCATCGCCTATATCCTGCACGAATACAGAATGCTGGGTGAGCCGAGCGAGGAATATTTCGATTTTCTGGATCGCGGGTACGAACGATGGGGCTTTGAAAAGGAAACCCTTGTGAAAGCGCTGGAGGATAGCATCGGCAGAGAGGCGGCAAACCTCTGGCTGGCAGAATTTTACGGTGAGGAGGATGAACATGAGTAAGAAGTACATTGCCTACGGGTCGAACCTGTCTGTGGAACAGATGGCATTTCGGTGTCCGAAGGCGAAGATCATCGGCATGGCGGCCATTCAGGACTGGAAGCTGGTCTTCCGGACCCACGCAACGATCGAGCCTGCTGCGGGCAGAGTGGTGCCGGTCCTGATTTGGGAAATCACAGACCGGGATGAGAAGAACCTCGATCTGTATGAGGGATTCCCGAGTTACTATTTCAAGCAGGATATGACCGTGACCATGACAGACCTTGACGGAAAGAACCCGCAGGAGATCACAGCTATGGTTTATCTGATGGAGGAGGGACACGACATCCGAGTCCCTTACCGAGGATACCTGGACACACTTGCGGAGGGATACCGGCGATTCGGCTTCAATCCCTATCAGCTGGAGCTTGCGATGAAAGAAGCAAAGGAGGCCATGCGATGAATTTCCCAAACAGAGAAACGGTCCAGCGGCTGCGCCGGGAATATCTGGTCGGCTGCCGCATCGTGCTGGATGAAATGGATGATCCCTATACGAAGATCCCCATCGGCGCACAGGCGACCTGCCAGGGTGTAGACGATGCCGGAAATATCCTTTGTGCCTGGGACTGTGGCAGCGGGCTTTCAATTGCCTTCGGTGCGGATCACTGTCATAAGGTTGGAACCGAAGAGGAAGCCAAGGTCACCCTGGAGTGGTACGGGAAACACCAGAGCAGGGAGAACGCCAGATGCCCCAGGTGTGGGTGCCAAATGGAAGGGCCGACTTCCCACCATGCGCTCAGTCGCAGGGCAGGCATCATGATCTGTGATGAAGACGGTATGCGGGAGGCGCTGGAGGATGCCGGAATCCTGAAACGGATGCCGCTGATGCAGTGGGCAGCAATTGCCGGTCCGGAGCATGGTGAAGGAGCCTGGAAAGGCTGATGGTAGGGTATCATGTGAACAATTTCAGGCGGTGAAGATTGTCACATATATTTTCGGATTTTCTGAAGATATGACTTGCTATTCTCCCCGAGTAGAGTGATATATGTACATGCCGAAAGGCACAGAACACCTGCCAGGGAGGACAAAGCCATGACCACCTACAAAACCAACCACGCCACCACCACAAAGAGCATGACCGAGTGGTACTTCGGAAAGGCCTTTGTGGCCAGCATGACCGCCAAGGCCAAGCGGGAAAACAAGAAGACCGGCAAGACCGAGTTCCGCTTCTGGCAGGACGGCACCGGCTACCTGACCATTCAGCTTCACTAAGGAGGTTCACCGCCATGACAAACCTTGACCACATCCAAAGCCTGATCCACCACGGCGCACAGCTTCGCGGGGAGGGCGGCAACCTGATGCCTCTGACCGAAGCCTTCTACCATAAGGCGGTGGAAGGCTGCCATACGGGCGGCTACAACGCAGCCACCTACGACCTGGTGCTTCCGGACATCGACAGTGAGCTTTGGCTGGCCATCTGGAAAGACGGCCACGTTGACTCCGGACGCTGAGGCGCACAGGGCGGCCACAAAGGGGCCTTCGGGCCTCTTTTGCGTAGTACACAGGAACACATTTCGCGTTCCCCAAAGGCGGCGATGGGCCATTGTCGCTGGCAAATTCTGCTTCATTTCAGCGCGATATATTTGTGCACATTATGGCGCGAATCCTGCGATATAGTACTTGCTATTATCTGCCTTCAGAGTGATATATGTACATGCCGAAGGGCAGAGAAAACAAACGAGGAGGATTCCACCATGAAGACCAACACCTACTTTGAGCGCACAAGGCGCTGAAGCAGCAGATCATCGACACCAAGGGCTGGGACAGCGAGGAGCTGAAGGCCTGGTACAAAGAGGAAGAAGAAACCTTCCAGTACCCGATCAGCGCGGGAGCCTGCAAGGCCTACAGAGCCTGGCGTTACAGCGATACCGATGAGGTGATCATGGACGACTTCACCTGGGAGAGGGAGCGCCACGACTTCATCGACACCCTTCGGAAGGCAGGCATCCAGACCCTGGTGGTTACCAACCAGTCAACCGGCCTTATGGAAGACCTGCACGGCTACGCTGCCGAGGGCTGCACGATGCTTGGCCTTTGCACCATCACCAAGAAGGATACCCGCTGGGGCGAAGAAAAAGAGGAGCAGATCATGGGGATCCGCTTCCAGCTGAACTGAGGGGGTGCCGGGATGAACATTGCGGATAAGATGGAACGCGAGTCCAGACTGATGGGGAACATCGCATCCTGGATGCAGGAACATGGGGAGGTCCTTTCAGACAGACAGCGAAGCAACGCTTACACCGGTATCCGAATTCGGGAGATCCTCTGGCGGGGACACACCTTCCGCATTGTGGATGTGGACGGAATGACCTGCCAGATCGAGCGGCTATAACAGCCGCCGACGCCAGGAAGCCGAAAGGCTTCTTTGGTTGTATATACACGATACAACCGCCTAATCTTTGTGCATATTATAAGCGGAAATACCGCAGATAAAGCTTGCTATTATTCGGCTTCAGAGTGATATATGTACATGCCGAAGGGCAAACGACAAAGACAGGAGGGCAAAAACCATGATGAACGCTTACACGATGAGAAACCTGATGGAGCTGGGAAACTACAACACCAGCATCACCCGCGAGGCTTTTGAAGCCCACTTCACAAAGACGAAGGAGAGCGTCCGCTTCACCTTCAACGGCTGGGACGGCAAGAGCTACGACGGAGAGAGCTGCAGCGCGAAGGTCATCCGCACCAACCTTCCCGGATACGAAGAGGTCAGGCTGGTCAAGGTCGGAAAGCACCTTTGCTACATTGAAGAAGACACCAGCATCCTGGAGAAGGCCACCGGCGAAAAGCATCCGGAAGCCAGCTGGCTGGTTGAAGTCGAAAGAGCATAAGGAGGGCGGGATCATGGCAAGCAGAGCAAGAGCAGAGGGAAACTGCAATTACAGACTTTGGACCACCGAGGAGCTGATCGACGCTTACGCCTGGGAAGCGAAGCGGATCAACCAGGAGGATCGCAAACGGACACAGCAGCTGATCAAGCAGGAGCTGAAGCGCCGCTTCGATGCTATCCTTCGGCTCCTGGACGATGAGCAGACCACGGAGAATCCGAAAGGAACCTACAGGTACCTGCTGAACGAATAAGGCAGCAGCCCGGCAGGAGGCCCATGGCAGGGTCTTTTGCTCATAGTAGAAAGCACAGTTTTTGCCAACGATCTTTGTGCGTATTATATCTCAGATATAACTTGCTATTTCCTCCGAGTAGAGTGATATATGTACATGCCGAAGGGCAAACGACAACGAAAACGGAGGAAACAACCATGACGATCAATGAAGCGATGAAAACCTACAGACTGCCGAACCCCACCACCCCGGAAGACCTTGAATGCCGCTGGAGCAAGGTCCTGAACTTTGGGGACAAGGTTCTCCTTGCCGGATATTACTACAGCGGAAAGGGCAAGCCCTCCTACTTCGGAGCGGTTTACGAACACCTGGATGACGACATGAGCTGCGAAGGAACCATCGGGCTGAGGGCAGTCAGCAACACTGAATTTGAAGATGACGGCCATGCGATGGCATGGGCGATGAAACAATAAAGCAAGATACAGGGAAGACACTAAGCAGAGTCTACGGAATGATCCGCAGGCTCTTTTCTTTTGCAGATTTTGAAGGAGAGGAGGGATGCCAGATGGCGACCAGAGGGAGAAAACCGACGCCGACCGCGATCAAGGAACTGGAAGGCAATCCGGGAAAGCGCAAGATCAATGAAGCCGAGCCAAAGCCGGAGAAAAAAGCGCCTCCGTGTCCGAAGTGGCTGGAGCCGGAAGCAAAGAAGGAATGGCGGCGGCTATCCAAACAACTGGAGCAGATCGGTGTGCTGACCGAGGTCGACCAGGCTGCGTTTGCATCCTACTGTCAGGCCTACGCCAGATGGAAAGAAGCGGAGGAGTTTATCACGCAGCACGGCACGATTGTGAAGACGCCTTCGGGCTACTGGCAGCAGGTGCCGCAGGTCTCCATTGCGCAGACCTATCTAAAAATCATGAACAAGATCGCGGAGCAGTTCGGCCTGACGCCGTCCTCCAGATCCAGGATCATTGCCGGTGCCGGTGAAAGCGCTGGGGCGGGTGATGATATGGAAGATCTGCTGGGAGGGAACTGATGGCGGCGAAAAAGAGCAGACCTGCAGAATATCCAACTTTGAAAAACTACAAGCCAACCCGTTTTATGCTGCCGGATTCCCATTATGACAAGATGCTGGCGGATCGGGCAGTTCGCTTTATTGAAAACCTCTGCCATACCAAGGGCCGCTGGAGTGGAAAGCCGTTCTGGCTGCTGCCTTGGCAGGAGCAGATCATCCGAGATGTGTTCGGGGTTGTGAAGGAAGATGGGACACGGCAATTCCGGACGGCTTATGTGGAGATCCCCAAGAAGAACGGGAAGAGTGAGCTGGCAGCGGCCATTGCCCTGTATCTCCTGTATGCAGATAACGAGCCTTCAGCGGAGGTGTACGGCGCGGCAGCGGACCGGCAGCAGGCAAGCATCGTCTTTGATGTGGCCAAGCGCATGGTGGAAATGACCCCGGCACTCTTGAAACGCTCCAAGATCATGGCGGCGACCAAGCGCCTGGTGAATTACTCCAACGTGGGTTTCTATCAGGTGCTGTCGGCAGAAGTCGGAACCAAGCATGGATTGAATGTGTCCGGTCTGGTGCTGGACGAGCTGCATGCCCAGCCCAACCGTAACCTGGTGGATGTCCTGACCAAGGGCTCCGGCGATGCGAGAACACAGCCTTTGTACTTCCTGATTACAACGGCCGGTACAGACCGGAACAGCATCTGCTATGAGTATCATACCAAGGCAAAGGATATCCTGGAGGGCAAGCGCATCGACCCTTCCTTCTATCCGGTGATTTACGGACTGGATGACGGTGAGGACTGGAATGATGAGAAAGCCTGGTACAAGGCAAATCCCTCCCTGGGATACACCATTCAGATCGACCGTGTCCGGGATGCACACCGGGAGGCACTTACCAATCCGGCAGAAGAGAATGTGTTTCGGCAGCTGAGATTGGATCAGTGGGTCGGCAGCGCCGTGGCCTGGATCCCGGAGCACATCTATGACAAGGGAGATATCCCGATTGATACCGCTTCCCTCAGAGGCCGTGAATGCTACTGCGGACTGGACCTTTCCAGTACCAGTGACATCACGGCTTTTGTCATGGTGTTCCCTCCACTGCATGAGGGAGATAAATACATCGTGGTGCCGCACTTCTGGCTTCCTCGTGAGACGCTGGATCTCCGGGTACGAAGGGATCACGTTCCCTACGATGTCTGGGAGAGGCAAGGGCTCTTTCATGTGACGGAAGGAAATGTGGTCGATTACAACTTCGTGCGAAAGACGATCAACGACTTAAACAGGGAGTTCAACATCAAGGAGATCGGCGTGGACCGCTGGAATGCGACTCAGCTGATCACCGACCTGGAGGGCGATGGTTTCACCATGGTTCCAATCGGCATGGGCTTTAAGGACATGAGCCCCGGCATGAAGGAACTGTATAAGCTCCTGCTGGAAGGCAAGATCATCCATGGCGGCAATCCGGTGCTCCGATGGATGGCAGGGAATGTGGTCGCAGAGATTGATGCGGCAGAAAACATCAAGCCCAGCAAGAAAAAGAGCACCGAGAAGATCGATGGTATTGTCGCCTGGATCATGGGACTGGACCGGGCGATCCGCCAGGAGCAGCAGGGCAGTGTGTATGACGACCCGGATCATGGACTGTGGGTATTCTGAGAATGGAGGAATCAAAGATGGACTGGAGAGAATGGTTTGGTTTCAGCAGGCCGAGGGATGCTCCTGAGAGGGAGCTGCCGAAGATTGAAGATAACGTCCGGGATTCGGGCGGTATTTTTGTTTTCGGGCAAACGCTCAGCGGAGAGCGGGTGGATGAAAAGTCCGCCATGCAGATTGCGACGGTGTACGCCTGTGTGCGGCTTCTGGCGGAGACGGTGGCCAGCCTGCCGCTTCACCTTTACAAATTTACCGAGAAAGGCGACGGAAAAGAAAAGGCCACCGAGCACCCGCTGTATAAGATCCTGTACCGGCAGGCCAATCCGGAGATGACAAGCTTCTCCTTCCGGGAAGCCATGATGACGCACCTGCTCCTGTGGGGCAATGCCTATGCACAGATCGTGCGGGATGGCAAGAACGGCATTCTTGGCCTGTACCCGCTTCTCCCGGAAAACGTGGAGATCGACCGGGCAGAGAACGGAGAGCTTTTTTATACCTACCATGCTTACACGGATGAAGTCCCCGGTGAGCATGATAAAGATATTATTTTCCAGCGCGACGAAATTCTGCACATTCCCGGCCTCGGATTTAACGGCCTAGTAGGCTTCAGCCCCATTGCCATGATGAAGAATGCCCTCGGCACCACGCTGGCGGTGGAAAAGTACGGCAGCTCCTTCTTTAAGAACGGCGCACAACCGGCCGGGGTGCTGGAGCATCCGGGTGTGCTGAAGGATCCGCAGAAGATCCGGGATAACTGGATGAATGCCTATGGCGGCGCAGGGAATGCGCACAAGGTGGCCGTGCTGGAAGAGGGTATGGCGTATAAACCGATCAGCCTGCCTCCGGAAGACAGTCAGTTCCTTTCCACCCGTGAGTTTGGCGTGGAGGAGATCTGTCGTATCTTCCGGGTTCCTCCGCATATGGTTCAGGACCTGAAGCGGGCAACCTTCAACAACATCGAGCATCAGTCCATTGACTTTGTGATGCACACGATCATGCCCTGGCTGGTAAGGATCGAGCAGGCAATCATCAAGGACGTGCTGATCGAGGAAGAGCAGGAAATCTACTTCCCGAAGTTCAACGTGGATGGCCTCATGCGCGGTGATTATAAGTCCCGCATGGACGGCTATGCGGTGGGCTTTTCCAATGGGTTTCTGTCGCCCAACGATATCCGGCGACTGGAAAACATGGATCTGATCCCGGCCGAAGAAGGCGGTGACGATTACTACCTGAACGGCAGCTACACCAAGCTCAAGAATGCCGGGTCTGCCTACGGCGCAAATGCTGTGGCAGAGCAGGAGAAGACGGAAGCAGAGGATCCGGAAGAGCCCGAGAAAGACACACCGGAGGAAGAGTCCGGCGAGGAACAGGAGGAGCAGCATGAAAGCAAAAACGCAGCCCAGCGCCACGTACAGCGCAAGGCGCAGAGAAGAGGAGGAAACCGAAAGTGATGAAGTTTTGGAACTGGATTCACGATGACTCTGGCGGCAGGGTGCTCCGCCTGGAAGGACCGATTGATTCGGAATCCTTCTGGGGCGATGAGATTACGCCGCAGATGTTCCGTGATGAACTGTATGCGGAAGAGGGTGACATTACCTTGTGGGTCAATAGCCCTGGCGGTAACGTGTTTGCTGCGGCAGAGATTTACACCATGCTGCGGGATTATCCCGGCAACGTGACGGTGCGGATCGCAAGCATTGCGGCCTCGGCTGCTTCCGTTGTGGCCATGGCCGGAAATGTGGTGCAGATGTCTCCCACAGCCCTGATCATGATCCATGATCCTTCCACCATCGCCATGGGCAATGCCAAGGATATGGAAAAGGCCATCACGACCCTGAATGAGGTCAAGGAGAGCATCATCAATGCTTACGCCTACAAGACCGGCCTGACTCGAAACCGCATCAGTAAACTCATGAGCGATGAGACCTGGCTCAATGCCAAGAAGGCGGTGGAGCTGGGCTTTGCCGATGAGATT
>CADAHL010000059.1 GCA_902787755.1 Oscillospiraceae bacterium
ATAGTACTGCGGGACCTCACCCTGATTGGTTCTCATCTTCTTGGTCAGGAAGTCCTCGCAGAAGGTCTTCTGCAGCAGGGCATCTCCCTTGTACTTCTCGTTCGACAGGATGCTCTTGATGGTGGTTTGGCCCCACTGGTGCTTGCCTGCCGGTGTGGGGACGCCTTCATCGGTCAGCGTCTTGGCGATGCCGTGCGGCGTCATGCCCTTGAGGAACATTCCGTAGATGCGCTTGACCACCTTGGCCTGCTCCGGGTTGATTACCAGATTCCCATCTTCGCCTCGGTCGTAGCCGAGGAACCGTTTGAACGGAACTGTGACCTTGCCGTCTGCAAAGCGCTTTCTCTGGCCCCACGTGCAGTTCTCGGAAATGGACCGGCTTTCTTCCTGCGCGAGGCTCGACATGATGGTCAGCAGGACTTCGCCTTTGCCGTCGAAGGTCCAGATGTTTTCTTTTTCAAAATAGACCTCGATGCCATTTTCCTTCAGCTGCCGGATGGTGGTCAGGGAGTCGACCGTGTTCCGCGCAAAGCGGCTGACGGACTTGGTGACGATCAGGTCGATCTTGCCGTCCATCGCATCCGCGATCATGCGTTTGAAGCCCTCGCGGTGTTTGGTGCTGGTGCCCGTGATACCCTCGTCGGTGTACACGGACACAAACTCCCAATCGTCCCGGCCCTTGATGTAATTGGTGTAGTAATCGATCTGCGCCTCATAGCTCGTGAACTGATCGTCGTGATCAGTGGAGACGCGAGCATACCCGGCGACCTTCCGTTTCTTCTGCGCGGAAAGCGGCGTGGCCGTAAACCGCGTCAGGGTTGCTGGGATTGTTTGGACTTTCCTTTGCTGTTCCAATACCGCTCCCTCCTTACTTGTTTCATGTGTTCGCTCATGGGCCCTTGATGGATTCCTTGAACTTGGCTCGCTGTTCCTCGGTCCAAGGTTTACCCTTGCGCTTGGTGCTATATTCGGCTTCCTCGGTATGGCCGTCCGCGAAGGTGAATTCCAGCAGGCCGCTTTTCACCATCGTGATGTGATCGACCTGCTCCCGGAAGGCGTCGCCGTCAAATTCGGGAAGGTCCATCAGGCCAGCGGCAATCTCCATGAGCTCCGGTTCCCGGATGCCCTTGATGCCGCAGTTGGTAGCACCGCCACCGGAACACCGCCAGTAGGCAATCTTGCCATCTGAGGAGCCTTGGACCTGCCGCCTGCAGGAGCCACCGCAGCAGCCGCACTTAATCCGGGTGGTGAATGGCGAGAAGCGGCCATCACCCTTGGCCATGTAGTTGCGGACCCATTCGCGCTGGCGGTCCTTGTATTCATCCGTCCAGCAGTCCTGCTTGGCGGTGGACTTCCATTCCTTCGTGACCTCCTCATCGTCAAATTCATCTATGCCCAGCACCTCAACGCAGCAGGCTTTCAGAATCTTGTCCGGGATCTCCTTGGCCTTGCAGGGATCGCCTTTCTGTTTTTGCTTACGGGAGCCGCACACCCATGTGGTGTACATGCCGTCCTCGTCGGTGTAGGTCGTGGTGAACTGCGCTCGGTTCTTCCGGGTGTTATGCATGAAGCTCTTTCCGCAGAAGCTGCATTTGATTTTGCCGGTGAAGCAGGTGATGTTCAGGCTCTTGTTGGCAAGGGCACCGAGCTCCCGGCGTCTGGCCATCTCATCCTGCACGTACTGGAAGGTCTCCATGTCGATGATCGGCTCGTGGGTGTTCTCCACAAAATACTGCGGGAGCTGGCCCTTGTTCTTCCGGCGCTTCTTGGTGATCGGGTCCTCGATGAATTCTTTCTGCAGGAGCATGTTGCCCGTGTAGGTGATGTTCGAGAGGACGCTTTTGATGTTGGAATCCACCCAGCGGCAGCCGTCCCGCGTGGTGATGCCCTCGGCTGCAAACTCGCGCTCCGTCTCCAGACGGGATTTCCCGTCGAGAAAGTTCTGGTAGATGCGCTTTACAATGGCGGCTTCCTCCGGGACCGGCACCAGCTGATCGTCTTCCCAGCGGTAGCCATACACCCGGAAGTGTCCGTTCGGGATGCCTTTTTCAAAACGCTTCTGGATAGCCCAGCGTGCGTTCTCGGAAATGCTGCGGCTTTCCTCCTGTGCAAAAGAAGCGAGAAGGGACAGCATCAGCTCGCCGTCGTCGGACAGGGAGTTAATGTGCTCCTTCTCGAACTGTACCTCGATGCCCAGCTCCTTCAGGTGCCGGACGGTTTCCAGCAGGTCCACCGTGTTTCTGGCAAACCGGCTGATGGACTTGGTGAGGACGATGTCGATCTTTCCGGCCTCGCAGTCATCCAGCAGCCGTTTGAATTCCGGCCTGCGGTCGATGGCTGTACCGGAGATGAAGTTGTCGGCGTAGACACCGGCGAATTCCCACTCCGGGTTGCTTTGGATGAGCTCGTTATAGTAGCTGACTTGTGTGGAGATGGAATGCATCATCCGGTCGGTTTCCATCGATACACGAGCGTAGGCAGCGACCTTCTTTCGGGTAGGCAGGACCGGCCTCGTGACCTCGATTTTCTTTACAGTTTTCACGGCTTTTCGCCTCCTTTCCCGTACCATATATCACTCTAAAAGGGGTGCATAGCAAGTTAATTCTGGCCTGTAGCCGCGATTAGTTTGCCCATCTGTGGGGAGAATTTCTCGGTCAGGAAGGCGTCAATTTTGGTGAATTCCTCCTCGGTCAGCAGGCCCTTTTTCAGGAAGCCCTCCGCGATCTCACGAGCCGCCAGATAATTCTTCTCGGCCTCAAACTGCTCCGGTGCCATCATGCCTCACCTCCCTTGAACCGGTCGGTGATGTAGCACTCGTGGGAGCAGTACTTCCGGCCCCGGTTCCCGTATGCGGTGAAGGGTTTCCCGCAGCAGGCACAGGTGAAGGAGTAGATTGCTTTCCGGTTGACCTTCTCCGGGTGTGAGTTCCACCACGCCTGCCTGCATGACGGACAACAGAACTTGACGCGCTTGATGCCCTCACGCTGGGTGATCGGTTTCCCGCAGCCAAGGCAGACGGACGGGTCATCCGGCGTGCTCTCTGCTGCAGCACGAAGGCCGGTCAGACCGTTGCGCTGGCAGTAGCCTTTGACAGCGCTGACGGAGACACCGAGCGTATTTGCGATAGAGACATAGCTGCTATTCTGCTGCCGGAGCCTGCGGATCACGGCTTTCTGTTCATTCGTCATATTGGGATCACCTCCAGTCACTTTCCACTGGAGGTCAGGGAGTCGTTTTGACGACAGAAACGCAAAAAAGCCTGCCGACTATCCCGGTATGGGACAGCCGACAGGCTCAAAAGTTATGCTGTCAGGAGCGCCTTCCATGTATCCGAGCCGATGATGCCATCGGCCGTCAGGTTCCTCTTGGTTTGGAAACTTTTCACGGACTTCTCCGTCGTGGGACCAAACTCACCATCGGCGGTCTCGCGCCCTGCCCGGAGAGAACCGCCACAATAGTAGCCCTTGTCGATGAGCAGGACCTGCGCGTTTTTCACCGCGATGCCTTCCGCGCCGTTCTTCAGCTGTGGGAGCACGACTTCACAGCCGACAGCCTCGGGAGCCTCCTCAGCCGGAGCAGGCGTCACCGGCGTGGGATCGGACTCGCCGTAGAGCGGATGGCCGTACCCGGCAATATAGCTGTTGGACCGGTTATACGTGTTCTTCTTCACCTGATCGGAGCTGTTGCCCTCAACCGTCACGATGGCACTGTCGGTCACTTCCACAACGATGCCGGTGTGACCGATCTCGCCGCCGGACTGGAAGAACACCTGATCGCCGACTTTCGGGTTATGATCATACCGTCCTTTCTGCTGATAGTACTGAGCAGAAAAGATGCACCCGGCCCCGAGCGGACCGGTCTGGCACTGGATGCGCTGCCCTTCGACAGCTCCGTAAGCCTTGAAAAAACACCAGTCTACGAACACATCACACCAGGCATAGCCATTCTTATTCCCGTTGTAATAGCCCGCGGCTGCAAGGTCGCGGGCATACTTGGTCCAGTTGGCTGCACCGGCGTTGGCGGTTTTGTCGTCCAGATAGGCGTTGGAAGCCTTCTCCCGGTAGCCGACCTCCGCCAGCGCGATGTTTACGACATCACTCGGTTTGCTCATGGTCGTCCTCCTTCTCCGCCCGGTCGTGAAGCTGCTCAAGCACGGCTTTCAGTTTCTCCGGGATGGGCAGTCCGAGATGCGCGGCGTTCTCGATCAGGGAAACGCCCTCATTGGACAGGTAAAAGAAGATCACTGCGGTGCGGAGCACACCGATGCTGCCGAGCACTTGCACGTCGAGCAGATGGCCAACACCGACAAGCGCGAAGATGAGCACCTTGCGGAAAATACCCCGGAAGCCGATAGCGGACGAGAGCTTGTGGTCAGCAATCGCGGCCATTACACCGGTCGCATAATCGAGAACCACGAATGCCAGCAGCGTGTACAGTAGCCCGTCACAGCCACCGAGAAAATAGCCGAGCCAGCCACCTACAGCAGCGAAAATGACCTGAATGGTGTTCCAAAACTCCTTCATTTTTCAAATAACCTCCTCATAAAAAATGAGCCGCCGCAGCGACTTTCCGTGATTAGTTGTTCCCGTCGATCAGGTCAACGAGATGGAATATATAGGTTTTCAGATTTGCCGTCCCGGCGTTGTCCTTGGAGATGGTAATGAAGCCATCAGATTCGGGAGTGAATATAACATAGGCATACGGAATCGGATTGCTGACGTTAATAACGGTCTTTCCGGCAACCCGCTCTACCGCTATGGATGTATCCTGCGCAGAAAACATTGCTCGGAATCTGGTTCCGACCACGCCGCCCAGAGAGATAAAATATTTCTGGCTCGCGTTCACCCGATAAACGTCGGAATAGCACACCGTATCGCTTCCAATCGTCCAGACGCCGTTTTGGACATAACCACCGGACAGATCGAAGAAGTGAGGTTTGATCAGGCCAGTATGGATATCAACGGTGAATTCGGAGTAGCCATCAGCCCCTTCATCGGTAGCGCGGTATGTTCCGTTCTTCGTTACCGTTTTATCCACAAACACCGGAGCAGGCCCGTCCCTCGGAGTAACAGAGAGCCTGCATGTGAGGTGGATACCAGGCGAAAGCCGCCCGACCAGTTTCCCGTCCATCAGTCCACCTCCTCCGTCACGGTGAACTTGGCCCGATCAATAAAAGTGCACACCGTGCCGCCCTCCATCGTGATCTGAATGTCATAGACATACGGAGCGCCGCCTGCCTTGAGCGCCTTTGTCTCTTCGGCCTCCAAGCGCAGATTCATCCCGGCATGCGGTATCTCCTTGCAGATTAGAGGCTCGGGATCGGTGTATCGCTGCTTCAGGGCGAAGCGAATAACGTCTCCGGCCAGA
The DNA here is from genome assembly GCA_902787755.1 of Oscillospiraceae bacterium. GTDB lineage: Bacteria > Bacillota > Clostridia > Oscillospirales > Oscillospiraceae > Limivicinus. Next base: position 5,368 of record CADAHL010000059.1, read on the forward strand.
ACTGTATAAGGGCTGCCGTCCGGATAAAGGATATCGATAGTGATGTCCAGCGTATCCCCGCGAGTGACAGAGATGCTCGTTCCATTGATCATAACCATAATGCGCCTCCTCAGAACAAGCCGCCGAGGGTCAGCGGGATTCGTGCGGTATCAATGTCATCGACCCAGGACGGGCGCTCAGGCGGAGTCATGGTTTCCGTCACCTTCAGCCATGCAATATACCAATTCCGCAATTCCCGCCATTGGCTGAGCGTCAGGGTCGAATACCAGATCCACCCCCGATTCACGACAGAGAAGCATTCCTTCTCCCGGCGTACCCGGAGAGAAGATTTCTGCTCCTCCAACTGATCGGTTTCCTCTTTTTCTGTGTCCCGGACCAGCTTTCCCTCGGAGAGCATATAGCAGAAACAGTTATCCAGAAAAGCATCAAAGTCCTCCGGGGGATCGTACTCGTCACCGCCGTTGTCTCCGACCATGCACCAGCCGTTGACATAGCCGTTTTCATCAAAAGTTACTTTCATAAGCCCTCCTCAGTTAACGCCGTAAACGGCGACTATCTGTCCGGAACTATTCCGGCCCTTGTACACCAGATAGCAAGTGCTCCCGGAGTAGTACAGGTTGAAGGAATAGTAGTAGGATTCATCTGTAATCTGATACGCCACGGCGCTTGTCGTCAGGGCGGCTTTCGGAACCACGATCGGTGTTCTGGAGCCAGACGACGCAGGCTGCCCGATGATGATGTACCAGTTGTAACTGCCGTAGTTGAATGAACAGCTTCCTGTCGTCACAGTGCCGCTGTAGAGCAGCGTAACGCCAAGGCCGAGATTCGCTCTCGCGCCAGCCGCCGTCGTTGCTCCCGTTCCCCCATACGCAAGTGCCAGAGCGTTGGTCAGGGAGATGCTGTCCCACGAATTCCGGTCATAAGCCGCTTTGACCGCGGATGCTGTTGCCGCCAGCGCCGTGCTGGTAGACGAGGTGCTGCTCGTCAACCGGGTCAAGCCATAATAGGCGGTAGTGGCTGTGTTAAGTGTAAAGGCTACAAAATACGTGCCATCGTAAATAAAGAGCACCGTCTGCAGCGGCTTCCAGGCGTATGTCACGGGAAGATAGTTGTTGTAAGTGACGATGTACTTCAGACCGGTTCCGTTGACGTTCATTTTGACCTGCTGCACCGTGTTGTGGTTGGTGAACTTAATTGCCACCACCGCACCGGTCTTGAGTTCAAAGTTTCCTGGGACAGTAGCAATCTTATCCCCGTCATCAGCTGCCGTGTCACAGGTTCCCAATGCAATGCCGCCCGATGCCAGAGACTGGATGTACTCTGCCAGAAGCATGCCATAGACCTTCACGTCCCAATCCTCAGAAACCTCAAAGCAGTTATCGGTCTCAGAGACTTTGCCCACGGCCAACCCTGTGCCTCCGGCTTTGAAGTCCATGAGTACGGAGGCGGTGGACAGGCTGTCCACGACCGTGACCGTGCCGAAAGCGTCCGTCAGGGTGAATCGGATATCGTAGGAGTAGTCGACACTCAGGTTGCCGCCACCGAAGATGAACTGCGTCCCACTGGTAAAGGTAACGCCTGCATTTGTGTATGACGATTCGGAGGATTTCTTATATGCCACAGCGGTCGTGATCGTGTTCTTCCCGCTGCAGGACCAGTAAGAAAAGCCGATCGTGCTCTTGGCGTAGGTACCATTGGAAGACGATGCTCCAGCGCTCGTACACCGCTGGGTGGAATAGCTGTTGAAGCGCGGAGCGGCATAGGCCACTACATTGATCGTAACGGTTGCTTCATCTGACCAGCGCCCACGGCTGTCGCAGACCTTCCCGGTGAATGTGATGGAGCCAGACGTGTTGAGGAAACCGGTCGTCACGGAGGACTGTGTATAGGAAAGCCCGCCGCCGGTGATGCTGTAGGAGCTGATCGTCGAGCCTCCGGCCCCAGCAGCGCCGGTGATCGCCAGCGTCACCTTGCTCTTTGTCTGCACATAGATGCCCCAGCTTGAAGGCACGGTTCCATCCACCCGGGTCGCTGTAATGCCGGTAATCGTGGGCTTGATGCTTGCCGGAACCGACAGCGTGACAGTCGTCGTACTGGTGCCAACCAGCGTGTTCCCGTTGTAGGTATAGCAGGTCAGCGTACAAGTGCCGCTGGTGCTGTTGGGGATCTGCGATGCCAGGGATGTGGACGGTGTCCATGATACAGAAGTGGATGTCGTCTTTGTAGCAATCGTCCCGGACGCATTGCCGAAGGCGTAGGTCAAAGTATGCGTAAAGGATGAGGATGCCCGGGTGATGCTGATTGTCCCTGCGCTGCCCATCGTGGTGGCAGGCATGGAGATGCTCGACGTACGCGGGATCGTGTGCAGCGTAACGTTCTGACTACCGCTGACACTCCAACCACTACCGCCTTTTCCATCATAGGTAAAGCACTGGAAATTGGCTGCGATGCTGACCGACTTGGTGCCGTCCGCGTTGCCGGAGATGGTCCCACTCGACCACGGCGCGGCGGGATAGCTGGAGCCGCTTGCTGGGATGATGTTGTAGCCGGTGCCTTGCGAACCTATGGTGCAGTTGTGTGTACCGATCTGGGAGTTGAACGTCACCACGGTCGAGCCGTTGATGGAGAGAGTCCCGTTGGGATAATAGGTAAAGCCGTACCAGTTATACGAGACAAGCTGGGCGGCCGTAATGCTCACAACATGCGTGTTGGCCGATTCGAATAGGTAAAGCCGTACCAGTTATACGAGACAAGCTGGGCGGCCGTAATGCTCACAACATGCGTGTTGGCCGATTCGTTATAGGTTTCCGACCAGTATATGATGACCGCAAAGTTCTGCGATCCGGTCAGCGTAAAACTGCCGCTGTTGCCTGTTGCCATAGGGAGCCCTCCTTACGCCGTTGGATCGCGCCACTGGATCGACAGGTTGCCAGTCTCGCGGGGAATGAAATCAAACCAGCCCCTTGCCGCCGTACCGAGGGAGAGACGGTTCCGTATCTCCGCATTGGTAATGACGAGGGACTGGTTTGTGATGTATGCAATGGTCTGGCCGTTTTCCAAAAAAGACAGTCCTTCA
>CADAHL010000060.1 GCA_902787755.1 Oscillospiraceae bacterium
GGGAGATTTGTGGCAAGTTTTCCACAGATTCTCGGTTCCTTTTGCCCTTTAGAGCAGAAAGAGGGACCGCTGCAAAACTCTCATTTTGCAACGGCCCCTCTCCGCGTTATGAGGTTTTTCCCTCTGCCATTCATGCCTGATGCGGCAGCTGCTCCGCCAGCCAGCAAAAGGCCCTGGCCGTACGCAGCTCGGAATCCTGAAAATGATTGCCCGGATTCCACTCCAGAACTGCTTGATGATCGTCCTTCAGCAGCGCATACTGCTCCCGGATGCAGTCTCCGACCCTGGCCATCACCGGATTTCTGGCCCGCTCTTCCCGGTCTCCCAGGCTCAGGTAGACGGAAGGAGCCTGAACAGGCCGCTCTTTTACCCAGTCGATCCACCCCGGATACCACACCGAAGGCGAGGCCGCGGCCACGCCGGAGAACAGGTCCGTCTTCGTGGAGGCCCAGAGGGCGAAGAGGCCGGCCAGAGAATAGCCGCCCAGGAGGATCTGTGTGCGCTCCGTCGCCATCCGCCGTTCCCGCAGTGCGGGAAGCAGCCGATCCGTCAGGAAGCTCAGCGTCTCCCCCGCTCCCCCGGCAAAGGGCGTCCTTCCGAACACCGGCGGCGCCGGCCAGGGGCTCAGATCCCGATTCCAGTCGCTCACCTCAAAGGCAACCAGAGCCCAGGGTCCCGGGCAGGAATTCATGGCCTCTATCTGCCGGTCCAGAAGCCCGGCGTCGTGCTCATCCACCGGCTGCAGCAGCAACAGCCGCGGCGCCTCTTCTCCATAGAGGAATACTCGGCGTCCGTCCAGTTCAAAAACCTTCTTTGTCATAGGAGATCAGCCTCTCTCTTTTCCGAATATGGGCGTAGAACAGGAAGCAGGCGGCGATCTGGACCACGGTGGCGCAGGGCACGCTCAGTCCGATATAGAACAGCCTTCCGGTGGCCCTGCTCATCCACCAGGCCACAGGGATCCGAATCAGGAAGGCCGCCGCGATGCCCTGGGCCATGACGAAGCCGGTCTCCCCCAGTCCGTTGAAAAAGCCGATAAAGCAGAACAGGAAGCAGGTCAGCAGGCAGTCGATACCATAGGCCCGCAGATAATCGAAGCCCGCCGCGATCACATCCCGATCCCGGGCAAAGATCCCGCAGAGCAGGTCGCCATGGAAGTAGGCCGCCCAGAACATCAGCGCGCCGAAGGCCGTGGACACCAGCACGGCGATCCTGAGGCCCCGCTCCGCCCGATCGTTCTTCCCCGCGCCGTGATTCTGGGCCACATACGCGCTCATGGACTGCATGAAGGCCGCCGGGATCAGCATGATAAAGGCGCAGACCTTTTCCGCGACTCCCACGCCTGCCGAGGCGGTCAGGCCAAGGCGGTTTACAATGGCCAGGATCACCAGGAACGACAGACCCACCAGCAGATCCTGAAGGGCAATGGGGGTGCCGTATCGCAGGATACGCCCCAGGATCTTCGATTCGATTCGCAGATCCTTTCGGGAGAAGGCAAAGGGCAGGCTCCTGCGGCTGAGGATCCACAGACAGACCAGGACACTGACCGTCTGAGACGCCACGGTGGCAACTGCGGCGCCGGCGGCTCCCATGTGAAATCCGGCTACCAGCAGCATGTCTCCGGCAATGTTGCATACGCTGGCCACAGCCACCGTCATCAGCGGCGTCCGGGAGTCCCCCAGACCCCGCATAATGCTGCCGAGCACGTTGTAGGCCACGATCATCACCGAGCCGAAGCCGCAGATGGCAATATACCGACGGGTCTGCTCAAAGGCCTCTTCCGGCGCGTTCATGGCTCCGGCCAGGGTCGGCGCCAGAAGCGGGATCGCCGCCGTCATAACCGCGCCGGCCAGAAGGAAGACTCCCACGCTGGTGCCGATGATCCGCCCGCTCTGCTCCCGCTCTCCTGCACCGATCTTCTGCCCCAGCAGGATCGTCGTTCCCATGGCGAAGGAGCTGATGAGGCTGGTGATCGTCTGCATGATTTGGGAGCCCACCGCAACGCCGGACACGTCCCGTGCCAACCCATACTTTCCCACCACCAGCAGATCCACCGCTCCGTAGAGCGCCTGCAGAAACATGGCCAGCAGGATCGGCATGGAAAAGCTGAGCAGAGGTCCGAGGATCGGACCCTTGGTAAAGTCTTTGATCTGTTCCATCCTTCCTCCAGGAAAAAAGCCGGATAAGCAAGCAGGCGTCTCAGCCCGCTCTCTTATCCGGCTTCTCATTTCTCACGAATGATTTGCCCTCCGAGGCTTTCGTATCCTATCAAAATTGCCGCAAAATGTCAAGTCCCGGCAAGTTTCGCTTCCTATTTGGGAATCCGAATCAGTTCAGATAATCCCGGACATTCAGGGTTTCTTCCGTTCTCGTTTCCTCTGGCGTGATTCCCGGCATGAACTCCGTTACATAGGCGTCCCCAGTAGCGCGGTCGATATAATAGCGGACCTCCGCTCCCGTATAGGATCTCAACAGCACAACGATCTGTTCCTCATTGCTGTCGACCACTTCCCAGGAAACCTGATACTCCCCGCTTTCCGCGAAACGCTCCAGCTCGGGACTCCCAAGAATGCCGTACTGCCGGACCGCAGTCAGCGCCTGTTCGTCCGTGAGCAGGCCGTCCCCATCTCGGTCCAGAACAGAAAGGGTATTCACCATATTGGCAAAGCGTCTGCCAAAGCCTTCGGCGCTCTCGATGGAATAGTGGGCGGTAGCGACGCGGCAGCCGTCAGAGGCGGGAATGATATACACGGCCTGCAGCTTCTCTGCCATCTGATTGGTTCCCTTGATCACAGAGGCCTCCAGGTAGATGCAGCTACCGGCGAAGTCAAGCTCTCGGGTGTCCCGCAGAACGTCATATTCATCGGAAAGAGCCGAGCTGATTACCTCTGCCACAAGATCGGCGTTCCCGGTGTCATACCTTACCTCAAGATAGTTCTCCGGGTTTTCGGGATCGTCCCAGATCGAGAGAAAGCGTTCCCGATCCCCTTCGCTCTGCCGCAGGAAGGACTCGTAGTCATAGTCCATTTCAAAACCGGCGGTCCTGTTGACGACGTGCTCGTACCGGACCGTCTCTTCCATCCCCTCCAGGAGGATGACCGTCTCAAAGCGCTCGCCATCCTGCCGTCCGGTGTCGATCACCGGCGCGGTAGTCACAGAAGGCTCGTCCGTGGACTCGTCGGGAGTCGGGTTCGGGGTCTCAGGCGTGACCTGGGTCTGCGGGGTCGGCGTATTGCCCGTCGCGGCGGGAGCCACACCGCAGCCGGCCAGCAGGAGCAGCAGCGCTGCGGAAAGGATCGATGCAAGAATTCTTCTTTTCATGTTTTCCTCCAATACTGTATTGCGTGGGAGATTATAGCCTCCGTCGGAAGAAAACGCAAACGACTTAATACAATTTAAGAATGCCGCACAGCCTGCGTCTGCCCATTCGCTTCGGTATCACAGCCGCAGGTTCTCCGCCTTCACAGGCGTCAGGGTCCCGGAGCCGTCCGACGATTCTCTCGTCTGAAGAAACAGGATCCGGAAAAATCGGATCTCACTTCAGAAGGCTCTGCCAATCGGCAAAGGCCGCGAGACGCTCGCAGTCTGTCTCGGTCAGACAGCTTTGACCGCTCCTGCCGCTCTCGATGATCTTCTCTATGACATCCAGCACATGACAGGGCATTTCGGCGCTGACCAGGGGGCGGCCACCCTCCCGGATGCAGCGGGCCATATCCGCCACGCCGAGACCCCGGCAATTGTCCGTCAGTCTCGACACCGGCTCCAGCGTCTGCCATGCCGCCTCCCGCGGGTTGTCAGGCAAGCAGCGAGCCTCGCCGCCGAACTGATTGGCGTCCCCCAGCTGCAAAATGCCCTTGGTGCCCTGGATGGTAAAATAAGCCTGATCCTGCATGGCGCTGTCCCCGTTGAGAGAGAAGGTGCCGGTCACGCCGCTTTTCGTGGTGAGGATGGCGTTCACCTGGGCCTCGTTGTCATAGACGTAGTCCTGCCCGAATTCCGGGCTGATGGGAACCACGTTGGGTCGTACTTTCGCGTGGTTTCCCACTTTGGCATAGACCTCCGCCATCGGCCCCAGCAGGGAGACCAGCGCCGTGAGATAATACACGCCATAGTCGTAGCAGATGCCACCGCCAAGCTGCCGCAGGAATTTGAAGAGGCTGGCCAGCACAGTCAGATCCCGGTTGGCGACCACGTGGAAGGAGGTGATCTCGCCGATCAGCCCTTCATCCAGCGCCTTGCGCCCGGTCTGGAGGCGGCTGCCCAGGAAAGTCTCCGGCGCTGCGCCCAGCAGCAGTCCCTTTTCTTTCGCCAGCGAAACCAGCTCCTTCGCCTGCCAAAGTTCGGTGGCGATGGGCTTTTCAGTATAGACGTGTTTCTCGGCCAGAAGTGCATTTTTTACCAGCTCGTAGTGGCTGGGTGCAGGTGTCAGCACCACGATCAGCTCCACCTCAGGATCTGCCAGGATCTCATCGGTAGAAGCCGGGCGAATGCCGTACTGTACGGCCTTCTTTTCCGCGTTTTCCCGGTGGCTGGCGCAGCAGGCCACCACGTCCAACGTCGCGTACCGGTTTATCATATTGCTCAGATAGATATCGCTGATGGCGCCGCAGCCGATGACGGCGGTTTTCACAGGTTTCATGTTGCTTCCTCCTTGAATCCGTTGTTTCGGATCACGTCCCGATACCAGCCTGCGCTCTTTTTCGGGATGAGTTCCATCTTTTCGTAATCGGTATAGTACAGGCCGAAGCGGGCGGCAAAGCCCGCCGACCACTCAAAATTGTCCATCAGGGACCAGAGGTAATAGCCGCGCACGTCCACGCCGTCGTCCATGGCCCGGCGCACATGGCGCAGGGTCTCCGACACGTAGGCGATGCGCTCATCATCGTTCAGGATGGCCTCCCGGTCCGGCCCGTCGTCCTGTGCCACGCCATTTTCGGTGATATAAATGGGAATGTCGATCCCATAGTCCTCCACCAGCATGTGCAGCACGTCACAGACCGCCTCCAGATGCTGCTCCGGGCGGTTCTGGAAATTGCCGCCCTCGGCAGCTCTCCTCTGCTCATCGGCGTTATCGTATAGACCATTATAAAAGTTCAGCCCATAAAAGTCCAGCTTCTGGCAGATGGTGTCCATGTCGCCCGGCTCCATGGCGGGCGTCAGGCCGGTCTCTTCCATATAGGCTGTCAGCTCTTCGCTGTAGCCGCCGAGAAACAGCGGGTGCAGGAACATCCCGTAGCCTTCGATCTCATTGTTTCTATTGGCGCTGGCAATATCGTCGGCGTTGTCCGGCCGGGCGCGTTGCGGAGAAATTGAACAAGCCCCGGGGCTCCGGGTACGTGGAGCGAAGCCGGGACTACATTCGAAAGCACTACCGGGAAAAGATTTATCTGGAGGACATTGCCGAGGCCATCGGCATCAGCCCCACCTATCTTTCCCGGCTGTTCAAAAAAGAGACCGGGATCTGCCTGCAGGACGCCATCCACGAAGAGCGGGTCTTTCGCGCCGCCAATCTGCTGCTGTACTCGGAGCTGTCCCTGACAGAGATCGCCCAGTACGTAGGCTTCCCCAATCAGAGCTATATGGGCAAGGTATTCAAAAAGCTCCGGAACATCACGCCCATGGCCTATCGGGATCGCTTCAAAAACCGGGAATCCGAGGTCTGAGACCCCGGTATTCCGGAGAAAGGAATCTGTTCCGGCGCCACGATAAGGGAGCTGAAAATTGCATACCGTTTATGAACGATATATAGGGCAATGGAAAAAGTCCGAGAGCTCGCGCGCAAACCGAGTTTTCGGACTTTTCATGGCCAACCTTTACACGAAAGGCGCCCGCATCTTAACCGAATCGAAGCCCAGCGAAGCGGGTTCTGTTCGGAAAAGGAAGAAGAACACCATCGGTCGATGTGGTGCCGCCTGCGGTGCCACATGACCTAATGGTGTTCTTCTGACGTGGCGGAAGATTGCTATTTTGACAAAACAGGGGCTATCGTTAGATTTGGAAAAAGCAAGCAGCATAGCCCTTAGTCTTATTTGGTCACCTGGTATCTTTCATAGCTGATTTTAGTCAGTCCGCCCAGGATGGCGAATAGTGAACAGACGGCCGAAAAGATGCACCATGCGGTAATCCGAGAATGTCCAACTGCCGAGAAATGTGACGGGCAGATAGCTGCACGCCTGCGAAATCAGTCTCCAACTGTACGGAGGATTCAGCGTGCTGATAAGCCATAATACCATCATGGAGGCAATCACGGCGATCGAGTTGTTGAAGACTTGTGAAAGGCACATGGCTATGACGCTCATCAGCAGTCCAATTACGAGCATAGTTCCTGCGTATATCCAAAACGCGGTGCTTATTCTCATGTCCATGGCTGTCGGCCCGACGAAAAACTGTACCGATGCATCGCCGCCGTCAAAGCCAGAAATGACGAATTCCGTTCCGACACACGCGAGAAGGACCACCAACGTTTCAAATATCCCCACGGTGATACCGGCAAGCAGCTTTGCCGCTGCAAGCCTTTTCTTTCCGTTGCGTGAGGAAAATATCAGCGCGTCTGTATGGAGCTGTGCCTCATCGCTGAAAACACCGGAAAGGGTGGTAGCAATGGATATCATGGAGAGAATGGCGACAAAATACATAATACAGACGGAATCGCCCCAGCCGTTTTGAATTTTTCCGTAGAGGAGCGGCATTTGCGACTGTGCGCGTTTTGACTGCCAGTAATCGACCTCCGAAGCTGTCAGATGCTGATCCTGGATGATCTCGTCAATAACGCTGCTGAATCTTTTTTCAAGGTCTGCTTCGGTCATGTTGTACGCCTTGTCAATATTCCCGCCGATCGTTATGAGATAGTCCATCAAGGGCTGATACGCGGGGTCGTTGACACCGATTCCGACAGCGATCTGTGTTCCGTCATCCATGGTGATGGTTATTGGCTCCACTGCTGCGCGCATCTCATCCAGCATTTTGTCATCAATGGCGCGGCCGACCAGAACAAGCTCTTCCTTGTTGACAATCTTTGCGCCGGACACGTGTTCTCCGATACTCATTGCGACCATGAGAAGGACCACCGCAATCATCGCTATGGCGGTTATTTTGCGGCACACGATCTTCCGCACCTCAAACCGGTACATGGATCCGAGATTATTCATCCTCCGCACCTCCGAACTCTTTTAGATAAAAGCCCTCCAGGTCGTCGGGAGTGTTTTCTTTCGTGCCGTCCCAGATAATCTGTCCGTCCCTCATCATAAGGATACGGTCGGCGATATGCTCCACGTCGGAGACAATATGGGTGGAGAGAAGAACAACGGATTCTTTTCCGAGCTCCGCGATCATATTTCTGAAACGAACCCTTTCTTTCGGGTCAAGCCCGGCGGTCGGCTCGTCCAGGACAATGATTCTCGGGTCGTTAAGCAGCGCCTGCGCGATGCCGAGCAGGAAATCTCTGCCCGTAAAGGACGGATAATAGCCGAAATTCTGCGGGAGATAGCCCAAGGCATCTCTGTATAATTCCTCTGACACATCTGTTCCGTCGAAGGAGATCGAGCCGCTTGTAGGCTTTAAGATTCCGCAGATCATCCTCATGAGCGTTGTCTTTCCGGCACCGTTCGCCCCGAGAAGACCCGTCACACCGACGCCGAGCTTCAGCGTGATCCTGTCGGCAGCTATGATATTCTGATACTGCTTCGACACACGGTCTAACACAAGTTCCATTGTAATTCCTCACTTTCTCTGATATATCACTTTCTCTGATATATGCACATACCTCGACCGCCGTCAGACCGGCCGATATCAGAAGCACTCCGGACAGCGCGGATCTGTACAGTCCGGCGCAGCAACGCTCAAGAATATCTATGCCGCCGAACATGGCAGCGCAGACACCTGCTGCGATCACGACACAGCCGTAAATGTTTTTCGGCGAGTGCCAGCGGCGGATGAGCAGCATGCAGAGAAACGTCGTTATGAGATACGGCACGCCCGCCGCAGCAAAAGAAACGAACAGATTCATTCCCGTAACGGCACTCAGCGCACATGATGCCGCCAGCATAATGGCAAGCCCGGCAATTCCGATAATGGCCAACCGTATGATCATAATCGTCCTCAGCGAAAACCTTGAAGACATCTCTATCTCTTCCATACCGTACTTTTCGGATTTCCCAAGTCCGGTCAGAGCAAACAGCGCCGCCAGGGGTGCAAGGACTGCAACGATTTTAGCCAGCTTCACATCGATATTTGCCAATGATCCGAGCAGCATCGCCAGCGCGTAACCGCAGATTGCCATCAATTGCGCTCCCATATACTGCAACTGTACGCGAAGCAACTCTCGGTAGTTCAGTTCGCGCCTCTGATAGTTTTTTATAAACTCATTTTTCCGAGATGCTTCTATGCTGTATGCGCTTTTAATGAGGCGTTTCAGTTCAGAATTCTTCATTTCTTTCCATCTCCTTTCTCAGCTTTTCTGCGAACGGCAAAACGGGAGATACCCATGGTTTTTGCTATATCCTCTACGGAAAGCTCCCCTGAAAACCGGAGGACAACAGCTTCCCGCTCGTCCGCGGTCAGACTGTCCAAAGCCTGTTCTATAGAAATCCGATCAACAATATCCTCCACCTTGTCCCTTGATTCCGGCATTTCCTGTATCTTTGCTGGCAAATCCTCAATCAACTCATCTTTATGTTTTCTGAAATAGTCAATGCACAGATTTCGGGCTATCGTATAAAGGTAAGCCATTTCCTTTCCGATGCTGTGATAATCCTTACTTTCAAAAAACTTAATAAATGTTTCCTGTGTTAGATCTTCTGCCAAAGCCCTGTCCCGAAGCTTCATATAGCAGTAGCGAAGGAGTTTGTCATATTGCTGTTCAATATCCATGAATCATGTAACCTCCTCATACTGTATAACGAATGACTACTGCGCAATGTGCGGTCTTTCTATTTCCATAAATGCTGGCGC
>CADAHL010000061.1:0-694 GCA_902787755.1 Oscillospiraceae bacterium
TGCGGTGAAAAACGGGATCGTGACCGTAGAGGTTACGGTCCGCAACACCGGCCGCTTCCCCGGAAAAGAGACCGCGCAGCTGTATTATTCTGCACCGGCCGGCAAGCTTACCAAGCCGCTGCGGGAGCTGGGCGCTTATGCCAAAACAAGAGAACTCGCTCCCGGAGAGAGCGAGACGCTTGCATTGAAACTTCCGCTGGAAAACATGGCCAGCTGGGACGCGGAAAACGACTGCTGGCTGCTGGAGCGGGGCGAATACCTGTTTTCCCTCGGCAATACTGCAATCGAGATCGTGTCCTTGGACGGGGATGCAGCTTCCGCGACCCTCAGCCATTCCGGCGGCGAGGCGGATTTCGATGACTGGCAGCCCCGAATCGTTCGGGAGATTCCCAAAAGTCTGCCGTGCATCCCGGTTTCCGCAGATGCGCTTGGCCTCATCGGACACTATGATCGGGAGCGCATTGACCGGAAGCACATCGGTATGGAGGACCTTTCCGCCTTTTCTGACCGTGAGTTGGCCACCATCTGCGCCGGCAAGCACTCGGACGCGGAGGGCATGGCGGCCATCATCGGCAATTCCGCCTCCCGCCTGGCGGGCGGCGCGGGTGAGACCGCGTCTGTCGTGACCGAAAAGGGCTATGGCGCCATCGTCATGGCCGACGGCCCTGCGGGGCTGCGTCTGGCGACCAGATAC
>CADAHL010000061.1:742-6297 GCA_902787755.1 Oscillospiraceae bacterium
GCGGCAGAACGAGGAAAAAGCCAAAAGCCACACCGTGCTGTATCACTATGCCTCTGCCATCCCCATCGGCACCGCGCTGGCCCAGGCCTGGAACCCGGCAGTTGTGGAGGCCTGCGGCGATCTGGTCGGCGAAGAGATGGAGCTGTTTGGCGCCAACGTCTGGCTGGCACCAGCTCTGAACATCCACCGCATCCCACTCTGCGGCCGGAACTTTGAATACTACTCGGAGGACCCATTGATCTCCGGCAAAACCGCGGCGGCGATGACTCGCGGCGTACAGAAGCACGAAAAGTGCGCCGTCACCGTCAAGCATTTTGCCTGCAACAATCAGGAGACCAACCGCTTCGGCTCCAACAGCGTCCTTTCCCAGCGGACCCTGCGGGAGATCTACTTGAAAGGCTTTGAGATCTGTGTGAAGGAAGCAGCCCCGAAAGCGCTGATGACCTCTTATAATCTGCTGAACGGCACCCATAAGCGGGATATATCTGCTGATCTTTCTTCTGAACATTACCGGAATCATGCGAAGTGTTCCGTACCTGCTGTTTATCCTGTTTTTCCTGGTCATGATTCCCTCTGGCCTTTCTGCGATGTTTTCAACCCTTCTGACAGTAGAGTGCGCGGATTATGCGGAGTATATTACTGGTCGGAACATGACAGCGATCAGTAATTCCATCTATGGACTTGCCCAGAAGGCAGCAACCGCTGTCGGCAACGCCATTCCCGGCATCCTTTTGATCGCAGTCGGTTACAGTGTCAATGAGGCCACCGGTGCTTACGCAGGCAATCTGAGCTCGCTTCCGGGCATGGTCAGCGGATTGAGCCTGATTCTGGCTCTGGTTCCGGCATTGATGGCCCTGATCGGTTATCTTATCTATCGCTTTTTCTATAAGATCACCCCGGAGCTGAGAAAGACCATAACGGACGAATTGAATCAGCGCCATGCTCAGCAGAAGGAAACCATCGAATGAAAGACATACGCATAACGGAGAAAGAAATTGTAGAAAAACGGGATCTTAGGACAGAGTCTGGAATCACATTCCCCGGGGTGCCGGAGCATATAAGGATACGCGCGGAAGCAAAACCTGAAGCGGGAAGCTGCATTCGGATCGAACTGTGGATGCCGACAGCAGACTGGAACGGTGACCTGGCGGGAATCGGAAATGGTGGCGCGGCAGGTTCGATTCCATGCTTTGCATTAGCCGGGCCGCTCTGCCTGGGCTTTGCGGTGGTAACGACAGATATGGGGACTTCCGCCGGCCCGGACTGTGGGATAGGAAACGAAGCCGTCTGGAGGGATTTCGGATACCGGGCCACGCATGTCATGACCGAATTTGCCAAGGAACAGGTGGAGCAATACTACGGTAAAACGGCGAAACATGCGTATTTTGTTGGCGGATCCACAGGTGGACAGCAGGCGCTGTCCGAAGCACAGCGTTTTCCGGAAGACTACGACGGGATCCTTGCCTGTGCGCCTGCCTATGACCGGACCGCACTTCATCTGGCTTTCCTGTGGGATTGGCAGCATCTGAACGCTTCGGGAGTAGATGCGATTACTCCGGAACAGGAAATTCGAATCAGGAATGCTCTTCTTGAAAAATATGCGGAACTGGGGGATCGCCGTCCGGGGGATGATTTTTTCTACTGGCCGAATCATATACGGGTTCAAAGAGAAGATCTTATGGGACTTGGCCTGACGGATCCGCAGATCCATGCGCTGCTGGCTGTTTATCGGGGAGCTCAGGACATTTACGAACCCACTCTGACACCGGGAAGTGAGGCGAGTGGGCTTGGTATCGCGCATCGCTGCGAAAAAGACCGTTTCGCGCATGACTATTTCTACCTGTTCAGGTGGGTTTTAGGCAAGGATTTTGATTTTGAAAAGTTTGACTTTGCCAGAGATGGGAATAAGGTCCGCGAAGCGCTTGTGCCTGTACTGGATGCGTCCAATCCTGATTTGACGGCGTTTCGCAGGCGCGGCGGGAAACTGCTGCTGATTCATGGCACGGCGGATCCGATCATTCCGATGTCGAGTTCGATCCGCTATTTTGAGGATGTGCAGCGTAAAATGGGCAATACTGCCGATTTTTTCCGTCTCTTTCTTGCCCCCGGTATGGGTCATATTACTGGTGGGCCGGGGGTACAGGATATCGTCTTTGGCTTTCCGGCTACGCCAAAGGATGAGAAACATTTGGGGCTTTTAGCACTGAAGGCTTGGGTGCAAGAGAATAAGGCGCCGGACAGCCTCTTTCCTGTAGCTTTCAAGAAAGATCAACCACTGAGTGCCTTTATGCCGGATGGAACGTCATGGGAGAGGGAGATCCAGCCATATGGGGCTGACAGAGAGACCGCAGATACATCGGTTTAAAGGAGTACAGGATGAATTACGGCAATGATCAGGATCCGGCTCAGTGGATCTGCCATCCGGGCGATGACCGGAACACGCGCCTTGTGCCCGTATTCCGGCGGCACTTTGAAGTGCATAAAGCAATCAAAAGCGCCCTTTTGCGCTTGACGGCTCATGGAATCTATGACGCGGAGCTCAATGGCGTGAGCGTGACCGAAAACAAGTTCACACCGGGGCTGACCAGCTACTACACTCGCATCCAGGTGCAGGAATACGACGTTGCCGCACTCTTGAAGGAGGGCGGCAACGAGCTGCGCGTGACGGTGGGCGACGGCTGGTGGCGCTGGAACAACAACTTTGGCTATACTCTGGCGCTCTGGGGCGAGCTGACGCTCCGCTACGCGGACGGCAGCGAGGAAACGCTCTCCACGGATGAGAGCTGGGAGGTCGGTCTCGGCCCCATCGTGCGGACGGATCTGCAAAAGGGCGAGGTCTATGACGCCCGCGTGGAGCCCCACGGCTGGCAAAAAGCCGCCCTCTGCGCTGAGCATACCGAGGGCGAGCGGATCGAGAATCAGAGCGTTCCCGTGCGGGAAAAGGAGCGCTTCCCGGGTAAGCCCATGCGTGATGCCGGCGGGAAACTTGTCATCGACTTCGGGCAGAACATCGCGGGCTATGTCCATATGACCCTCCGCAATACCAAACGTGGGCAGACCGTGCATCTCAAGCATGGGGAAGGGCTGGATAAGGACGGCTGCTTCTCCACCGCAAACTGTGACGGAGGAAGGGCGGAATTTCAGGAGATCACCTACATCTGCAAGGGTGCAGAGGTCGAGGAGTACACCCCGCACTTCGCCGTATTCGGCTTCAGGTATGCCCTTGTGGAGGGGATCGAGGATGCAGACTTTGAGGCCATCGCCGTCTACTCCGACATGGAGGAGACGGGAGACTTCCGCTGCTCCAATGAACTCATCAATAAGCTCGTGGAAAACGCCCGTTGGAGCCAGAAGGGCAACTTCCTGGACGTGCCGGTGGACTGCCCCACCCGGGAGCGCAACGCCTGGACGGGCGACGCCATGATCTACTGCCGCACGGCGGCGTATTTCATGGATGTACAGCAGTTTTTCAAGAAGTGGCTCTGCGACCAGAGCATCGAGCAATACGCCTCCGGTAAGGTCGGCATCACCTTCCCGTCCACCTCCAGCGTCCACAATCCGGAAGAACTGAAAGCAGTGCAGGCAAAGGACCCCGCTATGGCGCTGGCCGGGCCGACCGGTAACGGAAACATCGGTGAGGACAGCGTGGGCTGGGGCGATTCCGCCGTGTGGATCCCGTACCAGATGTATCTGATGTACAGCGATGTGGAATTCCTGAAAGAACACTACGGCACGGCGAAGAAGTGGGTCGAGTTTTCGCTCCGCTGCATGAAGGAGCAAAACCCAATGTACGCGGACAAGCCCTGGTATGCAAACGGCGACGGGGACTACATCTATGACACCCGCTTCCACTACGGCGAATGGAACGAACCGCTGCCTCCCGCACCGGAGGTCATCGAGCTCTTTGCCCAAGGCGGCACGGCGGCGGACTATGTTCAACACATGGCTAAATACGGCAAGCCCGAGGTGGCCACTGCCTATACCAAACGGAGCTGTGACAATCTCTCGCACATGGCGCGCATCCTCGGCAAAGACGAGGACGCAGCGCACTATGTCCACCATGTTCATGACCTTTATGACCGACTACGCGGGTCTGGGCAAGCTGGGCGCAACGCTGGCGACCGTCCTGCTGCTGGCCGCTCGCATCATCGACGCGGTGGACGACCCGATCCAGGGCTTCATCATGGACCGCGGCAAGATCGGCAAGCACGGCAAGTACAAGCCCTTCTTCATGATCTCCATCATCATGACCGCCATCGGCGTCTTCTTCCTGTATCTGATGCCCAACGGCATCACCGGATCGGCCTTTGTCGTAACGGTCTGGGTCATCTTCTTCTACCTGATCTATGATATCGGCGCCTCCTTCTACAACCAGAATCTGCTGTTCCGCTCCATGACCACCGACATCAACGAGCGTTCCAAGCTCCTGATCGGGCCCCGTGTCTGGGTCATGTTTATCGGCATGATGGGCTCTGCCATGGCCGCCATCGCCGTTACCATCCAGGCCTCCACCGGCAGCTACAAAACCGCCTATATGATCCTGGCCATGGTCGCCATGATCGTCTCCAGCATCATTTCCGTGATCGGCTGGTTTATGGTCAAGGAGAAGCATGTGGTGGAGCAGGATCCCGAGGATAAGGTCAAGTTCTCCGATTTCTTTGAACTCATGCGCACCAACAAGCCCATGATGCTCAACTTCTTCAAGTGCATCGCCACGGGCTTCATCTGGACCTTCCTCTTCGCCGCCCCTGTCTACTACGTCAAGTACGGCTACTGCGCCGACCTCACCACCGGCGCGGTCAATATGGAGTATTTCGGCACGCTCTCGATGATCGTCTCGCTGATGATGCTCTTCCCCCTGCTGCTGGGAACGGTATTTGCCAACCCGGTCCTCAAGGCCTTCAAGGGTGACTTCCTGAAGACGCACATTTTCGACTTGGCCATGCAGGGCGCTTCCGGTCTCTTGATGTTCATCCTGCAGATCCTGGGTCTTCTGCGTACGAGCCCGATCTTCTTCTTTATCCCCATGTTCCTGATGGCCTTCTTTGTGGGCATCGACTTCGTCCCCGGCTCCAACCTGAGCATGGAGATCATGGACTACACCATCTACAAGACCGGCAAAGACCGCTCCGCGCTCACCGGCGTGCTGGAGAAGTTCCTGGAAAAGGCGCAGAACGCCGTTTCTACCGCTATCGTCGGTGCCGTGCTGATCGCCATCGGCTATCAGGTCGATTCCGTCACCGGCAACTATGTGGGCGACATCGCCAAAATGCCCACCATGCTCACCTGGATGATCGTCATCATCGGTCTCGTTCCGGCGATCCTGGCCTTTGTGGGCATCATGGTCATCAAGGACTACCCCATCGACCAGACCGAGCGCGGAAAGATCCACGAGTACATCGCAAACCACCAGACCAAGAAAGAGATCGACTGATCGCCGCTCTTTCGCTTATGAGAAGGGGCTGTCTCAAAAGGCAGCCCCGAAAAAAGAGTAAAATAACGGCAGCCGTCCCTTGAAAGAGGGGCGGCTGTCGGCATATAATTTGGTTGTGAAT
>CADAHL010000062.1 GCA_902787755.1 Oscillospiraceae bacterium
TCGAGCATGGCGGCGGTCTGTTTGTCGGACATGGGAGTGCCTCCTTAATAAATTACCCGATGGTTAATAATAACCAAATGGTAATTATAAGATAGCATAGACTATTCTCCGTGTCAACAAAAACCAGCAGACGAAAACAATTGTTCTTTACAGCCCGTTGATGAAGTCCATCGCCGTGTCGAGATCGTTTTGCACCGCCGCGTTTTCCCTTGCAGGAGGCGCGGTGCTTTGCAGCAGGGCCGCGAGGCCGTTCAACGGATTGGCCTGAGCCCCGCACTGCACCGTGTCCAGCACGCGCTGAAGAAAGGCGTCCTCCTTCTCCCGTGTTTCGAGATACGGATCGTCGGCAAGCCGCTGCTCCCGGTCGAAGAACCCGTTCACAGCGGCGATGATGGCATCGCTGTAGGAGCGATACCTGGACTTATCCCGGTTCTTGAGATAAGCCCAGGCCTTGCGCCCCTCCGGCTTTGTGAGATTGATCCGAAGTGTCGTCGTAAAGAGATTACTCATACCGTGCCTCCCAGATTCCGCTGGGCCAGCAGCTCATAGCCCTTGGCTGTAGCGCAGATGTCGCTGTTGATCGTGACCCGGCTGGGATCGTACTCGGCGAAGTTTCGGATCAGGCAGCTCCCACCTCCGACCACATAGAGCTTCATCAACTCCGGGTTGTACTCATGCTCCCGCAGGCGGCGCATGATTCCGCCCGCATACTCCGTAGCCGCTTCCCGGATGACCTCCAGATACTGCTTACCGATGTCTGCTCCACCATAACGGAGCACTTCTTCGATCACCGCATCGTCCACGGTCACGCCGAACTTCTGCATCAGCTTTTCGCGGGCGGCCAGCATACACTGATGGGTGCCGAACTTCTCGGTGAAGCACTTGTTGGGGATCGGCCTGCCGTTGTTGATATACATGATGTTCATTGTGCCGTTCCCGATGTCGCAGAGCATGTTGACGCCTTTGAACTCCCGGAGGCGGTCCGCCACAGCGGAGAAGCCCTGCGGAAAGACCGCTGCGCCTGCGAAGGTCACACGGTAGCTCTTTCCCCGGAAAGAGAAGGAAACCTCCTTGCTCCGAAGCAGATAGGCCTTGAAGCTGTCCTTCTGTTCGCTGACCCAGGTGAGGGGCAGACCGACGGCAAGGAACACGTCGGCGCTGGTCAGTCCCCGGCTGTTCAGTTCCCGCGCAATGGCCGCCAGAGTCAGGATATAATAATCCTGGTCGGTCATCTTGTCGGCGGTGAATTCCTTGTGCTCATCCCCGATGATATAATACCGGTCCTCATAGATCAGTAGATCGCTCTTGAAGGTGGGCTCCTTGTTGTAGGCGGTCACGCCGGTTTTGAAACAGGTGTGGGCAGTCTTGATGTTCCCGTAACCGTGGTCGATGCCGATGATTACGGGCTTGGTGGAATTGATGGTGTAATTCATAGGTTTATTCTCCTTGTTATTATAATTTTGGGTATAAAAATATCGGCTCGTGATCGCTCACGAGCCGTTTTGTCAGGCGCTTGCCTTATTCTGTTGTTCGGCCTCGGCCGCCCGTTGGGCAGCCAGTTCCTTGCGGCGCTGGTACTTCCGGCGATATCCGGCGCGTTTTTCCGCCAGTTCCTTTTCCTCGGGCGTTTCTTCTGCAATCAGCGCTTCCGCAGGGATCGGGAAGTTGCCGATGAAGTTCAGATAGATGTCGATCTGCTGCTCCCGGTGTCCGCTGGACTTGTCCGGGGCGTGGACGACGATCCGATCCACAAACTCGTTGATCATCGGCGTGGTCAGCTCTGTGAAATCCGTGTACTTCTCCGCAAGAGCCAGAAATTTCTCGATCCGGTCGCTGTCCGTCTCATAGGCTTCCAGCTCCTGTCGGCACTTGTCGATCCGCTCGCTCAAATCCTTCTGCTCCTTTTCGTACCCAGCGGAGAGTGTGAGGTAGCGGTCCTCCGGCATTTTCCCCAGCGCGTAGGTCTCGTACAGCTTTTGAATCAGAACGTCCAGTTCGGCGTGACGCTTCTGCATGGCAGTCATCTGCCGTTTTGCCTCCCTGGCTGCACTCTTGTGCCGAAGCTCGGATTCCTCCCGGACGCGGGCGGCAAAGGCTTCCTTGTTTTGGATCGCCCATGGGCAGACCGTGCGAAGCGTCAGCAGAAGCATTTCCCGGACGGCGGCGGTACTGACATAGTGACTGCTGCAGACCGGTTCGGCTCGGGTCATTGAGCGCTTGTAGGCACCGCACTCGTAAACGTCCTGGATCCTCTCAACGCCGTATTTGGTCATGATCTTAGCCCGACGGTTGTACATCCGTTCGCCGCAGTCTGCGCAGAACATCAGTCCGGTCAGAGGATTGGCCTCGTTCACAGTGTCCGTCCGCCGCTTCGTCTGTCGGAGCTTCTGCACAAGCTCCCAGGTTTCCGGATCAATGATGGCCTCGTGCGTGTTCTCAAAGATCAGCCAGTCTTCTTCTGGATTGGGGACCATCTTTTTACTCTTGTACGATTCCTTGCGGGCGCGGAAGTTTACGGTATGGCCAATATACTCCGGCTTGGACAGCATTTTGGAGACCGTCTCACCTGTCCAGTCATAGGGCCCGGATTTTTTTGAGGGCTGCCAGTTGCCGATGCCCTTCCGGGCATAGTAGTTCGACGGCGTCTCCACCTTGTCGTCGCGCAGGATGCGGGCGATGACGTGAGGGCCGTTCCCTTCCAGGCAAAGGCGATAGATCCTTCGGACGACCGCGGCGGCTTCTTCGTCGATGAGCCAATGATCCTTGTCTTCGGGATCTTTCTTGTATCCATAGATCGCGTTGCAGCTGGTCGGCAGTCCGGCCCGTCCTTTCGTCTGAAAAGCGGCTTTGACTTTGCGGGACTGATCCCGCAGATACCACTCGTTCATGATATTCAGGAAGGGCGCGAACTCATTGGTGTTGCTGTCGTTACTGTCAATGCTGTTGGCGACGGCAATAAAATGAACCCCATGCTGCCGGAAGAACACCTCGGTGTAAAAGCCCGTCTGCAGATAGTCGCGCCCGACGCGGGACATATCCTTGACGATCACCGTGCCAATCAGTCCGGCTTCAATATCTCCAATCAGCCGCTTCCAGTCGGGGCGGTCGAAATTGCCGCCGCTCCATCCGTCGTCGGTATAATGGACGATATTGCCGTAGCCGTTCTGCTCGGCATAGGTCTCGAGGTATTTCTTCTGGTTTACAATGGAGTTCGATTCTCCCGCGAGGTCATCGTCGCGGGACAGGCGCTCATAGAGCGCGGTTATCTTTTCTTCCGTCTGTCTGATGGCCATTAGGCGCTCCTTTCAGACTGACGGCTCATCTGCGGCACAGTCATTATATCACAATTCTCGTCAATGTCCACCGTTTCGTTGCGGATCATGTGCATCAGCTTATCCTCCATAGTCTGCGTGGCCTGATCGCTGAAACGGACGTTAACGGTATAATAAGTCTGGCCGATTCGTCGTCGCATGGAAAATGCGGCAGACTTCGTTTCTTCCATAGGGCTCCTTTCCGTGTTTTTGGCACTCGATGTTTTTGGATTATGTGTTGGTTTTTCATAAAGATTTCCTTTCTGCCGGCTTGGCCGGCAAAGATTTGTGGGTGTGCTACGGTTTGTTCATGGGCATAGGCAGTTACCTCCTTACAGATTTGTGAGGCCAGTTATTTAAGAACGTAAAACTCGTTTCTCTTAACTTGTCCCTCTACCTATAGGAGAACTGAGAGCCAAATTCGGAACTGTTTTTGGGAAAAGAAAAAATAATTTTTGAGATTGTCTTTGATCCGTGCTATACTGTCTTTATCCTGTCGGAAAGGAGGCGGTTCGGTTGGGGAAGAAAAAGCCGGAGAAAAAGAAAAAGCCCGCATTCGATGATTACGAATACGGGTACGGCTATGACTATCTGCTGGATGAGGAAACAAAAAAGCCCACCGACACCGCTGACGATGCCGATGGGCCGGAAGAAGATGAGGGCGCCTGGTGGGAGGATGAGCCGGAGGAAAAGGTACTGGAGCGCATCCGGCGATTCTATCGGGAGGACTACCGGGAAGATCACCGAGACAGCGCGCCCGATGATGAGGAGATCGAAGTCCCGCTGGAAAACCTTCTGCTGGACGGCGTGGCGCTGGAACTGAAGCTCACGCCGGAAGAAAAAGAAGAGCTGGAAGAAGCCGAAGGACGCAAGCTGCTGCAGCGGGAGATGCGGGATGAGGCGCTCCGGCGCTATGAGGAAGCCGCCCGCACTGTGCAGGATTTCAAGAATCTGCATGTCACCTGGGATAAGCTGGACGCCAACCGTGAACGCAGGGAGCGCTACCACGAGCTGCTGCGCGGGAACGTGCCGATTGATTATGACGTGGACTACGGCTCCACGACCTTTATTCCTCGATGGCGAAACGATCCTATGGAACGGCAGTTGCTGCGGGGCTACTTCCTGGACTATTTCTGCGACTGCCCCTATGAAATGCACGATCTGACCACGAAGGAGTATCTGCGGCAGATCCTCATGGGACTGAAGGAGGAACACAAGGAGATCTTCTATTTCCTGTTCCTCCGGCAGTTCAGCCCGCAGTATGTGGCGCTGATGCGGGGACAGACAGACCGGAATATCCGCAAGGTGCGGGATACCGTGCTGCGGAAGATACGGAAGAAGATGAACAGGCAGCTATTGAAAATGGCCGAGGACGGCTGCCGCCTCGGCGAACGAGAAATGCAGTTTCTGTTCCATTACCGATTGAGCGCGGAAACGCCGGAAGAGGAGGGCGTGATCGAATGAAGAACATCTTTGAACATACCAGCGCGAGCTGGGTCAAATACTCGGACTACGAATGGCGCACGACCGAGGACGGCAAAGAGTACCTGCTGCCGACAAAGGACGCGATGCCGAAGCCCTACGATCCGATGAAGGACGCGGACAATCTGGTATTGGCTGCGGCGGATATAGGGCTGATGCTGTTCCATAAGGATTCCGAGAAGGCGATCAAGGAGGCCATGCGCGCCTTCGCCTGCAAATACGGTCTGCTTGGGATCATGACGGCCATGCCCACGACGGCGAAGTTCATCGAATACGAGAAGGTCTATTTCCACAAGAATCAGATCATCCCGGCCGAGACGATGGACACGGAGGAATACATCGGCCTGTTCTTCCCGTTCCGCAAGCCGGATTTCCGCAAGAAGGGGCTGGAATCCGTGTGGAATACCAACGACCGCATGATGATCGCGCTGGTCATGACCTATTCCATAGAGCCGCAGGCCATGGTCATGAGTTTTATGCGGGACTACGGGGAGCAGTATGCTTGGCTCGCCTCCGTGTTCCGCGACTGGGCTTTTACACTGGTGACGGCCACGCTGTACTATGCGGACAAGGATCGTCTGGACGAGACGACGCTCGACCTCTACCGCAAGGGCATGGCGGCCTTTGAGGGCAACACGCCGACCTATCATCTGGAGCTGCGGGAGCACCCGACGATGGTGTGGGATTTCCACTCGCTGTTCCTGTTTACTTCGACGCTGACGGATGAAAAGAACCCGCTCAAGATCTGTCGTCAGTGCCAGCGCCCCTTCATCGCGGGCAAAGCCGACGCGGAGTTCTGTTCTCCCTCCTGCCGCGAGCAGCACAGGAAGAACAAGGGCAAGAAATAAGGATATGACAGAAAAGACCGGCCCGGCTGCGTTTGATTCGCAGTCAGGCCGGCCCTTTAGATTTCGTTGATGGCGCTGTCTACCAGCACGTCCATCATGATCTTCGCTCCGAGGCGGAATGAGTAGATAAAAGTCTCGGCATCGGTCAGAATGCTGAGTTCCCGCTGGGCGTCCAAAAGC
>CADAHL010000063.1 GCA_902787755.1 Oscillospiraceae bacterium
CGTGTCCATGCATGCGCTGCTGACGGACGACTTTGAGAGGATGCAGAAGGATCTGAGCTTCGGCATGGATCCCACGGCCTCGGTGCGTTTCGGCGCACCTGGCGAGGGGGAGGTCACCACGATCCTGGCCTACTGCCGGAAGCAGCATCTCCGGCTGGACGAGCTGTCCGAGCGCTGCGGGATGCACGCCGGGCTGCTCAGCCGTTACCGGATGAAGGGCTTCAGCCAGGACGCCTCCTCGGCCCAGGCGCTGACCATCGCCGCGGGGCTGGGCGTCACGGTGGACGAACTGCTGACCATGCACGGAGAGAACGAGTTCAGCACCCGGGACCGGACGCAGCCCATCGCGCCGCCGGTAAACAGGGCCAACGCCATCGACAACTACCGGGTGGCCAACGGTCTGGCCTACCGGGATCTGGGCCCGCTGCTGGGGCTCAGTCATGAGGGTGCCAGGAAGGTCTGCTGCAAGCGGGAAACGCCTCAACGCTACGTGACCGCGCTTTGCCTCCGCGACGGCCTGACCGAGACCGCGTTCCTGGCCCGGTATGGCCTGGGAAGATAATAATGACTTACGCCGGGGTTTCCACGATTGGGAACCCCGGCGTTTCTTTCTGTTCCTGCAAAAGAGGCTCGTTTTTGTTTACAACCTCAATGACAGTTGGCAAATCCGGAAACATAAGAAATCATTTTCTTGCCGGTATGCTTTAATGAAAAAAATTTTCTCTTTCCGTGTCACTTTGCTCAAAAAATGGATTACTATGAGTGAGGGCCCTTGAACAAAGGAGACGAGGTATGAACGACAGAGAGATAGTCAACTTATACTGGCAGCGCTCGGAGCAGGCCATCACGGAAACCGAGAGAAAATACGGGCGCTATTGCCACATCATCGCTTATAACATTCTGGAAAACAGCGAGGATTCCGAGGAATGTGTCAACGACACCTGGATGAGCGCCTGGAACGCCATGCCGGACAAGCGCCCGGATCGGCTCGGTCCCTTCCTTGCCCGGATCACACGCAACTTTGCCCTGACCAAGATCGTCCGCCGCACAGCGAAGAAGCGCGGCGGCGGTGAGGCAGAGCTTGCGCTGGAGGAGCTGGATGAGTGCCTGGCTGACCGCTTTGATCTGGAAAGGCAGATCGAGGATCGGGAACTGAGCCGTGCCATTGACGCCTTTGTCGGAAGTCTCCCGGAAGAAGAGCAGCTTGTCTTTGTCAGTCGGTACTGGTTCATGGCGACGGAACGTGAAATCGCGGAAAAGCTGGGCATGAGCCGCAGCGGCGTTGCCGCCATGCTGAAACGGACAAGAAGCAAGCTGAAAACGTATCTGATGATGGAGGGCTTATGTACAAGTCGGAACGAATGATGAAAGCCATCGGAGATATTTCCGATGATAAGATTGAAAAAGCCAGCCGTGCGCTGGGCTATCAGAAAGAGCGGAGGCAGACTTCCCGCATCCCCATTCGGATGGGGCGGGTACTGAGTATTGCCGCGGTGGTTGCTCTGATCCTTGCGCTGGGGGTGACGGCCTATGCGGTCTACATCCATTGGTCGCGGGGAATGGAGCAGCAGTTTCTGCGCGGTTTCTGCGCGATGAACTCCAGAAAAAAGAGGAGGAAATGAGGCGCGCCGATCAGAGCGGACTGTCCGACAGCTCCCAGGCAGTCAGCGCCACGGCCAACGGCGTGACGATCTCGGTGGAGCAGACGGTCATTGACAGAGATACCGCCCATATCGCCCTTCGGATCGAGGGCTTCACGCTCCCGGAGGGACAGTACCCCGACATCGGCGGCTGGTCGCTGAGCTTCGACGGAGAACTTGCGCCTAACATGACCGGCGGCTTCGTTGAGGAGAGAGACGCCGATGACAAGCTGATCTTCACCGCCCCGGACGGCTCGATGGAGTTCGATTTTACCGCAAAGGCCGGCGGTAAGTGGGAATCTTTCGCGGGGAAGGAGATCCGCGTGGTGATCGACAGTCTGGGAACCGGCGACAAGGCACAGTACCAAGCTCTGGTAGAAGGGCCATGGGAGCTCGTTTGGATCCCCAGCAGCAACGGTGAACTGCTGACCGTACAGCCGGACGCCGCCCTCGGGGATACCGGGATCAAGCTGATCTCTGCGGAAATCAGCCCGATTTCCGCAAAGGTCACGCTGCAGCTTCCCGAGCTCTGGGAGGGCTACGAGCGATGCTGACCAATATCTTCGGGCCGCCCACACAGGTGGGCTATGCGGATATCGACAACCTGATCCTTGAGATGGACTATGCCTCACATCAGATCCTCCAGCCGGATCAGGTCGACGCGCTGATCTTTGCCAGCAGCTTCCCCTGGGCACGAACGCTGACGGACAGCGAGCTGATCGTGATTCCCATCGTTTAAGACATGCTTTTTCTCTCCAAGACCCGCCGGGCAAAACCGGCGGGCCTTGTGCTGTCATGGTACAATAACAAAAAGTATTTCCGAAAGCCTGTAAGATTCACCCTCCCGTCCCGTTATATAGGGTGAGGCGGAAAGGAAGTGATGCGAATGGAGGACAGCAAGATCCTCGGCCTGTTTTTTGAGCGCTCGGAGCAGGCCATCGAGGAGCTGGACCGCAAACATGGGCCCGCCGTCAGGAGAACGGCGGCCAACATCCTGAAAGACCGGCTGGACGTGGAAGAATGCGTAAGCGATACCTATCTCAGGACCTGGAACAGTATTCCGCCTCAGGCTCCGGATCCTCTGGCAGGCTACGTCTGCCGCATCGCCCACAATCTGGCCATCGACCGCTATCATGCCAACACCGCCCAAAAGCGCAACAGCAGCTATGACCTGGTTCTGGAGGAGCTGGAGGAATGCATTCCCTCCGGCATGAGCGTGGAGACGGAGCTGGAGGTCAAGGAGCTTGGCGCCGCCATCAACCGTTTTCTGGGCAATCTGAGTAAGGAGGACCGCTTTTTGTTCGTCCGGCGCTACTGGTATGCGGACCCTGTCCGGGATCTGGCCGCCATGACCGGCGGCAGTCCCAACCGGATCTCCGTGCGTCTTTTCCGCCTCCGTGAAGAATTACGGAAGACTTTGATAAAGGAGGGCTTGCTTGTATGAATCGGGAACTGTTATCGAAGGCGCTCTGCCAGATCGACGAGAGCTTCATCGCCGAAGCCTACCGCCCCGTACCCGAGGCTGCATCCGGCTCCCCGGAAAGGATCGTACCCATGAAAAAGAAACGGATCATCACCTTAGCCCTGGCCGCGGCCTTGATCCTGGCGCTTGGCGTAACGGCCTATGCCGTAGGCGTGCATACCGGCTTTTTTACTTCGGTTTTCGGAACCGGGCTGAAAGGTCGGGAGGCATTTGATGTTGAGATCAAGGATGACAGCGGGAACACTGTAACCACTGAGCACTATCCTGCCATTGAACGGGTAGATGTTGATGAAGAACTGGCAGAAAACTTGACCGGTAATTATATTGCAGCTGTCGGTCAAAGCGTTGAACTGGATGGCTTCACCTTTACCATCCAGGAAGCGCTGCTGGACGACAACGGCATTGGCGCGCTGACAGTGCATGTCTCAAATCCCGATGGGCATGGCCTAAAGCAGAGTGGCCATTATGAAAACGGCGAGAGACCTCGCTTTGGATGGACAGTCTACCCCCAGGGGGATGAAATGCACATGATGGACATGCGCGACTATATTCTCCCGGACTCGTTCAGCGAAACGGAGGCAGATTTTGTTCTCTATATCACTCCCTTTACACCGCTTCCGTCCGATACGGGTCTGACACTGAAAATAATGGCTCACAAGGATGGCGTGAATCCGCCCGACTGGCCTACAGCAGAGCTGACGATCCCCGCGCAGGAAAAGCTCCTGAGCCGCGATCTGAGTGGGGATGGGGTTACGGCAAGGGTCTCCTCTGTCGGCTTGACCCTTCAGTATGACATTCCGAGTGCCCAGGAGGTCATCGACGACAGCATGGAGCTCGTATTTTCCGATGGCAGCAGCTACACGATCAAGGGCGATGACCTGGTCAATTTCACGGTGGCCTCCCGCAGCCCGGATCAGAGGACCCTGTACTACTGCTTCAACCGTCTGTGTGATACCGAGATGGTCACGGAGCTTCGCCTGCAAAGTCACTGGTATGCCGCCGGGGAGCAGGAAAACCACAGAATTGAAACCGTTCTCCGCTGATTCCTTACCCCATAAACAGCCCGCCGTTCCCTCTCGGAGCGGTGGGCTGCTGCGTCCATCGGCGGGAGAGTTATGATGCTCTCCCGCCGGTTTTTATGAGAGATAGCAAAGGCTGACGGTGCATTCCCTGTCCCCGGAGTTGCTGAGGACCACCGTATTCTGCAGTGTTTTGCTTTTCCCCTTCTCGATGCTATAATTATTTTTGACCGCTCATGCAACCGACCGCCTCAAATTGGCGTTTATATCATTGAGAGCTCTCAGACAGAAGGAGGTGCCGTATGGAAGACGCGGCGATCGTGGATCTGTACTGGCAGCGTTCCGATCAGGCCATATCGGAAACGGATAAAAAGTACGGGAGGTATTGCCACACCATTGCCTACCAGATCTGTAACGATAACGAGGACGCGGAGGAGTGTGTGAATGACACCTGGTTTCGTGCCTGGAACGCCATGCCCACGAACAGGCCCAGTGTCCTGGCGACCTTTTTGGGCCGCATCACCCGGAATCTGGCTATCAGCCTGTTCCGTTCCAAAAACCGGGTGAAGCGCGGAGGCGGAGAGTTGCCTCTTGCTTTGGACGAGCTGAATGACTGCATTCCCTCAGATCTGGACGTGGCTCATAGCTATGAGATCAAGGAGTTCCAGCAAGCTGTGGGCTCTTTCGTTGCCTCTTTGCCGGAAACCGACCAAAAAATATTTGTCGCCCGCTACTGGTACATGACGCCGGTGAAAGACATCGCCCGAAGACTGTCCTTTACCGAAAGCAAGACCAAGAGCATCCTGTTCCGACTGAGAAATCAGCTGCGGGACCGGCTGAAGGAGGAAGGACTATGGTAGACGGATGGTTCCTGCTGGATGCCATGGACGGTATCCATGAAGAGCAGCTGATGCTGACCAAAGAATTCCTTGATCTCTCTGATTATGCACATCAGAAGCGTCGGAGTCCTCGCAAGGTTTGGGTTACGGCTCTGATTGCAGCGATTCTTGCCCTTTTGTTAGCCGCCTGCGGCTATGCGGTCTATCGGGCGACCATGGCTCACCGGGAACTGACGCTGGCGGACGAGAAGGTCTATTTCTTTGACGGAGACGAGGATACGCTGAACGAAGGCCTGCACATAGATCTGAATTTCGGCACCTGCGCCATGGCGCTGCACTTCGATACGGAGGAGACGGGTTGCCTCTATGGATTTCGGATCACGGACGGTGCATCCCTTGACCCCGCCTGGCTCTGTCGGGAAGCCACACTCAAGGAGCTTTTTGAAAGCTATGAGCCCGGCGGATTTCGGCCGGAGGCGCAGCAGCGTCCGCTGGAGCAATGCCTGCGGGAGGCAGGAATGACAGAGGCGGAGGCGGAGGAATGGTATAGTGCCCTTATCTACTCCGGCGACCCGGCAGCCGAGCGGCCGGCCCTGCGCATCGATGTTTTGGACGGGCCGCGTCTGCACGGCGTCGACCTGATCCTCGGCTGGCCGGAGGGGAAGGCGACGGTGGTCAAAGAGGAGGCCCAGGGCGACGTTCAGATCCTGGAGACGCTGATCGAGGTCCCGACGAATACCGGCGAGCCGCAGAAGACCCTGTTTCTCTTTCGCTTTGATACGAAGCGGCAGGTACTGCTCTCCGTCGCCGGAGCGGACGAGCTGCTGGATTTTCCCGCGCTGGAAGCCATCGCAGAGCATATCGAGCTGCGTGAGACGGGCTTTGTCTACAGCCTTGACCACAGCGGACAGAATTGGTCTATCTTCGGTCTCGCCTTCGGCTGAGATCACACAAACGGAGGATACTGAATGAAACGAGTTTTGTGCGTTCTCCTTTTACTGGCGTTGGGGATCGGCCTCTGCGCCTGCGGTTCAAAGGAAGAACAGCAGACGTCTGATCAGAGCATGGTTCCGGTAGATCTCTCTACCGGTGCATGGCTGGGGCAAGGCGGCTGTTATCGAATGGAGCCCCTTGAACTGCCCGGAGACGTCCAGTTTTGCCGGCAAGGACAAATCTATTCCATGGATCATCCCTCCGACGGAGAAACGGTGGTTTATCGGGATGGGGAAGCGCTCTTCTCCTGTGAGGGCATGGCCTATCGGCTCTGCGACGGAGGAGACGGCATCTGGCTGCAGGACGAGGAGAGGGACGGCAGCACCTGGTTTGTACTGCTTAGTCAGTATTCCTATGAGGGAGCGCTGCAGACACAGCTGAGGCTGGAAATGCCGCCGGACTGCTTTGCCCGTCACCTGCAGGTTTGGAACAGTCGCATCTATCTCAATTGCAGCAACGCCCTTCGGGTCTATGACTCCGAGGGTGAACTGATCTGCTCGATCCCTCACGGCGAGTGGGAAGGCGAGCTGATCCTGGGCGGCAACGGCAAAGTCTATTTCTTTGAGGAACAGGACAGCGGCAGCGGCGGCACGATCAGTGCCATTGATACGGATCAATGCATGTTGACGGAACAATTCGTCTATGACAAGGGATCCGTATGCGGCGGTGATGCGGAGAGCCCCTTCTTTCAAATCCTGCCCGAAGGGCTGTTTCGCATGGAGCTTGACGGGGAAACTCGCCCCATCGTGCTGTGGGACGAATGCCTGCTCAGCGTCAGCGGAATGCAGGAAGTGAAAGCGCTGGGTGACGGGCGCTTCCTGTTGGGAGGCGCTTTTACTCAAACGATGCAGCTGGTGCCGTGCGAGCCATCAGACATCAAGCCGAAAACCATGCTGACGCTTGCTGTCCTGCCCACACAGGACGCCCTGGATCGTGAGCCGGACCCCACTACCTATTATTCCGATGTGATCCAGAGCATCACGGCCTTCAATGCGGTGAATCCGGATTGCTATGTGAAGCTCCTGGATCTATCCGAGGGCGGCAGTCTCACAGCAGAACAGGCCTTGACCAAGCTGAATACCGGGATCATCAGCGGCAGTGCGCCGGATATGCTGGTCTTGAACGGCAGTCTTTCCCCGTTTCCCTTCATCCGGCAGGGGCTATTGCGAGACTATTGCGAGAGCTCACGCAGGATTTGGAAGCAGATCCGGATATGGGCGTGGAAGACATTGTCCTGGCGGATGCGATCCGCAACGACTGCGGTGGACTTTATGTGATGACGAACCGCTTTTCCATAGAAACGCGCCTTGGGCTATGCAGTCGTTTCGGAGATGCCTGGGGCTGGAGCTTTGACGATTACCTGCGGATCGATGCCGAGACGCCCGAAGACCACATGGTGATCTACAACCTGACGCAGGACTACTTTCTGCGTATGAGTGTGACCAGATATCTGCGCCAGGCAATCGATTGGGAGAACGGAACCTGTGATTTCAATAACCCGCAGTTTGTCCAAACCTTGGAAGCCTGCCGGGACATGCGCCCTACGCCCGAGGACCCGGAGAACATGATCTTCGGCATGAACCTGATGGGCGACGGCGTGCTTGTGACGGAGATGGCCATGATCGATGGCGTAACGGCTCTTGCAAGCGAGAGCCGCCACGTTGGACAGCCCATCTGCATCATCGGTTGGCCCACAACGGACGGAAGCTGTGGCTCTGATTTCGGACTTTTCTATCCGATCGGCGTGATGAAGAACGGCGCACACCCGGAGCTTTGCTGGCGCTTTCTGAAATACTGGCTGCTGCATCCGAATATGGATCCGCACAGGGGGATCCCCAATGCGCGGCCTCTGATGGAGAAGCTGATCGACGAGGCCCGGCATATCGACCCCAACCAGGAGTGGTCTGACTGGTATGACGGGCTAAGAAGCCCTATGACTGAGGAGGAGATCTCTCAGTTCCAAGAGTTGCTGAGGCGAATGGAGCATACGACCTTGTACGATGAGACAGCATTTGAGATCGTCAGTACGGAGATCGCGCCCTTCCTGGCAGGTCAGCGCAGTGCGGAGGAGACCGCCGGCATCATCCAGAGCCGGATGAGCATCTATGTTTCAGAGCAGAGCAAATAAACATCTTAAAACACCAAGCGGGAGCGATCCGTCGCTCCCGCCTGCTGTATCTTCACGCTATTTGTTTTCCCACAAAACCAGATCACCCAGGACGATCCGCCGGACGTCGTGGACGTCCACGGCCCGCCGTTTCCTTTCGGAATGGCGGGCTTCATTATCCTTAAAAATCCAAGCCTTGACAGCAAGGTCTATTGATGGTAGACTGCAGATAAGGTCGATACTCAGTAGACCTTGAAGGGAGGCGCTTGGATGGAAGATAAGAAGCTCGGCGCGGTGGAAGCCCGCTTTGCCGATCTGATCTGGGAGAACGAGCCGATCAATTCCACAGCCCTGGTGCGGCTGTGCGCCAGGGAACTGGACTGGAAGAAATCCACCACCTACACGGTGCTGAAAAAGCTCTGCGAGCGGGGCATTTTTCAGAATGTGGACGGCACTGTGACGGCGCTCGTCTCACGGGAGGACTTTGCTGCCGCACAGAGCGAGCGCTTTGTGGAGGAGACCTTTGCCGGGTCTCTCCCGGCTTTTCTGGCGGCCTTCACCTCCCGCAAGCCGCTGTCCTCGGGCGAGGTGGACGAGATCCAGAAGCTGATCGACGCCTACCGGGAGGGCAAGTGACATGAACGCCATGTTCTTGAAACTCCTGAACATGAGCGCAGCGGGCAGCGTGCTGATCCTGGCCGTGGTCGTGCTGCGGGCGGTGCTCAAAAAAGCGCCGCGTTGGATCATATGCGCCATGTGGGCGCTGGTGGCGATCCGGCTGGTCTGCCCGATCAGCCTTTCCTCTCCGGTGTCCGCCTTCCGGGCAACGCCCTCCATCGTCAGCGAGAGCGGCGAAGTGGAGGTGTTTCGCCCGGCCGGAGGCAGCGAAAAGCCCCTTTTGGCTGTGGACACGGTACAGATCGAACGACCGCGGACGAGCGCTGAGACGATCCGGGAGATCCCCGGCACCTCCTATGCCGTCACCCAGCGCAGCCGCGACGCCTACCTGCCGCCGCTGGTGACAGCCTACCTGCTGGGCCTGAGCACCATGCTGCTGTATGCTCTCGTCAGCACGCTGCTGCTGCGAAAGCGGGTGGCCGTATCCCTGCGGCAGCGCGGGAATATCCGCATCTGCGACGAAGTGGCGGGTCCCTTCATCCTCGGGATCCTCCGGCCTGCGATCTATCTGCCCTCTTCCCTGAGCGAGGAGGAGCGGCGCTTTGTCCTGGCCCACGAGCGCGCCCATCTGCGCAGGCTCGACCATGTCTGGAAGCCGCTGGGCTTTCTGATCCTCAGCGTCCATTGGTTCAATCCCCTCTGCTGGCTCAGTTATCTGCTGTTCTGCCGGGACATTGAGCTGGCCTGCGATGAAAAGGTCATCCGGAGGCTGGGGCGCGCCGAGCGCGCGGCCTATTCCCAGACGCTCTTAAACTGCAGCGCCCATCGTATCCTGGCCGCCTGTCCCGTAGCCTTTGGGGAGACGGACGTGAAAGCCCGGGTCAAGGCGGTGCTGAACTATAAAAGGCCCGCGTTCTGGCTCGTCCTCGCCGCTGTACTGGGCTGCCTGGTGCTGGTCCTGTGCTTTGCGGCAGATCCGGTCGGAAACCAGAAGAGCGAGCCGACGCCGCCTCCGATGCAGGAAACGCCTATGCCCACCCCGGAGCTGCCGCCGGAGGGATCAGGCCTGTCCGAAAACGCCCCTGCGTTTGTCCCCGCCGATCCGGAGGCCTTTCTGCTCAGCTTTTCCTCCGGAAAGGTCATCGAGAGGATCGACTATTCGGAGCGGGAATACGCAGACAGCGGTAAGGGCTTTGACGAGATCATCTCCGCCCGGACCTGGACAGCCCACGAGAGCCGGGGCTTTCCGGCCAGCGCCCCGGATCGGGTGGTGGAGCTGCTGCGGGATGACTTTCCGCAGGATCCCGGCTGGGTACTGCGCTTTGAAGAGAGCGACAGCGAGATGCTGTGTATCGCATGGCAAGCCCATTCCTCCTCAGATGCGACCTGGGTCCTGGACTGCGGCGAGAACCTGATGGACGAACTGATGCCCTGGGCGACCTACGAAGCGGGAAAGCCGATCGATGAGACAAAGCCCCGCATGACATTGAACGATGTTTACGCGCTGGCGGACAAGGGTCCGGCCTTGACTTGGGCCGATCTGCTGGCGTTTGAGGGCAAGGAGATCGGATCTGGTCAGCTGATCTGGCGCTTCCCGATCGATGACAGCTATTGTCTGGAAGCCTACGACGGCGAGCTGGATGGACCGCCCGAGCGTGTCTTGCTCATCAAAGCCGATGAAAACGGCGAGTTCCGAGCGGGTCCCGGTCTCTATATCGACATATTCACGCAGGGCATTGACGCCTTCCTTTCCGGCGTCCACACTCAGTCGATCACCGTTACCAGCGGCGGCGAAACCATAGAGCCTTCTTTGTATCTTCAGAATGAGAAGATCTGGACGGACTCCGGCTGGCTTGTTGCGGATGGCATTCCGCTCGCCGCCGCGCTGGAGGATGCCGAACAGATCCCAACACTGACGCTGGCAAGCGATTTCATCATCCGATTTGACGGTTATTCCCGCAAGAGCGGACTGCAGCTCTACGACGAACGCTTCCAGCCGCTGCGGGAGGACTGGTACGGGGATACCGCCGTCAACTGGCTCGCTCCCGGCCGTTACTACGGCGTTATCGAGATCTTCGGCCCGGCAGGACGGTATATCGCGTCGGAAGGAGCCAGCGAGGAGAGCGTCTACCGCGCCGTCTTCCGACTGAACGTCGATTCGGAGGGGGCGGAACCCTACGCGCCGGAAAAGGCCGTCGGGTTGACGCGGGCCAGCCTTCATACGATCGGTGAGGACTGGGTAATGACCGACGCCGCAAGGCTTGCCAAGCTGGAGGCCTGGCTGAAAAACGCCGAGCCTCTTCCGGGCGGCGCGGGCTGCCCCTTTGGCAGCGTCCTTACACTCACGTGCGCCGACGGCAGCCGGATCTCCTGCTGCCCTGCGGAGGATAGCTGCGGCGTCGTCTTTGCCAACGGGGTCTACTACCGCTTTGCCGCGGATAACAAGGACTTTTGGATGCTTTTTGGCCTCATAATTGATTGACCGCAATTCACACTACCCGCCGCTTCACCCGGAGCGGCGGGCATTTTGCGCGTATCGCCATAGAAAGCGCTTTCCTTCATTTTCGTTGACGAAAAAGCGCATGAATGAAATAATCATGATGCTGGGGAAACCCAAAACGAAAAATAATGGAGGATTTGCAATGAAAAAGTTTCTGTCTTTGTTTCTTGCCATTGCGCTGATCGCCTGCCTCTGCGCCTGCGGCACACAGCCCGCTCAGACGCAGCAGAGCGAACAGCAGCCGGCACAGCAGCCCGCGCAGAACGAGCCCGCCGCCCCCGCTGAAGAGACCACGGGCGAGACGATCCACCTGAAGGTCTGGGGCTCTCAGCCCGATCAGGAACTGCTGAAGGAGCTTTGCGAGGCTTTCGCCGCCGAGCATCCCGAAAACACCTGGGAGTTTGAGTACGGCGTGGTCGGCGAGGCCGACGCGCAGGCTCGCTATCTGGAAGACCCGGCCGCTGCCGCGGACGTGTTCTCCTTCCCCGATGACCAGATCATCACCCTCGTGCAGGCGGACGCTCTGTACGAAGTCACCCGCAACCATGACGAGATCGTGGCCGCGAATGCTGCCGGCACGATCAACGCTGCCAGCTACAACGGAGTGCTGTACGGCTATCCCATGACCGCCGACAACGGCTACTATCTGTACTACGACAAGTCCGTTCTTACCGAGGATGACGTGAAGACCCTGGACGGTATCCTTGCCGTTGCCAACGCTGCCGGGAAGCAGGTCCACATGGACGTCTCCAACGGCTGGTATCTGGCCTCCTTCTTCCTGGGCAACGGCTGCCAGCTCACGCTGGATGCCGACGGCAACCAGATCTGCGATTTCAATAACGCCAATGGCCTTGCCGCCGCCGAAGCGATCCGCGCCTTCTGCAACGATCCCGCCTTCATCACCGGCGACGACAGCGTGCTGCAGGGTGGCATCGGCGACAATATCTGCGCCGGCGTCAGCGGCCCCTGGACCTCCGCCAGCATCAAGGAGAAGCTGGGCGACAACTTTGCCGCCGCGAAGCTCCCGACCTTTACCTGCAACGGCCAGCAGGTGCAGATGGGCTCCTTCCTGGGCTGCAAGGTGCTGGGCGTGAACACCCAGACCAAGCATCCCGTGGAAGCCATGATGCTTGCCGAGTACCTCACCAGTGAGCAGGCGCAGCTCCGCCGCTTTGAGGTGCTGGGCTACGGCCCCTCCAACATCAACAGCCAGCACGTTCTTGGCCAGTATTGGACGCCCGCCGAGGCCTTCGGCGCGGAACTGGAAGCCCACTCCGAGGGCGATCTCCAGCAGATGCTGGATCAGCTCGTCGAGCAGGCCACCGCAAAATAAGTACATTTGGTTCTTCCTCAAAGGAAAAGGCTGCCGCAGGCAAAATCGCGACAGCCTTTTCTTCCATATCTCATACGAGTATTCAATAAGACGGTTTAGAAGATTTCCGAGGCAGAATTGTGTCAGGCGAGACGGCGGCCGCAGGGCATAATGGATATATATGGCCAAGGCCGCCAACGAAGCATGGCGCAAGTCTGTCCGGAAAGATTCAAATCGTTCTATTGGATAATCGTATCTTGGAGGTGATGATCCTTGTATCGTGAGCATCCTTTATGGCTTCGAGCCTTTCGAAACAGCAAGCACCCTTTGACTTACCTCTCGCTTCTTGTCATGGGAAGCGGCTGCTTCCGTTTCCGCCAGTTCGGAAAGGGACTGTTGTATCTGCTCTCCGAGCTTGCCTTCTTCCGTTTCTTTTTCGGCTTTGGATGGAAGTACCTCTCCCACTTCGGAACGCTGGGAGAAAACACGCAGCTCAAGGTCTGGAATGAGGAGCTGCAGATCTACCAGCGCGTCCCCGGCGACAACTCCATGCTGATCCTCCTGTTCAGCGTACTTACCATCGCGGCGACGATCCTGTTCGGGCAAGCATATCCCGTCCTTCCGGGAGGATCTGAAGAGCCTGCTGGACAGCCGCTTCCATACGACGCTGCTGGCCGCCCCGATGATCAGTCTGGTGGCCTTCACGGTGCTGCCGATCGTGTTCATGGTGCTGATCGCCTTCACCAACTTTGACTCTGCCCATCAGCCTCCCGGCGAGCTCTTCACCTGGACGGGGCTCACCAATGTGACGGACATCTTCCTTGGTAACCAGACGAAAACCCACACCTTCTTCGGCATCTTCGGCTGGACGATCGTTTGGGCGATCCTGGCCACCTTCACCAACTATATCCTCGGGATGCTGCTGGCGATTCTCATCAACCACAAGCTGGTACGGATGAAGAAGATGTGGCGGACGCTCTTTGTCATCTCCATCGCTATCCCGCAGTTTGTGAGCCTGCTGCTCATTTCCCGCGCCTTGGAGCCTATGGGCGCGGTCAACATCGCGCTGATGAAATTGGGATGGATTTCCGCCCCGCTGCCGTTCCTGACAGACAAGACCCTGGCGCGCATCTGCGTGGTGGTCATCAACATGTGGATCGGCATACCCTACACGATGCTGACCTTCAGCGGCGTGCTGATGAACATCCCCGCCGACCTCTACGAGAGCGCGGAGCTGGATGGCGCCGGGCCGTTCCGCCGCTTCACCAGCATCACACTGCCCTATATGATCTTTGTGACCGCTCCGGCGACGATCACGACCTTTGTGGGCAACATCAACAACTTCAACGTCATCTATCTGCTGACGGGCGGCGGCCCCTTCGCACTGGACTATTACCAGGCGGGCAAGACCGATCTGCTGGTCACCTGGCTGTATAAACTTACGGTGGATCAGCATGACTACGCGTTGGCTTCCACCATCGGCATTTTTATCTTCATGATCGTCTCCACGCTCTCAATCACAGTCTATAACCGCACCAGCGCTGTCAAGAAGGAGGATATGTTCCAATGAGCAGAAGAAAGAAACTGACGGTCATTGCCCTCCATGCGCTGCTGACGGTGCTGGCGATCCTCTGGCTGGTGCCTGTGTTCTGGCTGGTGCTGTCATCCTTCCGGGCGGAGAAGGGCGCCTACACCTCCTACCTCTGGCCCAAGGGCTTTACGCTTGCAAACTACCAGCGGCTCTTTACGGATACCACGCTCTTTAACTTCCCGCGCTGGTTCCTCAATACGCTCTTCGTGGCGTGCTGCTGCTGTGTCATCACCACGATTCTGACGCTGATGGTAGCCTATGTCTACTCGCGGCTCCGCTTCCCGTCCCGCAAGGCGCTGATGAACGTCTCGCTGGTGCTGGGCATGTTCCCGGGCTTTATGAGCATGATCGCCATCTACCATTTTCTCAAGGCCATCGGGCTGGATCAGACGCTGCTGGCGCTGATCCTGGTCTACTCCGGGGGCGCGGCGCTGAACTACTACATCGCCAAGGGCTTCTTTGACACGATCCCCAAGGCGCTGGACGAGGCGGCCACGCTGGACGGCGCGACAAAGCACATCATCTTCTGGAAGATCATCCTGCCGAATTCCAAGCCCATTGTCGCCAATACCGCCATCAACGCTTTTATCGCGCCCTGGGTGGACTTCATCTTCGTCTCGGTCATCATGAAGGACAACTACAACAACTATACAGTGGCAAAGGGTCTCTACACCATGGTAGACAAGGCCAATATCTTTGAGTATTACACGGCCTTCTGCGCCGGGGCGGTGCTGATCTCCATCCCCATTGTGCTGCTCTTTATCCGGCTGCAGGAATTCTATGTGGGCGGCGTGACCGCTGGCGCGTCAAAGGGGTGAAAAGGATGAATCTGTCTGCTGTCTTTCATCGGCCACTAAGTGAGTACTCGCATGCCGTGGATGAAAACACCTATGTGTTCCGTCTCCGCACCGCCAGAGACGACCTCGAA
Source organism: Oscillospiraceae bacterium (assembly GCA_902787755.1). Taxonomy (GTDB): domain Bacteria; phylum Bacillota; class Clostridia; order Oscillospirales; family Oscillospiraceae; genus Limivicinus. Next base: position 15,031 of record CADAHL010000063.1, read on the forward strand.
AGTGTGAGATTCTTCTTTGCTGACCGGGCGGATATGTCCCCGAAGCTCACGTTCCAGAGCTTGCCCATGCCAATAGTCCGCAGTGACAAGCTGTATGACTGGTATGAGCTCACACTGCACACGCCATTTCTCCGCATTGCCTATTACTTCGGGCTGGATGACGGAGCACAGGTGAAGTATTATATTGGGGACTGCTTCGAGGACTCCGACGATCAGGAACGCTCGGACTACTTCCAGCTCCCCTTCAATCTGCGCGCAGACCGGCTGGAGATCCCGGATTGGGTGCATGACGCCGTGGTTTACAACATTTTCCCCGACAGCTTCGCGGACGGAAAGCGGCACATGTCGGATCAAAGTGCAACGGCGAATTATCTCGGAAACGAGTGCCGCAGTCTGCACGGCGGCACGGTCAACGGCATCCGGGAGAATCTGGACTACATCCGGGAGCTCGGCTGCAACTGTATCTATCTGAATCCCATATTTGCAGCGAGTTCTTACCACAAATACGATACGCTCGATTACTTCCATGTCGATCCCTCCCGCGGCACGGATGAGGATTTCCGCCTGTTTGTGCGGGAAGCGCACATGCTGGGAATCCGTGTCATCGTTGACGGCGTGTTCAATCACCTCTGCTGGCGGCATCCCTTCTTTCAGGACGTGCTGGAAAAAGGAAAAGCGTCCCCGTATTACGATTGGTTCTATGAGCTGCCGGAGCAGCCGAGCTATCCCGGCCTCGGCGGGGAGGCGGACTATCTCTGCTTTGCCTATGTGCCGGAAATGCCGAAGACCAATACAGCCAATCCCAAGGTTCGGGACTATTTCTGCCGCATCGGCGCGCATTGGGTTCGGGACTACGATGTGGACGGCTGGCGGCTGGACGTGGCCAATGAGGTGGACGACGCCTTCCTCCGCGCTTTCCGGGATGCCGTCAAGCGGGAAAAGCCGGATGCGCTGGTGATCGGCGAGGTCTGGGAAAATGCTTTTCACTACTTCAACGGCAATATGCTCGACAGCGCCATGAACTACGACTTCCGCCGCTTCTGCAAGCAGTTCATGGCCGAGCGCTGCATCGACGCCGGGGAATTCGATCTCCGCGTCAGCGGGGCTGGCCGCCCAGCTCAATCTTTTGGACAGCCACGATGTGAGCCGCTTCCTTACCGTCTGCAACGGGGATCGGGATCGGATGGAGCTTGCTATCGTCTTTCAGATGAGCTTTGTCGGAATGCCCAGCATTTTCTACGGAGATGAAAAAGGACTGATGGGCCAGTCCGAGCCGGAGTACCGTCAGGCGATGGACTTTGACAGAGAGGACGCGCTGGAGGATGTGTACCGGCGTCTCATTCGGCTCCGGCAGGAGCAACCCGCCCTGCGGCGCGGCGAGTTTCACACGGTCAAAGCCGAGGGCAGTCTGTATTGCTATGAGCGGACGTTCGACGGTCAGACCGTTCGGATCACGATGAACGCCGGGGCAGGGGCGCTTCCTGTCAAAGCTGCCGGAAAGCCGCTCTTGCAAAAGAGCTATGAACATGGTTTATTAGGAGAGAACGGATACCTCATCGAAAGGCTGTGAGAAACCATGGCGGTAACGATCTACGATCTGGCCAAGGCGGCGAACTGTTCCATCTCCACCGTGTCAAAGGCGCTGAACGACAGCTACACCGTGTCGGAGGCGACCAAGGAGAAGATTCGCGCGCTGGCCGAGGAGCTGGGCTATCGGCCCAACGAGCGGGCGCGCAGCTTTGCGCGGAAGAAAAACGGCACGGTGCTTTTCGCCGCCGACCTCTCGCGGGGCGTGGGTTTTGAAAATCCCCATCTGTTTGAGATCGTCACCGGCGTGGAGCGTTATCTGGACGAGAAGGGCTACTCGCTGACCTTGAAGCATGTGGATAAGGCCACAGCGCCGGATCAGATCCGGAGCCTCATGCACAGTGAGCAGGCGGACGGGATCATCCTGCACGCGGGCGTTCTCACAAAGCAGCTCGCCACCGTGCTGGTCAAGGAATCTCTGCCGCATCTCATAATCGGCAAGCCGGATTTCCCCTCTCAGCTCTCCTGGATGGACATCAGTCACGAGGCGGCCGGTCAGATCGCGGCCAACTATCTGCTGGACAAGGGCTACCGCCGCATCCTGTTCTTAATGGGTGACAGGCAGGCCGATCAAATCTCCGCCCGACGTCTGGCGGGGCTTCTGGCCGCGCTGGAGGAGGAAGAGCTGTCCATCGAGACCATGACTGACATGACCGACTATGAAAAGGCCCGCACAGCCATGGAGCAGATTTTAGAGCGGGAAAAGATCCCGGAGGTTATCCTCTGCACCAACAATTACCTCGCCCTGGGCTGTATGCAGAGCATCCGCGCCAAGGGGCTGAAGATTCCCAAGGACATTGCCCTCATGACCTTTGACAACTATCCCTTCTCCATGATCGTCCAGCCGACCCTGACCGCCATCGAGGTGGATATGTACGAGATGGGCTGGCAGGCCGCCCGCTTCATGCTCCAGATGATAAAAAAGCCAAACCTCCAGACCCAATCCTTCTGCACGACCCCGACCATTATTGAGCGAGAGTCCACGTAATTCTGCAATTGTAACAGAGCCCGCTTCTTCGTTATGGAATAGCGGGCTCTGCTTATTTGCCAGTGCGATAAAAAACTTTTTGGGGAAGCGAGCATATCTTCGCCGATGCGTAACAGCAAATCATCCCTTTATTCAGTGGTTGAAAACACACGCAGAAGAACTGAAATGTCATTTCCCCAGACAGTTTGATGAAGTATTTCAAGCCTTTCGTGTAATGGACATGAACGGGATTATTGCTGTTGTCAATGGGGTGCGAGCACAACTCGAATTCTTGCGCGGGAAACAGGCTATAGACATTAGTGTTTTCCCTGAATTGTCGGAGTCGGACTTCTGGGTTAATCCAGAATGATGAGCCCATCTCTCACGCCCACCACTCTTCGGAGTGGCGGGCTCTTTTTGCATCTATGTGCTATACTCAGTAAAGAAATAGCAGCTTTTCTTGTAACCCGTCGAAATGCTTTCCGTCTATAGGGATGAGAGCTCTCAAGGAGGTTTTCCCATGGAAGACACTGCGATCATTGATCTGTACTGGCAGCGCTCGGACCAGGCCATATCCGAGACGGACCACAAGTACGGCAGATACTGCCACCGGATCGCCATGAATATCTGTACAGACAACGAAGATGCGGAGGAATGTGTGAACGACACCTGGTTTCGGGCGTGGAATCTGATGCCTACCGAACGCCCTGCGATCCTCTCCGGGTTTTTGGGGACGATCACCCGGCATCTTGTTCTGGATCGCTACCGCGCGAAACATAGTCTCAAGCGTGGAGGCGGTGAGGTTCCTCTGGCACTGGACGAGCTGAGTGACTGCGTGAAGGGCCAGTCAGATCCGGAACGTGAGGTGGAAGTCAAAGAACTGGAAGAAGCCATCGATCGTTTTGTCAATGAGCTGCCGGAGACGGATCAGATCATCTTTATCTCTCGCTATTGGTTTCTCGCAACCGTCGCGGAGATCGCCAAAAAGAGCGGCTGCACACAGAGCAAGGTGAAAACCACCCTGTTTCGCCTGCGGAAAAAGCTGCGCGACAGACTACAGGAGGAGGGCTTATGCTGAACGAGGAACTGCTGTTGGATGCCATGCAGGGTATCCGTTTGGAAAACGTAAAAAAGGCGGAGGCTTTTCTCGGGTATGTGGAAGAAGCGACGCCTCCATTCCGCGTTCACCGCAAGCTGTGGAGTACCTTGCTTGTTGCGGCGATTATTGTCTCTCTCTTTACCGTGACCGCTTATGCCTTGGGTTGGTTTCAAATGAGCCACCATGGCAGTCGGGAGACCTATACGGCCACCATCGGTGAGCAGCAGGTCGAGTGGAAGGGCGAGTACGCCTTCGAGTTCGAGGGGCCGGGGGAATGCCCGGAGGTACGCTTCCGAGTAGACTGGGCTCCCAGCGACGACTATTGGTATCCGGCGAGCTGGGCGACTGGCTGGACGGAGCTGGTAGAAGGTCGAGAGCTCTACAACGAGGAATTCGGCGTCTATATGCCATCCTGTGTGGTGGACATCTTGTACGCCCCGCAATTCGTTGATGGCGGTGCCATGATTCTCATAGGCTTCAAGCCCGGTGAGATCACCCGTGAGACCTGGGGTGAGGTCGAGGTCTACAAGTTCCAGGCCACGGCCACCCACGCCATTGACCGCGAGCAGACGCAGTTTCCCACCGGGAACTTTGTGATCCTGTTCCATCCGGAGGAAGGCTGGATCATCGGCGTCCGGGGCTATGACAGTATGGAGAACATCGAAGGGATCGCCCGTGGACTGACAGTGGAGCCAACCGGGAGAACCATCCAC
>CADAHL010000064.1 GCA_902787755.1 Oscillospiraceae bacterium
CCCGCAGTTGCACATGGTGTGCTTGACCTTGCTCAGGGTCACGGCCACGTTGTCCTTCAGAGAACCGGCGTAGGGCACGTAGGAGTCCACGCCCTCTACGAAGGACAGCTTCTTGTCCCCGCCCATGTCGTAGCGCTGCCAGTTCCGGGCCCGGGCTGAGCCCTCGCCCCAGTACTCCTTGTAGTAGGTCCCGCCGATGTTCACCTTGTTCGTCGGGCTCTCGTCGAAGCGGGCAAAGTAGCGGCCCAGCATCACAAAGTCCGCCCCCATGGCCAGCGCCAGGGCGATGTGGTGGTCATAGACGATGCCGCCGTCGGAGCAGACCGGGACGTACACGCCGGTCTCGGCGAAATATTTATCCCGCTCGGCGCAGACCTCGATCACCGCCGTGGCCTGGCCCCGGCCGATGCCCTTGGTCTCCCGGGTGATGCAGATGGAGCCGCCGCCGATGCCGACCTTTACAAAGTCCGCGCCGCAGTCGGCCAGGAAGCGGAAGCCCCGGGCGTCCACCACGTTGCCCGCGCCTACCTTCACCTTGTCGCCGTAATGCTCCCGGATCCAGGCCAGGGTGAAGCGCTGCCAGTCGGTATGACCCTCGGAGGAGTCAATGCACAGCACGTCCGCGCCCGCTGCCAGCAGGGCCGGAACCCGCTCGGCATAGTCTCTCGTGTTGATGCCCGCGCCCACCACGTAGCGCTTGTGGGCGTCCAGCAGCTCGTTGGGGTTCTGCTTGTGGTTATCGTAGTCCTTGCGGAACACCAGATAGCACAGCCGCCCCTGCTCGTCCACGATGGGCAGGGCGTTGAGCTTGTGCTCCCAGATGATGTCGTTGGCTTCCTTCAGGCTCACGCCCTCCCGGGCTGTGACCAGCTTCTCCAAAGGCGTCATGAAGGCCGACACCGGTGTGGCGGGATCCATGCGGCTGACCCGGTAATCCCGGCTGGTGACGATACCCACCAGCTTCCCCTCGGGGGTGCCGTCCTCGGTGACGGCCATGGTGGAATGCCCCGTCCGCTCCTTCAGAATCAGCACGTCGGAGAGCGTGTTGTCCGGGCTCAGATTGGAGTCGCTGCGCACAAAGCCCGCCTTGGTGGCCTTGGCCCGGGCGACCATGGCCGCCTCGTCCTCAATGGACTGGGAGCCGTAGATGAAGGACACGCCGCCCTCGGTGGCCAGCGCCACCGCCATCTTCTCTCCCGACACCGACTGCATGATGGCCGAGACCATGGGGATGTTCATGGTGATGGGGCAGTCCTCTTCGCCCTTGCGGTACTTCACCAGGGGCGTTTTCAGGGATACCTTCTCCGACCGGCAGGTGATGGGCGTGTAGCCGGGGATCAGAAGGTACTCGTTAAAGGTATGGGACGGTTCGTTGATGATGGTTGCCATGGCGTCAGTCTCCTCCTTCTGTGACGATCGGCTTTTGGTCCGACAGTTTGAATATTTTGGCGTGCCGCGCGAAATGCAGGGCGGCGATCAAAAACAGCGCGGGTACAAGGGCCCCGGTGGTCCAGGCCACATAGCTGACGCCATAGCCGGTCATGGCCTGCATGACGTTGCCGGCCAGCCCCAGGATCAGGGTCACGGCCCCCCAGACGGCGCACTTTCCGGCGGCCATGGGCTCGTCCCAGTTGACCGCCCCCAGGAAGCCGCAGACAGCCAGCAGCAGGGAGTGCAGGATCAGCACCCAGGCGGTGGCCCCGGCCAGACGCATCAGATCCTTGCCGACCGCCCCGAAGGTCAGCGCGGTGGAGAAGAAGTTGATCATCATGATCCCGAACACCAGCCGTACGATGGCCATCAGCATCATCAGGATGCTGCAGACCTGTACCAGTCGGCTTTTTCTCACGTGTCAAGCTCTCCCTTCCGGATATTTTGCATATTTTACCACAGCGAATATCTATCGTCAATCCAAAGAACAGTCGAAATCTTTCTTCGCTTTTTCCAAATAAAGTGCGTGTGAGAGCTGTCAATCCATTGACAGAATAAAGTTCCGGATATACAATAAAAACGTGGATTTTATGTACAAAATCCAGTTTTTGTAAATCTCTGAAAGCCCGTGGAAAAAGAAGCCCGGATTTGGACCGACAAGAAGGAGAATGATGAAATGAAAACGATCAGAACGCTTCTCTCCGTGTTCCTGCTCCTGTCTCTCGCCCTCGCCCTCTGCGCCTGCGGCGGACAGCCGGCTGCGGAGACCGCTTCCGCCCCGGCCGCGTCACTGGACAGCATTACGGACAAGCTCCCGGAGAGCCCCGCCCCGACGGAGGACTACTCGGGAGAATACACAGCGGTATGCGCCCGATTCAGTCTGGCCTACGTGGCCGCCGCAGCCGGCTTCGAGGGCCCGCTCCCGGATGTGGACGACCAGTACGTGGACTACCCGACGATCGCTGGCAGCACCGTCACGCTCAACAGCGACGGCAGCGGCTACCTGGACTTCGGAGAGGACAACCGGGGGCCCATCGACTCCTGGAGTGTGGACGGGAGCACCCTGCGCTTCCAGGCCGGCGTTTCGGATTTTGAAGGGAGTCTGGAAAACGGCGTCATGACCCTCACCATCGACGATGGCTTTGCGCTGTGCCTGGCCCTTCCCGACGCCGACGTCTCCGCCATGCACATCGTCCCCCTGGAGGACGTTATCTCCCTGCTGCTGCCCGCCGAGCCCGAGTACCCCGCCGAGGGAGAGTACACCATGTTCGCTATTCTGAGGGAGGGCTACCTGGTGGATTCTGCTGATCTGGATATGGTCTCGACCCTGATCCTGGACGAGGGCGGCACCGGCTACATGAGCTTCAATGAGGACAGCATGGAGGTCAGCTCCTGGGTCCTGGATGGGGAGGATCTGAGCATCACCGTGTCCGACGGAAGCTCTGCCGGAGGTACGCTCCGGGATGGCGTCCTGATCCTGGACATTGAGGGCAACGGTGAGAGCCTGCTCTACTATGCCCAGGAGGGCGTGGATCTCTCCTCCTTTGCGGTCATGAGCCTGGACGAGGTCCTGGCTGCCATGGCGGCCGCGGAATCGGCAGGCTGAGGATCCTCAGCGCTCATCCACGGAGGTCTGGAAAAACACCGCCAGCCGGGGAAGCATATCGATATCCGGGCTGGACGCGCCCGTTTCCCATAGTTAAAGATACATTTATCAGTTTAATCGATTTTACCAACGAAACGGAAGATGATCTCGATTTCCTGCTGTCGGAAGCCGAAGTCGTCTTCCGTTGCCTCATGGATAATGATTTTCTCGATCAGAGCATTCAGAATCTCAGCCGTCAGTTCTTCGGGACTCCCGATCTCCTTGATAATGCGGATCCAGTTCTCAGCATTCTCGATGCTTTGCTGTTCAGCCTCGAGCGCCTCTTTGAACTCCTGAATCTTCAGCTCAAGCCCCTCCTGCTCCGCCTGGTAGCGCTGCGTGAGCATACTGAAGTTGTTCTCCGTGATGCGTCCGGCTGCCCAATCCTCATACATTCTCGCGAACATATTATCCAGCTCGGTCTTGCGCTTCTCCGCCTTTTTCAGCTCTGCCGCCTGCTTCTTCTTCGAGGCGGCGCGCTCGCGATCTCCGGCCTTCAGTAAATTCTCCAGTAGCTTTTCTTCGTCGGTATGTGCCTCCTTCGCCCAATAACGGATTCTCGTCAGGACATACTGGTAAAGGACATCATAGCGGATGTAATGTGCCGTACAAGTTCCGGCTTTCTTCCCAAACTGCCGGTAGTTTGTGCAGTTGAAGTAGCTGAATGGATTGGATGCAGTCTTGTTCGTCCCGTAGCTCATCGACCATCCGCAGTCTGCGCATCTGACAAGGCCCGCGAAGATTTGAGTGGTTGAATCCGCTTTCTGCCTGCGCCGGTTTTCGATCTGCTTCTGCACCTGCTCAAAGTCGCTTTTGCTGATCAGAGGCTCATGCGTGTTTTCCACTTTGAACCAGTCTTCCTTCGGCTTACGCACAACACGCTTGTTTTTATAGGAAATCGTGCTCTGAGTATTGTGGACGCTGTTGCCGATATAGGTCTCATTATGCAGGATGCTTTTCACCTGGGCAATCGTCCAGGCATAGGCTTTTTCCGGCGGGGCATCAGCATAGATGTGCGCAAAGGTTCCGTCTCTTTGGTAATTTAGCCAACTGGCAGTGGGTACTTTTTCTTCCCGCAGAACACGCGCGATCTTTGCAGCACCTGCTCCGTGAACAGCAAGGTCAAAGATCTTTTCAATGATCCAACGGGTCTCCTCATCCGGCACAATGCGGTTTTTAACGTCCGGCGATTTCTTGTACCCCAGAGGAGCATAGGCGCAGGTGCGCTCTCCGTTTACGTGCTTGGCTCGAAACGCCGCCTTGACCTTGCGGCTGGTATCCTTGGCAAACCACTCATTGAACAGGTTCTTGAAGGGAACAAAATCGCTCAGGCCTTTTTCGGTGTCCTCGTTCTCCGTGACGGCGATGTAGCGGATGTGCTTTTCTGGGAACATGAATTCCAGATAATAATCCATCATCACATGCTCGCGGCCAAAACGGGAAAGGTCTTTCGTGACAATGCAGTTGATCTTTCCGGCCTCCACATCGTCCATCATGCGCTTGAAATCGGGACGCTCGAAATTGGTTCCGCTCCATCCGTCATCGACGTATTCATCGACCACATGGAGATTATTGTCACTTGCGAACTGTCGGAGGATCGTTCGCTGTGTTTCGATGGAAACACTGTCGCCGTATTTCTCATCATCACGGCTGAGTCTCATGTAAAGTGCGGTATTGTATGGTTGCTTCAAATAGTAAGCCTCCTTCGTGTGAAACAACCCACGCTTACAATACTTCCTGATGGAATTATACTATAAGCGATGG
>CADAHL010000065.1 GCA_902787755.1 Oscillospiraceae bacterium
ACCGGCAGAATGGCACCTTGCGGTAAGCAAGGATTCCAACAAGACCCGATTCCACATTGACTATCCTTTTGTAAAGCCCTACTTTGTGGAGCCGGATCTCCTTGAAATCGGCCTTGTATCCTGTGAGATGGACGGCAGATCTGTCCGCATCGTGGACAAGGAGCGGGCGATTTGCGATTGTCTCCGATACCGCAACAAGATGGACCGGGAGACCTTCACCAAAGCGCTCCAAAGTTATATCGCCGATCCCGGAAAAAATATTCCGAATCTGATGACTTATGCGAAGCTTCTTCGCGTTGGTAAGCCGGTCCGAGATCTAATAGGAGTGTGGCTGTAATGATTCATACTGACGAGATTCGTGTTTGGGGAATACATTCTCTGGATGATCATCTGCTTCTGAAGGAGAGCATCATTGCGATCGGCTGGAAGGAATTCGGTGATTGCGAGAAAGTGGAAGCTTCCCGGGAGGCATATAAAAGTCACTTTGCTAAGTCTTTTCCGGGGACAAAAAAAGGAGCAATTCCGACAAGCGCCGGAATGCTCTATCGTTTTTGCTGCGAGATGCGGATCGGAGACTATATTGTCTTCCCCTCCAAAGCAGATCGGAAAATCAACATCGGAGAAGTAACCGGCGACTATACCTATGAGCCGGGTGCGGATGAATATGTTCACATTCGGAAAGTAAAGTGGCTGAGGCATCTTCCCAGAACTGCGTTCTCTCAAGGGGCTTTATACGAGGTTGGGTCAGCAATGACCTTATTTCAGATCAAGAATTATGCGGAAGAATATCTCTCCGCATTGGATAAAACCTTCAAAGCCGCAGTTGATAACACAGAAACAGACATCACAGTTGCCACAACTGCTGAAGGGATTATCGAGTCTACGAAGGATTTTGTGTTGAAGTCTCTCAGCACGAAACTGAAAGGATACGATCTGGAAGCTTTCGTAGCAGACCTTTTGAATGCGATGGGCTATCGTACAAAACTGTCTCCACGCGGCGGAGACAGCGGAATTGATATTACTGCCTACAAGGATGAACTTCCGCCCCGAATTGTCGTTCAGGTAAAAAGCCAGGACAGTGATATCAAAGAAACGACGTTACAATCACTGCGTGGCGCCATGAGTGAAGGTGATTATGGCGTCTTTGTGGCATTAACCAACTACACGAAAAACGCACAGAGATTTCTTGATAAGACTCCGATTATTCGGGGGATCGACGGCTCTGAACTGGTAGACCTGATACTGAAATACTATGACAAACTCAGTGAAAAATATCGTAAGATGATACCGCTAAAAATGGTTTATATTCCTGTTACCGACGATCAGGGAGAATGATATGCCTGGCCAAGCGACATTGTTGCAAGGGCGAAAAAGCGCTGGATATAAGAAAAACAGGAGATAGAGAGATGGACAACAGAAGTATTCGTAAATTGGAAGCCGAACTCTGGGAATCGGCAGATCTGCTGCGGGCGGGGTCGAAGCTGACCTCCAACCAATACTGCATGCCCGTGCTGGGGCTGATTTTCCTGCGCTACGCCTACAGCCGCTTTAAGCTGGTGGAGGCGGAGATTTTGAGCAACCGCCCCTCCCGGGGCGGGCGCGTCCTGCCCGTGGAGGCCAGCGACTTTGCCGCCAAGAGCGCCCTGTTTCTGCCCAAGGAGGCGCAGTACGACTACCTTGTGAACCTGCCCGCGAACATCGCGGCGGCGGGGCTTGTCAGTAAGGACGGCCACCCCATGAACTCTCTGGGCGAGGTGGTCAACAACGCCATGACCCTGGTGGAGGAGCAGAGCGAACAGCTCGCCGGCGTGCTGCCCAAGGACTACACCATTTTCTCGGACGAACTGCTGTCGGAGCTGCTGCGCATCTTCAACAACAGCGCCATGGACGACGTGGGCGGCGACGTGATCGGCCGCATCTACGAATACTTCCTCAACAAATTTGCCAAGAACATCGCCTCGGACGACGGCGTGTTCTTCACGCCCAAATCCCTGGTCAAGATGATCGTGAATATTCTGGAGCCGAAGAGCGGCGTCCTGCTTGACCCGGCCTGCGGCAGCGGCGGCATGTTTGTCCAGACCGGCGACTTCGTGAATAACGCCGGCATGTCCGCCAATACCGCCATGACCTTTTACGGCCAGGAAAAGGTGGAGTACAACGCCCAGCTGTGTCTCATGAACATGGCGGTGCACGGGCTCACCGGCGTCATCAAGTCCGGCGACGAGGCCAACACTTTCTATCACGACGCCCACAACCTGGCGGGCTGCTGCGACTATGTGATGGCGAACCCGCCCTTCAATGTGGACAAGGTCAAATCTGAAAGCTGCGAGAGCGCGGGGCGGCTGCCCTTCGGTCTGCCCGGGGTGAACAAATCCAAGGAGGTCGGCAACGCCAACTATCTCTGGATCTCCTATTTCTACGCCTACCTGAACGAGACGGGACGGGCGGGCTTTGTCATGGCCTCCTCCGCCACCGACAGCCAGGGCCGGGACAAGGACATCCGACAGAAGCTGGTGGAGACCGGCCATGTGGACGTGATGGTCAGCGTGGGCAACAATTTCTTCTATACCAAATCCCTGCCCTGCTCCCTGTGGTTCTTCGACAAAGGGAAGGACACGGAGCGGCTGGACAAGGTGCTGTTCATCGACGCGCGCAATTACTATACCGTGGTGGACCGCACGCTCAACGAGTGGACGGACTGGCAGCTTCGGAATCTGAACGCCATCGTCTGGCTCTACCGGGGCGAGAAGGAGAAATACCGGGCGCTGCTGGACGCCTACTACCGCGAACTCTCCGACCGGGCGACGCAGCTTGTCGATACCGTGACGCATCGAATCGCGGTCTGCCACGGCGGCTTTGCCGAGGTGCTGGAATCTCTGGAGGCTTTTAAAGAGAAGCAGCAGCGTCGCATGGCCTTTGTGCTGAAAGACGTCTTAAAGCGGGACAAGAAAAGGACCGAGGCCGAGTGGAACGCCCGCATCGCCGAGGTGGACGAGGCAATCACCGTGGCTAAAGAGGCCCTCTGGCTTGTTGACAAATTCGGCGAGGGCGAGTACCGGGATATCCCCGGCCTGTGCAAGGTGGCGGATAGGAGCGAGATCGAGGCCAAGGGCTGGTCGCTGACCCCCGGCGCCTATGTGGGCGTAGCGCCTGTGGAGGACGACGGCGTGGACTTTAAACAGCGTATGGCGGAGATCCACGCGGAGCTGCTGACCCTCCAGGCCCAGTCCAACGAGCTGATGGAGACCATCTCCCGGAACATGGAGGAGCTGGGGATATGAAGTGGGAAAGAGTGAAACTCGGGGATGTTACCGATTCTTGCCTGGGGAAAATGCTTGACCAAAACAAGAACAAGGGTACACCTCAGCCGTACCTTGCAAACGTCAATGTTCGTTGGGGAAGCTTTGATCTTGACGATCTCTCAGAAATGAGGTTTGAAGAACATGAGCAAGAGCGTTATGGATTAAGATACGGCGACCTCATCGTATGTGAAGGCGGAGAGCCTGGGCGTTGTGCAATCTGGAAAGATGAAATTCCAAATATGAAAATCCAGAAGGCGCTGCACAGGGTTCGCGTACATAATGATTTAGACTACCGCTACCTTTTTTACTGGTTTCTTCTGGCTGGAAAACATGGTGCATTGGACCAATATTTCACAGGTGCGACTATAAAACACATGCCCGGCGATAAGCTCAAAACTATCGAAATAGAAAAACCTCCGCTTCCTGTTCAAAAGCGAATGGCTGATATTCTTTCCGCTTATGATGACCTCATCGAAAACAACCAGAAGCAGATCAAGCTGCTGGAGGAGGCGGCGCAGCGGCTGTATAAGGAATGGTTCATCGACCTCCGCTTCCCCGGCCACGAACCACCCCCATCCACGATGGCACCCCAGAGGGGTGGGAGAAGCACGCAATCGAAGATTTGTGTGTTCGCGTTAATGCTGGTGGTACACCAAGTCGAACGAAATCAAACTATTGGAACAATGCCAGCATTTTATGGTTTAAAACGGGCGAATTACAGGATTGTTGGTTGATTGATTCAGATGAAAAAATCAGCGAAGAAGGACTCAACAATTCATCCGCAAAACTGTTTCCTGCAAACACCATTTTGATGGCTATTTATGCAAGCCCTACACTTGGACGGTTAGGCATATTATCAAAACATGCCGCGTGTAATCAGGCTGCATTGTGTCTCTTAGCAGATGAAAACAAGGTGTCATGGCAGTGGCTTTACCATAAGCTTTTTGAATTGCGTGATGATTTCAATGCTGTGGCAAAAGGTGCAGGCCAACAGAACATCAGTGCAGATGTTGTGAAAAAGAAAACTGTTGTTGTGCCAACCGTAGCGATAGTAAATCATTTCACCGAAAGAGTGAAGCCAATGTATGAGAAAAGACTTACACTCCAGAGGCAAAACGCCATGCTTGCAGAAGCCCGTGACCGCCTGCTGCCCAAACTCATGAGCGGAGAAATCGAGGTATAATTGTGTCCGAAAAAGTAATCCTGGGTAAATATACGCCCGATCCGAGTTTTGACCATGCTGCCATGGTGGCAAAGAGAGCGGACAAGCAGCTTCTTTGCATGTTTTCCTTGATTGACTGCATGGCGCAGGAATGGGTAAATTATCCACAAAAGGGTGAACAGGATGTTTTTTGCGATTTTGTCCTAAAGCATCAGACAAAGTGTGATTTTCTAAACGAAATAGACCCGATAACACTATACTATGACGTAGAAGACGAAATCGGGTTTGAAGCTCCTCGGCCAGGTTTTCCTCCGATAAAACGTGTTATACTAAGTAGCCCCTGGCTGAGGCCGGTAACCAAGTTTACGGATTTTGTTCACCTCGGGAAGGCAGACGAGATCGCTCAAGAGCTGAGAAGGACAAAGACAGAAGAATATGTCACTAGAAAGCTGGAACGGCACAGGCTTATTCGACTGATCTACCGACTGCGTAGCAAAGTCACACATGAGTTAAGCGCACTCGGTGACGAGCACCCTCTCATGAAGCCATATCAATGTGGTGAACCCTACTATCGAGAAGTCGGCAGAAAATACATAGAAGATGGGAATGTGGTCACAGATCATGTGTATGAACTGATCATTCCGAACGATTTCATAAGAGAGATCATGCTGGATTGTATGGACCAATATTTGATGGAATGTGTTGAAAACGACCACGCTCCATTTGAGAACAATTCCTTCATGCGAAGATTTCGTATTACCTGGTATGACAGGTAATAGAATCGCGGGGACATCATGTCTTACGACTATTCCGAAACCATTCTAGTCCAGAAAGCAGCGGGGAATCTGCTGCGGGACGAACCGGGCTATCGGATCAGAAACAGATGAGGTTTCACAGTGGAAAGACCAAGAGTTTTTATTTCTTACTCCCAAGACAGTGACGAGCATAAAGCTTGGGTATTGAAATTAGCAACCGATCTTCGTTCTCACGGTGTCGACGCCATTTTGGATCAGGTCGATTTGCGTTTAGGCCAAGATCTACGCTTTTTCATGGAACATGGTCTTAGCAGTTCTGCGCTGGTCTTGTGCGTATGTTCTGGGAAGTACGTGGAAAAAGTCAATGCTGGGACTGGCGGAGCTGGATATGAAGGGATGATTATGACCCAAAGCTTGCTGAAAAACGCCAATATGGACTATATCATCCCGATTATTCGCAACAATCAAACAAGTCAAAGGACGCCTCTCTCGTTCGGAAGCAAAGCCTATATTGATTTCAGCAATGATGATCTTTATTATGTGAAATACCGCGAGCTATTAGAGAGAATCTATGGTGAAGATGCCAAGAAGAAGCCGCCGCTTGGAAAGAACCCTTTTTCGAAGGAATTGGGACAGGCTATCAAAACAAAAACGCAAATTGAATCTGTACTTTATCATTCACCAGCAATGGATGGGCATGTTGCTTTCCGATTTGATAATAATAATGGGGTATATTCAATTGGAACGGGAGAATACCAATTCGATACTCGTTGGTCAAGATCCGGAAATGACAGTATTCATGCATACGGGCTGATTGGATTTCGGCATGATTTTGATTCGTACCCACCGTTTGAAGACGTTCTATTATTTGACTTTTCAAGTAGATCGAGAACTGTACACAAAGGTCAAATCGTAATATTTGAAAACAACTACTCACACTTCGCCGCAGTAAAAATTGGTACTGTGAAATCGTCAAGTCACGGTTTCCCGTATGATGAAATGGAGTTTGATTATCATATTTACTCAGTAGAGTGACATGCTATTCATTTTTTGAGGAGTGCATACCATGAGCTACGACTATTCCGAAAACATTCTTGTCCAGGAGGCGGCGGGGAATCTGCTGCATGACGAGCTCGACTGGGATGTGGTCTATGCCTACAACAAGGAAGTGCTGGGGGAAAGCGGCACCCTGGGGCGGACAAGCTATAAAGAGATCCTGCTGAAACGGGATCTCCGCTTGGCGCTGCAGAAGTTTAACCCCTGGATCACTCCCGCCCAGTGTAGCGAGGCCATCGGAACGCTGGAACAGCGGCTCTCCACCGCTTCGCTCCTGCAGGTCAACGAGGAGAAATACTTCCTTCTTCGCGACGGCGTCCCCGTCACCGTCCGCCGCCCCGACGGGCGCACAGAGCAGCGCCGCGCCATGGTGATCGACTTTCAGAACCCGGAAGAAAACCGCTTCCTCGCCGTGAAGGAGATGAAGATCCACGGCGATCTCTACCGCAGGCGGACGGATATCGTCGGCTTTGTCAACGGCCTGCCGCTGCTGTTCGTGGAGCTCAAAAACACCACGGTGGACGTGCAGAACGCCTACACCGACAACTACACGGACTATCTGGACACGATCCCCCACCTCTTCTATTACAACGCCTTTCTGATCCTCTCCAACGGAGTGGAGGCCAAGGTGGGCACCCTCGGCAGCAAGTATGAGTTTTTCCATGAGTGGAAGCGCCTCAATGAGCAGGAGGCCGGCAGCGTGGCGCTGGAGACCATGCTGCGCGGCATCTGCCGGAAAGAAAACTTCCTCGATCTGTTTGAAAACTTTATCCTCTATGACCACTCCGGCGGCAGCACCGCCAAGATCCTGGCCCGCAACCATCAGTACCTGGGCGTCAACGAGGCGGTCAAGGCCTACGCGGCCCGGAAGCTGAATAACGGCAAGCTGGGCGTGTTCTGGCATACCCAGGGCAGCGGCAAGAGCTATTCCATGCTCTTCCTCTCCCAGAAGATCCGCCGGAAGTTTGCGGGCTCCCCCACCATTGTGATCCTCACCGACCGGGACGAGCTGAACAAACAGATCAGCGACACCTTTGAAAACTGCGGGCTGCTGGGCAAGGGGACGAAGGCCTCCCAGTACATCGCTTCCAGCGGCGCTGATCTGGAAGCGAAGCTCCGCGGCAACCCCAGCTTCATCTTCACGCTGATCCACAAATTCAACCGTCCGGACGCGGAGCCCATTGTTCCCGACCACGACATCATCCTCATGTCGGACGAGGCCCACCGGACGCAAAACGGCGTCTTTGCCGAGAACATGATGCACATGCTGCCCACGGCCTCCCGCATCGGCTTCACCGGCACGCCGTTGCTCAGCAACGACAACATCACCGCCCGCACCTTCGGCGGCTACATATCCATCTACGACTTCAAGCGGGCCGTGGACGACGGCGCCACCGTGCCGCTCTATTACGAGAACCGGGGCGAGAAGATCCTCGACCTGCACAACCCCGAGATCACCGACCGCATCCTGGACGCCATCGAGGCGGCCGATCTGGACGTGGACAAGCAGGACAAGCTGGAGGCGGAGTTTGCCAAGGAGATCCATCTGCTCACCGCCGAGCCGCGTCTGCGCTCCATCGCCCGGGATTTCGCCGGGCACTACTCCGACCTCTGGACCAGCGGCAAGGCCATGTTCGTCTGCCTCAACAAGCTCACCTGTGTACGGATGTACAACTACGTGCAGCAGTATTGGCAGGCGGAGATCGAGGCGCTGGAGATCCGGCAGAAGCACGCCTCCCAGCAGGAGGCGCAGGAGCTGGAGCGCAAGATCCAGTGGATGAAGGAAACAGAAATGGCCGTGGTCATTTCCCAGGATCAGAACGAGATCCAGACCTTCAAGAAGTGGGGGCTGGACATTCTGCCCCACCGCGCCAAGATGGAGAAGCGGGAGCTGGACAAGGAGTTCAAGGATCGGGACAACCCGCTGCGCGTCGTGTTCGTCTGCGCCATGTGGCTGACGGGCTTTGACGTCAAGTGCCTGTCCTGCCTGTATCTGGACAAGCCCCTCAAGGCGCATACGCTGATGCAGACCATCGCCCGCGCCAACCGCGTGGCGGAGGGCAAATCCAACGGCCTCATCATCGACTACATCGGCATCGTCAAGGCGCTCAGAAAAGCACTGGCGGATTACACCGCCAACACTGGCGGCAGCTCGGTCGACCCGACGGTGGATAAGGAGCAGCTGCTTGCGCGCATCCGGCTGGTCACCGAAAAGGCCCGGAACTTCCTGGAGGAACAGGGCTTTGACCTGCAGACGCTGATCGACGCGACGGATTTCCAGAAAACCGCCCTGCTGCTCGATGCCTGCGACGCCGTGTGTGAAAGCATCGAGACCAAGAAGACCTTCACCACCATGGCCTCTGAGCTGGCGCGGCTTTACAAGTACACCGACCGGGACGATCTGACCGGGGACGAGAAGAAGCAGTTCGATGCCATCACCGCGATCTATGCCATGCTGCAGAAAAAGCGCAAGCATGTGGACACCACCGATTTGATGGTGGAGATCAACGGCATCATCAACGACTATGTGCAGATCGAGCCCGCCGAGCAGGGCGTCACACCCTCGCGCCAGTTCGATATCAGCGGCATCGACTTTGACCTGCTGCGCCGGGAGTTTGCAAAAGTAAAGCGGAAGAATCTGGTGATCCGGGATCTGGATCTGGTGATCCAGCAGCGCATCGCCGCCCTGCTGTTCAACAACCCCAACCGCATCAACTATTACGAGCAGTATCAGAAGATCATCGAAGCCTACAACAGTGAACAGGACCGTGCCACGATCGAAAAGACCTTTGCGGAGCTGATGAAGCTGGCCCAGAGCATGACGCAGGAGCAGCAGCGCTACGTGCGCGAGGGCTTCTCCAGCGACGAGGAGCTGTCGCTCTA
>CADAHL010000066.1 GCA_902787755.1 Oscillospiraceae bacterium
GCCATTGACAGCGGCCTCGGCCAGACGCAGAAGCTGAATGCGAGGTTGAGCCTATGAAGCCTGACGTAACCATAAACGGGATTTCCATGCTCAGCCTCGGCTGGCTGCGTGAGACTGTAAACTTCCCGACACCGCAATCACAGAGCAACACGATTACAGTGCCGGGAAGAAATTCTCCCATTCGATTTACAGAGGCGCTGGGGCGCGTAGCCTATCAGCCGCGCTCCTTTGATATGACCTTCTCTATGCTGGGTGATCGGGCTGACTATGACCGTCTCGTCGGTATTGTCGTGAATCAGTTTGCCGGACAGCTTTGCCGGGTGACGCTGACCGAAGACCCGACGCTGTATGCGATCGGAACGCTTGAAGCCGATCCAACCTATGATCCGCTTACAGGCAAGGGTCAACTTGTGCTGTCCAGCACGGATGGTGACGCCTTTCTCTACTATGTGTCGGAAACGGTCGAGAGTATAAGCGGCAGCGGCACACTCACACTCCACAATGATTACATGCCTGTAGTACCGGTCATTACGACCACAGCAGAGACAACATTGCGCTGGACAGTCGACGGCGAATCTTTCCACAAGACCGTCAGTACCGGAACTTGGGAGATCCCGGAACTGGAACTGAGGTACGGGGGCAATTCCGTGTCCGTCACAAGCGAGGGAACAACGACCTTCATTTACAGGCAGGGGCGGTTATAAAGCATCTTCCGAAAGCCTACGATCTGTGGTATACTCCATCTCGACAACTCGGAAGTTTAGGAGATGGTACTATGTGGTTCTGGTTAGCGCTTGGTTCTGCAGTTTTTGCCGCGCTTACATCCATATTGGCAAAAATAGGAATTGAAGGTGTCGGATCCCATCTGGCTACAGCGATCCGCACGATGGTCGTTGTCGTTATGGCATGGGGAATGGTGTTTCTTACGCACCAGCAGGAGGGCTTAAGCACAATCAGCCAGAAAAGCTGGCTGTTTCTGATTCTGTCAGGGCTTGCCACAGGAGCGTCATGGCTGTGCTATTACAAAGCTCTTCAGATGGGTGAGGCTTCGAGGGTCGTACCGATTGACAAGCTGAGCGTAGTCATCACGCTGGTGCTGGCGTTTGTATTTCTGCATGAGCAATTTACCACCAAGTCGCTGATTGGCTGCATTTTGATCGGCGCAGGGACGTTGTTACTGGTTCTGTAAGACAACTTCCAGTTTAGCTAATTGAATATTTCTGACAGAGTCGGGAAACCGGCTCTGTTTTCATTTTGTGAAGGAGGGCTGCCCATGAGCCTTTTTCGCGTGTATGTGGATGGCGCTCTATTCTATCATCCGCAGATATCGAAGTTGGCGATTACGGACGCCCGAATCGAAGAGGACGCGGAGAACATCGACAGCATGACACTTTCCGCTCCTTTCAATCATCCGTACCTGTCCTCCGTCCGGCCGTTGGCATCCACCATCGTCTGTAAGAAGGGCGATACCGTGGTGTTTGAAGGGCGGGCGTTGGACAACGGTACGGATTTTTACAATACCCATACCTGGACATGCGAATCCTGCCTTGCCTATCTGAAGGACAGCATTCAGCCGCCTTATGATTACAAAGGCACCCTGCGCGGACTGCTGGAGCTATTCGTTTCCGTCCACAACAACACGGTCGAAGAAAAGAAACGGTTTGTGGTTGGCAACGTAACCGTGACGGACAATAACGACTATGTCTCTTACAGCAGCATAGATTTCACCGTCACGCTGGACGCCATCCGGGATAAGCTGATCAAGACTCACGGTGGCTTTCTGCGGGTGCGCTATGCAGGGGGAGTGAAGTATCTGGATTATATCGCGGACTTCGATTCGCTCTCCCCGCAGACTGTGGAGTACGGCAAAAACCTGCTGGACGTAAAGATCAGCCGGGATCACACCGACAGAGTTTCTGTTCTGCTCCCGCTGGGAGCAAAGATCAAAGACGTCGATGCCGAAGGTCAGGAATACGAAACAGATGAGCGGGTACAGATCACATCCGTGAACGGCGGAAAAAACTATATTGTTGATGAAGAAGCTGTGGCTGAGATCGGAATGATCTGGAAAACTGAGATTTGGGACGATGTTACTGTCCCCGGCAACCTGCTTACCAAGGCACGGACCCGACTGCACGATCTGGCCCAGGGCGTCACCAGCATGGAGCTAACCATCGTAGACGAATCGGATACCGGAGCAGATATAGGAGATATCCATGCGGGCATGTATGTCATCTGCAAATCTCCGCCGCACGGCATTGACGGCAGATACCGCTGCGTGGGCCGCACCCGGGATTATCTGAATCCAGCAGGCAACACGATCACCATCGGTGCAAGTGGTGTCACGCTGACAGGACTGTCCAACAAACAAAACGATACCATTTCCGCTCTGGAGGAGGATATCGTAGGGCAGTCCTCTAAGATCGATGTTATTTCCGGGCAGGTAGATAAGATCAACGAGTCAAAAATGTACCGCACAGAGCTGGTGACGGAAGGTGTGAGCATCTTCCGGGAAAAGACCCAGCGGAGCCTCGTGCGGTGCAAAGTCTATTCCTGGGACAATGAGATCACTGATACACTCCCGGCTTCCGCTTTCAACTGGCATCGCAATTCGGGCAACACCACTGCCGATGCAGCGTGGGATGCCGCTCATACAGGAATGAAAACCATAACGGTATCAACGGAGGATGTGACGGACAATGCATCCTTCTTTTGCGAAGTAACGATATAAGGAGGGCAAATACATGCCTACTGTACTCACATCCTCACAGCAGACCTTCGTGGATATTACCGACCAGCGGAAGCTCTCGGCATATATCACATCCAACTTGCCAAAAACCCAGAGCGAAGATCCCAATGTTCTGCCGCACACCTACGCGCCGAGCTGGGCAAGCACCAACCTTGTCCTTACGCCTGTGGTTTTTCTGGATCAGACCAGCATTCCGCTCGGCTCTTCCGGGCTGACCATTCAGTGGAAGCGCAAGGACGGCACCGCCGCTGAGACGGCGCTCACCTCCGGCGAATCTGTGTCCGGCGGCATCCTGACGGTGAATCAGAACAAGCTGGCATCCTCGTCCTCGGGGATGATCACGTACATCTGCTACATCAGCTATTACGACAGCGAGACCCACAACACGGTCAACATCTCCGCCGATCTTACCTACACGCTGGTGCGGAACGCGGAGAACGCAAAGCTGGCGTATATCACGGCGGATACCTATGTGTTCAAATACGACAGTGATTCCGCTCTCGTCGGCGCGACGCAGGCTACCCTGACCGGGCAAGTCCAGGGTGTGACGATCAGCAAGTGGCAGTACAAGAACGGCTCAGGGAACTGGGCGGATTATCCCACGACCGCGGACAATGCCAGTATCACCGGCGGCACCCTTGTGGTAAAGCCCACGCATTCTGTTTTCAATGACAACGTAGCGCAGATCAAGCTGGTCACTTCCGATGCCGATGTCTACGATACTATCACCATCACCAAGCTGTATGACGGTGCACAGGGTGAACCCGGCACTCCAGGCTCTGCGGGGTCCGGCGGCCTGTCCGTCATCCTCTCCAATGAGGCGCAGACAATTCCCTGTAGCTCGGGCGGGGCGGTGGCTGCTGCTACGACTGTGACGATTCCGTTTGCTGCCTATGAGGGCATCGAGCAGAAAGCCGCGACCTGTACGGTTGGGACGCTGCCGTCCGGCGTAACGGTCAGTAGCAATACGCCCGCCACGGCGACTACACCTGGTTCCGTTGTTCTGACCTTTGCCAAGAACGCGACCCTCGGCGGAGCTTCTGTGCTCACCGGCACGATCCCGCTCACGTTCTCAGTTTCCGGGCAGAGCGTGACGAAGAACTTCGCCTGGACCAAGGCCAAGGCCGGAACAAACGGCGAATCCGCTGTTGTATTCTCCGTCTATGCTCCCAATGGAACCATCGTGCAGAATCAGTCAGGCAGCCTGACACTGGCGACTTCGGCTTATCTCGGCGCAACGGCAATCTCCAATGCTACCTATCAGTGGGCAAAGTACAGTGGCGGCTCCTGGGTCAACATCTCCGGTGCGACCGGCTCGACGCTGACGGTCAACGGTGCGGACATCGTGAACATCCAGTCCTACCGCTGCACCATGACCTATGATGGTGAGAACTACGTGGACGTTATCACGGTCGAGGACAAGTCCGATCCGTATATCTCTGAGATGCTTTCCATCGGCGGTTTCACCGTGAAGAACAATCTCGGCGGGCTGGTGCCCTACGTCATCGTCCGCACGAATCAGCATGAGGTTGATCCGCTGCTGGGCAACATCTCCGAAACGGCTCCGGCCAGCCCTGCCATACAGGTCACACCGTGACGCTCATGAAGTACAGCGGCTCTGCGTGGGCTGCAGCTACGGAGACACAGGGAATGACCTACACTTGGTACGCGCAGGACAAGGATGGCAATCCGGTCACCTTCAACAAGACCGGGAAGGTTATCTACCTCTCCGCCGCTGAGATCGATAGCATCCTCACGCTACAGTGCGATGTATCGAATTAAGGGGGTGCCGATATGCTTCTTACAGTTTGCCAGAACACCTTTCAGAGCATGGTCGAGCTGGAGGAAGTGGACTCCCTTCGCGTGGAGGTCCGGGAGTGTTATGCCGAGATCACCCGGACCTCCGAGCAGATACAGAGCACTGTCCGAGAGAACTATCTCAGCAAGGACGATCTGACCACGATCCAGCAGGATTTCCAGACAGCCATCACGCAGGCAGCATCGGAGATCCGCATGGACTTCACGACCCTGACCAATGAGATCACGAACAACGTCTCCGGCAATTACTCTCTGATCGAGGAGTACATCCGCTTCCGGGGTGCTCTGATTGAGCTGGGCAAAGTCGGAAACGCCTTCACGGCCGAGTTCTCCAATGAAGGACTGTCTTTTTTGGAAAACGGCCAGACCATTGCATACATCACAAACCAGTCCCTCGTCATTACCAATGCGGAGATACGGAACCGTCTCTCCCT
>CADAHL010000067.1 GCA_902787755.1 Oscillospiraceae bacterium
ACAATGCTTATCTTTTGGTCTTTGGTTCGGAATAGTGTAGTGCTGGCGGTCTATCTCTTGTTTTCGGTTGCTTGCTTCCTTACCGTACATGAGCATTTGTCGCAGGCGTCCAGCAGGGCTTTCGATGCGGGGTTGTGGCTGGAGCGAATGGCGTTGAAGCCGTTCTCCTTCAGGATACGGACGCGACGCTCCTCGCTCTCGGCATAGGTAGCGGCACCCAAAATGCCGCTGTCGTGGTGGACGCAGCCGCCGCGCAGCAGCGTCTCCTTGCCGTTGATGAACAGGCCCTTGTTGGACCATGTGATCTGGCGAATACCGAAGGGAATCTCCACGCTGTCGCCCTCGCCTGCCGTGATCTTCGCAGTATAGAGGAAGGGCGTATCGTCGCTCCAGAGTTTGGCGTTCGGGATCGTCAGTTCAAAACTCGTGCCCATGCCGCTAATGCCGTCCACATCCGCCTTGACGGAAACGGGGCTTTCGATCTTCACAACAGCAGGATCGATGGATACCGTGCTGATCTTCACACACTCGGGACGCAGGCCGCCCTTTTCGCAGACGTGCAGCCATACGGGGCGATAAATGCCGGAGCCGGAGTACCAGCGGGAGTTGGGGAGCTTGGAGTTGTCCGCAACAACAGTCAGCGTGTTCTCTGCGCCGTAAACGAGGTCTTTCAGCTCCACAAAGAAGCCGGTATATCCGTAGGGATGGAAGCAGAGCTCTTTGCCGTTGAGGCTGACGGTCGCATTTTTGTACACGCCCTCGAACTCGACGAGGACGTCCTTGCCTTCCCACTCCGCCGGAGCGGTGAAGGTCTTCTCATAGGTATAAACGCCGCCGGGGAAATACCCGTGCCCGCCGTTGGACACGTCCGCGCCCCGCTTTTCGCTGATTTGCGCGTCGTGCGGCAGGGTGACGGACTTGCTGTTGCAAAGCCAGTTATCGTTGAACGCAATCTGTTTCATGGGTTCATTCTCCTTCCAAAATGCGCAGGGAGGCGGCGGCTCAGCCGCCGCCTCCGCGGTGTCAAGAATTATTCCCCTTTGATTTCGCCGTGCTTGGCGGCCAGATCCGCGTTCATCTGCGGACGGATGCTGTCCACCTTGTACATCAGGCTCAACACGAGCATGACGCAGAAGAGGATCAGGGGCATGTAGTTGTACAGGAACACGATCGCGTTGTTGGCAGAGGCCGTCTGCACCTCGGCCAGTCCGTCATAACCCGCAAGCCCCATGACAAGACCCGTGAGACCCGAGGCAATGCCCGCGCCGACCTTGGAGGCGAAGTTGGCGATGGAGGCAACCAGGCCTTCCACACGCACGCCGGTCTTCCATTCGCCGTAATCCATGCAGTCAATGAGATAGGTGTTGATCATCAGGGAGATGGGCATGGTGCCGAGGCCGAAGAGGATGCCGCCGATGATGAGCGTGACAAGATTGGTGCCGCCGAGGCTGCGGATGGCGATGCCCGCGATACCGATCCCGCTGCAGACCTGCAGCAGCTTTGTCGTGCCGAACTTCTTGGCGAGCGCCGGGAACACGATCAGGGCGGGAACCACGATCAGCGTCGTGATGGCGACGGTGCCCTGCGTGCTCACGTCGCCGTAGACGTACTTGAAGTAATAGGTCGTGGCGCTCTGCATGTTGTTCACAATAAAGGTGATGAGCATCAGACCGACGATGATAAAGAGATACTTGTTCTTCGAGATGGCGGACAGCGATTCCTTCATGGTGAGGTCGTTGGTGGTGCGCTTGCCGTCCTCGTTTGGTTCGTCCTTCACGATCTCCTTGCAGAAGATAAAGCGCAGGATGCCGAGGACCGCCATCACGACGCCGAGAGAGATGACCATGCCGCTCCAGCCGGCAAGGGTCTTGCCGCCTGCGGCCAGGAAGCTGGGGAACACGATGTTGAACGCGATAGAGCAGATCATGACGATGGCGCCGTTAATGGAGATGGCTTTGATCTGATTTTGCTCAGTGGTAAAGGCACGGGCCAGATACACCGAGTCGATACCTCCAAGAGCTGTAGCGCAGATAGCGTTGATCATAATGTACATGAAGCCGATCCAGACATACTGAACCGCCTGGCTTGCGTGCTGCGGGGTGTTGAACAGAAGGATCGTAAAGAGCCACTCTAAAATGATGAAGACCTCGTAGGGGCGCGCCTTGCCCCAGCGCGTGTGGGTCTTGTCCAGAATGTAGCCGAAGCCCAGATCCGTGAAGGCGTCGATGATTCGGGACGCCAGCAGGATGCCGCCGATGATGGCGGGATTCAGGCCGAGAAGGTCTGTGCTGTAAAAGGTGACGTAGACGACCAGTACCACGTTGATGGCCGCCGCAATGCCGCGGGTGGACCAGACCGCGCCGTACCAGATCGGCATCCGCTGTCTCGCGCCAAACGGAACGCCCTTTTCATTGAGCCGTTCTTTTTTTGCCATAGTGTTTTTCCTCCCTGTTTCAATCTTTCTTAAACCGTTTTTTTGGTTTGCTGATTTTACTATAATGATTATATGATGGCGAAAAGCTCAAAAGCTTTTCGCCGCGCAGCTTTGCTGCGCAGCAAAACAGCCTTGCTGTTTTGCCATATACTCATTGCAATGAGCATCGGGCGAATGATTTTTAAAATCATTCGCTGCCAAACTTGTCGTTTAGCAGCGAAATCAATCGAATCCTCGATTGATTTCGCCATCCGATGATCATTGTAGCAAAAGAACGAAAAAAGCGTTATAATTAATCTGCCTATTTCATCTTTTATCTGCCCTAAATATTTTTTTCGCTTTAGTACACAAAAAGGTGGCCTCGAAACTATGAATCTTCACCAAAAACTTGCGTTCTTCTATGAACTAATCGGCTGCGGCCACGCACTATATCACACGGTTTTCGATCCGTCTTTACAGCTTAAGGACACCAACTGCCCATTCTCGCAGCATATCCCGGCATTGCTTAATCTGAATGAGGACGCCCCATTCTTTTTTTCCTCTTTGGCAGACGAACAGCTCCCCGTGGTAATCACCGGCTGCTCCGACCTTCTGTGGATCCTGGATTTTGAAAAGGAGGAGGGTGAACTCCTCGCATTTCATCTGATTGGTCCGGTTTTCCTCGAAGATATCTCCGTGCCTCGGCTGGAGGCGGCGATCTCCGCGCTTGGGATTTCCGGCGGCGAAAAGCGTGAGCTGGTCGGGCAACTCTCCGCGCTGCCCATGTTTCCCATCAACCGTTGGATGGACTACGGCCTCATGCTCCACTACAGCCTCTGTGGCCAGCATTTGGACTCCGGCAGCTTCCATTTTGTGGATCGTAAGACCGCCGCTCCCGAAACGCGGGAAAAGCAGCAGCCAATCTCCTCCCATGGCACCTGGGCCATGGAGCAGGAGCTTCTGCGGCTGATCGAAGAGGGTAATCTGGACTATCGCAAGCGCGCCGGGCAGCTTGTCGGACGCGGGCAGATGGTACCGCTCGGCGGCGGAGATACCCTCCGGCACATCAAGAACTCTATCATCATTTTTACATCGCTCTGCGCCCGGGCGGCGATCCGCGGAGGGCTCTCGCCGGAGGTCGCCTACACGCTCAGCGACCGGTATATCAACAGTGTAGAGAGTGCCGGGAGCTTTGAGGAAGTGGCAAGCATCAACAGCAGGATGCAGGATGACTTTGTGCAGCGGGTTCATGATTGCCGCTATGCAGGGGTCTCGCCCCTGTTTCAAAAGCTGTTCCAATATTTGGACACGCACCTGGAGAATACGCCGAGCATGCCGGACATTGCGGATGAAATGGGTTACTCGGTTTCCTATCTGGCCAGAGAGTTCAAAAAGCAAACCGGACAGACGATGCAGCAGTATCTGCGTCAACGTCGGATCGAGCTGGCCAAACTCGCGCTCCTCAGCAGCAACGACTCGATCCAGAATATCTGCCACCGCCTTGGCTTCAGCTCCCAGAGCTATTTTACGGCGGAGTTCCGGAAGGCCGTCGGCATGACTCCCACTGAGTATCGGCAGAGAAACGGGATCGAAGGATAAAAACCACTCGCCGGGACAGCCTGCTGACTGTCCCGGCGAGTACTATACCGAACCTATTATTTACGTTTTGCGGCCTTGGCCTCAGCTTTCGCCTTCTTTTCGGCGAGCTTTGCCTGGTACCTGGTCTCTTCTTCCTCAAAGTTCAGGCCCTTCTTTTCGCATTTGGCCTTCAGCTCTTTGAGGCGGTTTTCTTCCGCGATGCGGTCGTTTTCCTCCTGCTCCAGACGGGCCTTCTCCTCCGGGGAAACGTAGACCTGCGCTGATGCCGGCGGTGATCTGGGGCATCTCATCTTCGACCTTATAGAAGAGCATAATCACAGCGCTCACCGCGGCGGAGATCAGCGGCGTGCCGAAGAAGCAGAAGGTGAAGAAGCTCCGAACGCCTTCGTTCTGTACAATCTCCTGCACGGTAGAGGTGGGCGCCTGATAGCCCAGGGCGGAGATGCCGCCCAGCAGGATGGAACTGGCAATGCCGGTGCAGACAGTGATGATAACGCTGTAAATGGAGGCGGAGCAGCCATCCGCACGGAACTTGTTGGAATACTCAATGTGGTCAAGGCTCTCGGCGATCTGCGCGGCCATAACATAGGTAGGCACGGTGCCGATGGACTTGATGATCAGCGCGAGGAGGATCAGCGTGAAGTTGACCTCGGCAGCAAAGGAGAACAGCAGGCCCAGCGCGCAGCCGACCACGGCGATCACGAGACCGATGGCAGTGACGCGTCGTTTGCCGAATTTGCCGACCAGCGGCCAGAGGATGATGACACCGATGCCGAGCGGCGCCTGGCCGATCACGTTGACCAGCACCTGCAGTCCGGTGCCGCCGTCCACGGAACGGGCCAGAACCCAGTTGCAGTAGTAGAGCATGGACTGAGTGGACAGCACGGTGGAGAGCTGCCAGATCAGGGCATAGCCCATGATGAGACGCCAGTACTTGTTGCTAAAGCAGGCCTTGACCTGCTCTTTAAACGCAACCACATCTTCCTTGGGATCCTTCCCTGCGGCCATGGCGTCCTCTGTGACGCGCTCTTTTGTGAAGTAGTACTCCAGCAGGCAGGCCGGAAGAGCAAAGCAGCTGAGAACGCTCATCATGGCGATCCAGGTGCCCTGAGAATCCTTGCCCACGCCGAAGGCGTTGATCATAATGGGCATCACGATGGTCACGAGGAAGCCGGGAACCATATTGACGCCGGCGTTCGTGAGCAGGGCCAGCGTGTCACGCTGCTTGGTATTGCGGGTGGACAGGGGCACCATCAGCGTGTGGGACATGTTGTAGATGGTAAAGGCGAAGGCGAAGAAGAGGTTGTAGCTGACCACGATCCACACCATCTGAACGGTGGGGTTGGCCTTCGGGACCGCATAGAGCAGGAAGGCCGAAAGGATGATCAGCGGGCCGCTCAGCAGCAGATAGGGTCTCGCCTTACCGTGTCTGGTGCGGGTCTTGTCGATGATACGGCCCATGATGATGTTCGTGATGGCGTCGACCGCCTTGGAGATCGCGGGCATCCAGGTCAGGAAGACGCCGGACAGGCCCAGAACGTCCGTATAAAACTGGTTCAGGTAGCTGCCGCCCAGACAGATGTAAACGATGAACATGAGCGCCGGGCCGGTAAAGTAACCCAGCCACGACTCCGCCTTGGTGGTGTTGGCGGACTTGATGCGGGAGTCAAAGATCGGTGCGTCGAGCAGGCTTTTCTTTTTGACTTGTGCGGTCATTTCCGTGATCCTCCGTTTCCTTTTATTGTCGGTTTATTTCATCCACTTGATTGCTTTTTCAAAGCTCCACGCGTCCGCATCGGGAGAATCGGAGAGGATGCGATAGGTCCAGAAGAAGGAACCGGCAATCCGTTCCCACGCTTTTTGCTGGATCTCCGCCACGGCCCGGTAAGCGTTTTCCTTGTCCTGCCGATCCGGCAGATCCTTGGCATAGCCGCTGTCCAGGCTCCACTCGCCGGTCACGGCCGGGAAATACCCGCTCATTTCATCCAGGATCGGATAGAAGCGCCCCTCGACGATTGCCTTGTAAGCCTCCAATGCCTTCGGGCAGCCGCCGGCCTCCACAGAGCCGAAATAGAAGTGCGTGTCCAGCACCACGTTCCGGTACTGCTCCCGGGGCATGAAATCTTTCCACATCGCCGTGCGGAAGGCGTCGTGGATCATAAAAAACTTGTCCTCGTCCATGTGCGGCATGACGCGCGTATAAGCGTCTTCATAGAATTTCCGCAGGAATTCCATTTTGATCGGAGCGGACCCGGCCTCCTCTTCCGCGCTTTTGGGCGGGTAGATGTTGCGGATCCAGACCTGTTCCCAGGGAATGTCCCCGGTCAGTGCGTCGGTGATCGGCTCGTTCAGCGGCTGGATTCCCCAAAGGCCGTCTCTGTGTCCGTAGCGGAGAGCCAGTTTTTCCAGAAGCCGCAGGCAGAAATCCACTTCCTCAGGCATGCCGGACCACTTGCACACGCCGCAGATGCCACCGTTATCAAAGCCGTTCTGGCTGCCCGGCACCATGTGTAGGTCGATCAGGATCTTCAGGCCGTATTTCTCCGCCATATCCAGGGCGAAGTCCAGATACTCGATGCAGCCGAGATAGGGAGCGCGGTCTCCGAAAATGTAAAACGGGATGGGGATACGGATCGTGTTGATCCCCTGTTCGGAGAGAAATCGGAAGTCCTCTTCGCGGATAAAGCTCTTGCGGTGCTTCTCCATCCGCTCCCGGTACTCTTCTTCCGGAAGCACACGCGCCAGATGGTATTCGTCCTCCGCTTCGGTTCCCGCAAAAAGCTCAGGAGCGATCCACTTTTCCAGTACCAGCCAACCGCCGAAATTGACGCCTTTGATCTGCATTTTCTGCCCTCCATCCCCAGGTTTTCTTATTTACAATCTAAATCTACCATGCTACAATACCGACAACAACCATCAATCTCGCAATTCGTGTTGGATTTTTGAAAGCATGAGGAGTTGAGACATATGAACACAAAGAAAAACAGCCATTATCAGTTCACCCATGAGCTGATCCAGCAGACCATGGCGCGGCTTTTGGAGAAGAATGAGCTGAAAGATATCACGGTTAAAAAGCTATGCGCTGTCGCCGGGATCAACCGTTCGACCTTCTATGCGCACTATGAAAGCCTTTACGACCTCTGGGCCGATATCGATTCCCTGCTTCGAGTAGAGCATATCCGGGCCTTTGATGAAGCAAATGTTCATTTCAGCAATTACATGAGCGAAGACGGTTTTCGCGTGGCTCTGAATTTTGTATACCGCTACCGGCATTTTTATCGGGGTTATCTGGAGCGCTTGTCCTCGTCAGAGTATTTGGAAGCCATGTTTCACGAGATCTGGGCAGCCGAAACAGCTCCGAAAGATGAAGACTGCACAGACAGCCTGTATCACTATATCTTTACGCTCGGTGGAGCTGTTAAGGTGGTAGAACGGTGGTTGAAGCATGGCTGCAAGGAGCCTGTTGATACGATGGCGAAGCTGCTGACACAGTACGTCACACCGTAAATAGCATGCTATTCTTCTTTGACTGAATGGTACTACTATGAAGGCGTTGTCTCAAAATAGCTAAAGAGGCTATTGAGAGGCAACGCCTCTTTCATTTGGCAAAGATTGTGGAAAAAGGCGGCCTGTTCAAGCCCTGAA
>CADAHL010000068.1 GCA_902787755.1 Oscillospiraceae bacterium
AAGCCCGCCAGCATGGAGAAGATCCCGCCGGTGAGGAACGCGAAGGGCGTCACCCGGGAGAGCATTTGCCCGCCGGAGGCGAAGGCCAGCACCAGAAGCAGCAGGAATACGATGGCAAAAACCTTAAACACCGTGGTATACTGATGCTTTAGATAGGCATTCGCGCCAGCCCGGATGGCCGCTGCGATCTTCTGCATGCGCTCATTGCCTTCGGAGACCGAAAGCACCCTCCGTCTCTGCAGAGCAGCAAAGCCCAAAGCCAGAGCAGAGCCCAAAAAACCAAGCAAGAAATATCGTTCCATTCCGCTTCTTCCTTTCTCTCAATAGAATTCCCGGATATATGCCTTCACGTCGGCAAGGCTGCCCCGAAACACACCGGGAGTCTCCATTTTCAGGGAGACGCAGGCTGTTGCGTAGAGCAGCGCCTCCTCCATATCGTGCCCAGTCATCCGCATGGCCAAATACGCACCGAAGGTAGTATCCCCCCGGCCAGTTCGCCCGGAGAGATTGCGCGCCTTCACCGGACAGCGGAACACCCTCTCCCCGTTGCATACCAGCATTTCCGCATTGTGGGAAACCATGACCTCTCCGGCGCCCCAGGCCACCAGCTGTCTGGCAGCGGCTTCCCGGTCACGCAGGCCCGTGAGCATCTCCGCCTCGGCGGCGTCGGTTTTGAAAAAGTTCATCCAGGGCAGGAAGCGCAGCTTCTCCTGCCAATCATGCAGCGCCATGGGGCCGCCCTCGTTGTGCCGCAAAAAGCCCTGGGCATCCGCTGAAAGCAGCCCTCGCCTGTGCAGCTCCTCCAACAGCTCGTCAGGGAAATCGCCGTACAGCAGTCCCGCCAGATGGCAGAGCTTCCAGGAGATCGCCGGCAGCTCTGCCGGCAAAATGGGGTCAGACTGGGCGGCGCAGCCGGATCTGCGGCGCTCCCGGTCCGGTGTGAAATACTCATTGCGCATTAGCGTTGTCTTTGCCGACGGAAGAAGGGCTTTGTCCTCCTCAGGCATCTGGAATACGTCCAGAATGTCCCGGTCCTCCGGGGCGATCTTCACCGCCGCGAAGACGCTGGCTCCCATGGCCCGTGCTGCCGGCGTGCAGAAGGTCACGGCACCCCCGGCACTCCGATCCTCTGCGCCGGTATAGTCGATGTTCACGTCTCTCGTGGCAGGGCCCAGGATCATCAAATCATATGGTTTCATATTGTATCCCCTCAAAAAAAGCTTCCCGCCCGCTTCTGTCGGAGCGGGCGGCGGCTTTGCGCCGAAGTGTCAGGCCTGGTATTCGGTCCCTGTGCCAATGGTCATGGCATCATAGGCCCGCCTGACCTTGGCATAGTTCTTGTCCCGGTCCAAGGCAACCCCCCGTCCAACGCCGTCCACGATCACGCCTCTGCCGATTTTGGCCAGCTTCTTGTCAAGTGTCCGGAGCATGGCCGGGGCTGATCCCGGCTCGGTGCTGCGCCCGTCGAAGATGATGTGCAGATAGACCTGCTCCACCCCCTCGGCCATCTCCGTCAGCATCAGGGGGTAGTCGATGCAGCCATGGCTGGATTTCTCCGTCAAGTAGGCCAGCAGGTGCAGAGCGGTCCCCTCTTCCCTGGCTGCGTCTATGGCATGAAGGAAGACGGGGTTGCGTTTGAAAGAGCCGTCCTGAATGGCCTGATCCATGCGCACGTCATCCTGTGCTACGATCCGGCCGGCACCAAGGTTGTTGTGTCCGGCCTCGGAGTTGCCGGCCTTGCCCGCTTTCAGGCCTACGTCCTCGCCGGAAGCGCGCAGCTTGCTGTGGGGGTATTTAGCCAGCATCTCGTCCCACTCGGGGGTCTTGGCTAAATAGATGGCGTCGCCCTCGTCCCCGGTTCCGAAGCCCCAGCCATCCAGGATGATGAGCATCATCCTGTCGTTTTTGGGGGCCACATCGCCCAGACGGCCATCCCGCAGCTGTACTTCCCTGCCCTTGGGATCCAGGATCAGGAAGGGCACCAGGTTGGTGGTGTGGGCCACATGGGGCTTGCCCTCCTTGGTGTAGAGTGCCTCAATATTGCCGTGGTCGGCGGTGACTGCCACCACATAGCCCTTGTCCCCGGCATAGTGGGCAACCTGACTTACATAGCGGCTGATGGCCGCAGCGGCTTCCAGCTTGGCGTCCTTATTGGCTGTGTGGCCAATGACGTCGCCGTTGGCAAAGTTCGTGACGATAAAGTCATAGCCTTCGTCCACGGCCTGCTCCACTTTTTCGGCTACGGTGGGCAGACTCAGCTCCGGCTTCTGGTCGAAGGGGATCCCCTTGGGCGAGGGAATGCACAGATCCGTCTCTCCCGGGAAGGGCTGGTTATAGCCGCCGTTGAAGAAGAAGGTCACGTGGGCAAACTTCTCTGATTCTGAGCAGTGGAACTGCCGCAGCCCCGCCTCACTGAGAACCTGAGCCAGAGGCTTCTCTACCCGCTCAGGAGCAAAGGCGATGGGAAGACTCTTGAACTTTTCGTGATACATAGTCATGATCGCGAAATCCAGCTTATCCAGATACTCACGCTCAAAATGGGGGAAATCCGCTTCGGTAAAGGCCTCGGTCAACTCGATCTCCCGCTCTCCCCGGCGGCAGCAGAACACCACGTGGTCGCCGTTTTTGATCTTGCCCACAGGCTCACCCTTCTCATCCACGAGGACCATAGGCTCCAGGGAGTAATCGGTCTGCCCCTGGGTATAGGCTTTCTCCACCGCCCTGGCCAGTGCCTCGCCTCCGTGAAAGCTTTTGTCAAACATACTGTCTTCCTCCTTCAACGCAGCGGCGGGAAAATTTCCAGCAGCTGTGAAAAATGCGTAATAAACCGGTCCGGCCGGTTCTCGTCGGTGACGGTCTGCGGTTTCTTGCCGGGGTACTGCACCGCCACCGTCATGCCCAGGCCTGCGGCCTTGGCACCGACAATATCCCGGTTCAGATTGTCCCCCACGTAACAGGTGCGCTTGGGGTCTGAGCCGCATTCCTCCAAAGCGTAGTAATAGATAGCGGGGTGAGGCTTTCGGATCAGACACACAGAGGACTGCTGCACACTCTTGAAATAGGGGCGCAAACCGTCACGATCCAGCCACTCATCGACCTCATGCGTGCCCACCAGATCACTGACAATGGCAAGCGTATAGCCGCGGGCGAATAGCTCCTTCACGGTTTCGATGCCGCCGTCGGTGACCACTCGCTCGCCCTTGGTGCGGCGATAGGCATAGGTCATCTCGTCCGCCGCGGCCTCCACCCGCTCCCGCGGGAAGTCATAGGCCAGCCAGCGGGTCCAGAGTTCCTTCACGGGCGCCTCGCAGTAGAAATGCAGGGCCCATTCCCGATACTTGTCATAGCGGGGCTCGATCACATTTTTATAAAACTTGATCGGGTCTTCATCGGTGCCCAGGCACCGGGTAATGCAGGCCTTGGCCTCCAGCTCATAGGCCGGATCCTTGCGGATGACCCGGAAGGTGTCCCCAAGATCCACAAATATCGTATTGATGTTCTGTTCCATCAGGTACCTCCCTGCAAAATCGGCAGCTCCAGAATATCCAGGAAGCGATGTACAATATAATCGGGACGATTGGCGTCGGTGATGATCTTTTTCTTCAGCTTTTCCGGGCTGATGAAGAGGATGTTGGCCCCGATGCCCGCCGCTATGGCGCCGGTGATGTCCCGATCCAGATTGTCCGCCACAGAGGCGCATTCGCCGGGTTCCAGGCCGAGCTGCTCACAGCCCAGCAGGTACATCCGCGGATCAGGCTTGCGCAGACCCGTCACCGGAGAAAGGATCACCGCGTCGAAATACTCGTCCAGCCCGTCGGCCTTCAGCCACTCAGGAATCTCGTACTCGCCGATGAGGTTGGAGATGATGCCAAGCTTGTAGCCCCTGGCGTGGAGGGTCTCGATGACTTCCCGTCCGCCCTCCACCACATGTCGCAGGCCCTTGACCTGGC
The DNA here is from genome assembly GCA_902787755.1 of Oscillospiraceae bacterium. Lineage (GTDB taxonomy): Bacteria > Bacillota > Clostridia > Oscillospirales > Oscillospiraceae > Limivicinus. Next base: position 3,951 of record CADAHL010000068.1, read on the forward strand.
GGTACTGGAAGGTGATCTCGTGGCAGATCTCCCGCACCTTCTCCTCGTCCATCTCCGGCAGGAGCCACTTGTGCCAGAGCTCGAAATCGCTGCTCTCCTTCATCTCGCCCAGGGCCCAATCCCGATAGGGCAGATAGCGCTGCTCCACCATGTCGATGAAGGCGTCTGCGTCCTCGTAGCCCGCCAATTCCGCCATGCGCCGTTTGGCCTTTTCCTGGTGCTCGGGCACGTTTTCCGCAATGCGGAGGGTGCCGCCCAGGTCAAAAAATACACCTTTGATCTTCTTCACGGTCGTCTCCTCATGCTCTGTGCGGGAACAGATCCAGCAGCTCAGGAATGGACTTGATGGTGTAGTCCGGCAGTACTGTGGGCGCCTTGCCTTCCCGGTCGGCGGTGCCGGCGTCTTCAAACAGCACCATAGCGCCGAAGTTTGCGGCCTTGGCTCCCTCCACGTCCCGAACCGGGTTATCCCCAACATAGGCGCAGTTTTCCGGGGCACTGCCGATACAGCGAGCAGCCAGCAGGTAGATCGCCGGGTCCGGCTTGCGCAGGCGCACCTTGGACGAGAGGATCACGGTCTGGAAGCAGTCGGCCACACCGTCGCGGCACATCCAGTCGGGGATCTCGGTCTCGGTGATGGTGTTTGCGATGATGCCGAGCTTGTAGCCCCTGCGCTTCAGCTCCCGCAGGGTCTCCAGGGTGCCATCGTGCACAACGCGGCGGCCGTCATGGTCACGCCAAAGGCGGGTCAGCCTGGCGGCGTGGGGTGCCACACGCTCAGCGGGGTAGTCCGGCAGCAGATACTGCAGCCAGAGCTCCATTTCGGAGACATCCAAAAGCTCCGTCTTGGCCCATTTGCGATATGCCTTCCAATTCTTCTCGAGCTTGGCAAAAAAAGCGTCATGCTCTTCCGTGGAGCCGACAAGCTCCATCAGTTCTCTCTCTGCAGCGGCGGCAAACTCCTTATCCTCCACCACATAGCGCAGCGTCGCGCCAACGTCAAAGAAAATGGCTTCCAGGTTCTGCATTTTTCCGTCCTCCCTTTCTGCGTTTATGGTCAAACATTCTTATCGTTTCAATACAGACGGGATTTCTGCCAGGTCCTCGATCAGGGCATCCGGCATGTAGCCCGAATGCTCCAGCCCCGCGTCCCGATGAGCGATACTGGGGTTTCGGATCTGGATCATCATGGCCCAGCCGGCATTGCGTGTGCCGATCACATCCCGGGAAATGGTGTCGCCCACATAGCAAAGCTCTTCCGGCTTCAGACCCATGGCTTTTTCCGCAATGCGGAAGATTTCCGGCGAGGGCTTGCGGATCCCAGTCTCGGCAGAGGTAATGACACAATCCATCAGCGCCTCGATGCCGTACTCGGCCAGGAAGTGCCGCACGACAGAGCGTGAGATGATGTTGCTGATAACGCCCAGGTGCAATCCCATGGCTTTCAGCTCCATCATCGTCTCCTTCAGATGCTCGCGGCGCATCACGCAGGGACGCTCATAATCGTAAAGGAAGCTGAGTTCTTCGGCAAAGGGCTCGATCCGTTCGCGTTCAAGCCCGTATTCCCGGAGGTAATAGTCGCTCCAGATTTGCGCCGAGGGAAGTTCCCGCAGCGTTACTTCGGATTCATGCTTATAGACCTCGCTGTTAATGGCCAGACGCCCAGCCAAAAGCTCAGCGCCGCCTTCCAGCTTGATCCCATAATCGGAAAATCTCTCGATCAGCCGCTGCGCGAACCAGAGATCCCGTCCTGGGGGTGAGGAGGATTTGTGCAGTGTGCCGCCCAGGTCGAACAGTACCGCCTTGATCATGCTATCCGCTTTTTCTTTCGCCCGTCAAGTATCTATTGTCTATGATAGTTGGTTGTTTTAACGATATTCCTCATTTTCTAAAACTTTTCGGAGCATTTCCGGATTATTTTCAGGTATTTCCCGGATATTTTCAGAATTTGTGTAAATCATTTCCTCTACCGAGCATCTCAACCGGTTATTTAGGTTGAACTAACTGTATTTCACTTTAAAAAATCCATCGTTTTCGTTATTTTACACAAAAATTTGCTTGCTTTTTTTGTGAGGGTGAGTTACAATGTTTTCGTGAATTGTACGGAAATTTTCGTTACAAAG
>CADAHL010000069.1 GCA_902787755.1 Oscillospiraceae bacterium
TTTTTACAGAAAAGATTGAACCGTCTTCGTCAAAAGCAGGCGTTCACCTCCAGTGGAAATTAGAGGTGGACGCCTTTCCTATATGTCCGCCCAGAAAGGAGGCTCTTTTCATGAGTGTGGATATCCGCAACAGCGAAGGATACGTCGATCCCACCGCTCACGAGGCCCTGTCTGCTATCGAACGTGATGAACGGCAGGCACTTCGCGCTTTCAGGCCCATCGTCTACATCTGCTCTCCCTATGCCGGAGATGTGGAACGAAACGTGGCCGCTGCCCGAAGGTACTCGCGTTTTGCTGTGGAGACCGGCTATATCCCAATCGCGCCGCACCTGCTGTTTCCACAGTTCCTGAATGACGGCGATCCGGCTGAGCGCGAGCTGGGGCTCTTCTTCGGAAATGCCCTGATGAGCAAGTGCTCAGAGGTCTGGGTCTTTGGCAGCCGCATCTCAGACGGCATGGCAGCAGAAATCAAACGCGCTCGCTGGAAGAACTACCGGCTGCGCTATTTCACTGACGATTTCAAGGAGGTACACGATGTACGAAGTTAGAGAACACACCCGCAAGATTGACGGCATGGAGATTCCCACCTTTACGCGGGAGATTATCAGCGCCAACGTGCTCAGCGTCGAGGCCGGGACCAACGGCTTTCAGGGTGGCGACTCCGGTCATGGCAGCCGCACCTATTTCCGCATCACCGACTGCGGCAGCACGGACATTCATGTCAATACCCACGGTTTTGACGGCGACGAGGGCTTTGAGGTCTTCCTCGGCGGTGACTGTGAGCTGGAAACCATCATCCGCGCACTGAAGTTCATCACGAAGGTGCTGGAGGATCAGGCGAAGGAGGTATACGACTGATGTTCACGATTTACCATGCGGACTGCATTGGACAGGCGGGAAACTGCCTGTATCCGCATGCGGTCGATATTACCGACAAGCCATCCCTCGCGCAGGCCGTCAGCAAAGATTATGTCTGCGCCGAGTATAAGGGCAGCTACCGGAACAACGACAACTTCATCGGCAGCAACTGTCTGCCGGTGGACTGTGACAACGACCACAGTGAGGACCCGGAGGATTGGAAGTACCCGTCCGACATCGCTGACGCCTTTCCCGGAGTCGCCTTTGCGGTCCACTACAGCCGCAACCACATGAAGGTGAAAAACGGCAAACCGGCGAGACCGAAGTTCCATGTGTTCTTCGCCATCGACCCGGTGACCGATGCCGAGCAGTATGCCAGCCTGAAAAAGCTGGTCAACACCATCTTCCCGTACTTCGACACCAAGGCGCTGGATGCCGCCAGATTCTTCTTCGGCACCAAGAACCCGCAGGTGGAGATTTTCGACGGTCCCATGACCCTGACCACCTTCCTCGCGGACGATGACTTTGATGCCGACATGGACGGTGGCCGGTATGGCGATCTTGTCATTGAGGAAGGAAGCCGGAACGCCACCATGTCTCACTTCGCCGGGAAGATTCTGAAGCGCTACGGCAACACCGAGGAAGCCAGACAGCATTTCTCCGAGCTGGCCGACAAGTGCGTGCCACCGCTGGAGCAGACGGAGCTCGACGCCATCTGGCGCAGCGCCCTCCGCTTTTATGGCAAGGTAGCCGATCAGGAGGATTACATCCCGCCCGAGAAATACAATCTGGACCTGCAGCTGAAGCCCAGCGATTACTCCGACGTCGGGCAGGCCGTGGTCCTGTCGCGGGAGTACGAAGAGAAGCTCCGCTACAGCCCGTCCACGGACTACATCGTCTACAATGGCTGCTTCTGGGAAGAGTCCAAGCCCAAGTCGCAGGCCGTGGCGCAGGAGCTCACGGACCGGCAGCTTGAGGAGGCAGAGACCGAGATCAAGAAAGCCACCGATGAGATGGTCGCCAACGGCGCATGGGAGCTTCTGGCCTCGATGGGACCCAAGCGTGCTGCCGCTGCCTTCAACTCCCAGCAGGCGCGGTCCATACGAGATCGCAACCACCTACCGGAACTATGCCATCAAGCGTCGGGACTCAAAGTATATCACCTCCGCGCTGAAGGAGTCGCGTCCCAAGCTGGAGATCGACCAGAAACAGCTCGACGCGGATGAATTCCTTCTGAACACGCCGTCCGGCACCTACGACCTGCGCGTGGGCATCACCGATGCGCATGAGCACTGTGCCTCTGACTTCATCACAAAGATGACCTCCGTGGACCCGTCCGATACCGGCAAGGATATCTGGGACGCCGCGCTGGACACCTTCTTCCTCGGTGACACTGAGCTCATGGGCTATGTGCAGGAGATCGTGGGCCTCGCCGCCATCGGCAAGGTTTATATCGAAGCGCTGATCATCGCCTACGGTGAAGGCCGAAACGGCAAGTCCACCTTCTGGAATACCATCTCCCGCGTGCTGGGCACCTACAGCGGCAACATGTCCGCCGATACCCTGACGGTCGGCTGCAAGCGGAACGTCAAGCCGGAGCTCGCTGAGGCCAAGGGCAAACGGCTCATCATCGCCGCCGAGATGGAGGAAGGCATGCGGCTGAACACCTCCACGGTCAAGCAGCTCTGCTCCACCGACGAGATCTACGCCGAGAAAAAGTACAAGGACCCGTTTTCCTATGTGCCCAGCCACACCCTTGTGCTCTATACCAACCATCTGCCGAAGGTCGGTGCGATTGATGCCGGGACATGGCGTCGTCTGATCGTCATTCCCTTCAACGCAAAGATCGAAGGCAACTCGGACATCAAGAACTACGCTGACTACCTGTACGACAAGGCCGGTGGCGCGATCCTGACGTGGATCGTCGAGGGAGCCAAGCGCGTCATCGCCAAGGACTATCATATCACGCAGCCGCAGGTGGTACAGGATGCCATTACCCGGTACCGGGAGAATAATGACTGGCTCGCTCATTTCCTGAACGACTGCTGCGAGGTGGACAAGGCTTACAAGGAGAAATCTGGTGAGCTCTACAACGCATACCGCAGCTATTGCACGCAGGTGGGTGAGTATACCCGCAGCACGACAGATTTTTATGTGGCACTGGAAAGCGCCGGTTTCGACCGTCATAAAACCAATGCCGGAGCCTTTGTTTTCGGCCTGCAGCTGCAGTCTGATTTCATGAAATAAGCCAAAAGTGACGGTCGGTGATGGTCTTTTCTATAAGTCCTCTTAGGGCCTAAAAAAAAGGACCTATAAGAAGAGTCTTGGAAATAAGCATCACCGACCGTCACCACCCTCATTTCTGATGGAGATAACCCTTATGAGAGAAAAAACAATAGAGCACCAGCTCGTCATGGCGGCTAAGGCCATCGGAGGAATCGCACCGAAACTCGTAAGTCCCGGCTTTGATGGTATGCCGGACCGGCTGGTCCTGCTGCCGGGTGGCCAGATCGGCTTCGTGGAGGTCAAGGTACCCGGCGCTAAGCCCCGGCCCCTGCAGGAGCGGCGGCATGAACAACTGCGGGAACTCGGCTTTCAGGTTTCCGTCTTGGACGACCCGGAGCAGATCCCCGGCATCATTGAGGAGATATTGAATGTATGAGGACAACTACGAGAAGCTGGCAAACGCCATCATCATGCAAGCGGTGAAGGACTTCCGGCCCGCATACCGTCGGCTCCGTCGGCACCCCAACGATAAGCTGGCGGAGGCTACGGTCAGGGAGATCACACAGTTTTTCTGTTCGGATTACTTCTGCGCCTTGACCGATCTGGATGGCCCGGCGCTGCTGCAGCGGATCATGAAAGACATTGACAACAGGAGCATCAAATGAAAAGAACCGACTTACACGAATACCAGAACTACTGCGTGGAGTTTCTGAAAACGCACCGGGAAGCCATGCTAATTTTGGAAATGGGTCTCGGCAAGAGCGCGGTCACGCTCACCGCCATTCTGGACCTGATGTTCGACAGCTTCGACGTCGGGAAGGTGCTGGTGATCGCACCTCTCCGTGTGGCGAAGACAGTCTGGCCGGAGGAGCGCGATACCTGGGAGCATGCAAACTTCCTGCGTATGAGCGTGATGGTAGGCAGTGCCAAGCAGCGCGAAGCCGCTCTGCGTACCCCGGCTGATGTTTACGTCATCAACCGCGAAAACGTGAAATGGCTGATCGACCTGCTGGAGAAGCGGCACACGCCGTGGCCCTTCGATATGGTTGTGATTGACGAGCTCTCTTCTTTCAAAAACCATCAGAGCCAGCGGTGGAAGGCGCTGCGGAAGGTCCGGCCTCAGATCCGGCGCATGGTCGGCCTCACCGGCACCCCGGCCAGTAACGGCTTGATGGATTTGTGGGCAGAGACCTTTCTGATCGACAAAGGCGTCAGGCTCGGCAGGTTTATCGGCCGGTACCGGGAGGCGTATTTCCGGGCAGCGGGCATGAACCCCTATACCGGCATCGTTTACAACTACATCCCACTCCCCGGCGCGGAGGAAGCGATCTACAGCAAGATCTCCGACATCTCCGTCTCCATGAAGGCGCTGGACTATCTGGATATGCCCGAGCAGGTGACGGTCAATCATTGGGTGGAGATGGACGCTGCCGAGCGGCAGGTGTATGACGATATGAAGGCAGACCTGCTGACCCACATCGACGGCAATGTCATCGAGGCGGCCAATGCGGCGGTCCTCTCCGGAAAGCTCCTGCAGATGGCAAACGGCGCTGTGTATGACGATCAGGGCAACATCACCCCGATCCATGACCGGAAACTGGAGATGCTGGAAGACCTGATCGAGCAGGCCAACGGGCAGAACGTTCTGATCGCGTACTGGTATCAGCACGATCATGAGCGCATCCGGGAGCATCTGATCGGTCTCGGGTATAAGCCGCGGGATCTGAAAAGGGATCAGGATTTCGCCGATTGGAATGCAGGCAAAATACAGATCGGGCTGATCTCCCCGGCGAGCGCAGGTCATGGCCTCAACATTCAGCGCGGAGGCCATATCCTGATCTGGTTTTCGCTGGTCTGGAGCTTGGAGCTCTACCAGCAGACAAATGCACGCCTCTGGCGGCAAGGGCAAAAAGAAGTGGTGACCATCCACCATATCGGCTGCAAGGGTACCGTTGACGAGGATGTTCTCTCCGCCCTGAAGCGGAAGGACACGACGCAGCAGAACCTGATCGCCGCGGTGAAGGCTCACCTGACAATCTGAATGGCAATCCGAGGGATTCTATTTTTCGGAGGTAAATGCCATGAGCATTATGTGGAAGTATCTGGACAAGCGGTCGGCGACGATCGCGGCGATCAAGGATTACGAATCCATGCAGTTCATCATCAACAGCACCGACGATGAGATCAAGCGGGTGCATGAGAAGATGACCAACGTCGGCAGCCCGAAATGGGACGGCATGCCGCGGACCAATAACCCGCAGGCCGGTGAAGAGCGCATCCTGAAGGCGATCGACGAGATCGATATCCTGAAAGAGCGCTACCGGCAGGCTGTCGAGTATATGGACTGGTTCAAACCAGCATGGGAGCAACTTTCCGACGATGACCGGTACTGCCTTGAGACCTTTTACGGCGACGGCAATACCTACGGTAGCAGCGCGGCATACTACATTGCCGAGTACCTGCATGTCGAGCAGGCCACCGCGTATAAGCGAAAGAACCGGGCTCTGGACCGGCTGACAGTGCTGCTTTTCGGGAAATCCTGACTTGCAAAGAAAACTTTGCAAAAAGTATTGACAAGTATACTTGGCATGTGTATAATACAATCATGCCAAGTGAACTTGGCAACCTATTGGGAGGTGCTATGATGAATAGAGAAGAAATACTGGCAAAAAGCCAACAGGAAAATCATGGGCAGGATATTGC
>CADAHL010000070.1 GCA_902787755.1 Oscillospiraceae bacterium
CTCACTTGGTATGACGCCGAGATGGAGGAGTCCGCTTCCGGGTATGCCGCCTTCGTGATGGAACTGGTCGCTGAGGCTAAGAAGGCCTGCAGCGATCCGGTGGTCCTGATCGAGCAGCGCCTTGACTACTCCAAGTACGTGCAGTCCGGCTTTGGCACAGGCGACTGCGTCCTGATCGCTGACGGCACGCTCCACATCGTGGATTTCAAATATGGTCGCGGTGTGCTGGTGGAGGCCGAGGACAACCCACAGATGAAGCTCTACGCGCTCGGTGCTCTGGAGATCTTCGACTGCCTGTACGACATCGAGACTGTCAGCATGACGATCTACCAGCCGCGCCGCGCCAACGTCAGCACCTTCACCCTCACCCGGCAGGAACTGCTGGATTGGGCAGAGACGGTGCTGGTCCCGACCGCAGAGCTCGCCTACGCCGGTGACGGTGAATACCACTGTGGCGAATGGTGCCAGTTCTGCAAGGCCAAGGCCGACTGCCGGGAACGCGCCAGAGCCAACATGGAGCTCGCCAGATATGAATTCCGGCAGCCGCCGCTCCTGACTGACGAAGAGGTCGAGGAGATTCTGGGCAAGCTGGACAGCTTGATGGATTGGGCTTCCGACATCAAGGACTACGCGCTGCAGGCTGCCATCAGCGGCAAGCACTGGTCCGGCTACAAGCTGGTCGAAGGCCGCGCCAACCGCAGGTACACCGATGAGAACGCCGTGGTCGCCGCCGTGAAGGCTGCCGGGTACGACCCGTATGACGAACCTAAGCTCCTCGGAGTCACGGCCATGACCACCCTTCTTGGAAGGAAACAGTTCAACGACATCCTTGGCGGCCTGATCACCAAGCCGCAGGGCAAACCGACGCTCGTGCCGGAGAGCGATAAACGTCCGGCAATGACAACCATTCTTGATGATTTTAAGGAGGACAACTGATATGTCAAACAATGCTAAGCTCGCAAACCCCATGAAGGTTATCACCGGCAAGGACACCCGCTGGTCCTACGCCAACGTCTGGGAGGCCAAGTCCATCAATGGCGGCACCCCGAAGTTCTCTGTATCCCTGATCGTGCCCAAGTCCGACAAGGTCACGGTCGAGAAGATCAAGGCCGCCATTCAGGCTGCCTACGAGGAGGGTCAGGCCAAGCTCAAGGGCAACGGTCGCTCCGTCCCGCCTTTGACCGCGATCAAGACGCCGCTCCGCGATGGCGACACCGAGCGTCCGGATGATCCGGCCTACGCCAACGCCTACTTCATCAATGCCAACTCCGCCACCGCGCCGGGTATCGTGGATGCCGACTGCAACCCGATCCTGTCCCGCTCCGAGGTCTACTCCGGTGTCTATGGCCGCGCCAGCATCAGCTTCTATGCCTTCAACTCGAACGGCAACAAGGGTATCGCTTGCGGTCTGAACAACCTGCAGAAGATCCGCGACGGCGAGCCTCTCGGCGGCAAGGCCAGCGCTGCTTCCGACTTCGCCACCGACGACGCGGACGACTTCTTGGACTGAGGAGGTACGCGCCATGAACGCAACAACGATTCTTTGCATCCTGCTTCTGTCCCTTTATCTGGTGCTGGCTGTTTTCTGGATTGTCAGGTCCATCATCGACACCATCGACGACCGCAAGCGTGAAAAGCGCAACGCTGCTCTTGAGGCTGAACGTGAAGAGCGTAACGCCAAGTGGGAGGCCGAGCGTCAGCAGCTTGAGCGTGAACGTGCCATTCGTGATGCTGAATATCACGAAGCCCGAATGAAAGAGCTCGGCAGACAGTAATCACAAACCAACGGGTGGTGGGAGCAATCCTGCCACCCTGTTGGTCTTTGGAAAGGACCAGCGATTATGAAAACACTCAGTATTGATATTGAAACGTACAGCAGCATCGACCTGTCCAAGTGCGGTGTTTACAAGTACACCGAGGCTCCGGACTTTGACATTTTGCTGTTTGGCTACTCCGTGGACGGCGGACCGGTGCAGGTCGTGGACCTTGCCTCCGGCGAAAAGCTGCCTGCGGAGATCATCGCCGCGCTGACGGATGACGCCGTGATCAAGTGGGCCTTCAACGCGCAGTTTGAGCGCATCTGCCTGTCACGCTGGCTCCGGGACCACGGCGGCTTCGCTAATACCGGCTACAGCATTCCGCAGGATACGGTCGGCAACTATCTGGACCCGGCAGCTTGGCACTGCACCATGATCTGGTCCGCAACGATGGGCCTGCCGCTCTCCTTGGAAGGCGTCGGTGCTGTGCTGGGGCTGGACAAGCAGAAGCTCTCTGAGGGCAAGGACCTCATCAAATACTTCTGCCAGCCCTGTGCGCCGACGAAGACCAACGGTGGCCGGACCCGGAACCTGCCGATGCACGCGCCTGACAAGTGGGCTGTCTTCAAACGCTATAACTGCCGGGACGTGGAGGTCGAACAGTCCATCCAAAATCGGCTGGCCAAGTTCCCGGTCCCGGAAGAAATCTGGAGTCAGTATTGTCTCGATCAGGAGGTAAACGACAGAGGCGTGGCGCTGGATATGGATCTGGTGCAACAGGCCATTGACATGGACACCCGCTCCCGGAAAGAGCTCACCGATGCCATGAAGGACCTGACCTCTCTGGAGAACCCCAACAGCGTGATCCAGATGAAGCAGTGGCTGGCGGACCACGGTCTGGAGATGGATTCCCTCGGCAAAAAGGAAGTGGCCGAGGTCCTGAAAACCGCGCCGCCTAAGCTGCAGAAGGTGCTCCTGCTCCGCCAGCAGCTTGCCAAGTCCTCCGTCCGGAAGTATCAGGCTATGCAGAAGGCCGTCTGCGCTGATGGCCGTGCCCGTGGGATGTTTCAGTTTTTCGGAGCCAACCGGACCGGTCGCTGGGCAGGCCGCATCATTCAGATGCAAAACCTGCCGCAAAACCATCTCCCGGATCTGGGACAGGCCCGTGGTCTGGTCCGCGCTGGTGACTTCGACGCGGTGGAGATGCTCTACGAGGATGTGCCGGACACGCTCTCCCAGCTGATCCGGACGGCCTTCGTGCCGAAGGAAGGCTGCAAGTTCATCGTGGCGGACTTCTCGGCCATCGAGGCCAGAGTGCTGGCGTGGTTTGCCGGAGAGGTCTGGCGTCAGGAGGTCTTCGCAAACGGCGGTGACATCTACTGCGCCTCAGCCAGTCAGATGTTCAAGGTCCCGGTTGAGAAGCATGGCGTCAACGGCCACCTGCGACAAAAAGGCAAAATCGCAGAATTGGCGCTTGGCTACGGCGGCTCGGTCGGTGCTCTCAAGGCAATGGGAGCTATCGAGATGGGCTTGTCCGAAGACGAGCTCCAGCCGCTGGTCAGCATGTGGCGCTCCTCCAACCCGAATATCACGAAGTTCTGGTGGGACGTGGACCGCGCCGCTATGAACGCCGTCCAGAAGCATATCGACGGCGATGTGGGCAGTATCCACTTCAGCTATAAAAGCGGGATGCTGTTCATCACCCTGCCCTCCGGAAGGAAGCTGGCCTATGTGAAACCGAAGATTGGCACTAACCAATTCGGCAGTGACTGTATCACCTACGAGGGCACCGGCAGCACAAAGAAGTGGGAGCGGTTGGAAAGCTACGGTCCGAAGTTCGTCGAGAACATCGTGCAGGCCACCTCCCGCGACATTTTGTGCTACGCCATGCAGACCCTGTCGCACTGCTTTATTACCATGCATATCCATGACGAGCTGGTGATCGAGGCTGACCCGCGCATGAGCTTGCAGGCAGTCTGTGACCAGATGGGCCGGACGCCGCCTTGGGCTGAAGGGCTCCAGCTCCGCGCCGATGGCTATGAGACTACTTTTTACAGAAAAGATTGAACCGTCTTCGTCAAAAGCAGGCGTTCACCTCCAGTGGAAATTAGAGGTGGACGCCTTTCCTATATGTCCGCCCAGAAAGG
>CADAHL010000071.1 GCA_902787755.1 Oscillospiraceae bacterium
GAGAAGCCATGCGGGCCTCTACCTCCGGCTCCGGCGCGGTGGGTGAGGGCATGTTCTGGAAGGGGTCCATAGAGATTCCTCGCTTTCCTTGGTTGATAAGTCTACTGTAGCACAGAATCCCTTCGAATCCAAACAATTTCCGGGAAACAGCACAAAGAGAATATCCGGGAGCATTCTGGCGCTTTCAGGCCATGTTCTCCTGCAGGAAGGCCAGGGTGTGCTCCAGTGCGATCATCTCCTGGAACAGCAGGAAGCCATGGAACCCGCCGGGGACCACCTCCAGCGTGCAGTCCGGGAAAATGTTCGCCGCGCCGAAGCTGAACACCACCGGGGCAATGAAGTCCCGGTCGCCGTGGATGATCAGCACCGGCCGGTCATAGTTCTGCATGGGCTCCGTCAGATCCAGCGCCGCCGCCTCCTCCAGAAAGGCCTTTCCGTAGGTGTAGCCGGCGATCTCCAGGGTCTCCGGCGGATCCCAGGGGGCGTACATTTCGCCCAGGAAGAAGCCGAAGTGGGTGGTGGCTGTGACGCCGAAGCCTGGATACCACAGGCACATGGCCCGGATCTCATCCCCCCGGGACTCCGTGGCCAGGGTGGCGGCCACTCCGCCGAGGCTCTTGCCGATCAGGAAGATGTTGTCCGGGTCGGTAAAGCGGAGCTCCTCCACATAGTCCAGCATGGCCAGTACGTCCGAGGTTTCCCTGGCGATGGTCATGTCCTCCTGGGCGCCGTCGCTCAGACCGTGGCCGCTGAAGTCGAAGCGGACGCTGGCGATGCCGTGGTCGGCCAGACACCAGGCGATGTCGGCGCACCAGTTCCGGTCGGTATTGAGTCCGTGGAGCAGGATCGCCACCGGCAGCTTCCCGTCGATCTCTCGGGGAGCGGTGAGGGTTCCCCGGAGGGTGTTTTCCCCCGACTGGATGGTCACGTCCAGTTCGGTCCACTGGGGGCCGATCTCAAAGGGCGTAGGGGGCCGGAGCTCCTGAAAGGACTGGTTTCCTTCCGCCGCCAGGGCGGGCGTCAGGAGCAGAGAACATAATACAAGCAGCGCAAGGCCGCGGGTACGCATTCGTTTCATAAAGGCCTCCGGATTTCAAGAGTATATATATTCTATCAAACCGCTGCCCAAAAGGGAATCACAGAACAAAAAAACACAAAAAGAAATCACAAAAAACTCGACTCCCGGCCAAATTTGTTGTATTCTATGTTATGCATATCTTCTCGCAAAGGAGCGCAACAATATGCGGGAAACCAACCGAACGGAATTTTTACAGGGACTGCGGGACGGGCTGCCCATCGGCCTGGGGTATTTCGCGGTGTCCTTCACGCTGGGCATCACGGCCCGACGGGCGGGGCTGACGGCTTTTCAGGCGGCCCTGGCCAGTTTTCTTACCAACGCCTCCGCCGGAGAGGCGGCGGGCTTCACGGTGATCGCGGAGGGCGGGAGCTACCTGACCATGGCCATCATGATCCTGGTGGCCAATGCCCGGTATCTGCTCATGTCCACGGCCCTGACCCAGAAGCTGCGGCCGGAGACCAGCATCTTAAACCGGCTGATCATCGGCTACGACGTGACCGACGAGATCTTCGGCGTGTCCATCGCCCGGCCGGGGTGGCTGTGCCCCTTCTACTCCTACGGGGTGTTTGTGCTGCCGCTGATCGGGTGGAGCTCCGGCACCTACCTGGGGGTCATGATGGGCAATCTGCTGCCGGCCAATCTGGTGTCGGCGCTGAGCGTGGGCCTTTACGGCATGTTTATCGCCATCATCATCCCGCCGGCCCGGAAGGAACGGGTCATCGCGGTGCTGGTGGCCCTGAGCATGCTACTGAGTTATGCCTGCGCCCGGCTTCCGGTGGTGTCCGGGCTGTCCTCCGGCACGCGGATCATCCTCCTGACGGTGCTCATTGCCGCCGGGGCGGCGCTGCTCAGGCCGGTGAAGGCCCCGGAGCGGGACCCCAACTTTGAAGGGGGTGGCGGTCAGTGACGCGAAATCCCTATATCTATATCTTCATCATGGCCGGCGTCAGCTATCTGATCCGGGTCCTTCCGCTGACTCTGATCCCGCGGGAGATCAAAAGCACATTCCTCCGCTCGTTCCTGTACTATGTTCCCTATGTGACCCTGGCGGTGATGACCTTCCCGGCCATCGTGGAGGCCACGGCCAACCCGGTGGCGGGCGCCCTGGCGCTGGTTGTGGGGATCGCACTGTCCTGGTTCGGCCGGAGCCTGTTCACCGTGGCGGTGCTGTCCTGCGTGACGGTGTTCGCGGCGGAGACGATCATGGGCCTGCTGTAAAAAACAAACATACTTGGAACCGCCCTGTCCGGTGGACAGGGCGGTTTTTTGCGTCAAATGGGGCAGAATCGACAAAACATTGCGAAAGAGAAACGAAATAATTACAAAAGGGTTGACATAATTAAAAATTATGGTAAAATAAAGACTCCAACGCCTGTCAAGCGGCGGGCGGGAAAGGGTAGGAAGGTAATACTACATGAGACGATTTTTCGCAATCATTCTGACGATCTGCCTCCTTGCGGGTCTGACGGTGCCGGTGCTGGCGCTGGACGGCGGCGACTGCTTTGAGGATGTCACCAGTGATAACTTTTATCACAGAGCGGTGCGCCGGGCCTATGAGTGGGGCTTTATGGAGGGCACCAGCACCACGGCCTTCAGTCCCGACCAGATCATGACCCGGGGCGGGTTTTTAATCGGCCTGGGCCGCGTGGCGGGCATCAACCCCGACGACTATGCCGGGGAGACCGGCTTTTCCGACGTGAAGCCGGGAGACGCCTGCGCGCCCTATGTGCTCTGGGCCGGACAGAACGGCGTCACCTCCGGCGTGGGCGGCGGACGGATGGATCCCGAGGGGACCCTGTCCCTGACCCAGATGATCGTGATGATCGCCCGCTTCCTGGAGGGCTCCGAGATGAACGTCACTGTGATCGAGGCGTCGGCGGAGCTGTCAATTCTGGCGGATACCGCCACCTCCAACGGCGCAAAGATCTCCCTTTTGCAGCAGTACGGCGTCCTGCAGGATGACGGGTCCATCCCCGATCCGGACAGCACGCTGGTGACCCGGGCCCAGGCGGCCTCCGTATTTGTCTGGCTCAACGAACTGCTCTGGAACGGCAACAGCCCCGTGGTCAACGACTGGACGGAATATGTCCCCCTGAGCGTGGACGCGGTGCCCCAGGTGGACTGGCCGGTGGTCACGGCGGAATCCATCGTGGCGGTGGCGGAGGAGAACGGCTTCAGCGTCTCCAGCACGGCCTTCCAGGCCCTGTGCGCCATCAACGACTACGGAGATCAGCTGACGGAGGAGGACCGGAACGAGGCCCTGGTGTTCCTGTTTGAGGGCGCCGGCGGCAACGCCAACCCGGGCTCCCGGATGAACGCCATGTGCGTGGTGGTGTGGCAGGAGGAGATCATCTACCTGAATCAGAACAGCTCCACCATTCCCGACGATCCCTTCGATCCCAAGAAGAACGATTTTTTTTTTAATGATACGGCGACCACCGAGATCTACACCTATGAGAGCACCAACCAGGGGTACTACGCGGCCCTGAACGTGCTGGACGCCCAGGTGGTGCGGTTTGCCGACCGGTGGGACTTCTACGAGTCCAC
>CADAHL010000072.1 GCA_902787755.1 Oscillospiraceae bacterium
TTCACAACCAAATTATATGCCGACAGCCGCCCCTCTTTCAAGGGACGGCTGCCGTTATTTTACTCTTTTTTCGGGGCTGCCTTTTGAGACAGCCCCTTTCCCTGTTTATTTGGCTTTTTTCTTCTTTCCGAGCTTGAGGATCAGCAGAAGCAGCAGGCCCAGATAGGCCGCCGCCAGCAGCGCCGTGATCCAGCACATGAGATCTGACCGGGGCGCGATGCCCACCAGGATCAGCACCGGCGCGCCGAGCACAATGCCGAAGGTACTGCCGGTGACCAGATTGTTGGCCGCCGGAGTGGACAGATCCGGGTCGATCTCCCGCAGCAGCAGAACGCCGGAGCTGATGGTGCCGGTGAGCATGCCATACATGGAGATCAGGCCCTCGTAGTAATAGCCGGGATAGATCTTCGCGCAGACGAAACGCAGATGGAACCACGTGACCACGCCGCCGGCCACTGCCAGCAGAACGAAGGGCAGCCACAGACCCCGGATGTCCTCCAGGTTGATGGAGGCGATGCCCGCCACGATCATGATATCGAAGAAGAAACCGGAGATCCGGTTGAGAAGGTAATTGTTCTGGTACTGGCGCTTGATGACGCCCGCCTTCTTCCCCTTCTCCAGCAGCGCCCGGGCGCCCATGGCCAGCGCGGAACCGATGATGAAGTTGAAGCCCCAGATCAGCGTGTTCACCGTGGCGGCCAGTCCGGGCGACAGAGCGGCGATGCCGGAGGTCAGTCCCCAGGCGGCCAGATAAGTGACCAGATAGACCAGAAGCACCATGGCGATCTGAACGGACAGCTTGTCAATGGAATCGGAGACCGGGATCTCATCCTTGCTCTGGAAGAAGCTCACGTCCGGCTCCTCCGTCCGTCCCTGCCGGGCCTGGCCGACCTTGCCCTTTCGGGACAGTACATTCAGGATGATGACGCCCACCACGCAGGCCACCAGATAGCCTGCCGCGGCAATGGCCAAACCGAAGCTGCGTCCGCCGGCAAAGCCCAGAGCCTCATAGCTGGAACCGACGTTGTTGGCCTGGCCGGGTCCCTGGCCGTAGCCCATCGGCAGCAGCAGGCCCGCGGCCTTGAACAGTCCCGGCATCAGGGTATAGCCCAGCAGCAGGGTGATCAGCAGTCCCGTGACGCCCTGGACCATGTAGGTGGACACGATCAGCGCGCCGGATTTCAGGCCCGTCAGATCGCCGCTCTTTGCCTCCCGCTCCGGCGGGACGCGCAGGCTCATGGCGATAAAGCCCAAAGCGATCCCATGATACACCAGCATCTCCATCAGCTCGCCGTCCGGTCGGATCAGCCCCAGGATCTTGAGCAGCAGCAGGAGAAAGCCCGCCAGCACCGCGATCGGCATCAGGCTCTTGCGGATGAAGGGCACCTTCTGACGCAGAAAATTGGCCAGCAGAATCGCGCCGGCGATCATGCCGACCTGAATGATAATGTTCCAAAGGGACAGATTAGCCGCTGAATAGTCCATGTTACCGCTCCTTCCAGATTGCCAGATATTTTCGAAGATTGCCGCCCTTTTCCGCCTTGATCTGCCAGTATTCATCCCGGAAGGAAAAGACCAGCCGATTTGTCACGACCACCGCCATGTTTCCGATCTCAGCCATGGGAAAGTCATGTCCGGCGCAGACGAGTCTGTCCTCAAACTGCTCCAGCGCTCCCCTGCCCATCACTTCCTCCCGGTGGCCCTGGGCCACTCGTGTCAGCAGCATGTGATCGTCGGCAAACAGGCGCTCCTTATGGGGAAAATCCCGCGCGCGTAGCTTCTCATGCTGCCAGGCATCCCATTGGGCAAGATCCTCGAAGGGACTGTCCGGCGAGAAAAAGCCGGTCTCGGTATAGCGCAGATCCAGACCGCAGTCACAGAAGACACGGTCCTTTTTTGTTTTCAGGGTCCCGATCCTTCCGCAGCCCGGGCAGAGAAACAGCGCCCTCTCCATGCCTTCGGCCGGAGTCCGGCCCCGATAGCGTACCGGATCCTTCCGCTGCCGTTCCCAGGCGTCCTCGCTGATATCCCGCTGGATCGCGGCGTCGATCTGAGCCGGGGTCATGGCTTTGAGCTGCTCCGGCGAATAAACGTGCACCGGATGGCCGAGGACGCGCCCCTTGCGCACCCCTTTGCCCCAGCGCGGTTTGCTGAGGTAGCCGCCCTCCAGGCGGTAGGTCACAAGACTTGCGCCGCTGAGCCTGGCGAGCTTTCCGGTGGCCGGGAAAACGGGACAGGTTTTTCCGTCCCAGCACTGCTCTCCTTCCGCAAACAGGCCCACCGAGCGCCCGGCTTTCAGATGCCTCAGACAGGCCTTGGCCGTGTCGCTTCCGGTGGTTCCCTTCCGTCTCGGGATCGGCGCCACCAGGTATTCCAGAAGCTTTGTGACAAAGCCGAGGCGAAACAGGTGTTCGCTGGCCACATAGTACATCTGGTTTTCCGGAAGGCTCATCGCCACCAGCAGCGGATCCCAGGCGGTCACATGGTTGGAAACCAACAGAAAGGGCCCTGAGATGTGCAGGTCCTCGTGTTCCATGCCGAATTTCCCGCAGATCCAGGGCCGGAGCAGAGGATACAGTCCGCGCCAGACACGCCGATGCCGCTCATAGATCTCCATATCTCCGCCTCCCCTCTTCTTTTCTGATTTATCGTATCACAGATCTCTGTGGCCTGCAAGCGGCTTTTTCGCCGGATTTCGGCTCCCGCAACTTCCCTTTTCGTTCATCCTGTGTTAGGATGAGAGCAACAATATTGAGTAAAGAGGTGTTTTTATGAACGCTACTGGTATCGAAATCATCGGTTATGTGGGTTCCGGCCTGGTGCTGGTATCCTTCCTGATGGCCTCTGTGGTCAAGCTCCGGGTGGTCAATACCATCGGCAGCTTCATCTTCGCCGTCTATGCCCTTCTGATCCGCTCCTACCCCACCGCGCTGATGAACGTCTGTCTGGTGCTCATCAATCTTTACCATCTCTACAAGCTGCGCAACAGCGAGCCCAACTACCGTCTTCTCGCGCTGGACCCGAAGGATGGCTTTCTCGCCTACTTTCTGGACTCCTTCCGGGAGGATATCGCCAAATGCTTCCCCGGTCGGGACTACCCGGTCACCGGGCAGGATCGAGCCTTTCTGGTCTGTCACGGATCAGAGCCGGCCGGTCTTCTGATGGGCAGAATGGTCGACGGCACGCTGGAGATCGCCCTGGATTACACCACGCCCGCCTATCGGGATGCTTCCGTCGGCCGCTATCTGTTGGATCATCTGCCCGACCAGGGGCTGCGCCTGCTGCGCTACCGGAACGCCGAGCCCGACCACCTGCCCTTCCTGGAGAAGATGGGCTATCAGGAGCGGGGCGGCGTCTGGGAGCTGGAGCTGAAGAAAAATTGATCCCAAATGCGCTGAAAAGGGGCTGTCTCAAAAGGCAGCCCCGAAAAAAGAGTAAAATAACGGCAGCCGTCCCTTGAAAGAGGGGCGGCTGTCGGCATATAATTTGGTTGTGA
>CADAHL010000073.1 GCA_902787755.1 Oscillospiraceae bacterium
TGGGCTCCGCGCCCCAGTCCTTCAGCATGGCGGAGAAGATGGAGGAGTTGAACTCCAGAATGTCCCCCGGCTTGGGATCGGCGCAGGGCGGAATGATCTCGTCGCCGGTGGGGATGATGCCCACCACCGGACGGCGGATGACCTCGACCTCCAGCACTCCACCCGCGATCATGGCACCAATGGCGGCGGGGGTGATCTCCATGAAGCTGGGCAGGATCATCTCACCGGCGCAGATATCTTCGCCGATCTGCCGGATATGTTGCCAGGGCGCGGCGGCCGCGTGGATCGTGATGCTGCCGTCGTCGTTTTTCACGATATCCTCCACCATGATGACTGCGTCGCAGTCCTCCGGGATCGGATCGCCGGTATCCACGACGACGAATTGGTCCTCCCGCAGGGTAACGGGCGTCGTCTCAGTGGCGCCGAAGCTGTCTCTTGCCCGCAGGGCCACGCCGTCCATGGCGCTGGCCGCGTAGTGCGGCGCGTTGATCCTGGCATAGACTGCACGGGACGTGATGCGCCCGTATGACTCCTGCACGGAGACGGTTTCAAACTGCGTGTCAAAACCCTTATCCTGCAGCGTCAGAAGGTATTCCTTCTTCGCCTGTTCCAGCGGCACGTTGGTCAAATACTCAAAGCCCATTACAATCTCCTTCCTCTCTGCCTCCCCCTTCGGGGGAGGTGGCCCGAAGGGCCGGTAGGGGTTCCTTTTCAATATAAACCGGCCAGCTGCGTGATCAGGCCGGACTTGGAACGGATGGGCGAGGCCAGAAGCTTCCCGCCCTCCCGATTCAGATGGCATGCGTTGATCTGCTCTCTGCCGTGGTTTGCGCCCAAACTCTCAGTAAGCTCTGCCGTGACCGTATAGTCTTCCTGCTTTTGCCCCATGAGCCGCCCCAGCAGCGGCAGCACGAAAAGCTGCGCCACAAAGCAAGCTGCCACGGGATGGCCGGGTAGACCGATCAGAGGCTTGTTGCCTGCTTTCCCGAGAATAGTGGGTTTGCCGGGCTTGATGGCGATGCCGTGAAGCAGAAGCTCGCCCATGCCTTCGATGATGCGGCAGGCCGCGTCCTTGACGCCCACGCTGCTGCCGCCGGAGAGAATCACCGCATCACACTCCTGGGCGGCACGCTGCATCCTTTGGCGCAGTAACTGCTCGTCGTCCACCACAATGCCGTAGTTCACCGCCTCCGCACCGAACTGCGTCAGCATAGCGGTGAGCAAGGGGGAATTGACATCCCGCACCTGGCCGGGTCCCGGTATCTCATCGGGCTGCACCAATTCGTCTCCGGTGGAGATCACTCCGACCTTCACCCGGCGCACCACGGGCACGCTTGTTTTTCCGATGGCCGCCAGCGCTCCGACGTCCTGGGCTGTCAGCACCCGCCCGGCGGGGAGGATCTCCTTGCCGGGGAACACGTCGTCCCCCCGGAAGATCAGATTCATCCCCGGTGCGCCCGGCTTCATGATCCCGACGGTGCCGTCTCCATAGTCCTCGGTATATTCGATCATTACCGCGCAGTCGGCCCCTTTGGGGATCGCACCGCCGGTAGGCACATAGGCGCAGCTGTCGCGGGAAAGCACAAAGTCCGCCCCCTCGCCCATCAGCACCTGTCCGGCCACGTTCAGGATCGCCGGGATCGCGTCGGAGCAGCCAAAGGTGTCGGATGCGCGGCAGGCATAGCCGTCCACGGTAGAACGATCAAAGTCCGGGACATATTCCTGCGCTGTGATCGGCTCGGCCAGCACGCGGCCCAGCGCCGCGGCGAGGGGAACATGCTCGGTTAGACCGAGCGGCTTGAATTCCTTTTGAATCAGCTCAAGCACTTCCTGCGGTGTCTTGACTTCCAGCATGCTTACACCTCCGCAATGATCTTGCCCATATCCCGGTAGTCGTTTCCGGAAAATTGACGGATCTCTTTCTTGAAGGAAGAGGAGCGGAGAATATTCAGCAGCTTCTCTCCGGCCTCGCTGTCAAGGAATGCCTTTCGCACGACAAGGTCGAAGCGCTCCTCCAACAGGGGAATGAAAGCCAGACCGTCGATCTGTCGGGAAATGCGTTCCGTACCAATGGCAAGATCAGCTTCCCCCTCCGCAATGGCGGCGGCCATGGTCAGATGTGACTTCATCACCCGCTCATAGCCCCTGATCTCCCTCGCATCCAGCTTCATCCGCCGCAGCTGGCCGTCCAGCAGGATCCGCGTGCTGGAGCCGACGCCACGGTTGAGGATGGCAATATCCCGCCGGGCCAGATCCCGCCAGCCGCTGATCTCCTTCGGATTACCGGCGGCCACATAAAAGCCCATACTTCTGTAGGAGATGTTGATCAGCGCAGCCGGAACACCGGGCATCAATTTCTTCACGAAGGGGGTGTTAAAGGTTTTTTCCTCCGTGTCGTACAGATGGCAGGCCGAAGCGTCCACCTTCCCCTCATACAGGGCCAGCAGGCCTTCAAAGCTGTTGAGATAACAGCGCTGTGCGCTGAAACCGGACTGGTGCAGATAATTTGTCAGGATGTCCAGCACCACGTCCTGTCCGGAGATCGTGAGTCTGTCCCCGCCTGTCGCCTCCGGCCTGAGCAGGGCGCTGTGGATCTCGATACGCTTCACCGGCTGGACGCTCTGCTCATGGCGGGATCGGGCGATATAGGCGTCCACGTCATCCTGTGTAAAACGCACCTTGCGCCCGACCTTATAGGAATTGATGTCGCCGCGCCGGATCAGTTCATAGATCGTCGACTTGCTCACATGCAGGAGCTCTGCGACCTCCAGCGTGGAGAGAGATTTGTTGGGAGCCATCCTTCTGACCTCCATTCAGGTCCTTCAAATTCTTTGTTGATATTATAACGGTTTTGCACAATCTGTACAAGCCCTCCGCCGAGCGATGTTATGTCTTATTTCGTGCGGTTTCGTATCGTTTCACGCAAGGAATTTGCCCCTCGTTTGTATCGTACATTCTCTTTCGTACCAGTTCACGCTGAAATTCGCCGGAGTCCTTGAGATGCCCCTGCAAAATCAATATAATGGGAACAGAAAACCAAATCGGTAAAAGTAAAAAACATTTCGTTAGGAGGAATACGCATGAGCAACGCATATTACGAAAAAATCGCACGTATCAACCTGACTACCGGCGAGATCAAGGTCGAGCCCCTGGATCTGGAAGTGGCGAAGAAGTTCATCGGCGGCCGCGGCCTCGGCACCAAGATCCTCTACGATGAAGGTGTCGCCACCGTCGATCCGCTGTCTCCTGACAACAAGCTCGTCTACATCACCGGCCCCATGACCGGTTCCAACTCCCCGTCCTCCGGCCGCTACATGGTCGTGACCAAGTCCCCGCTGACCGGCATGATCGCCTGCGCCAACTCCGGCGGCATTTGGGGCGCCAAGCTGAAGTTCGCCGGCTGGGACGCCCTGATCGTCGAAGGCCAGGCTCCCGACTGGTGCTATCTGAACATCGTGGACGACAAGATCGAGATCCTGGATGCCAGAGAGTATCTGGGTGTTCTGAGCGAAGAGCTTGACGACAAGCTGAAGGAAAAGCACGGCGCCGACTGCTCCGTCCTGAACATCGGCCCTGCCGGTGAAAAGCAGGTGCTGCTGGCCGCCGTCATGAACGACAAGGACCGCGCCGCCGGCCGCTCCGGCACCGGCGCCGTCATGGGCAGCAAGAAGCTCAAGGCCATCGTGGTCAAGGCCACCCGCAAGCAGCTGGATGTCATTGCCGACGTGGAAGCCCTGAAGGAAGCCAACAAGCGCGCGCTGAAGATCATCGCCGACAACGGCGTCACCGGCCAGGGCCTGCGTGCTCTCGGCACGGCCGTTCTGGTCAACATCATCAACGGCATCGGCGCTCTGCCCACCAGGAACTGGCAGGAGAGCTACTGCCCCACCGCCGACCAGTTCTCCGGCGAGACTCTGGCTGAGAAATATCTGAAGAAGCCCGGCGCCTGC
>CADAHL010000074.1 GCA_902787755.1 Oscillospiraceae bacterium
GATCAGACCGAACTCCTGCGCATAATGGACAGCCAGCGCATCCCGGCTGTCGTGCCGGGGATTGGCGTTGTAAACCTCCACCCCGTCCAGATACCGGGCGATGGCCGGGGTGCAGCCGTGACGATAGGGGTGGGCCTGGATCAGCAGCGCGCCCTGCCCCCGGGCGATGGGGGAGAAGGCGGCGATGCCCATGCGGAAAATCTCTTCCGGCTCCGCCAGCAGCTCGTTCGCCCAGCCGTAGAGCAGATAGTCGTTCTCGCACTCGTCAAAGCGCAGTTCCGCGCCCTTGAAGACCCGCAGGCCCTGGCGCTCGCCTTCCTCCCGGACGCGGCGATAGCCCTCCAGGAAGGCGCCGATCCGGTCGCTCTTCCCGGCGGGGTCGATCCCCAGGTGCTCAAAGGTGGTGCGGTTGAAGTGGTCGGTGACGATTAGCGCGCTGTAGCCCGCGGCCTTGTATCCGGCCACGATCTCTTTTGCCTCCAGCCGTCCGCAGCGGCTGACGTGGGTGGTGTGCAGGTGCGGTTCGATCTTATACATGGGCAGGGTCCTTTCTTTTGCTATTCGGCGATCTCCAGCAAGGTGCCGAAGCTGCGGCAAAGGGCGCGGAGCTCCGGGGGACAGAGAGTGTCGGTGATCAGGCGGTCCATATCTTTCAGACTGGCGTAGCTCATGAGACCGGCTGCGCCGTACTTTGCCGAGTCGCACAGCAGAATGCGGTGATCGCTCTGCTGCACGGCCAGGTGCTTGATCTCATGATCCAGATAGGAGGATACATTCAGCTTCCCGTCGGCGGAGAGACCGGTGGCTGCCATCAGGGCCTTCCCAAAGTGATAGCGGCCCAAGAATTCCAGCGTGCTCACATCGGAGACGGAGTTTGTGCGGCGGTTCAGCGCGCCGGGCAGCACGATCAGCTCCAGATTGGGGCGGGTGTAGGCCTGGGCGATGATGTGGAGGTTGCCGGTTACGATGGTGGCGTGGATCTCCAGCGGCAGCACATCCAGAAGGTGCATGGTGGTGGTACCGGCGTCCACGAACAGCGTGTCCCCGTCGTTCACCAGAGAGGCCGCCTGCCGTACGATGGCCCGCTTGGCCTCTGTGTGCAGCTGGGCCCGCTGGGCGAAGAGGGGGATCTCCTGCTGCTGTACGGCGCGGACACCGCCATAGACCTTCTCCACGGTACCGGTCTGTTCCAGAAAGGACACGTCTGCCCGAATGGTGTTCATGGATACATGAAAGGTCTCACATAGCTCCGGCATGGTGACCGAACCCCGACGGGTGATGTAGGCGGCAATCTCTTTTCTGCGGCTGTCTCGCATGACGGCACTCCTTTCAAACGGAACTGGCCCTTGATGAAGCCAGTATAACGCAAAGCACCAAAACTGTCAACTCTATTGTTAAATTTGTGAAGTTAACAAAAAATTGCACAAAGAAATAACAAGAAAACAACAATAGAAATTGACAAGTCAACAATGAAATGCTAAAATCTGCGTGAAAACAACCGGGACGTTATTTTCGCATCCCCGGAAAACACGAAGAAAGCGAGGAAATGATCATGGCAAAAGTAAAAGTCGGCGTAGCGGGCTACGGCACCATCGGCACAAGACTGGCTGACGGCGTGGTACTGCAGGAGGACATGGAGCTGGTTGGTATCGTGGGGCATTCTCCGTCTCTGGCCATCCGGGCTCTGGCGGAAAACAACATGATCGGCGTAAACGGCGTGGAGTACAAGCTCTATCTGGTGGATATGGAGCTGAAGCCCAAGTTCGATGCCCTCGGCATTCCGGTGGAGGGCAGCTTTGAGGAGCTTTGCGCCAAGGTGGATGTGATGCTGGACGCCTCTCCCGGCGGCACCGGTGCTGCCAACAAGGCAGTATACGAGCGCCTGGGCGTGAAGGCCATTTTCCAGGGCGGCGAGAAAAACAGTGTGGCCGATGTGTTCTTCCACGGCTATGCCAACTATGAGCTTGGCTTGGGCAAACAGTTTTTGAAGCTGACCAGCTGCAACACCACAGGCCTCATCCGTGCGGTGGACTGCCTGGACAGAAAGTTCGGCATCGAAAAGGTGGCTATCACCATCATCCGCCGCGTGGCTGATCCCGGTGATTATCACCGGGGGCTCACAAACGCCCTGCAGATGGAGAAGGCCCCCAGCCACCAGGCCGTGGACCTGATGACCATCATGCCCCATATCGAGGCCACCGGTATCCTGGTGCACACCCCTGTGACCCATGGCCACATCATCACCGTGCTGGCCACCGCCAAGGACGGCAGAAAGATCACCAGGGAGGAGGCCATCCAGGCCTTCCGCAGCCATCCTCGGATCCGCACCGTCACCATCGACGAGGGCTTCAAGGGCAACGCCAGCTTCTTCAAGTATGCCCGTGACCTTGGCAACCGCAGGGCTGACCTGTATGAGATCGGCCTCTGGGAGGACAGCGTGGTGGAGAGTGGCAACGACATCATGTTCGCCATCCACATCCCCCAGGAGAGCGTCACCATCCCGGAGACCATCGACGGCGTGCGTGCGGTGATGCAGATGCAGCAAACCAGTGCCGAGGCTACCGAGGCCACCAACCGGAACCTGAACATCGGCCGCTTCAAGAGGTAAGGAGGGCGCCATGCGATTTGGGATCCGTACCCTGGACGAGGTTTCCGTGCGGGGGAAAACCGTTCTCTGCCGGGTGGACATCAACCAGCCCGTGGACCGGGCCACCGGCACCCTGAAAAGCATCAACCGCATCCGGGCCTGCGTGCCCACGGTGCGGGAGCTTGCGGACAAGGGAGCAAAGCTGGTGCTGCTGGCCCATCAGTATAAAAACTACTATAGCACCAAGCCCCATGCCGCTGTACTGACTCAGCTGCTGGGCCGGGAAGTGAAGTGGATCGACGATGTGTGCGGTCCCGCTGCCCGGGAAGCCATCCGCGGCCTGAGGGAAGGGGAAATCCTGCTGCTGGACAACGTCCGTTTTGTGGCGGAGGAGCAGACCCTCTTTGAACAGAAGCTGCGCCTGAGCCACGTTGAGCAGGCCAAGACCCAGGTGGTGGAAAAACTCGCTCCTCTGGCAGACCTCTATGTGTGTGACGCCTTTGCTGCCGCCCATCGGGATCAGCCAAGCCTCTGCGGCTTTGAGCAGGTGCTTCCCTCCGCCATGGGCCGGCTCTTTGAGCAGGAATACTGTGCGGTGTCCCAGGTGATGGAGCAGCCGGAGCGGCCCTGCGTGTTCGTGCTGGGCGGCGCCAAGATCGCCGACGCGTTCCAGATGATGGAGACGGTACTCTCCCGGGGCGTAGCGGACACGATCCTCACAGGGGGCCTTGTGGGAAACATCTTCCTGGCCGCCGCCGGCAGCGGCATCGGCCAGGGCAGCCTGGACTTTATCTACAAATCCAATTACGGAGAATTCATCGAGAAGGCGAAGACCCTGTATATGCGCTACGGCGGCAAGATCCAGCTGCCCAAGGACCTGGCCTGGGTGAAGGACGGCAAACGCCAGGAGGCTCTGGTGGGCGAAATCCCGGCGGAAATCGCCGCGGTGGATGTGGGCTATTGGACGGCCAAAACCTACCGGGAGGCCATCCTCTCGGCGGGCACGGTGTTCGTCAACGGACCCATGGGCGTCTTTGAGCAGGTGGCAAGCGAGTACGGTACCAAGGCCGTGTGGCAGGCTATAGCCGATACCGAGGGATACACCGTTCTGGGCGGGGGCGACAGCATCACCGCCACGGAAAAGTACGAGCTGACGGAAAAGATGGGCTATATCTGCACCGGCGGCGGCGCGCTGATCCGCTTTTTGAGCGGAGAGGAGCTGCCCGTGGTGCGGGCGCTGCGCCATGGCTCCGCCATTCCCGAGAAGGGAGCATGAAATGGACGAGAACAGAAAACTGAAAGCCTTTGCCTGCCAGATTCGCATGGCTGCCATTGAAGCCATCCACGCCATCGGCTCGGGCCATATCGGCGGCGCGCTGAGCATTGCGGATGTGCTGGCCGTGCTTTACGGCAGAGAAATGCGCTTTGATCCCCAAGATCCCAAGTGGCCCGAGCGGGACAAGCTGGTTTGCTCCAAGGGCCATGCAGGACCTGCCGTGTACGGCACCCTGGCGCTGAAGGGCTTTTTCCCCTATGAGGAGCTGAAGACCCTGAACCGACCGGGTACCCGCCTGCCCAGCCACTGTGACCGCAATAAGACCCCCGGCGTTGATATGACCAC
>CADAHL010000075.1 GCA_902787755.1 Oscillospiraceae bacterium
AGGGCTTCGGCCAGGATATCGTCAAAACGCAGCACCCACGCGCCCTTGGTGTTGGGCGCAAAGGGCGGAATGAGCATCTGTCGAACTTTGTTTTCCCATTGCTTACGGAAGCCCTTTTTGAGCGCTTCTATCTTATCTGTTACACCCTTGCGCGCGGCGTTGGGATTGGCCTCCACAAAGGCAATGATGTTCTCCACATGGCGGATCAGCCAGCCGTCGCCGTCCGGCGTCACCAGCTCCGGGAATTCCTCCGCATATTCTCCAAAGTTTACTCTGAGCCTCGGATCAGTCTCCTGATCCGGGGCTTTTTTTGTTTTTTCCCCGGAGAGGCTGCACCAGGCCAGCAGCGCCCGGCGGGCAATATCGATCCGGTCATAGCCGTCGCTGCCCTCTTGAAACAGATAGCCCCGGGCGAGGATCGTCAGAATGCGATGGAAGCCCATGATATCCAGCAGCATGGGCAGCGTAAAGCGCCCCGGATAGCTGTCTTTCTTGTATTCAGGAAACATGGTGTAGGCCGAGAATTCTTCCCACTCGTTCAGCAAGGCTTTCACCCCTTTCTTTCTTCTCCGGCGCTGTACGATCAATGACCAGATCCAGTGCCGACGCTGGCAGCACCTCCAGTATGAAGTCCCGCTTGCCCAGCGCCTCGGCGCACTTCACAGCCTCATCCCAGTCGATCTGCTCCAATACTTCTCCGGGATAATGGCGGATCGTAGGCCAGATGACGCTTTTACAGTTTCGGATCAGCGTCTGTCGGTAGTCCTGAGACTCCATCACCCCGAGCATCATGCTCTTCATCTGCGCCGTGTCCTCCTTGAGAATGCCTTTGTATTTCCGCATGGCGGTATCCTGATTCTGTTCGTCCAGATCCATCAGAATATCTCCCAGCAGCCGGTAGCCTCCGCTGCGAAAATCGCAGAGTACCTCTTTTGTCGGCGGCAGATGGCTTCCCAGAATGGTGTAGAGCAGCTCCTCTCTGTCCTCGCTGGGCGTGAACTGCCAGTCCGATTCCCGCAAAGCCGCCAGAGACCGGCGGATCTGATAAGCCTCGTACCACTCAAAGGTCTGATACAACTCGTCCACGCTGATCTCGTTCTCTCGATCCTGTGAGAACAGGATACGCTGTACGTCCTTCCGGTAATTGCCGGAGGGCTTCATGTGGCGGTAGGCCGCGCAGCGGCGCTTAGCTTCCTCATAGTCTGCAATGATCGAGCGCATCTTCTCCAGCGTGTGCGGGTCAAGTTTTTCTTTCCAATTTGGGTCAAGCGCAAAGGTAAACAGATCCTCACTCGGAGCTGGTTTAGCCTTTGGCGAGATAGTCTGCTTCTCGAGCTGTCGTGCGTAGAGCGGCGTGCGCTCCAGATTGGCCGTGACCTCATCCCATGCTACGCTGTCAAAATAGGTTTTCAGCTTTTTATTCTTCGTCGGTTCATACCATGGGTGCTCGTCCGGCTCTCCGACGATCTCCTTATAGCGCAGAAAGATATTCTTGAACTTTGCCCGGTTGCCCAGGTATTCGGACAGATCCGGCTTGATTCCGCTCTTGGCAGAATCGATCTCCAGCCCGGTGAGAATGGTCAGAACTTCCGTCTCCTTGCGGTACTGCTCCCGCAGTTCTTCCGGCGTTGCTTCGTCATAGGCCAAAATGCTTCGGCGCAGGGCGGCATTGGAGATCTGCCCAACACGGGAGGAGAAGGTGCTCTTTACCGTTTCAAACCGTGCGCGCCAGTCGCTGGCGTCCGCAATCAAGGGTTCGGCCGTGGGGATCTTCAGCAAGGGCAGATTGCTCGCGTTGTCCAGCCCGCCGGAGTAATTGCGAGCGATACAGTCACAGAGGATGGGATCGGCGTAGAGATGTACCAGATCGCCGTCATAATCTGCGCCGCCCAGGCGATCCGGGATCAGAGAACGGGAATCCACCATCGCCACGTAGTAGAGGTGGGACAGATACTTCTTGCGGATCGGCCCGACATTTTTCAGCGGCGTAACCAGGGCTTCCTCATTCCGGGAGATATGTGGGTTGCGCAGGATGGTGACTTGTTCCGGCAGGGGATACTCCGGCTGCGGGGCAAAGATCTCCGCACCGTGCAGGCACTCCCGCAACAAGAATCGGTATGCCTTCTCCGAGGTGGGACGGACGATGATCGCCAGCAGGCGCATAAGATCGTCGGAGAGATACCGGGTATCTCCGCTGACCTGCAGCTTGCCGATGCCATAGTTCTCCCGGATCTGTCTGGCCTTATCCTCCAGCTCTTTCTGAAAGACCTTCTCGGCCAGGAAGGCCGGGTTCTTGTGCAGCAGCTGTGCCCGCAGCTTGCGGGCATCGCTGTAATCCAGCTCCGGGTCTTCTTCATCGGCGTGGAAATAGGAAAGCTGCCAATCCGTATTGGCCAGTGTGTTGTAATAAGCAGTCTCCGTCGCTTTGGTGAGCCAGG
>CADAHL010000076.1 GCA_902787755.1 Oscillospiraceae bacterium
GTCAAGGCCGGGGCGGACATCAATTCCATTTTAAACGGAAATGCCGAGGAACTGGCCAGACTCATGGCCTCCCGGGAGATCGGCGAGCCGCTGGAGGAGGCATTCAGCTATCTGGATGTGGCGGGCTACAACTACGCCACCTTCCGCTATGAAGCGGATGCTGGAGAGTATCCCCACCGCGTTATGCTGGGGGCAGAATGTTATCCCGGTGCGCTCTATGAAAACTGGAAGCTCTGCGAGAAGCTCCCGCAGCTGATCGGGGACTTCGGCTGGGCAGCCTGGGACTACCTGGGCGAGGCCGGTGTCGGGCAGCACCGCTACGGCGAGGCGGTCGAGTACGATCTGTACGGCGCCTACCCCTGGCGGAGTGCGGGTTGCGGTGACTTCGATCTGATCGGTGACCGCCGTCCGGTATCCTACTGGCGGCAGATCGTCTGGGGTTACGGAGAAAAGCAGTCACCGACTCGCTGGGGCTGGTCGGACGCTCTGCGAAGCTGGAACTATCGGGGCTATGAAGGCAAGCCCATCGTCGTGGAAGTCTATTCCGGCGCCGACGAGGTCGAACTGCTTGTCAACGGCCGCTCGGTCGGAAAGCAGAAAACAGAGCGCTGCAAGGCGCGGTTTGACACTGTTTATGAGCCGGGCGAGCTGACAGCGATCAATATCCGGGGCGGAAAGAGAGCGGAACAGGATCGGCTGCTGACTGCCTCCGACGAAGTGCATCTGGAACAGGCAGACCTTGGCGGCGGGATCATCGAGCTCTCCGTCATGGACAAGGAGGGCATCCTCAACCCGGAGGCCGTATTGACCATCACGGCGGAAACAAAGGGCGAGCGCAGCATCCTCGGTTTTGGATCAGCAGACCCGAAGAGTGAAGGAAACTATTTCGACAAGACCATCCAGACCTGGCACGGCCGGGCGCTCATCGTGACGCGCGGTGACGGAGAGATAAAGATTGAGGTGCAATGATATGGCGTTTACGGCGATCAAACGGGCGGTGATGAACGCCCGCTTCCATAAGGTCAACAAGCATTACAAGACCGATCCCGTTGTCGGGGATCGCAGTTATATCCAGCGCGAAGGCAAGGAGCCGGTGGAAGTGCTCTTCTACTATCCCGAAAAGCGGGAAAACATGCCGGTATTCGTCCAGATCCACGGCGGCGCCTGGGTCGGCCTGGACGCGGTGGACGACGACCGCTACTGCCAGCGGCTGAGCGAAGAGCTGGGGGCCTTCGTGGTCAATGTGAATTACAAGCGGCTCTATGACAAGAGCTTTCCCTATCCCCAGGAGGAGGTCGTGGATACCGTCAAGTGGCTGAAAGCCCACGCAAAACAGCTGGGCATCGACCCCGACAGGATCATCCTTTCCGGCGGCAGCGCGGGCGGACATCTCACGGCAGGCTCCGCCATATTGCTTGCCCAGCAGGGCATACAGATCGCAGGCCAGATCATGGAGGTGCCCTTCCTGGACTTCACCCACACGATCCCCATCGACTTCCCGGAGGGCGACAAGCTCTACAAGCTGATGTTTGAGCTCTATCCGCCCAAGCTGCCGCTGGACAGCGAGGTGCTGTCCCCGGCGGCGAAGATCACGGGGGAAACGCTGGAAAAGCTCTCCCCGGCGGTGGTCATCGTCTGCGGCCGGGATCCGCTGCATCCCCAGGGAGAGCGCTACGCGGAGCTTTTGAAGCAGCACGGCAAACTGCTGGATCTGAAGATGTACAAAGACGGCTATCATGGCTTCGGCACAGATAAAGCTGAGGAAAAGCCGGAGCAGGACAAGCTGCGGGAGGACTGCTTCCGCTATAAGGTGGAAAAGGCGAAAGAACTCTATGCGATGAGCGGGGAGGAGAACCATGGCAAAGCGGAAAACGCATAAGGAGGATCGGCGCGGCTGGCCTCTGTTCAACCGGCTCTTGGCGGATTATATCGAGCTGACCCGCTTCCCGGAGCTGCCGGAGCGCCCGAAGCAGGGAAAGAACTACGAATACTGGCCGGAGGGCGCTCTCTGCGCCAACGGCAATCCCTACCACGGCTGCATTCGGCTCGGAAGTGCGAATAAGCTGGTGATCGGTTTTTCCGGCGGCGGTGTTTCGGTGGACGAGCATACCGCAGCCAGACCCCAGCGCGTGGGCGGAAAGGGTGAGATGTTCTACTCCGACGACGTGCGGTTCGGGGACGTCATTCTCCGCATGGGGACCTTCGGACAGTCAAAAAAGAATCCCTTCCGGGACTGGAACCTGCTGTTTGTGACCTATGCCACCGGGGATTTCCACTGCGGGACCGGGGATTATCCCTATACGGACCTGGATGGAAAACCCGCCGTGCTGCATCACCACGGGTATACGAATTTCCAGCTGCTGCTGAAAAAGATCAAGGAACTGGTGCCGAACCCGGAGCAGATCCTGGTGACCGGCTTTTCGGCGGGAGCCTTCGCAACGTCTCTGTTGACCGACGCGGTCGCAGCCGCCTTCCCGGACTGCCGGGACATCACCGCCTGTGTGGACAGCGCCATGATGCATTATGACTGGCAGCGGGTGGCCCGGGAGGTCTGGAAGGCGCCGGAGGAGATCGCGGCGCGCCTCACCGGTGGCGAGATCGTCTCCGACAGTCTGCTGGCACTGCATAAGAATCACCCCGAGATCAAGATCATGTACTGCTGCTCCGTGCGGGATGCTGCGCTGACCCAGATGGAGATGTATCTGGAGGACGGCCGCTGGATCCCGGACAAGGCC
>CADAHL010000077.1 GCA_902787755.1 Oscillospiraceae bacterium
ACAAAGTAGTTATACATCCAGTTCAGGCGCTCGGTCTCCATGCCGTCGATCACATAAGAGAAGCCGTCGGCAATGAAGGCCTCCTCCTGCTTCTTGGAGTGGACCAGGATCAGGTCGGCATTGCCCATCTTGGCGTTGGCGATGGACTTGCCGGTGCCGGCGGAGTAGACCTCCACCTCGTAGCCGTACTTCTCCTCAAAAATGGGCAGCAGGTAGCCCAGCAGACCGGAGTCGTTGACGGAGGTGGTGGTGGAAAGGCGGATGTGCTTGGTCTCCTCGGTGGCCTCGGGAATCTCGGCAGTGGAGACGGGGCGGCCGTCCTTGAGATAGAATAGGTATTCGCCGTACTCTTCAAATCCGTAGTTGGCAGCCAGGTTCTGGCCTTCCTCGGAAAGCAGCCAGTTGATCAGCGCCGCGGCGCCCACGGTGTTGAGTTCCACGTCCGCAACCGCGTTGCCGTCGGCGTCGACAAAGGGAGCGTCGGGATTCACGGCCAGCAGGCTGTAGTTGTTGATCATGGCGTCGTCCGCCTCCATGAGGATGCAGGTGTCGACCACCAGCGCGTCAGCCTCGGGGGCGGGCTCTTCCGCAGGCGCAGCTTCTTCGACCGGGGCAGACTCTGCTGCAGGTTCTTCCTCGGCAGCGGGAGCCTCGGTGGCCGCAGGGGCGGGAGCCGCGCTCTGCCCGCAGGCAGCCAGCGCAAAAATCATGATCATCGCCAGGAGCAGGGATACGATCTTTTTCATTTCGGTTTTCCTCCTAAAAAAATATCCCCTTTCCAGAACAAAACAGGCACAGCTGTGCTGTACCGGTTCTGCTCAAGGAAAGAGGCTCGTCCACCGCTTATCCAATAAGCGTATCAACTTGTCTGTAGTGTAGCATCTGTTGTCGGGCATTTCAATCAAATTTCAGTAGCTTTTGTACCAAACGATGTGAAATCGCACGAAACTGCATATAGAATTTTCCGCTTTTCAATCCCGCTGTTTTGTACTAAGATGGAGGCAGGATTATAATACACGCCGGAGGGATTCGGATGACAAACTATTGCGGCTACATGGGGAAGGTCGTTTTACTGGATGTGAGTGAGCGAAAGGCCGAAAACTACATCTGGACCGACCTGGACCGGGAGAAATATATCGGCGGCAAGGCCATGGCCTCCAAAATCCTCTATGACAATCTGAGCGGGAAGGAGAAGGCCTTCGATCCCGAAAACCTGATTGTGATTGCTACGGGGCCGCTGACCGGCACAGGCGCGCCATCGTCCAACCGCTTCGATATCTCCTCCCTCTCCCCGCTGACGGGGATCACCGCCTCCTCCAACTGCGGCGGCAACTTCGGCCACTATCTGAAAAAGGCCGGCTTCGACGCGCTGATCCTCCGGGGAAAATGCGAAGGCCCGACCTGGGTGGAGATCGAAAACGGAGAATTCCGCTTCCACGACGCTGACGGGCTTTGGGGCTTGAAAGTCTCCGAGACACAGGAGGCGCTGCAGGAGGCGCTGAACGATGCCCACGGCAAGCCGGTTCGCTGCGGCATGGTCGCCATCGGCCCTGCCGGGGAAAACCTGGTACGCTATGCCTCCGTGATGAGCGGCGAGCGGGCGGCGGGCCGGGCCGGCATGGGTGCGGTCTTCGGCAGCAAAAATCTCAAGGCCATCACCGCCGCGGGCGACGCGATCCCCAGCGTCTATGACAAAGAAAAGGCCGCCGATCACCACGAGAAGTGGGTTCAGGCCATCCGCTCCCACCCTCTGACGGGTCGGCAGCTTCCCAGGCTGGGCACAGCGGGGCTCGTCAGCTCCATGCAGATGCACGGCCTGCTCTCCACTCGAAATTATGCCAAGGGGCAGTTTGACGAGTTCGAGGCCGTCAGCGGTGAGGCTCTGGCCGAGGAGCAGACCCTCTCCAACAACGGCTGTCTGAGCTGCCCGATCCGCTGCTCCCGCCGAGTTTCGGTGGATGGAAAGAACGTCAAGGGGCCGGAGCTGGAGACCCTGGGCCTTCTGGGCGGCAACATCGAAAACTCCGATCTGGAGAAGATCTGTTGCTGGAACTACGAGCTGGACGAGTTGGGGATGGACACCATTTCCACTGCCGGGACCCTGGCCTGGGCCATGGAGGCCAACGAAAAGGGCCTGTGGAAAAACGGCCTTGTCTTCGGCGAGACCGACAAGCTCTCCCAGGTTTTTGACGACATCGCCCACCGGCGCGGCATCGGGGCGGAGCTTGCCGAGGGCAGCAAACGCTTGAGCGAGAAGTACGGCGGCAAGGAGTTTGCCATCCACTCCAAGGGGATGGAGCTGGCCGCCTATGAGCCGCGGCGCGCCGTGGGCCAGGGGCTGGGCTACGCGGTGGCCAACCGGGGCGGCTGCCACTTAAACGGCGGCTATCTG
>CADAHL010000078.1 GCA_902787755.1 Oscillospiraceae bacterium
ATTGCTTTTGATACTCCTTTCGATGTCTCGTTCCAGCTGCTCGATTCCGGCCTGCTCAGCCGGGGCGATGTGGGCACGTCCGGAGACGCGACCGCCGCCACGCTTGGCATGGCCGAATTCCAACAGGTGCGCCAGCTGGTAGCGGTTCCGGGAGTAGACCGTCACCTCAAAAGCGTGGGAGCTTTCCTTTGTGTTCTTTACCGACCAGCTCTTGGCATAGGCTCCGGTGCGGTTTGGCGCTGTCGACTTGATCTGATCCCGGACGGTGTTTCCGGCCTTTTTCACAGCGGCCTTCATATCGTCGCAGGTGGCATCAGCAAAATCATTCAGCTGCTTCATGACCTCGTCTGCCAGCTGGTCTACTTTGATCGTACTCATGACCGGCTCACTTTCTGGCAGAGGAGCTTTACTGCCTTGCGCTTGTAATTCATGTGATCCACACCGAGGATGTCATAAGGCACATCCCGGAACAGGACACGGTAGCCAGTCGACGTGACAGCCGCAGCCTTCTGGCAGAAGCGGATCGTAAAATCGATCTTAGAATCGTCAACAATGAGACCGGCATCGGTTTCTTCCTTTGGCGATTCGGAGCTGACCGTAGCGCTGCAGCTGTAATAGGGAGCCCACTCATTTTTATGGTTGCCGTATTTATCGACCACGACCGAGTTCTTCTGTATCTGGATGCGGACGTTTAAAAGCTCGATTTTCATCAGAACGCCTCCTTCCGCATCCCGAAGAGGAGTGACCGCAGCGTCAGTGTCAGGGCATGGTGGTCTGCCTCCTCCCGGTGCTCATAGAGATAGCCGATGGTATAAAGGACAGCGATCCGGGCTTCCTTGTAGTTATCTTCAAAGGCGGCCTCATCCTCAATCCTCACGATATCCATGCAGAGCTTCTGCGCGGAGCGGGACAGGCTTTCGATCAGGCTGTTGTCGTCATCGAAGGCCGTCACGACAACACCGCCCGTGTCAGTTATCAGGAACCGCTCGCAGCGGTACCTTTCTGCTGGAGCACCTTGATGGCCTCCGGCAGGACAGTCTTGCCGTCCAGACGCTTGGAGGCAAGGAAGCCAACCTGGCCGTTGCCAGCATACAGCTCGTTCAGGCGCTTGAAAGTAATGCCCTGACGGTCGCCGATCCAGTAATAGGAAAGATCGCCGAAGATGACGGTCTTGGCACCGGCAGCAGCTTCCGGCATATAGGCGGAGGTGAAGTACGGCCTGCCGAGGATCGTGGGAACATCCCCGTCGCGCAGGGCAGGCTGCCAGAGGTACTGGTCGTTCTTGTCCTTCAGCTTACGGATCACCTTAATGGTGGAATCGTTCAGCACCCAGACCGCATTCTTACGGTACGGAGCCTTCAGGCTGAAATACAGGTCGATCAGCTCATCGGCAGTGATGGTGGTAGCAGAAGCAGCGGTCACGCCAACATCGCCGCCGCCCGTTGTATTGAGGATACCGGTGGGCTTGGAGGTGCCGTTGCCAGTCAGGAAAGCCTCTTCCTCCTTGTCACCGATGCGGCGTGCAAACTCAGAAGCGATGTAGCCCTCCAGATCGAAGGCGGCATCGTTCAGGAGCTCCTCGGAGACCTTGATGATGGTGCCGACCTTATGGGCATCCAGCTGCACCTGACCAAAAACATCATCGCTCTCGGTATAGGCACCTTCCTCATCGATCCAAGAAGCGGAGCCATGGGACGCTACAACCGGGATCTTGTGCAGACCGCTGGAGGTGGTGATAACATGGGCGTTGGCACGGATGACCGTACTGTCGTTCAGACCCTGTACCAGGGTGCGCTCAAACTCATCCGGGACAAGATAGCCGCCTTCAGAGTCGACGCCTTCCTGCAGAGCGTTCTTCATTTCCGGCGTCAGGGAGTCCTTGCGGCGGGTGACGTTCCAGAAAGCCCTGCTGTAGGTATCGGAAGCGCGGCCCGTCTTGGCATCCATCTTGGCAGGAGAATCCGGCTTTTCAGTGATCGGAGTGCTGACCGGACGGGAAAGCTCCGCATCCATTGTTTCCAGACGCTCCATGCGGCTGATCTCCTTGCCCAGATTGGTGATGTCGTTCTCCATGCCGGTGTAGACGGCGTCGTCCTCAGCGGAGAGGAAGCCGTCAGCGTTGCGGTTGGACTCCAGAAATGCCTTGGCAGCCGCCAGTTTCTGAGCCCGCTTGTTACGAAGTTCAATGATAGTCATGATAAAAATCCTCCTCATTAATTGGTCAAAAGTGAAAGCCGTTCCATCAGTTCATCGACGGAGCGGCCATGCTGCACCGACTTTTCCAGCCGGGCCTTTGCTGTGATTTTGTTTACGAGAACTGCTTCCACAGCCCGATCGGAGAATTCGAAGGCAGGCATTTCTGCCGAGATTTTCTCCTCGTTCATCATGGCGTCTGCAAAGCCGAGCTCGATGGCTCGTTTCGCATTCATCCATGTTTCCGAATCCATCAGGTGGGAGATCCTTGCGCGGGAAAGGTTGGTCTTGATCTCGTAAGCATTGATGATGCTTTCTTTGACCTCCTCCAACATCTCGATGGCTTTCTCCATTTCCTCCCGGCTTCCGAATGCCGCCGTCATAGGGTTGTGGATCATCATGAGGCTGGTCGGTGCCATCAGCACCTCTGTGCCCGCCATCGCAATGACCGAGGCGGCAGAAGCTGCGATGCCGTCGATCTTTACCGTGATGTTTCCACGATAATCCATCAGCATCGTATAGATCTGGCTTGCCGCGATGCAATCGCCGCCCGGACTGTTCAGATAGATGACCACGTCGCCGTCACCGGCAAACAGCTCATCTTTGAACATCTGGGGTGTGACATCATCGTCGAACCAGCTCTCGGATGCAATGGTGCCGTATAGCTCAAGAATCCTTGGTTCCTTTGGATCTGCGTCGTCCGCCTGATTTCTCCAGTGCCAGAACTTTTTCTGTTTGTTCATCGGGGTTCGTTTCCTCCTTTCCCGTGTTGATATTTGCAAAAGCTCCCGCATGGACTAAGGGGAGCATATTGCCGTTGATGAGGTACAGGTCGCCGCCTTCCTCCGCAGG
>CADAHL010000079.1:0-2643 GCA_902787755.1 Oscillospiraceae bacterium
ATCCGCAGTGACTGTCACGTGATCGGGGATCGTCAGATCCAGCTCCTCCGGGAGCGCCAGGCTTTCGCCCATGCCGGGGAGGGCATAGCCCACGACCACTGTGCGGGTCCCGTCATTCACCAGCTTGCCGTTCTCTACGGTCACGTTGGAGAAATGCTCGCTGTCCAGCAGAAGGGCGGACAGGGTCAGGAAGGGTACGCAGAGGTTTTCTTCCTTGCCGCTGATTTCCTTTACGGCCCAGGCGTTATTTGTATAGTCGATCCGGATCTCGACTCTGCCGCTTTTCCCTGCCAGTTCCTCCGGAGCGATTTCCCGTCCGTCCAGCCGATAGGTGAAGCGCACATCCACAGGCAGTTCCTTCTGCTTCTGCGTCTTTGTTACGCTCTCTTCTCCGTTCGCTTCCTGGATTCGGTCGCTGACAATGACCTTTTCCACGGTACCGGCGGCATCCGTCAGCACATACACGGGAATTCCGTCTCTACGGGAGTTTCCGCTGCCTCCGTGGTCTGTTTCCCGCTGTTGTCGGCATAGACGATGCCGGCACAGCCCAATACCAGCGTCAGGCACAAAACAAGGGCCAGAACGCGATTTCTCTTGGTTTTCATATCAAAACACCCTCCTTGAAATCTTTACTATCATTATTGTTACGGTTGGAACGGTTTTTATGATTCAGATGCCGCATGCCGATTGTCGTTGCGCAGATGAGCCGGTCGAAGACCAGCAGGTGCCCCTCTAGCCATGAGCATACACATGGAACTGACGATGTCGATGTTGGAGTAGACTGCCACGCCGAAGGTCGCCGCGAACAGGCCCATGCCGGAGACCAGGATCGACGGAATGGAAGTGGAAAGGGCGGTCAGAACCGCGGCCTTCCGATCAGATCCGGCAATCCGCTCGTTCTTATAGCGCGTCGTCATCAGGATCGCGTAGTCGACGGTGGCGCCGAGCTGGATCGTGGAGATGGCGATTGGCGCAATAAAGGGCAGCGCACTTCCCAGATAATGCGGCAGGCCCAGGTTGATGAAGATGGCGACCTCGATCACTGAGATCAGCAGGATGGGCAGGGTGACGCTCTTCGCCACGAAGAAGATGATCAGGAAGACCAGCGCGATGGAAATGGCGTTTACCACGGTGAAATCGTGGCCGGTGGTTTCGATCAGGTCTTTCATGCAGGGTGCCTCACCGATCAACATGCCGCCCTTGTCATATTTTTTCAGAATGCCGTTCAGTGCTGTGATCTGTTCGTTCACCTCATCGCTTGCCGCTCTGTATTCAGAGACAATCAGCAGAAGCTTCCAGCGGTCGCTCTCCAGGATCTGCCGCAGGTGGTCCGGAAGGATTTCCAGCGGCACGTCTTCGCCCACCAGTGTCTCCAGACCGAGAACGGTTTTTACACCCTCGACGGACTCCATCTCGCGGCACATGGCGCGGACGTCTTTCTCTGGCGTGGAGGCGTCCACCAGAATCATATGGGTGGAGGCAATATCGAACTGATCCTGAAGCTTGGAATTGGCGATCACATACTCCATATCCTCCGGCAGACACTCACCCATATCGTAGTAGACCTCGTCATTGGTCTTCTGATATCCATACCAGGCCGGAAACGCAATCAGCACGAACACAACCAGCAGAACCGGCGCAATTTTCAAAAGGCTCTTGGAGGCCTTCGTCATATCCGGGATCAGGCAGCGGTGTTTTGTCTTCTGCAAAGGCTTATCCAGAAGCAGAATCATGGCCGGCAGAACGGTCACACAGCCGACGACGCCCAGGATAACGCCCTTGGCCATCACGATGCCGAGATCCCGGCCCATGGTGAAAGACATGAAGCACAGTGCAATGAAGCCGGCCACCGTGGTGATGGAGCTGCCCAGCACGCTGGTAAAGGTCTGATGGATCGCACAGGCCATCGCCTCTTTGTGATCCTCCGGATGGATTCTCAGCTGTTCGTTGTAGCTGTTCCACAGGAAGATGGAATAATCCATCGTGACCGCCAGCTGCAGGACTGCGGCCAGGGCCTTGGTGATGTAGGAGATCTCACCGAAGAAGACGTTGGTGCCTAAGTTCAGCAGTACCATCATGCCGATGCAGGCAAGGAAGACCAGAGGCGCCAGCCAACTGTCGAGCAGCAGCATCATGGCTGCTGCAGCCAATACCACAGCCAGCGCCACGTAAACGGGCTCCTCCTTCTCGCAGAGGTTTTTCAGATCCAGCACCAGGACAGACATTCCCGAGACAAAGCACTGCCTGCCGCAGATTCCGCGAATCTCTGACACAGCGTCCATGGTGACATCGGCGGAGGTGGAGCTGTCGAAAAAGACGGCCATCAAGGTGGCGTCGCCGGAATTGAAGGCCTTGTAGACCTTCTCCGGAAGCATCTCCATGGGGATCGACACGTCCATCAAGCTGTCGTACCAAATCACAGAATCCACGTGATCGACGCTCTCGATGGACTTGCGGAGTCTGGAGACCTCCTCCGGCTGCATATCTTCTATTACAATGAGGGAAAAGGCGCCTTTGCCAAAATCCTTCATCAGCGCATCCTGCCCGACCACGGTCTCCATATCCTCGGGCAGGTAGGTCAACATATCATAATTGATTCTTGTATTTGCCATTCCGAATACGGACGGAATGAGCAGCAGCACC
>CADAHL010000079.1:2669-3146 GCA_902787755.1 Oscillospiraceae bacterium
GACCACGGTCTCCATATCCTCGGGCAGGTAGGTCAACATATCATAATTGATTCTTGTATTTGCCATTCCGAATACGGACGGAATGAGCAGCAGCACCGCAAGCACCAGGATCGGCACTCGAAGCTGTACGATTTTTTTTGCGAAACACATGGATGATCCGCACTTCCTTTCAAAGATGATCTTTCTTGATTGCGGCCATACATTACATCCTTTCCGGGAAAATAAAAACAGTCAAAACCAGTCTCGCGCCTGAAATTCAGACACGAGACTGGTTTTGACCATCAGAAAATATCGTTTATTACAGGGGCTTCACCATCATGCCCTGCTGCTTCATCGCCGGCTCGATCATCAGCTGGAAGATGCGGCGAAAATCCTCGAGGATGTCATAGGTCATGCCGCTCTCCAGCCATCGGGTAACGGCGCCGTAGCACACATAGGCGTTGAAATGGATGATTGCCTGGCGATCGTCCTCCGAGA
>CADAHL010000080.1 GCA_902787755.1 Oscillospiraceae bacterium
ATACCCAGCCACCCGGCGCCTCTTCACCGTGCTTTCGACCCTGCCCGTCACCGGATTGATTTTCGCCGGGATCACAGTGATTGTTCTAGCTGTTTCCATAGGGTAAATAACGCGCATGAGCCCATCATCAGCATGGAGACGTTCGAAGCTGTGCAGGAAGAGATTCGCCGCAGAGGGGAAAAATACCGGCCCGACAAGCGGGAACGAAAGTCTTATCCGCTCTCCGGCCTAATCGTATGCGGCTGCTGCGGAGACCGGTACAGAAGAAAGACGACTCATACCGGCCCGATCTGGGTCTGCAAGACCTATAACACGCTGGGAAAAAGCAAATGCCCGTCCAAGGCGATCCCGGAGCCCGTTCTTGAAGAGCTTGTTACAGGCATCGCTCTTGATGATTTAACGGCGCTGAGAGTGGAGCCTGGCAATCGGCTGGTGTTCTGCCATAAGGACGGCACCGAAATCGTTAAACAGTGGAAAGACCGGTCCCGGGCCGAATCCTGGACGCCCGAGATGAAGGCAGCCGCAAGCATGAGAACAAAGCAAATAAGGGAGGCAAAACGCAATGGAAACAGCTAGAACAATCACTGTGATCCCGGCGAAAATCAATCCGGTGACGGGCAGGGTCGAAAGCACGGTGAAGAGGCGCCGGGTGGCTGGGTATATCCCGGCGAAAATCAATCCGGTGACGGGCAGGGTCGAAAGCACGGTGAAGAGGCGCCGGGTGGCTGGGTATGCCCGCGTTTCCACTGACAAGGACGAGCAGTTTACCAGCTTCAAAGCCCAGACCGATTATTATACGCAGTACATCCAGAGCAATCCTTCCTGGGAATTCGTGAAGGTCTACACCGATGAGGGAATCACCGGCACCAGCACCCGGCACCGTGAAGGTTTCAATCAGATGGTGGAAGACGCACTCGCCGGCAAGATCGATCTAATCGTCACAAAGAGCGTGAGCCGCTTCGCCCGCAACACCGTGGACAGTCTCACCACGGTTCGGAAACTGAAGGATCACGGCGTTGAGATCTATTTCGAAAAGGAGAACATCTACACCTTCGACGGCAAGGGAGAGCTTCTGATCACCCTGATGTCCAGCCTGGCCCAGGAAGAATCCCGCTCCATCTCGGAAAACGTCACCTGGGGTCAGCGCAAGCGCATGGCCGACGGAAAGGTGACGATCCCGTATAAGCACTTCCTCGGATACGAGCGCGGCGAGAACAAGGATGCCCCTCCGGTCGTGAATCCGGAGCAGGCAGAGATCGTGAAGCGGATCTACAGGGAATACAAGAGTGGAAAATCATCCTGGACGATCGCCAAGGAGCTGACCGCTGACGGGATCCCGACACCGG
Organism: Oscillospiraceae bacterium; assembly: GCA_902787755.1. Lineage (GTDB taxonomy): Bacteria > Bacillota > Clostridia > Oscillospirales > Oscillospiraceae > Limivicinus. The sequence continues at coordinate 1,347 of CADAHL010000080.1, forward strand.
CCGGTAAGACGACCTGGCAGCGATCCACCATTGAGAGCATCCTCACGAACGAGAAGTACAGGGGCTCCGCATTGTTACAGAAGAAAATTACGACTGACTTTCTATCGAAACGCCAAAAACCTAATGAAGGAGAGGCACCTCAGTACTATATCGAACAAAGCCATGAGGCGATCATTCCTCCGGATGAGTGGGAGATTGTTCAGCTGGAGATGGCCCGACGCAAGGCATTAGGCCACAAGTACAGCGGGAACAGCATCTTCTCCGCCAGGCTTGTATGCGCTGACTGCGGCGAGTTCTTCGGATCCAAGGTATGGAACTCGACCGACAAATACCGCCGGACGATCTGGCAGTGCAACGGCAAATACAAAGGCGAGCACCGCTGTACTACGCCCCATCTGGAAGAGCAGTATATCCGGGACGCCTTCGTCGCGGCGTTCAACTCTCTCATCCGGCGCAAGGACGAGCTGACCAGGAACTGCCAGTTCGTCATGGACAGATATACGGATTGCGCGGATCTTGACGCTCAGCTCAGCCGGCTGGAAGATGAACTTACCATAGTCACCGGGCTGATACAGAAATGGGTCGCAGAGAACGCCAAAACGGCTCAGGATACGGATGCTTTCATGGCCAAATGCCGGGAGTACGACGACCGCTACCGGGAGCTGCAGTCTAAGGTCGAGGTGATTGAGGAAGAAAAGCGCGTCCGGCAGGGTCGGGTCAAACGGTTCGAGCTCTTCATGCAGGCTTTGAAGAAGCAGCATAGTGAGCTGACAGAGTTCGATGAAAGCACCTGGCTGGCCGTTATCGATACCGTGCTCGTAAAGCCTGACGGCAAGCTGGTGTTCCGGTTTGCGAATGGGATGGAAGTGGAGAGATAATCATTTCAAGAAAAGCGTCTCGCACAAGTTGGCGGGGCGCTTTCTGCTATGGGAGTTTTCTATAACCGAGCACTTTAGACTGGTATTTCAGCATAATATGTGATAATATATTTTACTAACTATTTGCAGAAATACTAATCTGAAATGGGGAATTCATCGTGGCGTTTGAGCTTCCGCGTCTGGTTGATTTGACAGACGACCAACTGACAATTCTGAATGCGTCCTATGATAAAAACATGATTGTCAGTGGTGCACCGGGGACAGGAAAATCTGTTCTGGCAATATACAGAGCAGCAGACTTGTCAAAGCATAATAAGCGTACACTTTTGCTGATTTATAACAAGCCGCTTA
>CADAHL010000081.1 GCA_902787755.1 Oscillospiraceae bacterium
TCCGTAGATGTTGGAAAAGCGAAGACGGACCCGCTCACCGGAAACCGGAGAGCTGACCGGGAACACCACGGTTTTCTTCTTCCCCTGCAGCATGCCCATCGCAAAGGAGGGCGCTGCCGCCTGACTCCAGATTGTCGTCCAATTCATGTTTTTAACTCCTCTCTATGTTTAAGGTAAGAGGGATAATCCTAACCACGGTTTTCCCGGGCTGGAATCCGCCCAACCTTCGTTAAAATACTCGGGAATACGACAGGTATTCCCTGCGTTTTCGCCTCGGCTGGACAAATTCCAGCTCCAGGAAAACTCTTCGACCAAAACGGATGAGAATTCGGATGATTTTGGGTGCGGAGGAAGCAGGCTTGCTGACGCAAGTCAATGACGACAAGCCCAAAAGCGCCGAAAGATCGCCGTTTTGGCGGGTTCGGATTATCCCTCTTACCTTATGCAAAAGCAATTTCCAACAAATCCAGCTTGCCCTTCCCCCGATACCGCAGGTAGACGGGGCAGCGCTTCACCGGGCAGTCTGCCGCGGCGGCCAGTTCATTGGGAGAGAAAGGAATGCGGTAGGTCGTCCAGTCTGTCGTAGGAGAGAGGATAAAGGCCGCGATCGCTTTTCCTTCTTCTCCGCCCAGCAGCTCCAGCGTTCCGCAAGCCCGGCGGTCCCTGTCAGATCAAAATACTTATAGCCCACAACACAGCCGTTTCGGATATCGGTGATGAAGGACTTCGGCGCGTTCGCTTCACTGTAGGCGTTAACAGGATGCTCTGTCGGCTCCGGAGGCTCGTAGTCCGGCCCGCCCTGGGTCACAAAAGGGCCGCCCATAGGGTTGCGAAAGCCCAGAACGCTCCCGCCGCGCAGACAGCAGGCGATGGACGCGCTGTAGCTGCCCTTTCCTCTGAGCGGGCCGCCGTTCAAGCCGCAGCTGGTGGACTCCACCATGGCGATGCTGCCATCCTCCGCAAAACGGATCGGCTCCGCGACCGCCTGCCGGTTTTTCCACTTTCCGTTGGTCGTGCGATGGTCGAAGATATACCACTGCCCTTTTACGCAGACCAGGCCGCCATGGCTGTTTCCCATGGGATAGGCGGCGTCCATCAGCTTTCGCCCCCGGTATCCGATGTCACTGGAGGAGTGGATCGGCCCCTTGTGAACAAAGCCCTTGTCGGGGAAAAGGCTCATGGCATAGTTGAGGCCCGTGATGTCCGTTGTAGGATAAACCAGGTAGTACCAGCTCCCGATATGGCGGATGGAGGGACCTTCCCAGTAATTAGGCTTTTTGGCGTTGAAATCCGCCGGGAAAAGGATGGTGGGATCAGATTTGATGGTCAGCATATCCCGCTCCAGCTCCATCACGAACAGTCCCACGATCTCATGTCCGAAGCGGCCGTTGGAGGGCTGCCCGCTCCCTACATAGAGATAGACGCGGCCATCGTCGTCCACCAGAACTGCCGGATCAAATACGAACCAGTCTTCCGCCCGGGAGCCGTAGACCCTGCCGTCCGGGAAGCGCACATCGCCCAGATATGAATATTTTCCTGCCGGGGTATCACACACGGCGACAGAAGTGACGGAGGAATTGGCAACCGAATAATACAGATAATAGCGCCCGTCCGTCCCGCGAACCACGTCCGGCGCATAATAGGACTTCCGATCCCTGTTCCACGGGGTCTGCTCTTTTCGGTAAATGACCCCCTCGTAGCGCCAGTCGCTGAGATCGTCTTCCGGGGCCGACCAGGCCACATAGTCGTTGACACAGTAGTCCTTGCTCCCGAAGCGGTCATGGCTGCCGAAGACATACAGCCTGCCGTCAAAAAGCCGGGGCTCCGCATCCGGGATGTACTCCCAAGCGGGGAGATACGGGTTATAGCATTGGTGTTTCAAACCGGAAATCCTCCCTTTTCATTGAGCTTTCAGTATGGTAGAATAACAAATGAGGGGTGAAGGCTATGGAAAATGTGGTTCATCTATACTTCCGGGATATCGAGGAGGTCCGGGCGCAGGAGAGCGGCCCCATCGTAAACTATCTGCGCGATCACACCGTCGACCGGGATTACTTTTCCAAGCTATCCGTTGCGACCAGTGTTCACACCCCGGAGGAATACCTCTTTTCCAACTACATGGACAGGCGTTCCTTCTGCCTGCACACCCCCGCCGAGAGCGGTTTTTTCCAGGAAACCTATATGCACAAGCACAATTTCTTCGAGCTGATGTACATCATGCGCGGAGAGGCCTCGGTCATGATCGAAGACGAAGAAGTGCGCTATTCGGCGGGGAATCTGTGTCTGCTGAACCGTAGCACCATGCACAGGGAAACCGACATGGCCTCCGCCGATATCCTCTATATCGGCATCGACCCCTCGCTCATCACGCAATGGCCGAAAGGACTTGTCCAGCCCTTCGGCTATAAAAGCATCCTCAACCGCTTCTTCAGCGAGAACCTGTCGGAGAGAGCGGCGTGCAAGCGGGACTATGTGGACTTTCAGCCAACGAGCTGATCCGGGCCTACTCCGAAAAACGGGTGGGGTATCAGTTTGACATATACTCGTCGCTGCTTCGGCTGTTTGCGGCGCTGGAGAACCCGGAGCTCTATCGGGCCGAGTACGTCTCCCTCGGCTACGGGCGGGAGCTGATCACTCTCGAAAAGGCGAAAAAGCTGATCGAGGAACGCCACGGCAATGTCCGCCGCGCGGAACTGGCCCGGGAGCTTCACTATTCCTGTGAATACCTCTCCCGCATCATGAAAGAGCACACCGGCTATACGCTGAAGGTCTATTGTCAAAAGATTCAGCTGCGCGAGGCAGCCCGACTTCTCAAAGCCTCCGAGCTTCCGGTGAGCAGGATCGCCGCTTCCCTGGGCTATGAGAACCGCACACAGTTTTACAAAATATTTGAGCGCGAGTATCAGATGACGCCCACAGAATACCGGGAAAAAGCACACGCCAAGCGCTGATACGAGGCGGGTCGAGTGGATCGACCCGCTTTATTTATACTATTCTTCACTCTGCCTGTCAAAATAGGCTTTCATTTCTCCGCGGACCGCGTTGGTGACGGGATATTTCCTGTAGATCAGGACAGAGATAACGCCCAGCACGGCGGGGACCAGGCCCATGATCACGATGAACCAGTTGAGCATCGTGGGGATCTGGGAGACGTTCCCGGCGAATCGGTTTCCTTCCTCCACGGTATAGCCGATCCCGGTCAGCACCAGGCCGACGATCGCCGTGGAAAAAGCCGTCTGCATCTTTGTGATGAAGCCGTCGGTCACCGTGGTCAGGGCGGAGCGGTCTTTCCCGGTTTTGTAGATGCCATAGTCCACGACCTCCATCTGCACAAAGGTCTGCGGCACAAAGTCCGTCCCCACGCCGGTAGCCATGATGAACATGGTCGCAAAGAACAGCCAGGGAGCGTG
>CADAHL010000082.1 GCA_902787755.1 Oscillospiraceae bacterium
CAGGCTGTTGTCGTCATCGAAGTCCACCCGGAGATATTCCTTTGCCTCGTCCAGTGTCACCAGCATAAATATCACCTCATTTCAAATAGGCGGTGCCGCGAGTTTTTGCAGCACCGCCCGTATTACGATCAGGAACCGGAAGAAGCAGTTCCCTTCAGGGTCAGAAGCTGTACAGCCTCCGGCAGGATGAGCTTGCCGTCGACACGCTCCTTGGCCACGTAGCCGACCATACCGTTACCGGCGAACAGCTCCTTCAGCTCCTGAAAACTTCTGGTGCCGCGATCACCGATGTTGTAGTACTTGAAATCGCCGAATGCGATGAAGGGCTTACCGGCTTCCGCAACAGGTGCGAACGGAGAAGTCAGCACCTCATAGCCGAGGAGTCTGTCAGGCTCACCGGAGATGAGGGCAGGCTGCCACATGTACTGGCCGTTCAGATCCTTGAGCTTGCGGAGGGAAGCGATGGTCTGGTCGTTCAGGATGAACTTCGCGTTCTTTCTGTAGGGACGCTTCAGGGCGTATACCAGATTGATGATGTCGTCGGACTCGATGGAGGCCTTAGCGGTTACGACGCTTGCCTGCGCACCGCCCTTGGGAGCGAAGATGCCCAGAGGCTTGCCGGTGCCGTCGCCGTTCAGGAACGCGTCCTCCTCAGCGTTGGCCAGCGCCTTGCCGAACTGGTCGATGATGTAGTTCTCCAGATGGAAGGCGTTGTCGTACAGGAGCTCTTCCGTTACCTTGATGGCGACATGGAGCTTATATGCATCCAGCATGATCTGGTCGAAGGTTGCATCACCGAAGGTGAGAGCGCCGCCTTCCTCAATCCACGCTGCAGCAGGCTTGGTCGCTGCAATGTTGATCTTGTGCTGGCCGCTGGTAGTGATCGTGGTGCCGAGGCGACGCATGATGTTCTCCTCGTTCAGCACATCGATAAGCCTGTGGTCGTATTCCTCCGGAACGAGGTAGCCGCCGTTCTCGTCGATGCCTTCCTGCAGAACATTGCTGATCTGGCGGAAGTTGGTGCGCAGCGCCTGCAGCATACCCTTGCGGTACTCGTCAGAGGCGCGACCGGTTTTCTTTTCCGGCTCGGCAGAGGCCTGATAAGGTCTGCCGGTGATCGGGGAGTTGACCGGCTGGGAGAGCTCCTGCTCCATAGCTTCCTGACGCTGCATTCTGGAGATTTCACGGCTCATGTCCATGATTTCCTTCTCCATCTGGTCGTAGGTTGCGGAATCCTCATCGGAGAGGATGCCCTTGTCGGTGCGGTGGGACTCGGCAAAATTGCGAGCCGCCGTAAGTGCCTGATTTCTTCTCTGCATCAGTTCTAAGATAGTCATTATGAAAATCCTCCTTCTTTACATGAACTTTGAAATAGTGTCGAGCCGCTCCAGAATGTCATCGACGGAGCGACCGGTTTCGGCTGGGGCAGGGATCTCTGCCTCAGATGCCGGTGTACGGTATTTGGCTTCGAGCTTGTTCAGGAGCGCCGTGTTCATCGCCTTACGGGAGAACATGACGGCCTCCACAACCGGCTCCTGTGCTTCATCGTCCTCGGCGTCCGTTCTCTGCAGAATGTCATCGGCAAAGCCCAGCTCGACGGCCTTGGTCGCATCCATCCACGTCTCTGCCTCCATGAGGCGAGAGAGCTTGGCGCGGCTAAGGGACGTCTTGATCTCATAGGCGTTGATAATGCTGTCCTTGACGGATTCCAGCATTTCGATGGCCTTCTGCATCTCGTTGTGGTCACCGAATGCGATGGTCGCCGGGTTATGGATCATCATCATGGAGACCGGGGACATCAGCACCTTCGTGCCTGCCATCGCAATGACAGAGGCAGCAGAGGCGGCAATTGTAGATCTGTGCTGCGGCCACGCAGTCACCGCCCGGAGAGTTGATCCAGACCGTAATGTCACCGGAGCCTGCGTTCAGCTCGTCGCGGAACAGCTGAGGGGTGACGTCATCGTCAAACCAGCTTTCCTCCGCGATGGTGCCGCTTAGGAACAGCGTCCGCTCGGTCACCGGCTCCTGCGTCTCCTGATTCACTGCTGTCCGGGTCTTCCAGTTCCAGAACTTCTTCGTCTTCATCGGATTCTTCCTCCTTTCCTGCGGCAGACGAGGCCGCGAATATACCTGCATCCTCCAGCTTGGTCATGTTTCCGTTGATGAGATAAAGGTCACCGCCGAGCTCGGCAGGGATGCGGTCAAGGTTCTCAAGCTCCCGGATGTCGTTGGCGCTCATCCAGCCGTTCTGCCTTGCAGTGGCATAGCCGTTCATGCGGCTTTGGTAATCGCCGCGAAGGAGGCCGTCGACATTGAACTTGACAAAGTAGTGA
>CADAHL010000083.1 GCA_902787755.1 Oscillospiraceae bacterium
CGCATTTTAAGACCTCACGGGATTCCTCTTCCTTTTTCAGCATGACGTCGATCAGCTTTTCGACTGCCGGAAGAAGATTTCGTTCGAGGGAAAGAACAGCGGCAATGCGCATGGCGGTCGGAAAACAGTCGTTGGAAGACTGGCTCATGTTGATATCGTCATTGGGATGGCACAGTTGTTTTCCGGCCAGTTCGTTTGCCCGGTTGGCGATGACCTCATTGGCGTTCATATTGCTGTGCGTTCCGGAGCCTGTCTGCCAGACGACCAGCGGGAAATGGTTATCCAACTGTCCCAGAGCCACTTCCTCTGCTGCCTGCTCAATCACGGAAAGCTTTTCCGCCGTCATTCGATCTGCACATAACTTGCGGTTGACACGCGCTGCCGCGTGTTTGACGATGCCAAACGCATGGACGATCTCTATCGGCATGGTCTCTTTCCCGACGCCGATCGGGAAGTGTTCCAGGCTGCGCTGTGTCTGTGCACCCCAGTAGCGATCCGCGGGAACGGCAACATCTCCCATGGAGTCATGCTCAAGGCGTGTCTTACTCGCTTCCTTCGGAGTCATGCTCAATGCGCGTCTTACTCGCTTCTTTCATGATAGAACCTCTTCTCTGACCTTGGATCACAGGTACTTGGTATCCTCCGGTGGGAAATACTCCCGCTCCGGCATGATATAGCGCTGGGTGCCGCGGCGCTCCTCCTCCATGCAGTCCTGCACGTAATTGATGAATTCCTCCTGCAACTCGGTTTGCCGGTCGTTGCGTTTCCAGACCAGGGCGTATTCCACCTGGCGGGCGCTTTCCGTGATGATCTTTGTCACGATCAGATCGCTGACGTTATAGGTGGTCATCGGGAAAATGCAGATCCCGGCGTTCTGCTCGGCGAGTGCGACAGCGTCTATATAGTGGGAGAGGTCGCCCGCGATGGTCGGCGCTTCTCCCAACTCCTCAAACCAGGCTCGGATGGAGTCGAGACGGGAGCGGCGGCTGGGGATATACAGCGGCTGACCGACCAGCCTGCGCAGCGGCAGGAACTGTCCCTCCTCCGCCGCGAGGGGATGATCCTTGGACATCATGGCAACCCAGGGCTCCCGCCCGACGGAGAAACCGTCCAGCTGTTCGGCGTTGTAGGGCGTGGCCACCAGCGCCAGATCCGCAAGGCCCCGCTGCACGCGCTCCATGACCTCGTCGCCGCTGCCGTTCCAGAGATGGATCGCCACGCGCGGGAACTCGGAGCGGAAGCCCGCGACCCAGCGGGCCAGCAAAAATGGTGCGCGGCCTTCCACCAGGCTGATGTTCAGATCACCGGAGAGCCCCTCCATGGACATAAGCTCCTGCTGGGTCTGCTCCGAGAGCTCCAGGATCTGCCGCGCGCGGCGGTACAGATGTGTCCCCGCGTCCGTGATGGTCAAATGCCGCTTGCCCCGAATGAAAAGCTGTACGCCCAATTCCTCCTCCAGGCCCTTGATCTGGGCGGAGAGCGGCGGCTGACTCATGTTCAATCGCTCACTCGCCCGGGTGATGTTCAGCTCCTCCGCCACAACGACGAAATAGTGCAGCGCGCGCAGATCCATCTCATCCGCCTCTTTCTTTCAGAATACTGAAAGTATACACAAAAAGCCTGACAGCCGCAAGTCTTATGTACCGCTTTCCCCATAGTTGGAGAGCACTCTGGCGGAGGGATCGTCCACCTTGCATCCCTCCCATTCCGGGTTCGGCATCCAAAAGTCGGCAATCATCTCCGCCTGCCCGGGATAGTATTTCTCGAAAATATCCCGATACAGCAGGCTCTCCTTGGTAAAGGGCGGACAGTACGCGTACTTCCGGCACCCGGCCCGAAATGCCTCGTCGGTGTAGACGGTTTCTGCATAGGCTTTCAGATCGTCCACCATGGAATGGCCGACCGCATCGGAGAAAGCCGCCTTCTGCCGCCACAGGATTTCGTCGGGGAGAATATGGTCGTCTTCAAAGGCATGGCGCAGCAGGTATTTGCCCATACCGTAGCGGTTGAGCTTCAGTTCCGGGTCGATCCGCATGACATAGCGCACAAAGTCCAGATCCCCAAAGGGGACGCGGGCTTCCAGAGAGTTCACGGAGATGCAGCGGTCCGCCCGCAGCACGTCATACATATGCAGCTCGTCGATCCTCTTTTTGCTCTCCTGCTGAAAGGCTTCGGCGGAGGGAGCAAAGTCCGTGTATTTATAACCGAAGAGCTCGTCCGAGATCTCACCGGTCATCAGCACACGCACATCTGTGGTCTCATGAATGGCCTTGCAGCAGAGATACATGCCGAGGCTGGCCCGGATCGTGGTGATGTCCCAGGTGCCGAGCAG
>CADAHL010000084.1 GCA_902787755.1 Oscillospiraceae bacterium
TCTGGCAATGGCGGAGAGGGCTTTCTGCTCCCTTGTCACCGGGACGCCTTTGAAGATCCCGTTGTCGCCGCAGCGGATACCATCTTTCTGGTTATCCGATAGGTGGGCATCCTGCGGCACCTCGCGGTAATCGGCTACAAGGTTTCCGGCGATGCGGTTTACGACAGCCTCCACCTCATCACGGGAAAGGGAGACCGAGGTTTCTGCAATGATGTGGCAGATGCCGTGGCCGATCAGGACTTCTACTGCGATCCTCGGATCAGCTTCCTTTTCATAGGCCAGATCCACAAGGGCACCGGCGATGCGGTCGGCAACTTTATCCGGATGTGCCGGATTCACTTTCTCAAACATAATCATTCCTCCGATCCTATACATCGCCTCGTCGAGCACGGAGCAGCCGTTCCATCACGTCATCCTGCGGATTGCTGCCGGTGTACTCGGAGGCACAGTTTTCTTTCACGATCTGGTAGATCTCCATCCAGGTAGATCTCCATCCAGAGCCGGTTGGTCTGGCTCATGTAGTTCTGTCCCATAGCGACGTAGGGACTCTGGATGGCATTCCCGGTAGTAGGGTGCTTGGCGAGGAAGCCAAATTCCGTCACGGCCTCCTCACACTGAATCCACCGGGCGCAGCTCATGGCATAGCGCTCCAAGAGCTGGGGTGAAACCAAAGAGGAGCAGCCGCGTTCATGCAGCCACTCCCATGTGTTCTTATAGATTTCTGCCGCCTGCAGCTTTTTCCCGTCCTTCTGCTTTGCGGACAGGAGCCGCGACGGTTTGGGCATCGGTTGACCTTCCAAATCGGCTGCGTGAGAATCGAAGTCGATGACAGTCAGCGCTCGCTTGCCCGGATTGCCCTCAGCGATCTTGTCAGCTAAGGGCTTCTTTTTGGCTCCGGCACCCATCCGGGCACCGCCTCGGTTTGTACCGTCCTTAGCCATAAAAATCACCTCGCTTATCTGGGGGTATATTCCCCGTTTGAAAACGCGCACGCACACACGCGACCCCACGCCCGTTCCACGGGGCACAGGGCGTAGAGATTTGACCCGCCCCTACCGGTCAGAGTGGGTGTGCCAGCGGTCTCCGCGATCTGCATGAATCTTCGCATGACAGGCCGTGCAAAGAGACATCAGGTTCTCTTCGTTATGATTTCCTCCCTCGGCCAGCGGTTTGATGTGGTGCACCTGCTCGGCCTTCACGTACCTGCCTTCCTTAAGGCAGCGCTCGCAGAGTGGGTGGGCGTTCATGTAACGGTCGCGGATTCTTTTCCATGCACGTCCGTACCTGCGCTTGCTGGCAGGATCGCGGTCGTACTTTTCGTATCGTTTGTTCTCCAGCTTCTCGTGCTCCGGACAAAAGCGCCCGTCAGTCAGGCGTGGGCAGCCCGGAAAGGAGCAGGGACGCTTGGGTTTTCTTGGCACCTGTGTCACCTCCATTTCGGCATAAGAAAAGCCCTGCAGGAGACGGGCTCCCACAAGGCTTCCGGTTCATTTCATTTTGTCCATCATAATACTATCATAAGAGGCGACTCTCATTCCCTCTCATTAGCTCTCATGATGGTGCTGACACAGGAAAGTGCCGTGTCGTGCATCCGGTAAATATGCTGGATGCTGTAATGCATCTCGACCGCAATCTTCTCCCACGAGAGAAAGCAGAGGTACCGCTTCTCCAGCAGGGTTTGCAGTTCCACGTCGGCAACGGACTGAATGGTCGCCATGATCTGTTCCTTCAGTTCCACCAGATCCTCCACGTCCTTCTTCAGGCTTTCCTGCAGCTCGATGATCTTTAGCACAGCACGTTCTACCTTGGAGCCTCCGTGATTCGGGTTCCGGGGCATGTCGCTGTAGGTGATGGTGCAGGAGGTAGCCAGTTCATTTAAGGACTCAATCTGCTGGAGCTTGGACTTGATCCGCATATCCAGCGTCCGCGCCTGTGATAAATATTCCTTTGCTGTCATTTCGATTTCTCCTTCCGCAGCTTTCTGATGAGATACTCCGGGTCGACTTTTGATAGAACACCAAACCAGCCGGAGCGGAAGAAGCGCTCGATTTCGGCAAGCTCTGCCTCGTCATCCGTGAGCCGGTAATCCTTCACGGCCTGCAGGACGATGGCATTTGCCAGTTCCTCGTATGGGTTCAAAGTCTCACCTCCGATTCTCGTAATCCTCGGATTGACTCTGGTTTTCGTGATTTGACTCCAGCAATCAGGCCGTCCTGTGTTTTCTCCTTATTCTGGAGTGCCTTCAGAACGCGGCCATCCACAGTGTCGTCCGTGATGATGTGGTGGATGACGACGGTCTCGGATTGTCCCTGCCTCCAGAGACGGGCATTGGTCTGCTGGTAAAGCTCCAGTGACCATGTGAGGCCAAACCAGATGAGGGTGGAGCCTCCTGCCTGCAGGTTGAGGCCATGTCCGGCTGAGGCCGGGTGGATGACGGCCACCGGTATAATTCCGGCATTCCAG
>CADAHL010000085.1 GCA_902787755.1 Oscillospiraceae bacterium
CGAGATCAAGATCATGTACTGCTGCTCCGTGCGGGATGCTGCGCTGACCCAGATGGAGATGTATCTGGAGGACGGCCGCTGGATCCCGGACAAGGCCGCAGGCGTGAGTTATCAGCGGAAGCTCAAGGAAATGCTGGAGCTTTTGCAAAAAGAGATCCCGGACCTGAGTACCTTTCTCTTCGATACGCCGGACAAAAATAGCAAGGACGCCAACTTGACTGTCCACTGCCTTTGCGGCTCCAACGCCGCTTTCACCACAGTCGTGGACGGCGTGAGCTGCGCCGACTGGATGATGCGCGGCGTCAGCGGTGAGGTACTGAAATTAGGCCTCAGACTGATCTGAAAGGAGATTGTGACATGAAAGCGCAAGAGATCGTTTTATGCGAAGAAAGAAATGTTACGCTGACCGCCTACATTCAGGAAGTCGATGGCGAATTCGGCTTTTCCAAGCGGCCCGCCATGCTGGTGATCCCCGGCGGCGGTTATGCCATGTGCTCTGACCGGGAGGCCGATCCCGTGGCCGCGGCCTATCTCAAGGCGGGATACCAGGCCTTTGTTCTCCGCTATACCTGCACGCCCAAGGGGAAGTGGCCTCTGCCGCTGGAGGACTATGAGCAGGCCATGGCGCTGATCGAGGAACGGGCGGACGAGTGGCATCTGGACAAAACAAAGATCGCGGTGGTCGGTTTCTCGGCGGGCGGTCATCTGGCGGCCTGCGCCGCGACCGTCGCTGAGCATAAGCCTGCCGCCGCGGTGCTTGTCTATCCGGCGATCCTCAAAGACATTTGCGATCTATGCCAGCCGGGGATGCCCTATCCCCATGAGCGGAGACCTGCCCCTGCTTCTTTGCCGCGGCGCGGGACGACCGCACGGTAGATATTTCCAACACGCTCCGCATGGAGCTGGCGCTGGCGGAACAGGGCGTGGCTTTTGAGAGCCATATCTATTCCTACGGCGGACACGGCTTCTCCACCGGTGAGGATTGGATCAACACCAATTCCGTCTGCCCGCGCCTGCCTCAATGGGTGCCGGACAGCATCGAGTGGCTGGGCGAGGTCATGGGGAAGCTGAAGCGTGGCGGCTTCACCGAGCCGGTGAGCGCGCTCTCCATGAACGGCAATTTCGCGCCGGTACTCAGTGTGGACTGCACGCTCTCCCACCTGCGCAGACAGAGTGAGGAAGCGAAGACCGTTCTGGCCCCCATGTTCGCGGCCATCGAGGCGGTTGCCAAAGCGCGGCAGTTTTCGGTAGAGGGACTGATGGCGGCCGTGGGCAACAACACCGCCCGGGAAATCATGGAGATGGTGCAGATCCCCGGAGAGGCGATCACCGAGATCGACAAGGCGCTGCATCAGATGGTCAACGATCTGGAGGGTTAACGAATATGGTCAGAATCGATTCTCCTGAAGTACAGGAGTTTGAAAAAAAGCATCTGGCGACGCTCCGTGCCCTTGCGCCGGAGTGCATGGTGCTGCTGAAAAAGAACGGAGATTTCCCGCTTTCTTCCCCTTGCGAGATCGCCCTCTACGGCGCGGGCGCGCGGGAGACCATCAAGGGCGGCACCGGCAGCGGTGACGTGAATGTGCGCCACTATGTAACGGTGGAAGAAGGCTTGGAAAACGCAGGCTTTACCGTTACCACAAAGGCGTGGATGGACGGCTATAAGGCCATCCGGGACGGTGGAATCAAGGATTTTTATGAGGGGATCGCACAGGAGGCGAAGGAGCTTGGCAAATCCGTCTTTCTCGTCGGCATGGGACGGACGCCCCCGGAACCCCGCTATGCGCTTCCCCTTGACGGCAAGGGTGAGGTCTGCGCGTATGTGCTTGCCCGCAACTCCGGTGAGGGTGCGGACCGCCCCGGAGGCGAGGGCGACTATCTGCTGACGGAGGATGAGAAGCGGGACATTCTGCGCTGCGCGGAGCAGTACAGGAAATTCCTGCTGGTGCTGAATGTGGGCGGCCCGGTGGATGGACAAGGTGGAAAACGTTCTGCTGTTAAGCCAGCTGGGCAGCGTCACGGGCGACGCCTTCGCGGACGTGCTGCTGGGGAAAGCCAGCCCCTCCGGCAAGCTCACCACTACCTGGGCCAGGGCCGAAGATCTTCCCACCATCGGAGACTTCGCCCGGCGGGACGATACCCGTTACCGGGAAGGGGTGTTTGTGGGTTATCGCTATTATGACGCGGCGGGCGTTAAGCCGCTTTTCCCCTTCGGCTATGGCCTGAGCTATACGGAGTTTGAGACGGACTGCACCGGTTTCACAGTGGAAAACGGGATCGTGACCGTAGAGGCGACGATCCGCAACACCGGCCGCTTCCCCGGGAAAGAGACCGCGCAGCTCTATGTTTCCGCACCGGACGGCAAACTGAAAAAGCCTCTGCGGGAACTTGGCGCTTATGCCAAAACGAAAGAACTCGCTCCCGGCGAGAGCGAGACGCTTGTGCTGAAGCTTCCATTGGAAAACATGGCCAGCTGGGACGCGGAAAACGACTGCTGGCTGCTGGAGCGGGGTGAATACCTGTTTTCCCTCGGCGGTACTGCCGTCGGGGTCGTGTCTCTGGATGGGGATGCAGCATCCGCGACCCTCAGCCATTCCGGCGGCGAGGCGGATTTTGACGACTGGAGGCCGCAGATCACACGTGAGATCCCCAGCAATCTGCCGCGCATCCCGGTTTCCGCAGCCTCCCTTGGCCAAATTGGACACTTTGATCGGGAACGCGTTGAGCGGGAGAAGATCGGGTTGGAGGACCTTTCCGCTTTTTCTGACCGGGAGCTGGCCACGATCTGCGCCGGCAAGCACTCGGACGCGGAGGGCATGGCGGCCATCATCGGCAATTCCGCCTCCCGCCTGGCAGGC
>CADAHL010000086.1 GCA_902787755.1 Oscillospiraceae bacterium
GCACGTGCCCTTGTCCGCTCCGGTGACTACGACAGTGTCGAAATGCTGTATGAGGATGTGCCGGACACGCTCTCGCAGCTGATCCGGACGTCCTTCATTCCCAGAAACGGCCAGAAGTTCATTGTCTCGGACTTTTCTGCCATTGAAGCACGCGTCATCGCATGGATGGCCGGTGAACAGTGGCGTCAGGAGGTCTTTGCCAAGGGCGGCGATATCTACTGCGCCTCGGCCAGCCAGATGTTCAAAGTCCCGGTCGAGAAGCATGGCATAAACGGGCACCTGCGGCAAAAAGGCAAGATCGCGGAGCTCGCCCTCGGCTACGGCGGCTCGGTCGGTGCCTTAAAAGCGATGGGCGCTCTGGAGATGGGCTTGTCGGAGGATGAGCTTCCCCAGCTTGTGGATGCATGGCGGCAATCGAACCCGAAGATCGTGTCCTTCTGGTGGGACGTCGACCGGGCAGCAATGGAGGCCGTCAAGTTCCACCACGCCACCAAGACACACGGCATCCTCTTTTCCTACCGCAGCGGCATGCTGTTTATCACGCTTCCCTCCGGAAGGGAGTGTATCACCTATGAAGGTGTCGGCGGCACAAAGAAATGGGAACGGCTCGAATCCTACGGAGCCCGGTTTGTGGAGAACATCGTGCAGGCGACCTCCCGTGATATTTTGTGCTACGCCATGAAGACGCTCCGCTGCTGCAGTATTGTCATGCACATCCACGACGAGCTCGTGATCGAGGCCGATCCCCGGATGTCGCTTGAGGCGGTCTGCGAGCAGATGGGCAGGACGCCACCGTGGGCAAAAGGCCTGCTCCTTCGGCCCCCGTGGGCAAAAGGCCTGCTCCTTCGGGCTGACGGCTACGAAACAGAATTTTATAAAAAAGACTGAGCCTCCTTCGTCAAAAGCAGGCTGTCACCTCCAGTCAAAAGCAGGCTGTCACCTCCAGTGGAAAGTAAGAAATGGGCGGTGACAGTCTGCCCGGAAAGGAGGCTTTTTTTCATGAGTGTGGATTTACGCAACTGCGAAGGATACAAAGACCCAACCGCATACGAGGCACTTTCTGCTCTTGAACGCGAGGAGCGACGGGCTCTGCGTGCATTCAGGCCGATCGTCTATATCTGCTCACCCTATGCAGGAGACATCGACCGGAACATTGCCGCTGCCCGGAAGTACTCGCGTTTTGCCGTTGAGACCGGTTATATCCCTATCGCGCCGCACCTGCTGTTCCCTCAGTTCATGAACGATGGTGATCCCACAGAACGCGAGCTTGCTCTGTTCTTCGGGAATGCCCTGATGAGCAAGTGCTCTGAGGTCTGGGTGCTGGAAGAACTACCGCCTGCGCTATTTCACAGAAGAATTGGAGGAACAATACGATGTTTGAAATCAAAGAGAATGACAGAATCCTGCCGGACGGCACCGAGATCACGACCTATACCCGTGACGTGATCAGCTGCAACCTGCTCGAAGTGGAAGCTGGGACGACCGGTTACATGGGCGGCGATACCGGCCACGGCGGACGCAGCTACTTCCGCATCAAGGATAACGGCGGCACAGACATGGAGGTAAACACCAGCGTCGACCGGTACGGCTGCAGGAGCCTCGAAGTCTTCCTCGGCGGTGACTGCGAGCTGGAAACCATGATCCGCGCACTGAAATTTATCACCAAGGTGCTGGAGGATGAGTCCAAGGAGGTGTGCGACTAATGATTACCCTGTACAGCGCAGACATTACCGGCAATCCCGGTAACTGCTCCTACCCCCACCGGCACGATGTAGTGGATGCGGACAGCCTGAAAGCGGCTGTCTGCCACGACTACGTATGCGCCGAATATAAGAACCACTACCGCAACAACGACAACTTCATCGGCAGTGATTGTCTCCCGGTCGATTGACTACGTATGCGCCGAATATAAGAACCACTACCGCAACAACGACAACTTCATCGGCAGTGATTGTCTCCCGGTCGATTGCGACAACGACCACTCCGAAGATCCCACTGAGTGGATCACCCCGGACGACGTGGCCGCTGCCTTTCCGGGCGTGCGCTTTGCTGTCCACTACAGCCGCTACCACAACCGGGAGAAAAACGGTAAGCCTGCCCGTCCGAAGTTCCATATCCTGTTCCCGATTGACTTCATGACGGATGCGACCGCCTACAGCGACCTGAAGAAGCTGGTCAATACCATCTTTCCGTATTTCGATACGCAGGCGCTGGATGCAGCCCGGTTCTTTTTCGGGACGACCGCTGCCGAAGTGGAGATCCGGGAAGGCAGCATGAACCTGACCGACTTTCTGGAGGACGCCGACGCCTTCGATCAGGACATGGGCGGCGGCAGGTATGGTGACCGCGTCATCTCCGAAGGAAGCCGGAACGCCACCATGTCCCGTTTTGCCGGTCGCGTCATTAAGAAATATGGCGATACCGACGAGGCCTACCAGTGCTTCCTCGATGAAGCCGCCAAATGTGATCCGCCGCTCTCGGATGCGGAGCTTAAGACCATCTGGCGCAGCGCCCAGAAGTTCTTCTCCCGTGTTGCCTCGCAGGACGGCTACGTCCCTCCG